>NZ_RKMA01000003.1:1217500-1414746 GCF_003797085.1 Rhodococcus sp. WS3
TCTGCCACCAAGCCGGCAAGAACAAGTCCAGCTCCGGCGCGAATGTCCGAAGACCACACCGGCGCGCTGGACAGAACCGGCACTCCCCTGATTACGGCATGGTGACCGTCGGTCCGGGCGTCTGCGCCTAAACGGATCATTTCCTCCACGAACCGGAAACGGGATTCGAAGACGTTCTCTGTGATCATCGACGTTCCCTCTGCCACTGCTGCCAGTCCGATGGCCATGGGCTGGAGGTCCGTCGGGAATCCCGGGTACGGGAGCGTCGCAAAGTTGACGGCTTTGGGCCGCTCACGTTGGACAACTCGAAAACCGTCGACTTCCGGTGTCACTTCGGCGCCTGCAGTTCGCAGCTTGTCGAGGACCAACCCGAGATGCTTGTGGTTGACCCCACGAACGCGTACATCTCCCCTGGTCATCGACGCGGCGACGCCCCAGGTTGCTGCAACGATGCGATCACCGATGACCCGGTGTGTGGTCGGTTCCAGTTTGCGAACACCTTGAATGGTGAGCGTCGTGGAACCCCCGCCACTGACCTTTGCCCCCATCTGGTTCAGCATGTTGCACAGATCGACGATCTCCGGTTCACGGGCGGCGTTGTCAATGACCGTTTCACCGCGCGCCAGAACGGCAGCCATGAGGATATTTTCGGTAGCACCGACCGACGGAAATACGAGGCGGATGTTTGCGCCGTGCAGGTCATCGGCCTGCGCCACAACACATCCGTGCTCGATTTCACTGTGGGCACCGAGAAGGCGGAGTCCCGACTGATGCATGTCGAGTGGGCGCGATCCGATCGCATCGCCACCGGGAAGGGCAACCACGGCCCGGCGACAGCGCGCTACGAGTGGTCCCAAGACACAGACCGATGCGCGGAACTGCTTCACGGCGTCGAAGTCGGCGTGGTATTTCGGTTCGGCCGGCGTCGTGATCCGAACTTCTGAATCTTCAAGTTCGACTTCGCACCCCAGGCCTCGCAGCACGTCCGCCATCAACGGAACGTCGAGGATGTCTGGGCAGTTGGTCACGACGGTAGTGCCCTCGGCCAACAATGCTGCAGCCATCAGCTTCAGCACACTGTTCTTGGCGCCCCCGACTGAAACTTCACCTTCGAGGCGCTGACCCCCGGTTACAAGAAAGTGCTCACTCACGGTTCACAGCCTAGAGCCACAACCGTCGAAACTCCGCGCCGGTACCGTTGGCGTATGAGTGTTCACCTAACGAAGATCTACACCCGGACCGGCGACGACGGCACCACAGGACTGAGCGACTTTTCGCGCGTGTCCAAGAACGACCCGCGCCTGACCGCATATGCGGATTGCGACGAAACCAATGCCGCGATCGGTGTTGCGTTGGCACTCGGCAATCCATCGGAGAGTCTGACGGCGATACTTCGCCAGATTCAGAACGACCTCTTCGACGCGGGAGCCGACCTGTCCACCCCGGTCGTCGAGAATCCCAAATACCCGCCGCTGCGCGTTACCCAGGCATACATCGATCGCCTCGAAGGCTGGTGCGACGAGCTCAATGATGAACTGGCACCGTTGAATTCGTTCATTCTTCCCGGCGGAACGCCGTTGGGAGCTCTACTTCACGTTGCTCGGACCGTATCTCGCCGAGCCGAACGAGCGGCGTGGTCGGCTATCGATGCGCACCCTGACGACACGAGCGTTCTGCCCGCCAAATACCTCAACAGATTGTCGGATCTGCTCTTCATCATGGGAAGAGTTGCCAATCCGAACGGTGATGTTCTCTGGAAGCCAGGCGCCGGCGCCTGACGCCGCACCTCCGGTCAGGCGGTACGTCGCCTGCGGGCACGCCCGTCTGGCCGAGATTCCACCCAGGACAGGAACGCGGTCAACGCTCCACTGTCCAAAGCGATTTCGTAGTTCGACGACCCATCACGCAGACGCAGGACAACGATGTCGTCACTCATGATGTCGAATTCGGTACCGGAGGGAGAGCGACGGCTCTCGACCTCGATGCCTTGACGGTCGACACGTGAATCCGGACCGGGCCGGAGAGAAGAAAGTTTGAAGAATACGAAGGAGCTTTCGCCGTAGCGAATGATTCCGTGTCGCCACCCGCTGTCCCCCGGAGAGGGCAGAACACGAAGAAGCGCTGCCGTACCACCGCGGCGCAGGATCACCAGACGGTACAGAAAAGCCGCGACGAGAACCGCGAGCAGCACAACCAGAATGATCAACACAGTCATTCCGAATGTCACTGTTCGTCGGCTCCCGTCGCGGCTTTGCTCTGATTAACTACGCGCGCTCGACTGCCCGAAGCTGACCCTTGGCGACCGCAATCGCCTCGTCGTCGGCTTGGGTGTCAGCGAGTACTGCCTTGGCAGCGCTCACGTCGATGTCCTCGGCCATGTCCGCGGACTCGGCCAGAATCGTGACGGTGGTAGCCGTCACCGACAGGAAACCGCCGTGAACTGCTGCGACGATGCGCTCACCGTCGACAGACGTGATCGACACGGTGCCGCCCTCGATGAGCTGGCCGAGAACCGGCTCATGCCCAGGCATGATGCCGATCTCGCCCTCAGTCGTCTGAGCGCTGACCAGCGTCGCCGTACCCGACCACAAGCGCTCCTCGACGGCAACGAGTTCTACGGTCATCTCAGCCATCGTGGACTACTTCCCGGCCATCTTCTTGGCTGCAGCCTCGACGTCGTCGAGTCCACCACAGCTGTTGAATGCCTGCTCGGGAAGGTGATCGAACTCGCCCTTGCAGACGCGGTCGAAGGCTTCGATGGTGTCGCGAAGCGGCACGACGGAGCCGGGCTCACCGGTGAACTTCTCGGCAACGATGAAGTTCTGGCCGAGGAACTTCTGGATACGACGGGCGCGGCCCACGAGGACCTTGTCCTCTTCCTGAAGCTCGTCCATACCGAGGATGGCGATGATGTCCTGCAGTTCCTTGTACTTCTGCAGGATGCGCTTGACCTCGTTGGCAACGCGGAAGTGCTCGGCACCGACGATGCCGGGCTCCAGGATGCGGGAGGTCGAGCTCAGCGGATCCACAGCGGGGTAAATACCCATCTGCGAAATCGGGCGCGAGAGCTCGGTGGTGGCATCGAGGTGCGCGAACGTCGTAGCCGGCGCGGGGTCGGTGTAGTCGTCGGCGGGCACGTAAATAGCCTGCAGCGACGTGATCGAACGACCACGGGTCGAGGTGATGCGCTCCTGGAGCTCACCCATCTCGTCCGCAAGCGTGGGCTGGTAGCCCACTGCCGAAGGCATACGGCCGAGGAGGGTGGAAACCTCGGAACCTGCCTGCGTGAAGCGGAAGATGTTGTCGATGAACAGCAGGACGTCCTGGCCCTGAACGTCGCGGAAGTACTCCGCCATCGTCAGTGCGGACAGGGCGACGCGCATACGCGTTCCGGGCGGCTCGTCCATCTGGCCGAAGACAAGGGCGGTGTCCTGGAGGACGCCCATCTCTTCCATTTCCAGGTGGAGGTCGGTGCCCTCACGGGTACGCTCACCGACGCCTGCGAACACCGAGGTGCCCGAGAACTCGCGAGCGATACGCGTGATCATTTCCTGGATCAGAACGGTCTTGCCGACGCCGGCACCACCGAACAGACCGATCTTTCCACCCTTGACGTACGGGGTGAGAAGGTCGATGACCTTGATGCCGGTCTCGAGGATCTCGGTCTTACCTTCGAGCTGATCGAAGGCTGGTGGCTTGCGGTGGATGCCCCACTGCTCGCCGTCACGGCCGAGGCCGGGTGTGTCGAGGCAATCGCCCAGTGCGTTGAACACGTGGCCCTTGACGACGTCACCGACGGGAACCGAGATCGGCTTGCCCGAGTCGGTCACTGCAGTGCCGCGGACCAGGCCGTCGGTGGGCTGCATGGAGACGGTGCGGACCAGGTTGTCACCGAGGTGCTGAGCAACCTCGAGCGTCAGCGTCTTGGCGACCGAGGGAAGCGTGATCTCGGCGTTCAGGGCGTTGAACAGTTCAGGAACAGCGCCACGCGGGAATTCAACGTCCACGACGGGACCGATGACCCGCACGACGCGGCCGGCTACGGCCGAAGCCGAACCTGCCCCGTTGTTTTCGGTTACTGCTGCGGTCATGTGCTAGTCACTTCCTGCGCTCGAGGCGAGCGCGTTGGCGCCGCCGACGATCTCGCTGATTTCCTGGGTGATCTGGGCCTGGCGAGCCTGGTTGGCCTGACGGCTCAACGTGTTCACCAGTTCGTTTGCGTTGTCCGTCGCGGCCTTCATAGCGGTACGACGGGCTGCCGACTCCGATGCCGCAGCATCGAGAAGCGACGAGAAGATACGCGTGCTGACGTACTTCGGCAGAAGTGCGCCGAGCAGTTTCTCCGGCTCGGGCTCGAAGCTGAAGTCAGCGACGGGACCGGTGGAGTGGTCGTCGTCGTGACCGTTGGTCAGCATGTCGTCGCCGAGTTCGATGCGCTCTTCGGACACGGACACCTCGAGGGGAGCCATACGGCGAACCTCGGGGGTCTGGGTCAGCATCGACACAAAGCGGGTGTAGACGATATGGAGTTCGTCGACGCCCTCGATGGTGCCTTCGCCGTTCGGAGCGTCGACCTGGTTGCCCGAACCTGCCATGAAGAGCTCCACCAGGTGGCGGCTGGCCTTCGCGGCATCCGAGTAACCCGGATCCTGCGAGAAGCCCGTCCACGCAGCACCGATGTCGCGGCCACGGAAGGTGTAGTAACCGAGTCCCTTGGAACCGAGCACGTAGACAACCGGCTCCTTGCCCTCGGTGCGGAGCAGAGCCATGAGCTCTTCTGCCTGCTTGAGGACGTTGGAGTTGTAGCCACCACACATGCCGCGGTCACTGGTGACAACGAGCACCGCAGCCCGCTTGGGCTCCGGACGCTCGTTGAGCAGCGGGTGATCGAGCGAAGCAGACGCACTCGCCAATTCGGTGAGTACCTTCGTGATCTCCTCGGCATACGGCTTGGATGCGGCGACGCGAATCTGAGCCTTCGTGATACGCGAAGTCGCGATCAGTTCCTGTGCTTTGGTGATCTTCTTGGTCGAGTTGACCGACTTGATACGGGACCGCAATTCGAGAATGCTTGCCATCGATCAATCACTCTCCCTTCGGAATTCGCAGTGTCATGGGCGCGTGCGTCACTTGCTGACGGTCTTGCGCTTGACGTTGATCTGCTCGTTCGCGACCTCGTCTGCGCCCAGAGCGTCGGCCTCGGCTTCGTTCACGACCCGGCTTCCGTCGGATGCGATGAAGCCTTCCTTGAACTTGTCGGTTGCAGCGATCAGCGCAGCAGCGTTGTCGGCATCGAGTGCCTTACCGCCGTTGATGCTGGAGTAAACGCCTGCAGCCGAGTGCTTGAGGTCTTCGAGCAGTTCCTTCTCGAAGCGACGGACGTCGCCGATCGGGACGCTGTCGAAGGTGCCTTCGCCGGCGAGGTAGATCGAGATGATCTGGTCTTCGACGGGGATCGGGCTGTACTGATCCTGCTTGAGCAGCTCGACCAGACGGGCACCGCGCTCGAGCTGAGCCTTGGAGGCAGCGTCGAGATCGGATGCGAAGGCGGAGAACGCTTCGAGCTCACGGAACTGAGCCAGTTCCAGACGCAGCGAACCGGAAACCTTCTTCATGCCCTTGGTCTGTGCAGCGCCACCGACGCGGGAGACCGAGATACCGACGTTGATCGCGGGGCGAACGCCCTTGTTGAACAGGTCGGACTCGAGGAAGACCTGGCCGTCGGTGATGGAAATGACGTTGGTCGGGATGTATGCCGAGACGTCGTTTGCCTTGGTCTCGATGATCGGCAGAGCCGTCAGCGAGCCGCCACCGAGTGCGTCGGACAGCTTCGCCGAACGCTCCAGCAGACGGGAGTGCAAGTAGAAGACGTCACCGGGGTATGCCTCACGTCCCGGCGGGCGACGCAGCAGCAGCGAGATGGCGCGGTACGCCTCTGCCTGCTTGGTCAGGTCGTCGAACACGACCAGAACGTGCTTGCCCTGGTACATCCAGTGCTGGCCGATGGCCGAGCCGGTGTACGGTGCGAGCCACTTGAAGCCTGCGGAATCAGAAGCCGGAGCAGCAACGATGGTGGTGTACTCCATCGCGCCCTTCTCCTCGAGGGCAGCCTTGACGCCCGCGATGGTGGAGCCCTTCTGACCGATGGCAACGTAGATGCAGCGAACCTGCTTGTTGACATCGCCGGAATCCCAGTTGGCCTTCTGGTTCAGGATCGCGTCGATGCAGACCGCGGTCTTGCCGGTCTTGCGGTCGCCGATGATGAGCTGGCGCTGGCCGCGGCCGATCGGGGTCATGGCGTCGATAGCCTTGATACCGGTCTGGAGCGGCTCTTCGACCGGCTGGCGCTCGAGCACCGAAGCGGCCTGCAGTTCGAGTGCACGGTTTTCGGTGCTCTCGATCTCGCCGAGGCCGTCGATGGGAGCACCCAACGGGTCGATGACGCGGCCGAGGAAAGCGTCGCCGACGGGAACCGACAGAACGTCGCCCGTGCGCTTTACTTCCTGGCCTTCTTGAATGTTCTGGTAGTCACCCAGGATGACTGCACCGATTTCGGTGGCATCCAGGTTGAGCGCGACGCCGACGATTCCACCGGGGAACTCCAACAGCTCGTTGGACATAGCCGAAGGCAGGCCAGAGACGTGCGCAATGCCGTCACTGGTGTCGGTCACTGTGCCGACCTCCTCACGGGAGGCCTCCGGGGAGTAGCTCGCGGTGTAGTTGTCGATCGCGCTACGGATCTCGTCGGAGGAGATCGTCAGCTCCGCCATGTTTTTCCTGCTCTCGGTATCTGGTCTTCGAAAAGATCTGGAGTGTGTGTTCGGCTGAAGGACTATTTGAGGTTCTTCCGCAGTGCTGCGAGTCGTCCCGCTGCACTACCGTCGATGACCTCGTCGCCCACCCGGACGACCAAGCCGCTGAGAAGTGCGGGATCGATCTCGACGTGCACGGTTACCGGCTTCCCGTAGGTGCGGGTAAGTGTGCTCGTCAAACGATCCGTCTGCTCCGCACTCAACGCCGAAGCGCTGCGCACGTGGGCAACAGCGGTATCACGCTGCGCGGCGGCAAGATTCGACAGCTGGTCGAATGTGTCTGCGGGTGCAGACTTCAACCGGCCGACGGCCTGTCCGGCAAGTGCCTCGGTGACCGCGGTGACCTTGCCGTAGAGCAGGCGCGAAAGGAACTCACGCTTGCGGGCTGCGGGAACCGACAGATCCGAGAGCGTCTGCTCCAGGCTGGGATCCCCTGCCACGATGCGGCCGAGACGGAACAGCTCGTCCTCGACGGTGTCCAACTGACCCTGATCTGCTGCGGCGCGGAGCAGAGCTTCGCGGCCGAGCAGTTCGAGCGAGTTGACCAAGTCGCGGCCCGCTGACCAATCCTGGCCTGCAGCTGCTTTCACGGTTGCCAGCGCTTCCGCGCCGACCTTTCCGGAGAACAACTGCTCAGCCAAGCCCTGGCGACCAGCGACCGGTGCCGAAGCGTCAGCCAGCGCGCTGCGAAGAGCGCGCTGGCCGTCAAGTACCTCGACCACCGAGAAGAGCTCGGACCCAGCCTGCGCAGCGGCCGCGGTAGCGGCACCTGCAGAGACTGCGCCCAGGGCGCTGCTCAGCGCAGAACGCGTCTGCGCCAAGGATTCACGGCTCGCTGCGTACATGTTGCTCACTTCCTGGCTGAATCAGCGCTGACGGCGTCGAGCTCGTTGAGGAATCGATCAACCGTTCCGGCACGCTTCACGTCGTCGGCGAGGGACTCTCCGATGACCTTCTCGGCCAGGTCTACAGCGGTCTTGCCGAGATCCGAGCGGAGCTCAGCGACGATCTGCTGACGCTGGGCGACGAGCTGGCTGTGGCCTGCGGCCACGATGCGATCGCTCTCCTCCTGCGCCTGAACCTTCATGTCAGCAATGATCTGCTGACCCTGGGTGCGCGCTTCCTCACGGATCTGCGCGGCCTCGGTGCGAGCTTCGGCAAGCTGCGCGCGGTACTGCTCTAGCGCGTCCTTTGCCTCGGCCTGTGCCTCTTCGGCCTTCTTGATCCCGCCCTCGATCTGCTCGGTGCGATCGGCAAGGACCTTCTGGAACATCGGAAGTACGAACTTCCAGAAGACAAAACCGACAACGACGAGGCAGACGATGGACCATACGATGTCGTACGTCGCGGGCACGAGAGGGTTGTGAGTCTCACCCTCAGCGGCCGCGAGCAGAGTAATGGTGGCTGCCATGTCGGTCTCTTAGAAAATGAAGCCGGCGACGAGGCCGATCAGCGCGAGGGCCTCGGTGAATGCAATACCGAGGAACATGGTGGTACGAACCTGTCCGGCCATCTCAGGCTGGCGAACCATGCCCTCGATTGCCTTACCGACAACGATGCCGATACCGATGCCGGGGCCGATTGCCGCGAGGCCGTAGCCGATGGCGCCATAACCCTTGTTGGTGATGGTCTGCTCGGCAACTTCCTGTGCCAGGTAAGCGACGCTCATGGTGTTCCATTCCCTTTCAGTTGACCTTCGCCGGTGTCGACGAAAGGCTCAGTTCTTGGTGTAGCTGAAATGTGGTGTGGTCAGTGATCTTCGGCGTGCAAGGCGAGGTCGATGTAGACCGCGGCCAGCAGAGAGAAAACGTAGGCCTGCAGCACGATCACCAGGATTTCGAAGAAGGTGAAGGCGATAGCCGCGGCCAGGGAGGCAACACCGAAGAGTGCCTGGAAGCCGCCGTTGAGGACAAAGAAGTTCGTTGCTCCGAGGAACAGCACCAGCAGGATGTGGCCGGCCAACATGTTGGCCATAAGACGAACCATCAACGTGAAGGGGCGCAGGACGAACGTCGAGATGAACTCGATCGGGATCAGCAGGAAGTGCAGGGCAGTCGGAACGCCGGGCACAACGATGCTGCTCTTCACGTACTTGAAGAAGCCGTACTTCTTGATGCCCACGTAGTTGAAGACGATGTATGCGAGTGCCGCGAGAACCAACGGCATACCGATACGCGCGTTCGGTGAGATGTTCAAGAAGGGGATGATCGCGGAGACGTTGTTGGCGATGACGACGAAGAAGATCGTGGCAATGACGGGCAGGAATCGCTTGCCCTGTTCCTTACCGAGAACGTCTTCAGCGATCTGCACGCGAACGAAGTCCAACGCGATCTCGGCTACGTTCTGCACACCACGCGGAATCAACCGCGGGCTGCGCATCGCAATTGCGAAGAACGCTGCTACCAACACCGACATCAGAATGCGGATGAGCATCAGTCGGTCGAGCTCGAACGGACCCGCGTGAATCAGTACTGATTCGGGGAAAAAATCGTCTAGTGACGGCGCGTGGAACTCCACGGCGGCCAGGGTGGTGACGCTCAGCGTTCTCTCCCGTAGTCGGTCCGCAGCCATCATTGACTGCGGTTCGATCGGACATTGACGATCTACAAGTCGACAAGTTCGACTCGCGCATTCGTCAGTTGCTGGAGAACCCTCGCGGGGGCCTGGCTTCTGTCGGTGTCGGCGACTCTCGTCGACTCAGTGGCCCAGAATATCGGCCACCTGCGAGCACATGGCATCGTCGGCTGAGGGTTACCTAGCCTGCCTTTGCTCTCGCTTGACGCTGACCCTACCAAGTCATCTACGACATTGTGTAGATGGGGTACCTGAAGGGGCGGTTCGTTACGATTTGTAGTACTACTCTTCGTCGTTGACCGGGGCGCTCGGGGTGGGGTCCACGTACGGCGTCTTGGTTCCGAGAACACCGTATGTTTCCGCCCCGAGGACGATAACCAACGCAAATACCATGACCAGTACCAACGACGTCTTGTCATAGAAGTCGAGCGGTTTCAGAATCGCGAGCACCACAATTGCCAGAATCATCTTGAGCAACCAGGTCCCGAGAAGAACTGCACCAGCGGTCAGGGCCGGCAGCTTCGACGTGAGAAGAACGCCCAGTGCGGTGAAGAGAATGAACCCACCGCCGACGGCGGCGCCGAGAAGCGCGCCGTACAGGCCTTCCTTACCGCCGATCAGCCACCCGAGCAGGGAACCGACAATGGTCAGCACAACCAGCCCGATCACGCCCCACTTCACTGCGGAGCGCATTGCTGCGGTCGAATCGGGAATGGGCTGCGATGCCGGCACTGATTGCGGGGTGTTCGTCACGATGCTCAAGGGTAATGGATCGGAAAAGTTCCCTACCCTCGCTCCTGCCGGCGATCGCGCAGTGACGGGATCGCCGTGAACAGGAATGCCGCAAGTAACCCGGCCGCCACGAGGACAACAACCAACTGTCGATCCAGCAGCGAAGATCCCACAGCGCCGAACGCAAGAACCCCCACCCACGAGTAGATGACCAGCACAACTCGGCGATGGGTGTGACCGATCTGCAGCAACCGGTGATGCAGATGCATCTTGTCCGGACTGAACGGACTCACACCTGCCCTCGTGCGGCGGATGACCGCAAGCAGCATGTCCAGCATGGGGATGAACATCACAGCACTGACCAGCAGCAACGGCGCGAGGAGACCGACAAGATCGCGCGTGCCGTATGCCGTCAGCGGAATCCGGCCGGACGCGGACGTCGAAATCGCGGCAAGCATGAGTCCGATCAGCATGGATCCGGAATCACCCATGAATATCCGTGCCGGATTGAAATTGTGCGGCAGAAATCCGAGGCACGCTCCGGCGAGAGCAGCGGCGATCATCGCCGGCGGGTACACGCTGACATCACCGCCCTGATCGTGCAGGAGTCCGATCGAGAAGAGGAGGATCGCGACCGCGGCAATAAGGCCGAGTCCCGCCGCCAGACCGTCGAGACCGTCGACGAAATTCATGGCGTTGATAGTTGCGACGGCAACGGCAACCGTGAACAGGCCCGATTGGATCTGGTCGAGAATGATGGTCGATCCGCCGTCACCGAACGGGTTGTAGATGATGAACCAACTGACGCCCATCACCACCATGATTCCTGCAGCAGTCACCTGACCGACGAACTTCGTGAGGGCGTCGAGTCCCCACTTGTCGTCGATGATCCCCACCAGGACTATGACACCGCCGGACACCAGCGCCGCTTGAACGTCATGACTGTCGAACTCGAATCCTCGTGTCAGAGCAGGCAATTGCTGCGCGAAGAGTAGCCCGGCAGCCAAACCCACATACATTCCGACACCACCGAGACGAGGCGTCGGCTGAACGTGGACGTCACGGTCGCGCGGTATCGCCACCGCTCCGAAGCGAATGGCCAGGATCCGCACTGCGCCGGTAGCCAGATAGGTGACCACAGCAGCGGTGCACAGAACCAGCAGGAGTTCTCGGATCGGTACGCCCGTTCCCCCGCTGGACTGCGCAAGGATTTCGGTGGCCTGGTGCGTCGTGATCACTGGGGAGAATCACCCGTGTTCTGGCGGGCACCGACCATCGTTACGAAACTCCCTCTACAAGGCTTTCCGGCGTGGTGCCCAACACGTCTGCGATATCTTCCGCTGACACGGCGCCGACCCGCAGGATACGGGGCGAGTCGCCGGTCAGATCCACGATCGTCGACGCCACCGCGTGTGCTGCCGGTCCACCGTCGAGGTAGACGCTGGCCGAGCCGCCTAGCTGATCACGAGCCTCGTCGACCGTGGTGGCCGGTGGGCGTCCGGAGATGTTGGCGCTCGAGACGGCAAGCGGTCCGACGTCGCGCAGCAATTCCAATGCGACGGGGTGCAACGGCATGCGAAGCATGACCGTTCCGCGCGTATCGCCGAGATCCCAGGCCAGTGAGGGTGCTTGTTCGACAACCAGACTCAGCCCGCCCGGCCAGAATGCGCGAACGAGATCGCGTGCCTGCGGACGGACGCTGTAGACGAGTCCGTCGATGGTGTTCCAGGATCCGACCAGAACGGGAACCGGCATGTCCCGGCCGCGCCCCTTGGCACGGAGGAGGCTCGTGACGGCCTCGCTGTCGAACGCATCAGCAGCCAATCCGTACAACGTGTCTGTCGGAAGGACAACCAAGCGGCCGGCTTTGAGTGCATTCTTAGCGGCAGCTAGACCTGCCGTACGGGTATCAATTTCACTACAGTCGTAAACGGTGCTCACTGGACCATCCTGTCACTCGGCATTCCGTGGTCTCGCTCACGCTGGGCTTCCACGTCGGTGGCGACGCGTCTCGCGACAACAAAACGGGGGCGACCGGCCAGGTCCGGATGCTGCTCCACTTCGCCGAACACCCGTCGACCGGAGAACAGTGCCGCGACGCCGTCGCCATTGGTGTCGTCGTGCTCGATCCCGGCGGCGCCGCCGATCCGCAGCCAGCGTGCGATGTTGCTGATCATGGGTTTGATGACGGACAAACCGTCCGGACCACCGAAGAGAGCCGTGTGCGGGTCGTAATCCATGACCTCGGGCTGCAGCTGCGCCCCTTCGGGAATGTACGGCGGGTTGGAGACGACGAGGTCGACTTTGCCTTCGAGAGCCTGCAGCAGATTGCGATCGGTGACATCACCTTGATGAAGATGAATCGGGGTATCCCCCGCTGTTTCACGGTCCGCGGCGTTGCGACGCGCCCACGCCAGCGCGGCGGGCTCTTTCTCCACGGCATGCACCACAGCGTCCGGCCTTGCCTCGGCGATGGACAGCGCAAGCACGCCCGAGCCGGTGCACAGGTCCAGGACAACCGGAGGCCTACTGCCGCATCCTTCGAGGAACGAGAGGGCCCAGCCCATCAGCAACTCGGTTTCGGGCCGCGGGATGAACACACCCGGACCGACGGCAACGTCGATATTGCCCATCGACGCGCTGCCGATGATGTGCTGCAACGGGATTCGCTTCGCGCGCTGCGCCACCATGCCGTTGAACGCCTCGATCACCTCGGGGTCGACCAACGGAATCAGGCCTAGGCGGGTGCGCTCTACCCCGAGCAGATGCGACGCCAGCAGTTCGACATCATTACGTGGGCTGGGTACGCCGGCCGCGTCGAGCTCTTTGGCTGCCTCGATCAGCGCCAAACGGAGTGGGAGTCTGCTCACGCGTACAGCCTGCCACGCCTGAGAAATTCACGAGTTGTCATGTCGCCCGCCTATTCGGCTGCGAGGCGGGCCTCGCGGTCCGCCTTGCCCAGTGCGTCGAGGAGCGGATCAAGCTCTCCGTCGAGAACGGCGTCGAGGTTGTGCGACTTGAATCCGATGCGGTGATCGGTGATGCGGTTCTCGGGAAAGTTGTAGGTGCGGATACGTTCCGAGCGGTCGACGGTCCTGACCTGGCTCTGGCGTCCGGCGGAAGCTTCCGCGTCTGCGGCTTCCTCCGCGACAACCTGCAGACGAGCGGCCAGCACCTGCATGGCGCGGGCCTTGTTCTGAAGCTGCGAGCGTTCGTTCTGGCACGTGACCACAATTCCGGTGGGCAGGTGAGTAATTCGCACCGCGGAGTCGGTGGTGTTGACGCCCTGGCCACCCTTGCCGGACGAGCGGTAGACGTCAATGCGCAGGTCACCCTCGTCGATCTGAACCTGTTCGACCTCTTCGGGTTCCGGGTACACCAGGACACCGGCGGCGGAAGTATGCACACGTCCCTGCGATTCGGTGACGGGCACGCGCTGGACGCGGTGAACGCCGCCCTCGAACTTGAGTCGTGCCCATACGCCGTCTGGGGTATCGGACTTACTCTTGATCGAAATGGTTGCTTCTTTGTATCCACCGAGATCGGAGACCGTCGCATCCAGGATTTCGACGCGCCAGCCGTGACGTTCCGCGTAGCGGACGTACATGCGGGCCAGGTCGGAAGCAAAGAGTGCCGACTCCTCGCCGCCTTCACCCGACTTCACTTCGAGGACGATGTCGTCACCGTCGTGGGGATCACGCGGGGCAAGTTGATCGGTCAGCGTCTGCTCGAGCTGTGCGACCTCGGCCTCGAGGTCCGGAATCTCCGCGGCAAAGCTGGAATCGTCGGCAGCGAGTTCACGCGCGGCTTCCAGATCGTCCTGCGCAGCAGTGAGCTTGTTGTACGTCGACATGATGGGCGAGAGCTCGGCGAACCGCTTTCCGACACGGCGGGCGGCCGTCGGGTCGTTGTGCAGCGCCGGGTCGGACATCTGCGCTTCGAGACCGGCATGTTCTGCCAGGATGTCGTCGATGGCCGAGGGCTTGGTTGCGCCTGCCATGGTTCGCTCCGCTCTGAGTTTTCGTTTCCTACGGTGCGCGCTTAAAGATAATTCGACGCTACTACCCGGGAAACGCGCAAAACCGAGTGCAGGCACAAAAAAGCCGACGCCCGATCCGCAATTGCAGATCGGGCGTCGGCGGAACAGCTAGTCTTCGGTCTGAACCTTGCTGTCTGCGCGCTTGCCGTAGCGAGCCTCGAAGCGAGCAACGCGTCCACCGGTGTCGAGAATCTTCTGCTTGCCCGTGTAGAAGGGATGGCACTGCGAGCAAACCTCGACGTTGATGCGTCCGGACTCTTTGGTGCTGTGAGTCTCGAACGTGTTACCGCAACCGCAAACGACGGTGGTCGCTACGTAGGTTGGGTGGATTCCTGCCTTCATGGTGTCCCTTTCAATGGTCGCCGGGTCGACGTCGCCAATCGACATCGTGAACCGGAACCGGACTCGGCCGTTCAGTATGCCAGACGTGGTGGTAGAGCCGGTAATCCGCGTCTGAACTTGCTGAAGGAAGTGGGCTGTACGAATTCCATAACGCACTCCCCCGTCAGTTTGTTCCACAGACGCGAAAAACCCCACAGCCAAATCGGCTGTGGGGTTCTTCTTTCGTGACCGAAGATCAGTCGTCGATTGCGCCCGGTGCGGTCTTGGAGACCTGCATCAGGAACTCGAGGTTGTTCTTGCTCTTCTTCAGACGGTCGATCAGCAGATCGATGGCCTGATGCGAGTCCAGCCCGGACAGCACACGACGCAGCTTGTGCAGCACAGCGGCTTCGTCGGGGCTCAGGAGCAGCTCGTCCTTACGCGTACCGGACGGGTTGACGTCCACAGCCGGGAACACACGACGTTCGGCGATCTTGCGATCGAGCTTGAGCTCGGCGTTGCCGGTGCCCTTGAACTCTTCGAAGATCACGGTGTCGCCGGTGGAACCGGTCTCGACCATCGCGGTAGCGATGATGGTGAGCGAGCCACCGTGCTCGATGTTGCGGGCAGCACCGAGGAAACGCTTCGGCGGGTACAGAGCCGTGGAGTCGACACCACCGGAGAGGATGCGTCCCGACGCGGGCGACGAGTTGTTGTACGCACGACCCAATCGAGTGATCGAGTCGAGCAGAACCACGACGTCCTTGCCCATTTCCACGAGACGCTTTGCGCGCTCGATGGCGAGCTCGGCGACCGAGGTGTGGTCTCCCGGCGGGCGGTCGAAGGTCGAGGAGATAACCTCGCCCTTCACGCTTCGCTGCATGTCGGTCACTTCCTCGGGACGCTCGTCCACGAGGACGACCATGAGGTAGCACTCCGGGTTGTTGGTCGCGATGGCGTTGGCGATCGCCTGCAACACGCTGGTCTTACCGGCCTTGGGCGGGCTCACGATCAGGGCGCGCTGGCCCTTACCGATGGGCATCACCAGGTCGATGACACGCGTCGTCAGAATGTTCTGCTCGGTCTCGAGACGCAGACGCTGGTTCGGGTAGAGCGGCGTGAGCTTGTTGAACTCGGGACGCTTCTTCGCAGCCTCGACATCACCACCGTTGACGGTGTCGATACGCACCAGCGGGTTGAACTTCTGACGCTGATTGCTCTGGTCGCCGTCACGGGAGACCCGGACAGCACCGGTGATGGCATCGCCGCGGCGCAGACCGTTCTTGCGGATCAAGTTCATGGAGACGTAGACGTCGTTGGGTCCGGCGAGGTATCCCGACGTACGCACGAACGCGTAGTTGTCGAGTACGTCGAGGATGCCGGCTACCGGCTGCAGGACGTCGTCCTCGCGGATCTCGGTCTCGCGTGACTCGCTGGGTGCACCGCCCTCGCCGCGTTCGCGGCCACGGCCACGACGCTCACGGAAGCGGCGTCCGCGACGTCCGCGGCCACCCTCTTCGTCGTCGTCCGGACCGTTGTTGCGGTTGTCAGTGCGCGGGCCCGCATTGTTCTGGCCGGCGTTGCTCTGATTTCCGCGATCCTGACGGTCTTGACGATCCTGGTTACCGCGCTGGCCCTGGTTATCGCGCTGACCTTGGTTGTCGCGCTGTCCCTGGTTGTCGCGCTGTCCCTGGTTGTCGCGGTTGTTGCGCTCGCGGCGGGGACGCTCGGTGGTCTGCTCGGCAGAGCCGGACTGTTCGGAATCGGTCCGGGTCTCGGCGCGCTCGTTCTGCTTACGCTCGACGGGTGCTTCAGTTGCCGGTGCTACAGCGGCCGGTGCGTTAGCAGCCGGTGCCGACTCCTGCTCGATGTTCAGCTCGCCCTGGTCGGGTGAACCGGCGCGACGTGCAGCGCCGCGACGCTGACGGCCACGACGAGGGGCTCCCGCCTCGGCTTCTTCGGACGTGTCGGTACGCGTGGCTGGTGCTGCTGCGGCGGGCTCGGCTGCGGGAGCTTCGACAGGAGCCGGAGCTTCGGCAGTTTCGGTGCGCGCGGCGCGGGTGCTCTTGGCGCGTGTGCGGGTAACCGGTGCGTCGTCGAGCGTGAGTTCACTCTGAGCGGGTGCCGCCTTGGCGCTGCCGCCCTGACGTTCCTTGATCGCGGCGATCAAGTCGCCCTTGCGCATCCCGGAAGTGCCCTTGATGCCCAGTTCACCGGCAAGACTGCGCAGTTCGGTGAGCACCATGCCGGAGAGCCCGGCGCCACGACGTGCGTCGGCACGCTTCGTGGAGGTCGCCACCGCACCACTGGGTGCTGAAGATGACGCCTGAGAATTGTCGCCTGACTGCGCCCCAGCGGAATTCGCCTTGGGTGCAGTGGTGGCGATGAGGTCCGTATCGGTCACGGAGGTCCTTTCCTTCCCTCACTTGCGCGGCGCAGAGTCGAGGGTTCGTCCCGAAGTTTCGATTGATTACCGAACTCGGAGGTGCCGTACTTAGTTGCATGTCGAGAGTTGCATGTCAAGAACTACCGGCTTGCCCGTCATCAACATGGCCGTCGGAAACCGGTGCTCGAACCGCCCCTGTTTCAAACCGACATGCTGTCGCACACCTGCCGCGACTGACGAAACATCGACGGATTGTGCCGTCGAGGATTCAGACCTTCCCGAGAAGGTACAAGTGCGAGGATCACGTCAAGGATTGTGGACCCCAATTCCCGACTGGGTAGGAGTTTGGCCCCTTGATGATGCACCGGCGACTGACGCGCACGATGTACGGACATTGCCAGGATAGCGCCGATCCACGAGTCCGGCAAGATTATCCGAAACCCGCGTGTGTCACTTCACTTCCCTGGCAACCGGGCGGGAGCCAACTCAGTCCAGGGTCGGACGAACCTCGACACCGGAAGCAATCTCGAGTTCGAGAACTCGGAGACCGTCGGCTCGCGCCGCCTCAGCCAACTGCTCGGGCAACGGTTCCGTGCTCAGCGCGAGCACGGTGGGGCCTGCGCCGGAAACGGTAGCCGCGATACCGGCCTCACGAAGAATCGAGATCCATCGTGTTGTCAACGGCAACGCGGGCGCGCGCTGGCTCTGATGCAGACGATCTTCGGTGGCTGCCATCAACAGATCCGGACGCGTCGTCAGGGCGACGACGGCCAGAGCGCTGCGGCTTGCATTGAACGACGCATCCTGGTGCGGAACCATCTCGGGAAGCAGTCCGCGGGTGTGCGCGGTGGAGGATCGTTCTTCCGGAACCAGTGCTACTGCACGGATATCGGGATGAACGTCGAGTTTTGCGGCCGAGTAGATCGGCTCGTCGCCATCAACGATGGACGGGCAACTCCACGACACCACTGCGCCGCCCAGGACACTCGCCGACGCATTGTCCGGGTGCCCTTCGAACTCGGAGGACAACTGGACCAACTGCTCGTCGGTAAGGCCGATCTCGGCGTCGAGTGCACGGGCCAATCCGTTTGCGGCAGCAAGTCCGCCCACTGCCGCCGACGCGGACGAACCGAGCCCACGCGAATGCGGGATCACGTTGCGGCACAGCACATCCAGGCCACTGGCCCACACACCGGCAGCTTCGAGTCCGCGCTCGATGGCCCGAACGACCAGATGCGAAGGGCCCCAGGGCACGTCTGCGGCGCCCTCACCTTCGACCTGGATATTCAGGCCGGAATCCGTTGTGGTGACCACGATTTCGTCGTACAGCCCCAGAGCCAAGCCGAGGGTGTCGAACCCCGGCCCCAAGTTTGCACTCGAGGCCGGGACGCGTGCGGTCACCGAAATACCGACAGGCAGGGTTCTGGTCATGTCAGATACCGGATTCCGCGGAGTGGTTGACGAGTCCACGGACACTATGCAAGCTCGAGGGCAGCCGCAACGGCAACGGGATCAACACCGATGGGCTCGACGTTCGGCATGCCCTTCAGAGCGGTATCGGGATCCTTGAGGCCGTTACCGGTCACGGTGCACACGACGGTCAGTCCGGGCTCCAGCCATCCTTCGGCGCGGGCTGCGAGGAGCCCGGCAACGCTCGCTGCCGACGCCGGCTCCACGAAAACGCCTTCGGTGGCAGCGATCAGACGGTAGGCCTCGAGGATCTTCTCGTCGGTTGCGGCGCGGAATGCGCCGTTCGACTCTTCCTTGGCCGCGACAGCGCCGTTCCAGGATGCGGGAGAACCGATCCGGATTGCGGTGGCGATGGTCTCGGGATCCTTGACGGGCGCACCGTTGACCAGCGGTGCGGCTCCGGCTGCCTGCACGCCGAGCATGCGGGGCCTGACCGTGGTCAGACCGTCCGCGTAGTACTCGGAGTATCCGCGCCAGTACGCCGTGATGTTTCCGGCGTTTCCGACCGGGAGTGCGTGAACGTCGGGAGCCTTGCCCAGGACGTCCATGATTTCGAATGCCGCGGTCTTCTGGCCTTCGATGCGTACCGGGTTCACAGAGTTGACGAGACCGATGGTCGGGAACTCCGCAGTGGTCTTGCGTGCCAGTTCGAGGCAGTCGTCGAAGTTGCCCTGGACCTGAATGATCTTGGCGCCGTGCATGACTGCCTGAGCGAGCTTGCCCATGGCGATCTTGCCCTGCGGGATCAGGACGGCGCAGGTCATTCCGGCCTTGGCGGCGTACGCGGCAGCCGAGGCAGAGGTGTTGCCGGTGGAGGCGCAGAGCACGGCGCGCTGGCCACGAGCGAGGGCGTCGGTGACGGCCATCGTCATGCCGCGGTCCTTGAACGAACCGGTGGGGTTGAGGCCCTCGACCTTGAGGTAGACGTCGCAACCGGTGATTTCGGAGAGATGACCGGCCGGCAGGAGCGGGGTGCCGCCCTCACGCAGGGTGACGGTCTTCCAGTTGTCGCCGATTGCCAGACGATCCCGGTATGCCTCGATGAGTCCCGGCCAAGCTTTGTGGACGGGATTGACGATGCCGGTCATTGTTCAGTGCCTTCCAGTCGCAGCACGCTGGTCACAGCGGTGACGAATTCGAGTTCGTTGAGGGCCGCCACGGTTTCGGAGAGAGCCGCGTCGGTTGCTACATGAGTGACGACCACCAGTCGAGCGCCGGCGCCGGCACCTTCCTGACGGACGACGGAGATGCTCACGCCGTGCTTCGCGAACTCGGCGGCGACTGCGGACAGCACGCCTTCCTTGTCCGCCACCTCCATGTTCACGTAGTAGCGCGTGAGGATGTCGCCCATCGGAGCGACCTTGAGCTTGGCGTACTTGGATTCGCGGGGGCCGCGGCCACCGTGAACCTTGTTGCGCGCCGCCATCACGAGATCACCCATCACCGCGGAAGCGGTGGGAGCGCCGCCTGCGCCCTGGCCGTAGAACATGAGTCGGCCGGCGTTTTCCGCTTCCACGACAACGGCATTGAATGCGCCGTTGACGGTGGCGAGCGGGTGAGTGAGCGGAACAAGCGCTGGGTAGACCCGCGCGGAGATCCGTTCCTTGCCCTTGGGCGTGACGATTCGCTCGCAGATCGAGAGCAGCTTGATCGTGCAGTCGAGTGCCTTCGCCGACGCCAGGTCCGCGGAGGTGATGGTGGAGATTCCTTCGCGGTACACGTCGGCGGCGGTGACGCGGGTGTGGAACGCGATGGACGCGAGGATCGCGGCCTTTGCTGCGGCGTCGTAGCCTTCGACGTCTGCGGTCGGATCGGCTTCCGCGTATCCGAGGCGGCCGGCTTCGGCGAGGGTTTCCTCGTAGTCCGCGCCCGTTTCGGCCATCGCGGAGAGGATGAAGTTGGTGGTGCCGTTCACGATTCCGGCAACCTTGTTGACCCGGTCGCCTGCGAGCGACTGCGTCAGCGGGCGGATGACCGGGATCGCGCCGGCGACTGCCGCCTCGAAGTACAGGTCGACCGAGTTTGCTTCGGCTGCCTCCGCCAATTCACCGGTGTGGTCCGCGAGCAACGCCTTGTTGGCGGTGACGACGGACTTGCCCGAATTGAGCGAGGAGAGGATCAGCTTTCGCGGCAGCTCGATTCCGCCGATCACCTCGACGACGATGTCCACGTCCTCGCGAGCGACGAGAGATTCTGCATCCGTCGTCTGCATGTCCTCGGGAATTCCGCGGTCGGAGCCGATACGACGAACGGCAACTCCCCGCAGTTCCAACGGAGCGCCGACACGAGCTTCGAGCTCCTCGGCCTGCTCACGAATGATGCGGACGACTTCACTTCCGACGTTACCGAGGCCGAGAACGGCCACACCGATAGCGCGATGCGCCGATTGGCTCGTCACTGCGATACCTCCAAGCTGAGCAGATCTTCCACTGTTTCCCTCCGCAGAATCACGCGTGAAACTCCGTCACGCACCGCCACCACGGCTGGGCGGGTGAGCAGGTTGTACCTGCTCGACATCGAATAGCAGTATGCACCGGTCGCTGCTACCGCAAGTAAATCACCAGGTCCGACGTCCTCGGGCATCCAGGTGTCCCGAATGACGACGTCACCGGATTCACAGTGCTTTCCGACAACACGTGCAACAACAGGATCGGCCTCGGATGTACGTGAGACCAACTTGGCTTCGTACTCCGCACCGTAGAGCGATGTGCGGATGTTGTCGCTCATGCCGCCGTCGACGCTGATGTAGCGGCGTGTCAGTGCGCTGCCCACCGTGACGTCCTTGATGGTGCCGACCTCGTAGAGCGTCACCGTGCCTGGTCCGGCGATGGCGCGGCCGGGTTCGACGGCCAGTGTCGGCTCGGGCAGTCCGGCCAGTGCCGATTCGTTGCGCACGATGTGGCCGAGCTTGGCTGCGAGTTCGTCGACGGGCGGCGGGTCGTCGGACGGGATGTACGAAATTCCCATGCCGCCACCGAGGTCGATTATCGAGATCTGCTTGGTCTTCTCGACGCCGAACTCCGCGACGACGTCGCGAAGCAGCCCGATGACGCGATGGGCTGCCACCTCGAAGCCGTCGACGTCGAAGATCTGCGAGCCGATGTGGCTGTGCAGTCCGACGAGGCGCAGGTTGTCGGCGGCAAAGACGCGGCGCACTGCGTCGATTGCCGCTCCCCCGGCCAACGAGAATCCGAACTTCTGATCTTCGTGTGCGGTGGAGATGAATTCGTGGGTGTGCGCTTCGACGCCGACGGTCAGGCGGATCAGCACGTCCTGGACAACTCCGGCCTCACCGGCGACGCGGTTGAGGCGCTCGATCTCGACTGCAGAGTCGAGGACGACGTGACCGACACCGGCAGCAACACCGGCCGTCAGCTCGGCGACGGACTTGTTGTTGCCGTGCATGGCAATTCGCTCGGCCGGGAAATCGGCGTGCAGTGCGATTGCCAATTCGCCGCCGGAGCACACGTCGAGTGACAGACCTTCGTCGGCAACCCAGCGTGCGATCTCACCACACAGGAATGCCTTGGATGCGTAATGCACCTTGGCATCCGGGCCGAACGCTCGGGCCATGTCGCGGCAGCGTGAACGGAAATCGTCTTCGTCGATGACAAACAGCGGCGTGCCGTACTTCTCGGCAAGCTCGCTGACCTTGACACCTGCCAGGGTTACTTCGCCGTCGTCGCCGCGAGCCGCGTTGCGCGGCCACACCTGCGGCGAGAGTTCACCGAAAGCCTCGGGACTGGTGGGACGGTCGGGCAGACCGGGGGCCTGCAACTGCTCGGCATGCTTGGGGCCGGCGGGGTGCGCGTTCACATCTGCTCCGGTGCGGTGACGCCGAGCAGTTCGAGGCCGTTGGCCAGGACCTGCCTGGTGGCGGCGCAGAGTGCCAGACGCGCGCGGTGCACGTCGGTTGCGTCTTCGTCGCCTTGCGGAAGGATGCGGCACGCGCCGTAGAAGCGGTGGTACGCACCCGCGAGTTCTTCGAGGTAGCGAGCAATACGGTGGGGCTCACGCAGGTTCGCTGCACTGGACACGACGCGAGGGTATTCGCCGATCGTGCGAATGAGATCGCCCTCCTGCTCGACCGTGAGCAGGGCGAGGTGGCTCGCGTCGGCAGAAAGTCCGAGGTCTGCGGCGTTGCGGGCGATCGCGGAGAGGCGGGCATGCGCGTACTGGACGTAGTAGACCGGGTTCTCGCTGCTGGTCTTGGTCCACAGATCGAGGTCGATGTCGATGCTGGAGTCCACGGACGAGCGGATCATGACGTAACGCGACGCGTCGACGCCGATGGCTTCGACCAGGTCGTCGAGGGTAATGACGGTGCCTGCGCGCTTGCTCATCTTGACGGCGGAGCCGTCCTTGACGAGGTTGACCATCTGTCCGATCAGGACCTCGACGGTGTCCGGGTCGTCACCGAATGCGGCAGCGGCGGCCTTGAGCCGACCGATGTATCCGTGGTGATCGGCGCCGAGCATGTAGATGCACAGATCGAAGCCGCGGGCGCGCTTGTCCTGGAAGTAAGCAATGTCACCGGCAATGTAGGCAGCGTTGCCGTCGCTCTTGATGACAACGCGGTCCTTGTCGTCGCCGTAGTCGGTGCTCTTGAGCCACCAGGCACCGTCCTCGTGGAACAGGTTGCCCGAGCTTTTCAGGGACTCGACTGCCTTTTCGACTGCGCCGGATTCGAAGAGCGAGTTCTCGTGGAAGTACACGTCGAAGTCGACACCGAAGTCGTGGAGCGTCTGCTTGATGTGCGTGAACATCAGATCGACGCCGATGGCGCGGAAGGTTTCCTGCTGCTCGTCGGCAGGCAGGTCCATGACGTCCGGGCGCTGCTCCATGACGGTCCGAGCGATGTCGGCGATGTAGGCGCCGGCGTAGCCGTCCTCGGGTGCCGGTTCACCCTTGGCCGCGGCGATCAGCGAACGCGAGAAGCGATCGATCTGGGCGCCGTGGTCGTTGAAGTAGTACTCACGTGTGACCAGGCCGCCCTGCGCGGACAGGATGCGTCCGAGCGCGTCTCCGACTGCGGCCCAACGGGTTCCACCGAGGTGAATCGGTCCGGTGGGGTTGGCGGAGACAAATTCGAGGTTGATCTTCTTGCCGGCGAGGGAATCGCCCGAGCCGTACGACGGACCGGCTTCGAGAACCGATACGACGATCGCGCCCTGGGCGTCTTTGTCCAGCCGGATGTTGAGGAAGCCAGGTCCGGCGATCTCGGCGGATTCGATTCCGTTGGCTGCGGTGAGGGCTTCGGCAAGCCAGCCCGCCAGCTCGCGCGGATTCGTGCCGACCTTCTTGGCTACCTGCATGGCAATGTTGGTGGCGTAGTCGCCGTGCTCGGGGTTGCGAGGACGCTCGACTGTCAAGGTTTCTGGGAGCACCGAGACGTCGAGGCCGCGTTCGGCTAGGACGCTCGCAGCGGTTCCGCGGAGCAGTTCGGCAAGGTCAGCTGGAGTCACAGGTATTCATCTTATTGCCTGCACACTCGAGGTGGAGACTCGCCTCGCGCCGGGCCGCCTGCGGGTAGGCTGACGACCGATTTGGGCGTGTCGCACGCCACTCTCCCAGATTGCCCTCAGACTCGGAAAGTACAGTGGTAATGCCCGAGCTACCGTCACGTACGTCCGACGGGAGGGTCTGCTGCATATTTGCCCACACACCGAAAGAGCCCAATCGATGCCAAGCGGTTCGGATAGTCGCGGTCCCAATAATAAATCCGGGGCCAAATCAGCCAAAGCCATCAAGGCTGCCAACAAGGGTGGCCGTCCGGCCAAGAAAGGCAAGGGAGGCGTTCCCGCCCCTCGCCAGATCCCGTGGCTGACGATCGGCGCCGGTGCGCTCGTGCTTGCACTGATTGCAGTGCTCGCCGTCAACTTGTGGCCGAAGGTCGAGGAGCAGCAGGCGCTGGAGCCCTATAAGTACAGCTCGGAGAACAAGGATCCGTCCGACAAGATCGACGGTGTCCTCAAGATCGAGTACCCGGCCGGTCAGCACGTCGAGGCCACGCAGCGCGTCGCCTACGACCAGACCCCGCCGTTCGGTGGACCGCACGACTCCACGTGGGCGAACTGCACCGGCACCGTGTATGCAGACCCGATCCGGACCGAGAACGCAGTCCACTCCCTCGAGCACGGCGCCATCTGGATCTCGTACAACCCCGATCTTGTCGACCAGGACCAGATCGACAGCTTGGCGACACGCGTCAGCGGCAAGTCCTACATGCTGATGTCGCCGTACCCGGGCCAGAGCAGCCCCATCTCGCTCCAGTCGTGGGGCCATCGCCTCGAAGTCGACAACGCCGACGACGAGCGCATCGACCAGTTCATCACCGCGCTGAACCAGAACCCGAATACCTACCCCGAGGTCGGCGCCAGCTGCTCCAACCCGCTGTTCAGTCCGGAAACGTCACCGTTCGATCCCACCGCTCCGGGCCCCGACGCCGTTCCGATGGACGGCGCAGGCACCACGGCAGCTACCGACGAGCAGATTCCCGCGGGTGGATAACGTGCCAGACACCGACCAGCCGTCGAAGCCCAGTCAGCGCACCGCGCTGCTGATCATCGGGTTGATCGGCGCTATCGCAATCGGCTTCGCCCTTGGTGCGCTCACCAACATGTTGGGTCCAGACGCCGAGTCCTCACTGACTGTCCCGGCATCAGACTCCGTCGATGTGGGCTTTGCGCAGGACATGAGCGTGCATCACAGCCAGGCCGTCGACATGGCATCCATCGCGCTGACGAAGTCCACCGACAACGACGTACGCACGGTGGCCTACGACATCTTGACCACGCAGCAGAATCAGCTCGGCCAGATGCAGGCCTGGCTGACGATGTGGGACCAACCCCTCAGCAAGGTCGGCCCGTACATGGAGTGGATGTCGTCCGACTCGTCTGGGCACAGTTCGCACGGGACCTCGAGCACGATGGACATGGATCATTCGGGCCCGGTCGACACCATGCCGGGCATGGCGTCACCCGAGGACCTGGCCGCACTGCGCGCCGCGTCCGGCACCGAACTCGACGTCCTGTTCCTGCAGCTGATGTTGCGTCACCACGAGGGCGGACTCCCGATGATGGAGTACGCCGCAGCCGATGCCACCGAGGGCCCGGTGCGGTCCCTGGCACAGACGATGGTCGACACGCAGCAAAGCGAGTCCGCACTGATGACCAGCATGCTGGCCGCGCGCGGAGCCGCTCCACTGCCGATGAATTAATCCGGCTCTTTTCCAGACCCGAACTGGGCCTGGTCCTGATCTACTTCAGGACCAGGTCCAGTTTTCTATTTCCGGCATGTCCTCGAGGTGTTCGACGATGTAGCGGGAATGCTTCTCCAGCTGCGACCGACAGAATTCGGCCAGCTCCGGAGATCCGGCCGTTCGCCGCTTCGAGCGTCGTAGTGCCTCGATCACCAGGTGGTAGCGGCTCATCTTGTTGAGCACGACCATGTCGAACGGTGTTGTGGTGGTTCCTTGTTCACTGAATCCCCGAACGTGGAAACGCTCCGGCGACGGCCGCCCGTGCATGAGCTCGTGAATTGCGCGGGAGTAGCCGTGGAACGCGAACACGACGTCGGTCTGCGCGGTGAACAGATCGAGGAAGATTCGCTCACCGAATCCGTGTGGGTGCTCGGTCGGCGTCAGCAACGCCATGAGGTCGACGACGTTGACCACCCGCACCCGTAGGTCCGGAGTGTGCTCTCGGAGCAGTTGGGCGGCGGCAAGAATTTCTTGTGTCGGAACGTCTCCCGCTGCCGCGAGCACAACATCCGGCTCTTCGCCGTGAACTTCCGTTCCCGCCCACTCCCACACCGAAGCACCGGCAGCGCAGTGCGCGTGTGCCTGCTCGAGTGTGAGGTACTGCAGATGTGGCTGCTTGTCGACGACGATCAGATTCACGTGATCAGTGCTGCGCAGGCAGTGATCCGAAATCGACAGCAACGTGTTGGAGTCCGGCGGCAGCCACACACGGATAACACTGGGCGCCAAAGGAATCACGGCGTCGATCATTCCCGGGCCCTGATGGCTGAAACCGTTGTGATCGTTACGCCAACACGTACTTGTGAGCAGTACGTTGAGCGACGCCACCGGAGCGCGCCACGGCAATTCGACTGCATGTTGGAGCCATTTGGCGTGCTGGATGAGCATCGAGACGCTCACCATCGCAAAGGCCTCGTAGCTGGCGAACATTCCGTGCCGGCCGGACAACAGATAGCCTTCGAGCCAACCCTCACACAGGTGCTCGCTGAGCACTTCCATGACTCGTCCGTCTGTGGAGAGTCCGTCGTCGAATTCGGTGATCGGCAATTGCCAACAGCGCTCTGTTGTCTCGAAGACGGCGCCGAGTCGGTTACTCGACGTCTCGTCCGGACAGAAGAGTCGGAAGATTCCGCCGCCGTCGTCGGTTTCGGTGGCGGCGTAGATGTCTCGGAGCAATTCTCCGAGTACCCGGGTGGTCTCGTGGAACGTCGAACCCGGCGATTCGATGGGGAGCGCGTACTTCTCGAGGGCCGGCACGGGAAGGTCGACGCGCAGGCGCCCACCGTTGGCGTACGGCGTGCTGCCCATCCGCTTGTCGCCGGCAGGGGCCAACGCGGCCAGGTCGGGTCGCAATGATCCGTTTGCGTCGAACAACTCGTCCGGCCGGTAGGAACGCATCCATTCTTCGAGTTGGCGCAGGTGCGCTTCGTTGGTGCGCACTCCCGACAGCGGCACTTGATGCGCCCAGTGGGTACCTTCCACCAATTTCCCGTCAACCGTGTGCGGCCCTGTCCACCCCTTGGGCGTGCGCAGGACAATCGCCGGCCATTTACCCGACCACTCCTTGCCGCCGCGCGCCTTCGCCTGCCGATCACGAATCATGTTGTGAGCATTGACTATTGCTCGGTACAACTGCGGGAAGACCGCACCGGGATCATCTCCGGACACAACAACGGGATCCCACCCCTGACCGCTGAGAAACGCCTTGACATCCTCGTCGCTGCTGCGCCCGTACACCGTCGGTCCCGCGATCTTGGCGCCGTTGACGTGCAGGATCGGCAGCACCGCTCCATCGCGACGCGGATTGAGGAAGGCCGGGAGTTTCCACGATCCCGACAACGGACCCGTTTCCGCCTCACCGTCACCGATGACACATGCCACCAACAAGTCCGGATGGTCGAACGCGGCGCCCGCCGCGTGTGCGAGCGCGTACCCCAACTCGCCACCTTCGTGAATGCTGCCGGGAGTCTGCACGCTGACGTGACTCGGCACACCGCCAGGAGCCGAGAACCGTCGGCACATCCGATGAATACCCTCACCGTCCGCCGGTACGTCGGGATAGATCTCCGAGTACGTCCCTTCCAGGTACGTCGACGCGACCAATGCCGGTCCGCCGTGTCCGGGCCCCGTCACGTACAGCCAATCCGCGTCGGTGGCAACGATGTGCCGATTCAGCAACGTGTAGATCATCGACAAACCCGGACTGGTTCCCCAATGCCCGAGCAGTCGGGGTTTGATGTGCTTCGCTTGCAACGGTTCTCGCAGCAAAGTGTTGTCCTGCAGGTAAATCTGCGCGACGGTCAGATAGTTCGCGGCTGCCCACCACTGCAGGTCCAGCTCGAGATCGTCGTCGGAATACTGATGATCGGTCATCGTCGACTCCCGTACTTCACGAGGGTGCCCGAGCGGTCCGCCCGAACCTGTGCCCAGAGGCGAGCCTAGGTGCAAACCGCACGGATGTCTTAGTTACCGACGCTCGACGCATTCTTATGTGGGGCCGGTTTGACCACATGCGGGTGTGATGCGCTACGCTAACGCAGCCCAAGTCGGCACACCGATTTTTATCGGTGCGCCCCCGTAGCTCAGGGGATAGAGCGTTCGCCTCCGGAGCGAAAGGCCGCAGGTTCGAATCCTGCCGGGGGCACCACGACAGCGCAGGTTTTCTTACCGGCTGCGCGTCTCGGTGCCACATTTTTCGGGCCTCATTTCTCAGCGACTACCGTTGGCAGCATGCCGCGCCGCGATTCTGCCCCGACCTACACGATGCGTCAGCTTGCCGCGTTTGTGGCGGTAGCAGAGACCGGAACCATCACCGCTGCCGCCGATCTCATGCACCTCTCCCCCTCGGCACTGTCAGCGTCCATCACCGAACTCGAACGCGCCCTGAAAGTTCAACTGTGCGTTCGTCGTCGATCATTCGGCGTTCAACTGACTCGCACCGGCGAATCCGTTCTGGTGCGCGCACGCGCCCTCCTGCAACAGGCCGACGAACTCGAGTCCGACGCACTCGGAACTGCCGGCACCGTTTCCGGGCCCATTGCGATCGGGTGCTACCCCGCATTGGGGCCGACAATTCTGCCGTCGATGATCGCCGGCTTCACACGCACCTACCCGGCAACACAGGTGGAGTTTCGCGAGGACAACCAGAACCGACTGCAGACCCATCTGGAAAACGGCGAGTTGGATCTTGCGATCGCGTACGACCTGGATCTCTCGTCGGAACTGCGCACGATTCCGTTGACCACCCGACAACCTCTGATCGTCTTGGGCGCCGAGCACCCGTTGGCGCAATCGGAGAACCCCATTCATCTCCCTGATCTCGCCAAGTTTCCGATGGTCCTCCTCAACGCGCCACCGAGCACCAAACACGCACTCGACGTGTGTCGCCTCGGCGGGTTCGTCCCGGACGTTGCCTACCGAACCGGGAACTTCGAGACGGCGCGAGCCTTTGTCGGGCGCGGTCTCGGCTGGACGCTCCTGCTCCAACGCCCGAAGATGGACATTACGTACGAGGGCCTCGAGGTAGTCGTTAAAACGATCGGATCGCCTGCAGTTCCTTCGGTGGACGTAGTGCTCGCCTGGCACCAGGACGCGCGCCTCAGTCGAGTGGCACGAAGTTTTATAGAATTCGTTTCACAGCAGGACGATCGGCAATAACGACCCGACCAGGACAAATCTCTCCTTCCATCATTTTTCCGTGGAAGAACCTCCAATTCTTTAGCTTTTCAAGTGTTGTGGCGCGCGTCATTGTGTCTTCAAGCGATATTCATGTCGAAAGGCAATTCATGACCTCCACCGCCACGCCGCATACGGTGCGCGCTGCCGCGAGCGCCAAAGCGCGCAAAGCCGCCCTCGGCAGCTTTGTCGGCACCGCCATCGAGTGGTACGACTTCTTCATCTACGGCACCGCTGCGGCGCTTGTACTCGGCACGCAGTTCTTCCCCGGCACGTCCGAACTCGCCGGAACCTTGGCCGCCTTCGCGACACTCGCCGTAGGATTCATCGCGCGCCCCATCGGCGGAATCGTGATGGGACATTTCGGCGACCGCATCGGACGCAAGTCCATGCTCGTACTCTCGCTGCTCCTGATGGGCGGCGCGACCGTTGCCATCGGCCTGCTGCCGAATTACGACTCGATCGGTGTCTTTGCGCCCGTCCTCCTCGTGACATTCCGCTTCATCCAGGGCCTGGGCGTCGGCGGCGAATGGGGTGGAGCAGTCCTGGTTGCGACCGAAAATGCACCAGAAGGCAAGAAGGGCCTCTACGGCGCGGCGCCGCAGATCGGCGTTCCGGCCGGTGTGCTGATGGCCAACCTCGTGTACCTGCCGCTCGCCGCGTTCATGGACGACAGCACCTTCAACTCCTGGGGTTGGCGAATTCCGTTCCTGCTCAGCGCTGTTCTGGTGGGCGTCGCGATGTGGATTCGACTCGGACTCGAGGAAAGTGACGAGTTCACCGCGTCCAAGGACGACGCTCCTGCGGAGACACTGCCGATCCTCGAGGTGCTGACCAAGCACTGGAAGACCGTGCTGCTCGCCGGTGGCACCTTCATCGCCACCAACGGAATCGCGTACGCGTACATGGTGTACGTCCTCAAGTACGGCGAGAAGGAACTCGGATTCAGCAAGACCACGATGCTGTTCCTGCTCATCGCGTCCTGCCCCTTCTGGATGGCCGGAATGGCATTCAGCGCGCACAAGTCGGACTCGATCGGACGCCGAACCGTCTACATCCGTAGCTCCATCGCGTTGGTCGTCGCCGCGGCAGCATTCTTCCCGCTCATGGACACCGCGATCATCCCGGCGATGTTGTTTGCGATGATCGGCCTTGGCTTCACGCTCGGCTGCTGCGCCGGCCCACAATCCGCGCTGTTCGCCGAACTGTTCCCCGCCCACATCCGCTACAGCGGAGCGTCGCTCGGCTACCAGATCGGTGCCATCCTCGGCGGCGGCCTGGCCCCGATGATCGCCACCGCACTCTTTGCCGGATTCGGCACGTCGCTCGCCATCACCGTCTACTTCGTGGGAATCGCCGTGATCAGCCTCGTCTCGATCCTGTTGCTCCCCGAACCTTCTGCCGCACAGAAAGCCTCGTGATCATGTCGACTTACTTTCATCCGAAGAAGTACGCCGCCGAGGATTTTGCGTCCCTGGCTCCGTCGGCCGACGCGCTCCCGGTAGTGATCGTCGGCGCCGGCCCCGTCGGCATGGGCGTTGCCATGGGCTTGGCCCAGCGCGGCATTCCCGTCACAATTCTCGAAGCGGCAGATCAGGTTTCGTTCGGCAGCCGCGCGATCTGCGTGTCGCGGCACAGCCTCGAAGTTGCCGAGCGTCTCGGCTTCGGCGCCGAACTCGAAGACATCGTTCTGCCGTGGGTGGGTGGCCGGAGCTACTACCGTGATCAGGAAGTGCTGCACTTCCGTATGGCCTCCGCCGATCACGACGCGCGCGGCCCCATGGTCAACGTGTCGCAATCCGAGTTCGAGCAGATCATGACGGACAAGCTGCTCGCTCACCCCCTCGTGAACTTCCACTGGTCGTCGTCGATCGCGGGCATCGCAACCGGCGACGACGAGGTGACGTTGACCGTCGACACCGCGTTCGGAACTCGCGAACTGCGTGCCGCCTGGGTCGTTGCCGCCGACGGTGGCCGTAGCAAGATGCGCGAACTCAGCGGAATCCGCCTGCAGGGCAACAGCTACGAGGGCAACTACGTCATCGCGGACATTCATTGGGAATCGGAACTACCGGCCGAGCGTCTGGTGTGGTTCGACGCGCCGAGCAACCCGGGTTCCACGATCATCATGCACCGCCAGCCGCGTGACATCTGGCGCATCGACTACCAACTCGACGCGTCGGACGATCCCGAAGCGGAGACGCAGGAAGATCGCATCCGCGACCGCATCACGCGCCACCTCGAATGGCTGCAGAGCGACATCCCGTGGACCCTCGAGTGGTTCGGTTTCTACCGCGCTCATGCACTGGCCTTGGAAGATTTCACGCACGGCCGCGTGCTGTTTGCCGGCGACGCAGCGCATCTCGTCCCTATCTTCGGTGTTCGTGGCCTCAACTCCGGCATGGAAGACGCCGAAACCCTGGTGTGGCAGTTGGCCTCCGTCATCAACGAAGCGTCCGATACCGCCATCCTCGACGCGTACTCGACGGAACGTCGCAGCGCGTGGCAGCAGAACGTCGACAATGCAGGCAAGTCGACGCTCATCATGTCCCCGGGTAGCCACGGACACCGAACCACTCGCGACGCGGTGCTCGAACTCGCCACCACTCGAGGCGAATTTGCGCACCTGATCAATCCGCGCCAGTCGAGCGCAACACACGCCCACCTCTCACCGCTGACGTGGCCAACCACTCCCGGCACCCAAGGCGTCCTGCCCGGCGATCCGCTCGAAGACAGGATCGTCGAGGTCTCGGCGGGCGGCTCGGAAACCTCCTTGAATCGTTTGCGCGGTACGGGATTCGGTGTGCTGGCCTTCGGCCTGTCGGCTGAATTGGCTTCCGAACTCGCCGCGCAGGCCGACGTTCTTGCTCGCGCACTTGCACCGGAAACCGTGCGGGTAATCACCGTGGGCGGTGCCGATGCCACGGTCGACGACGCTAGCGGCGACCTCGCGGCTGCACTCGGTGCTCGCGTCGGCGAGATCTTCGTGATCCGCCCCGACGGCTTGGTGCTGTGCCGGATCAGCGATCCCGCACAATTGGGCGATGTAGCCAAGCATCTCACCGCCGGAACTGCGCCGACCCACTTCGACGCAGCAGTGTCAGTGACAGCTGCAGCGGTCGGAGACGATGCCCGTCGTGAGCACGTGTGGTTGGCACTCTCCAACGCACTCGATCAGGCCGAGCCGGCTGATCGTGAAGGCATGTTGGTGCGCCTGGCCATGATCCTCGGCTCGCAGGCGAGCACTGCCGACTTCGACAGTGCTGTTGGGTCCGCTTCGCGTTAGTCCACGATTCACACGTTCAGCCGCGCAGGAATTCTCCTGCGCGGCTGAACTTTTTTACTAGGAGACGGGCGTCAACTCCTTCTCCGCATCGGCGCGCCTGCCACGCACCGATCTTCCCCGTACCAAGGGCGAAACGGTGATGGCCAAGCCCACCAGCGCGACGCCGGTAACCAGGATCAGTCCGGGATGGAACTGTTGAAACCCGGCAGTCCCCGCGCCAGTCGCGGTATGCGAGCCAGCGGTGACCAGAGCCGTCGTCAGTGCCAGCACAAGGGCCGCACCGACCTGAGCCGACGTGTTCACCAGACCCGAGGCCAAACCTTGCTCCGAGTCGTCGACGCCAGAGGTTGCCTGAGCCATGATCGAGGTGTAACCCAAGGCAAATCCGAGGCCGAGCAGAATGACGCTGGGCAGAATTGCCACAACGTATGACGGTGAATCACTCCCGGCAAACAGGAACCAGAGGTACCCGACGCTCAGCGACGTCAGTGCCGCGATGATGAGTCTGGCACTGCCGTACAGGTCGACCGACCGTCCGACAAACGGCGAACCGAAGGCAACGATGATGCCGGCGGGGAGCAGTGCCATCGCCATCTTCAGGGGCGACCAGCCGAGGGCGGACTGCAGGAAGATCGTCATCATGAACTGGAAGCTCAGATAGGACCCGAAGAGCGCGATGATGGCGAGATTCGCGCGGACGATGCTGCCGACGCGCAGAAGTCCAAGGCGCACAAGCGGATGTGCCACCTTCTTCTCCACGACAAAGAACGTCGCCAAGAGCACCGCTGCCACGGCAAACGACCCCAAAGTCATCGGGTGCGCCCAACCACGAGTCGGAGCCGAGACCATCGTGTAGACCGTGAGCAGCATTCCCGTCACCAACGTGACGGCGCCAACCAGGTCGTGTCCGCCGTTGTCCGCGGGACGGTCCCGCGGAATGAGGAAGTACCCACCGATCAGCGCGATGACAGCGAAGGGCACCGGCATCAGGAACGTGAATCTCCAACCGGCGCTGGTCAACAGCCCGCCGAGAATCAGTCCGGACGAGTAGCCGCTGGCACCGAATACCGAGAACACGGACAGCGCCCGGTTACGGGCCGGGCCTTCTTTGAACGTCGTGGTGAGGATGGACATCGCGGTCGGAGCGGTGAACGCGGCAGCGAGCCCCTTCACGAATCGTGATGCGATCAGCAGTGTTCCGTTGTCGACGAGGCCACCGACCAGCGAGGCGATTGCGAACACGGTGAGAGCGATCAGGAAGACCTTCCTACGCCCGAGGAGGTCGGCGGTGCGTCCACCCAGTAGCAGCAGTCCGCCGAATCCGAGGACGTAGCCGTTGATGATCCACTGCAGCGAAGTAGTGGACAGGCCCAGTTCATCGCCGATGGACGGTAGAGCGACGCCCACCATCGACACGTCGAGACCGTCGAGGAACAACACGAGGCAGAGCACCGCGAGGATGCCCCACAGCTTGAGGGACCAACCCTCCCCTGTGGCCGGATCCGTGGATTCCGTAGAACCCGGGGATTCCGGCGAATCGAATGGTTTGAGTGTCGAGTCTGTGCAAGTCACGTCAGCGAGAATAGATGCACATGCACTTAATGCACAAGCATTTAATGCAATTGCACGTAATCGAGTCTTCAACTAGAATGCGGTCGTGACGTCGGAATCCGAATTGCGCAACACCTGGCGCTCGCTGTCGACCAGCTACAACGACATCGCATGCGAACTCGATCGCCAGATGCAGTCTGCGCATGGCCTGAGCATGAGCGACTTCGAGGCTCTCGACCGACTCATGGACACCTCGTGTGAGCGTCCACGGATGCAGGATCTGGCCTCGGAGATGTACCTGAGTCCCAGTGCGCTCTCCCGCAGCGTCGCCCGTCTCGAGAAGGCCGGACTGGTTCAGCGAGCACTGTGCGAGGCTGACCGGCGCGGAGTCTTCATCGACGTCACCGACAAAGGGCGCGATGTCCACTCGGATGCCAGCAAAATTCAACTGGCCGTGCTGAATTCACACCTGCGCGCGCAATAGCCCTTACTCACTCGACCGTACCGTCGCATGCCCGAACCCCGGGCGATCAACGAACCCGGCTAGACTGGCCTGGTACCGACGCGCTTTTCTGACGCCGTCGGCGATCGACAGCAGCGCACCCAGCACGCCCTCAGGCGGTCCTGGTCCAGGCATTCTGCCAGCGTTCCTGCGGCTTCTGCTCTTCCCTCAGGCTCCTGCCTGACATCTCTACCTGCTCCTATCGAGAGATACACAATTGAACAACGTACGCACCCTTGGAGTCATCGGACAGTCGAGCAAACCGGCAGAACGCCGGTTGCCGATCCACCCTGCCCATTTCGATCGGATCGACGCTGAACTTCGCTCGCGCATCTACCTCGAAGAGGGCTACGGCCATGCCTTCGGGTACTCCGACGACACCCTCTCGGGCCTGGTGGCCGGAATCCGCACGCGCAAGGAAATTTTGGCGGAAACCGATGTGGTTCTCCTACCGAAACCGTTGGCGGCCGACCTGGCCGAACTCCGCACCGGCCAGGTGCTCTGGGGCTGGCCGCACTGCGTGCAGGACACCGAACTGACCCAGATCGCGATCGACAAGAAGCTGACTCTCATCGCTTTCGAGGCCATGAACCACTGGCACAGCGACGGATCCTTCAATTTGCATGTCTTCCACAAGAATAACGAGTTGGCGGGCTACAGCTCGGTTCTCCATGCCTTGCAGTTGATCGGTTCCACCGGCGACTACGGGCGACGCCTCACCGCTGCCGTCATCGGTTTCGGTGCCACCGCCCGCGGCGCCGTCACGGCACTCAAGGCGCATGGTATCCATGAAGTCGACGTGCTGACCCAACGCGGCGTCACCGCCGTCAGCTCCCCCATCCACTCGGCTCGGATGGTCTCGTTCGACAACAACAACGGCGATGTTCGCGGCAGTCACGTGATGATCGACAATCACAGCGTGCCGGTTCCCGGCTTCCTCGCCGAGCACGACATCGTCGTCAATTGTGTACTGCAGAACACGGATACACCGCTGACGTTCCTCACCGAGGAAGACCTCGTGAACTTTCAACCCGGCAGCCTCATCGTCGACGTCTCGTGCGACGAAGGAATGGGATTCAGCTGGGCTCGCCCCACCTCGTTCGCGGAGCCGACCTTCATCGTCGGTGACAACATCACCTACTACGGCGTCGATCACAGCCCGTCGTACCTGTGGAACTCCGCATCGTGGGAGATCAGCGAATCACTTCTCCCCTACCTACCTGCCGTCATGGCAGGAGAGACGGCGTGGAAAGCAGACGAGACCTTGGAGCGGGCCATCGAAATCCGTGACGGCGTCATCGTGAATCCGGCCATCACCCGGTTCCAGCACCGCTCACCGGACTACCCACACCCGATTCTGGCGTAGTGAACAATCAGCCCTGGCCGGCTGCCGCCGTGATCGGCGCCATGTCGAAGTAGTCGCGCCAGGCGCTGATTTTCCCGTCACGGACTTCGAACACGCCCATCACCGGTAGCGCTACCTCCGCGCCGTTGATGCTGAAGACGTCGATGCGCTCGTTCATGACTACGTCACCGCCTGAGACCTGACGCTTGGTCCGAAAGTCGATGTTGCCGAAGGCACCCACAAACTGCTCGATGAATGTCCGGACGGCCTCGCGCCCGACCACGGGTTCCATCGGAATATTGTGGTAGACGATGTCATCGGTGAAGTAGTCGACGATCTTCGCGATGTCGGCGTCGGCCCATTCCTTGCAGAATTCGGTGACCAAAGTATCGGGTGTCATTGTGCGTCATCCTTTTTCGGGTGCGGTTCGATAATTGCCATGATGCTTTCGATCTCCCCTGCCGGCATTCCGAAGTACTCGGTGATGAACACCGTGACAGCAGGCGCTTGGCCCGGGGTTCCGAGGTCCATCAGATACCGCGCTACGACGCTTTCGCCCCACTCACGCAGCGCGAGTTCACGTATGGCGACAATTCCGCGGTACTGCTTCCCCTGTTCGAGTTCATTGCTGATGAAAGCGCCGGTGTCACCGGTTCGTTGACCATTCTCCACGCGCCACGCGTCGGCGGCAAAACGGACCTTGGTTGCGTCGTGAGTGAGCAACGCGTTCACGTACTCCCGCGCCATCGCGACGCGTCCGCTGACGGCAGACTCCGTGGAGTGCTTGGCTATTGCACCCAGAATCGACTCGGCCAGCTCTGGTCGGCAGATCACCAGGTCCGGCAGATACGGATGAGATTCGTTGTACGACAACGGCGAACCGTCGATGCGGCTGCAGTGCAGCCCCGCAGCCTGGGCTACACCGACGGGCGCAGCCGAATCCCATTCCCACTGCCCACCGGCGTGGAGGTAGGCGTCGACGTCGCCGCGCACGACGGCCATCGCCTTGGCACCAGCCGAGCCCATGTGCACAACCTCTGCGCCAAGCTCGGCCGCCACCGCATCGGTAAACGCGGGCGGGCGCGAGCCGCTGACAACAATGCGAAGTGGCTGGTTGGCCGGTGCATCCGACACTGCGTCGTTACTCGAGTACACCTGCCCAAGGGCTGGTTGCGACACCGCCGCCGCAGTTATGCCGTGTCCTCGTTCCCAGAGCGCGACGTGCACAGCCCAATCGGAGCGAGCGGGCATCCCGTATTCCTTGGATCCGTCCAGAGGGTCGATGATCCAGACGCGCGAGGCTTCGAGCCTGGTGCGATCGTCGGCGGATTCTTCGGAAAGGACTGCGTCACCAGGACGGGCCTCGGCCAACTGGTCGAGGATGAAGACGTCGGCCGCTTTGTCCCCGCGCCTGCCCAATTCCCGGCCGTCACCGGCGCCAAGACCTTCGGCTCGAATACCGAGAAGGATAGCTCCGGCGGCTTCTGCCAACTGCTTCGCCAACTCGGCGTCGGCAGTTCGGCTGTGCGTTGGTTCGCTCACCTGGCCAACACTTCCATAATTCGCTGTGCCAGTTCGGCAGGCGTTCCGTCTTCGGGCCGAATTACCAGTTCGGCGTGTTCAGGGACCTCGTAGGGATCGTCGACGCCGGTGAAGCCCGTAATCTCCCCCGCCCGCGCCTTTGCGTACATGCCTTTGGGATCCCGCGCCTCGCACTGCTCGATCGGAGTATCGACATACACCTCGACAAAACGCAGACCTGCAGCTTTGTGAGCAGCGCGGACGCGGTCCCGATCCTCTCGGTACGGACTGATCAGACAGGCCACGGCGACTGCGCCGGAATCGGCGAACAACTGCGCCACCGATCCCACCCGCCTCACGTTCTCGGCGCGGTCCTGTGCACTGAATCCCAAATCGGCATTGAGTCCATGTCGAAGGTTGTCCCCGTCGAGTCGGTAGGCGGGGGTACCTGCCGCAACCAGCCTGCGTTCGAGTTCCACTGCGATCGTGGATTTCCCGGAAGCCGAGAGGCCGGTAAGCCACACGGTGGCGCCTGCTGTCGCGCGCTCCTCTCGGGAGACTTCGGAGCTGTGCCAGACGACGTGTGAATCCTTGAGCGTCGGGCCGTTGATCATTCCCGCTGCGACGGTATTTCCGGTGATCTCGTCCACGAGGATGAAGCTGCCGGTGACGCGATTACGACGGTAGGGATCGAACATCAGCGGCTGCTGCGTTTTGATGGCGATGCGCCCGATCTCGTTGAGGGACAGCGCCTCCGCGTTCTCGTCGCGGTGCAGTGTATTGACATCGAGGCGGTAGTCGAGGCGCACAATCTGTGCCTTGGTCGAACGAGTGGTGTGCAGCAACGAGTACCGGTTGTTCTCCGACAGTGTGGTTTGGTCGGTGAGCCAACAGATCATTGCGTCGATCTCCTGGCCTACCTGTGGCCGGTTGTTGATCCGACACAGTTGGTCTCCGCGACTGACGTCGAGATTGTCGCTGAGTTCGATGCAGACGGCGGACGGCGCGAAAGCTTCGGTTATCGCCGTTCCGCCCGGTCCGTGAACGGCCTTGACCGTCGACGTGAAACCCGAAGGGAGAACTACTACTTCGTCGCCTGGCTTGAAGACTCCACTGGCTACTGTCCCGGCGTATCCACGGAAGTCGTGAAGATCTGCATCGGTCTGCTGCTGCGGACGGATGACGTACTGCACCGGGAATCGCGCATCGATGAGATTGCGATCCGACGCGATGTGCACCTGCTCGAGATGGTGTAGCAGCGACGGACCGTCGTACCAGGACATGTTCTCGGTACGCGCAACGATGTTGTCCCCCAACAGCGCCGATACGGGGATGAAGGACAGATCGTGGACGTCGAGCTTGATCGCGAACTGCCGGAACTCTTCCTTGATCTCCTCGAACCGGTCCTGCGACCACCCAACGAGGTCCATCTTGTTCACACACAGCACGAGGTGCGGAATTCCCAAGAGAGTCGACAGAAACGCATGCCGACGTGTTTGTTCGAGCACACCTTTGCGCGCGTCGACCAGGATCAGGGCGAGGTCGGCTGTCGACGCACCGGTGACCATGTTCCGGGTGTACTGCTCATGCCCGGGTGTATCCGCGATGATGAACTTGCGATGCGGAGTGGCAAAATATCGGTGTGCCACATCGATAGTGATGCCCTGCTCGCGCTCGGCGCGCAATCCGTCGGTGAGCAGTGCGAGATTGGCGTACTCGTCACCGCGTTCACGACTGCTGCGTTCGACCGCCTCGAGCTGATCTTCGAAGATTGATTTGGAGTCGTAGAGCAATCGGCCGATGAGCGTCGACTTACCGTCGTCGACGCTGCCCGCGGTCGCGACTCGGAGGAGTTGCGGCATCAGAAGTACCCCTCTTTCTTTCGATCTTCCATGCCGGCCTCGGAGATTCGGTCGTCCGCCCGGGTTGCTCCGCGTTCGGTGATCCGGCTCGCGGCCACCTCTTCGACGACTGCAGCGGCCGTTTCGGCGGACGACTCCACACACCCAGTGCAGGTGGCGTCGCCAACAGTCCGGAAACGCACCAACGCTTCGTACGATTCCTCCCCCGGCCGCAGTTCGAGGAATCGTGTGCGCGCCAACAGCATTCCGTCCCGCGGCACTACCTGCCTTCGGTGGGCGTAGTAGATCTCCGGAAGATTGATCATCTCGCTCTCGATGTACTGCCAGATGTCGAGTTCGGTCCAGTTGGAGAGCGGGAAGATCCGAATATGTTCGCCCTTACGATGTTTGCCGTTGTACAGGTTCCACAGTTCCGGTCGCTGCATCTTGGGATCCCATTGGCCGAATTCGTCCCGGAAACTGAACACTCGTTCTTTTGCTCGCGCCTTCTCTTCGTCCCGGCGAGCTCCACCGAATACGGCGTCGAACTTCCCGTCCCGAATACCGCGGAGCAGTGCGTGAGTTTGCAGACGATTGCGACTCGCCCCGACGCCGGTCTCCTCACTGACCCGACCTGCGTCGATGTCGTCCTGCACGCTGGCGATCACCATGCGCAATCCGAACCGGTCCACGGTTCGATCACGAAACTCGATTACTTCGTCGAAGTTGTGCCCGGTGTCGACATGCATGACGGCAAACGGCAACGGCGCCGGCCAGAAGGCCTTGGCCGCGACATGCAGCATCACCACGGAATCCTTGCCACCGGAGAACAGAAGCACCGGCTTCTCGAAAGTCGCGGCAACTTCCCGGAATACGTGGACTGCCTCGGCCTCGAGCGCCCGTAGGTGGGACAGCTCGTAAGCGGGCGGGGTCTGGAGTGCTGGCATCGCTTCAGCTCCTACTCGGTGCCGGTACATTTTTGTACCGGACTGGTTCGAGAATGAACGCATTCACAGAATAGAACTCGTTCTACCTAGCGGTCAATGACTGCGAACCGGAGCCCGCCCACCCACCTCAGCAGTCACGGCATCGGCAGCCGCCACCAACGCCGTTGCGCGTCGTTCGATCTCGGAACGCGTAATCGAACCGCCAACATAGAGCGTCAACACCAACGCCTGATGACCCTCGGCGTCGTAAGTGGGAGCCGCGATCAACGAAACAGGATGCTCGTCGTCCGAGCTGATGTCTCGCCCGAGATAGACCCGCTCCCCCAGACTCGACACCATTTCGCCGAGCAATTCCCGCACCTCGGACGGAAGATCATGTGTCACAACACCTGCCATCAACGTATGCAGGCGTTGACCGATCGGATCGAGACTCTCCACGAGATATCCCGCGTCACGGCAGTCGCGCACCACAGTCAACAACCGATCCCGATCGAGGCGCACCGGAAGGCTCGGTTCCCGCGCCAGCCAACTCTCGAGATCATGATCGCTTCCCCACAGCACGTACATCAATCCGACCGGCGGAGCGAACGGATACACCTGACCGACCTTTGCCGCTTTCCGTATACCTTCCGGCCCCGTGACTTCGAGAACGCTGATCCGGTCGCCGACCACCGCCGACGCAGTGCAGGTCGTATCGAATTCAGCGCTCAGTTTCTCCAGCTGAGCCCGGGCAATCGGGCCGACGGCAAATCCACGTTGCGCCGCCCGGCCCGCCGCAATCAGCGCCGGACCCAGCCCGTAGGTCTTCACGGCGTCGTCGCGCGTCAGATATCCACGATCCGCCAACACCGTCAGGATTCCCAGCGCGGTCGGCTTACTGATCTCGAGCGTCCTGGCAAGTTCGGACAACCCGAAACGCTGGTCGGGACGCGCCACCAGGTAGTCGAGCACCTGCACGACGCGTTCGGTAGGTGGAGACTGACGGCCCGCCGAATGCGGCTTCTCGAATTCAGCCATTGACCACTCCCTAGAACGCGTTCTATTGTCAGAATACCAAGATCTACCCCATAGGTACATATTTGTACCACGACGCTCTGGGCCGGCAAGACTGCCGGAACTGTGAGGAGCCAGCGTGCTGACGGACCCGTTTGCCCAGGCCATCGCCGAGGCCGAAAAACTCATCGAGACGGCCCCGCACATCAGATCCGAACAAGACCTGCTCGAGGGCTACCAGTACCTGGCAGGTGGAGTCATCGCGACAATGCACGCAGCCTGGGCCGCCGAGAAAACCCACCCCAGTTTCATCCAGGGAACCGGCCCCTTCACGAAAATGGGGCTCGACAACCCCGACACGTTGTACTTCGGCGCCCGCATCAACGACGATCAGGAATACAAGGTCACAGGAAAGCGCGGCACCACAGCCGATCTCAGCTTCCAGGTCCTGAGCGGCAACTACACCAACTCGAACGTGCCCGGTAGCGAGATTGCGTTCGACGACCGCGAGCTCGAGATCGCCGACGACGGCAGTTTTGTCGTGTGGTTCGGCCCCGGGCCGGCCGATGGCCGCGCCAATTACTACACACTTGCACCGGGATCGTCACAGCTCGTCGCGCGAGAGGTGTACAGCGACTGGAGCCAGGAACGCGGAGTCATCCGGATCGAGCGGACGGATTCGATCGGCACGGCGCCCGCGCCGCTCACCGCCGACGAAACCGAGAAGCGTTTTGCGCGGGCCGGGAAAGCACTGGTCACGCGGGTCAAGACGTGGCTGCAGTTCCCGGAGTGGTTCTACCTGAAGCTCCCGGTCAACACCATGACCGAACCTCGCCTGACCCCGGGTGGTCTTGCCACGCAGTACTCCTCGGTGGGGCACTACGAACTCACCGACGATCAGGCCATGGTCATCACCGTTCCGGCCTCGGATGCGCCGTACCAGGGCTTCCAACTCGGCAGCCTGTGGTACATCTCGCTCGACTACATCAATCACCAAACGTCACTCAACAACGGCCAGGCTCAGGTAGACCCGGACGGCAAGATCCGAATGGTGGTGAGCGAGAAGAATCCCGGCGTCACCAACTGGGTCGAAACTGTCGGCCACCCGCGCGGGATCCTGCAGTTCCGCTGGCAGCGGGTCTCGCGTGAACTGACACCCGAGGACGGTCCCACCGTCGAAATCGTTGCCGTTGAGGATATTCCGAAACACCTACCACATTTCGACACCAACGCCATCACTACCGATGAATGGGCAGAGCGAATCGCTCAGCGCCAGGCCGCCATCGACAACCGAATGCTGGGGTAACAGATGACCGAATTACTGAAGGACCGAGTAGTTGTCATTTCCGGAGTCGGCCCGGCACTGGGCCGTGCTCTGGCACTACGGTGTGCCTCGGCGGGTGCGAATCTTGTTCTCGCAGCGCGCACGCAGTCACGATTGGACGACGTTGCCAAGGAGATAGTCGACGCGGGTGGACGCGCTGTCACCGTCGCCACCGACATCACCGATCAGGCGTCCGCCGAAAACCTGGTGGCCGAATCCCTCTCCGCCTACGGCAAAGTCGACACGCTGATCAATAACGCCTTTTCCGTGCCGTCGATGAAGCCATTGGCGCGCACCGACTATCAGCACATCCGCGACAGCATCGAACTCACCGTTCTCGGCGCACTTCGACTGACGCAACTCTTCACAGCGCCGCTGGCGGAGTCGACGGGCTCGGTAGTGAACATCAACTCGATGGTTCTGCGACACTCTCAAGAGCGGTACGGCAGCTACAAGATGGCAAAGTCGGCACTGCTCGCGATGTCTCAGTCCTTGGCCACCGAACTCGGCCCACAGGGTATCCGCGTCAATTCGATTGCACCCGGATACATCTGGGGTGACACCCTCAAAGGTTACTTCGCCCATCAAGCTGAAAAGTTCGGTATGACCGTCGAGCAGATCTACGAGCACACTGCGGCCAACACCGATTTGAAGCGCCTCCCCACCACCGACGAGGTTGCCGACGCAGCAATCTTCCTCGCATCGCCGATGGCCAGCGCCATCACCGGCCAATGTATCGACGTCAACTGCGGCGAATTCCATCACTAGGAGCATCATGGCTGAGCGCACACACGTCGGAACCGTCGAAGATCTTCATGCATCCGCAACCAAGATGACGGGGCTCACCGATTTCGGCGTCGACGATTACACCGAAGCTCTGTCGGTTCTCCTCGAGTCGTACGACCGCGACGAGGACCTGACTCCGTTCGGCAGCAAAATCTCTCGCGTTTTCCTCCGCGGTGCACTTGTTGCCCGCCTCCTCAGTGAATCTGCGTGGAAGCAGCATCCGGAGCATGCCGAGGTCAAGATCGAACGCCCGATTTTTGTCACCGGGTTGCCCCGCACCGGAACCACCGCGCTGCACCGACTCTTGACGGTCGACCCCGCGCATCAGGGTCTCGAAATGTGGCTGACGGAGTTTCCGCAGCCTCGCCCGCCACGCGATACGTGGGCATCGAACCCGGTGTTCGCCAAGATCGAGGAGACGTTCGGCCAACACCACGTCGAACACCCCGAGTTCATGGGTGTGCACTACATGTCCGCCAGTGAAGTCGAAGAATGCTGGCAACTGCTCCGGCAGACCTTCAAGTCGGTCTCGTACGAGTGCCTGGCCAACCTACCCACGTACTCGAACTGGCTGAAGGGCCAGGAATGGTCCAATGCCTATGCGCGCCACAAGAAGAACTTGCAGCTGATCGGTCTCCCGGATCAGGATCGTCGATGGGTTCTCAAGAACCCCAGCCACCTGTTTGCACTCGACGAACTGATGGCTGTGTACCCGGACGCCTTGATCGTCCAGACGCACCGCTCCCCCACGACAATCATTCCGTCGGTCTGCAGCCTCGCTGCGCAAGCCACCGAGGGGTGGTCGAATACGTTCACCGACAAGGTGATCGGCGAAAGCCAGCTCGAATTGTGGGCCCGAGGGCTCGAACAATTCGACGCGGCACGGGCCCACCACAATCCCGCCCAATTCATCGACGTCGACTACCAGGATTTTGTTGCCGATCCACTCGCCACCGTCGAGAACATCTACACCCACTTCGACCTTCCGTTGACCTCCACCGCCCAACAGTCGATGGAGGCAATGCATGACGAAAGTCGTTCCGGTGCACGCAAACCTGCACACAAGTACACCCTGGAGGAGTTCGGCCTGAATGCCGAGCAAGTCGAGGAGCGATTCGGGGTGCGCTGACGCGTCCCGCTCATCGGGAAAAGTCTCGGCGACGGGCCCTCCACTGTGTGATCATCCGCGAGAACCGAACTCGTCGGTTGTAGCCGAAAACCGGAGGGCCCGCTCGCGATGACTCTGCATCTCAACCGATCTGCACTTGTTTCCGGACCGATCGGCGGCGGATCCCACGGGTTCCCCGGTACGTCGACATCGTTGGATATCGCGGCGGCAGGGTACGTCGAACGAGAGTTTTTTGTCAGCGGCGATGCCGTGTCGTACGTCGCCGCAGAAGACTGGGCGTCCGACGGTCAGTGGTCGGTAACGGAAGGACCCACCGCACCGTTTACCACCCGGATCCTTGTACGCACACCTACCGACCCCAGCCGGTTCAACGGAACCGTGGTTGTCGAGTGGCTCAATGTCAGTGGCAACACCGATATCGATGTCGACTTCGGACACATGAACCAGGAGATCACGAGAGGGTATGCGTGGGTGGGTGTTTCCGCGCAGGCTGCCGGAATCACCAGCACCGGAGGCAGCGGCCTCGGAGACGGGGTCGTGGGCCTTCTCACCTGGGATCCCGAGCGTTACGGCGCACTTGATCACCCCGGTGACCATTACTCCTACGACATCTTTTCTCAGGTCGGCGCTGCCCTACGTGCGCCCGGCGATGTCGATCCGCTTGGCGGCCTGATTCCGACACAACTGCTCGCAGCCGGGCAGTCACAGTCAGGTTTCCGCATGCTGACCTACGCCAACGCCGTTCATTCTCATGCACGAGTCTTCGACGGCATGATCATTCACGCGCGCGGAGGTATCGGAGCTCCGCGCGGCGACGGCATGATGCTCATGGATCCGGCGCCTGCCCGCGTGCGCACGGATCTCGACGTTCCGGTTTTCCAGTTGATCACCGAGACCGAGCTTTTCGAACTGTGCGGTGGACCAGGACCCACCAGTTTTGTCGCGGCCCGTCAGCCCGACACCGACATGATCCGAACCTGGGAAATCGCCGGCACAGCGCACTCCGACGCCTATTCTCTGAAAATCCTTCATCCACAGTATGTTCGGCAGTTCTCCGACATCAGGGATCTGGCAGCCCTGTTCCCGATCGTCAACGACGGACCGCAGCGCTACGTCGCCAACGCCGCTTTGCGCGGGCTGCGTGAGTGGGCTGCGGGCGGCGCGGCACCCACCTCAGCACCCGTCATCGACACTGCCGACAATGCGGTGCTGCGAGACCGGCACGGCAACGCGACCGGCGGCGTGCGCACTCCTCAACTCGACGTCCCGATTGCCACGTTGACGGGCGAACTGACCCATGTGCCGCATAACGGCGCAACCGTCGCCTTCGACGCGGCGACACTCACTGAGCTCTACCCAAGCCACGACGTGTACGTCACCGCCTTCTCCGACGCCGCTCGGCGTGCCGTCGACAGCGGTTTCCTGCTCCCCGAGGACGCTGCGATTCTGATCGCCGACGCTCAGGGATCCGACGTCGGCCGCTAGCGGTCACTTCTGCAGGTGCTCTGCGAGCAACCGGTCCAGTTGCTGCGGTGCCTCGTCGGGTATCCAGTGGCTCACGCCGCGAAGAACTTCGAATCGGTACGGGCCGTCCACGAATCGCGTCGTGAGTTCGGCTCCCTTTCTCCCGAGCACGATGTCGCCGTCGCTCCAGATGTGCAGGGTCGGCACGTTGATGCGTCCGGAACCCGCGCTCGGACTGCTGAACGCCAATGCACGGTACCAATTCAGGCCACCGCGTAGACGTCCCGGCATGGCCAGCGCGTCCCGATCACGGCGGGCGCACTCGGGGCTCTGCCCGCTCCTGACCAGGATTGTGTCAGCGGTTCGGCGCAGTATCCATTCCGGAAGTATCGGCAGCTGGAAGGCAAGCATGTACCACGATCGCAGGGCTTGACTGCTGGTCAGCAATGCTCGGACAAACGCCGCAGGATGCGGAACCGACAACGCCGTCAAGGTGCGGATCAAGTCCGGGCGCTCGGCCGCGACCTGCCAAGCCACGGCGGCTCCCCAGTCGTGGCCGACCAGGTGCACCGGGGCGCCGCCGGCTGCGTCGATCAGGGCAACAGTGTCGGCGGCAAGCTCGCTGCGGCGATACGCACTCCGAGCGCTCGGCCGGGCCTCCGGCGAATAGCCACGTTGATCCGGCGCGAGCGTCCGATAGCCCCGGGCATGGAGCAACGGCACCAGCCCATCCCAGGACGTCGAATCCTGCGGAAATCCGTGAAGTAGGACAACTACCGGCCCGTCTAGTGGGCCTTCATCGCGGACGTCAAACGACAATCCAGAGCGTGTGTACCTTCGTAATCTCGGCACCGGGCGCGTCATAACACGACTTTAAGTGCAATTCGTTACATTTGTGACCCGGTCCACCGTCCACGGAAGCGTGACGTTAGGTATCTTGCTTGCAGCGGTACTGGACCACAGTTCCCACAAACGTAAGGACTTACGACATGCAGTCTGTTGAAGACGTATTGCCCGAAGGCGTCACCCTCGATGACATCACCAAGGTTTTCAAGCTCGGTGCCGCTGCCATCGCCTTCTTCACCGCGGTGTCCGCCTTCAGCTGATCACCACGCTTCACAAAAAACTGGCCGGCCTTCGGGGAGTCCGGCCAGTTTTTGTATGTTGACCCAGATTTCATTCTTCCGAAAGCGGCAAACCGCCCAAAAAGCCGTCAGGCTTGCTAACTTTCTCCTGCACGGCACAACGCCGAGCACTTCAACACTCGGAGGACATTCGTGGGTTCCATCAGCACGCTCAGCACAGTCATCGACGTCCTTGCAGCGATCCAGAAGGCCTTGAAGCTTATTCCGGTGAACAGCTGATCGTTGCAGAACACTCGCCAGATGGTCGGCGAGAAACAAGCGGGGCCGACTTTTGTCGGCCCCGCTTGTCATTCGAGCGGATGGCGGGATTCGAACCCACGTGAACGGCTTTGCAGGCCGGTGCCTAGCCACTCGGCCACACCCGCGTCATGAAGTAACTATGCCCTCGATGCCGCCGCCGAACCACAGTTTTGATCAGCGTGATTCGGGCTACGCCCCTGTGTGCCTTTCCGGTAGCGGGCACTACCAGAAAGGCGCACGGGGGCTTAGCCCCCTCTTTGCTGGGTTACTGACCGCCAAAGGAGGGGTACTCGCTTGGGAAATACCGACTGTGCCGTACCAGAACAGGCATGGTTCACTCGGGGCTGGAGTGACGCAAGTTACGCCATGCCCCCGAGACGAAAGGCAGCACCGATGCCCCGAGCACGACTTACGGCCGCGACTGCCCTGGCCGCAGCTGCACTGGCCACATTGACAGGTCTCGCTGCGATCGTCGTTGCACCACCTATCGCCTCGGCCGAGAGCACCAACGGCACCGGCATGGCCTATTCGGACCGGACCTTCCAGCCGTTCACCGCGTCGAACGGTCTTTCGTCGAAATACCACGTGTACGCCGCGGGCATTCCCCAAGACCATGCCGCCGGCTTGGTGCTGCAGTTCCACGGAGACGGGGCGTACGAATTCGCGAACCCCACCTCGTCGTACAGCCTCGGCGGCCCGTCGGGCATCGTGGCACAAGCCCGCTCACGGGGTTACATCACCGTCCCCGTGCGCACCCCGGACTCTGCCGGCGAAATTACGTGGTGGGAAAACGGGAGCGCAAACGCAGACTTTGTCGCAAACCTGCTCGACACTCTCGAAACGGGCTACAACATCGACACCGAGGACATCTGGCTCGTCGGCTACAGCGGGGGCTCCCAGTTCATCACTCAGTTCTTCCTACCGAAGTACTCGAGCAAGATCGACGGCGGCGGCACTGTGGTCTTCGGCGGCGGCGGCGTGCCACGCGTCTCGGCGCAGCCCTTTGCCGGCGGCCTGATCGCCAACCTTCCCATGCATTGGTACACCGGGGCCGCCGACAACGGCACTAACGTCAGCGACGGTTACAACGCCGTGCTCGACGCACAGAAGGGGTCGGCTTGGTATTCGGCACAGGGCTTTACGACGGATCTCGAGTCTCCCGCCGGCCTCGGCCACAACCTCTCCGGCACATTCGGCACGGTTCTCGCGCGTCACCTGGACGATCACGCCCCGAACAATCAGGTTCCCACAACCACCGTCGCCGCTACCCCCGAGCCGACTGCGACCCAGCCGACGACAACAACAACCAGCCCTCCCCCGATCACCACGACAACGGCGCCGGTCACGACTACAACAACGCCGGTCGCTACGACTACGACAACACCACCACCGGCGGTGTGGAACTACACGCTGACTCCGACGAGGATCGGCGCAAATCTAGTCGTCACTATTCCTGCCGGAACCAGTCGGACTACGTTCCGGGTCACAGCCACCCAAGGCCCGTTCTACGTGTACAACTACACAACGCGTACCGGTCTGCGGACGCTGAGCATCGTCTCCAGTCTCGCCCCGGATACGACGTACAACTACACCGTGGAAGCCGATGACGAGATCGTCGGGTCGGGGTCCTTCCGAACACTTCCCTGACCGACGGGAACAAATCGGACCGTCCTGTTGCTGACTTGCTTCGTGACTGCCGAGAAGACCGCCACCGCACCACCCGTGGATCCCGCTGCTTCGCCGACAACGGTCGAACGCAAGCCGAGCATCGGAAAGATCCTTGCTCTCGGATCCATGACGGCGCTCGGCCCCTTCACCATCGACATGTATCTACCGGCGTTGCCGGATATCGCCGACGACCTCGGCACCTCGTCGTCGACGGTCCAGCTGACGATCACGGGAACGTTGATCGGACTGGCCCTCGGGCAATTGCTCGTCGGCCCGCTCTCGGACACTCTCGGCCGCAAGAAACCATTGCTCGCCGGCATCGGCGTGCACATCGTCGCGTCGTTGCTGGCCGTATTTGCGCCCACGATTGCTGTTCTCGGCATCCTAAGGGTGTTCCAGGGAATGGGCGCCGCTGCTGCCGCTGTGGTCACGATGGCGATCGTGCGCGATCTGTACAGCGGCAATACTGTCGCCGTCGTCATGAGTCGGCTGATGCTTGTTCTCGGCGTCGCACCGATTCTGGCCCCCAGCATCGGCGGCGCACTGTTGGTCGCGCTCGATTGGCGCGGGATCTTTGTTGTCCTTGCATTGATCGGTGTCGGCACGGCCATGATCGGCGCCTTCGGGATTCCGGAGACTCTGCCCCGCGAGAAGCGGCGCGCCAGCGGCGTGCGATCAGTTCTCCAGATGTACGGATCGCTTCTCCGTGATCGCACCTTCATGGTCCTGACGCTGGTCTCCAGCGTCGGTATGGCGTCTCTGTTCGCGTACGTTTCCGGTGCCTCGTTTGTCTATCAGGACCAGTACGGCCTCAATCAGCAGGAGTTTGCACTGCTGTTCAGCGCCGGCGCCATTGCACTGATCGGCGCGTCACAGGTCAACGTCCGTCTGCTGGATCGCTGGACGCCGCAGCAGATCACCCGGTCGGCGCTTGTCACTGCAGTTGCCTCTGGAGTCTTGGTCATCGTCGTCGCGGCGCTCGACCTTGGCGGCCTGATCGGATTTGTGATCGCGCTGTGGGTCATGCTCGGCGCGGTGGGATTTGTTCTACCGAACGCCCCGGCACTGGCACTCTCCCGTCACGGAGAAGCAGCCGGAACGGCTGCCGCGATGCTGGGCGCGTTCCAGTTCGGTGTGGGCGCTGCCATCGCCCCGGCTGTCGGACTGCTCGGAAACACCAGTACTGCGCTCGCCGTCACGATGACGGCCTGTGTTTCCGTGGGATTGATCGCTCTAGTGGCGACTAGCCGCACGGCTCAGGTCTAGCCGGCAGCCGCAAACCATTCGCTGTAGAAGGTCGCCAGTCCGATCACGCAGGAAATGGCCACGAAAATCCAGAAGCGAGCGATCACCACTGTCTCGGGCCAACCGAGTAACTCGAAGTGATGATGTATCGGGGCCATCTTGAATACGCGTCGGCCGGACGATTTGAACACAAGCACCTGGATGATCACCGACAGGATCTCGGCCACGAACAGGGCGCCGATGATGACCATCAGTAGTTCGGTGTGTGTGGTGACCGAAAGACCGACAACCAAACCGCCGAGTGCCAATGAACCGGTGTCGCCCATGAAGATCTGAGCCGGCGCCGCGTTCCACCACAGGAACCCGAGGCACGCCCCACCCGCCGCTGCGGCAACTATCGCAAGGTCGAGTGGGTCGCGAACGTCGTAGCACCCGGCAACAGGATCGAGGACGCAGGAGTTCCGGTACTGCCATCCTGCGATGACAACGTAAGTGCCCAGGATCATGCCCATCGACCCGGCTGCGAGGCCGTCGAGACCGTCGGTGAAGTTGACGGCGTTGGACCACGCAAAGACAAGCACGCAGAAGAAGATCAGGAACCCGATGGTTCCCATCGAGAACACCGAGATATCTCGAACGTGGGAGAGATATTGACTGCCGGGCGTTACGCCCTTGCTGTTGGAGAACTGCAGAAACAGCACACCGAAAATGATGGCGCTCGCCAACTGTCCGACGGTCTTCGCCGTCTTGTTCAATCCGAGGTTGCGTTTCTTGCGGATCTTGATGAAGTCGTCGAGGAAGCCGACCACGCCCAACGATGTTGCCAGCGCCAGCACCAACCATCCCGACGCGGACAATCTGGGCAGGCGCGAACCGAAACCGATGGCATGGGCAGCCAGGTACCCGGCCCACATGCCCGCGATAATCGCGATGCCGCCCATGGACGGCGTACCGCGCTTACCCTGATGGCTCTGCGGACCGTCGATGCGGATCTCATGCCCGAGCCCCTGTTTGGACAACACCCGGATAAGGAAGGGCGTCAAGAACAGAGCGACGAACAACGAGACGCCACCCGCGACGAGGATTGAAATCACTCGGAGGACTCTACAGATGTGACGGCCCGCGACACATAATCAGACAAGGCGCTCAGGCTCTGGCAGGCATGGGATGATCGAACGTATGCCTCCCCTTTCGCCGCTTCCCATCGACCCCATCGAAGAGGCACATCGGCAATGGACCGAGCACGGTTGGAGTGACGTTGCCGACGGGATGGCCGCTGTCACGTCGGTGATGCGGGCGCAGCAGATCATGATGGCGCGAGTCGAGGAAGTGCTCAAACCGCTCGGGTTGACGTTCGCTCGCTACGAGTTGTTGACACTGCTTACCTTTACGAGGTCGGGCGCACTGCCCATGACGAAGGCCAGCGCACGCTTGCAGGTTCACCCCACCAGCGTCACGAATGCGGTGGATCGCCTCGAGAAAGCGCAATTGGTACGACGTGTCCCTCACCCCAGCGATCGTCGTACAACACTCATCGAGATTTCGGATTCCGGCCGAGCACTGGCGCTCGAGGCTACGGAACTGCTGAATGCCAAGGTCTTTGCGAACCCAGGCTTGGAACCGGACAAGCTCACGCAATTAGTGACAATCCTCACTGAATTGCGGAAGACCGCTGGCGATTTCGAGGGGTGAAACCACAACGATCCTGAAGGATTTCACTCGCTGAGCGAGCAGAATCCTTCAGGATCGTGGGGACTTGTCAGCGGTGCTTGAACTCAGCTGACCGCTTCTCGACGAATGCGGCCATGCCTTCCTTCTGATCTTCGGTAGCGAAGGTCGAGTGGAAGACCCGACGCTCGAAGCGGACGCCCTCGGCGAGGGAAGACTCGAAGGAGCGGTTGACCGCTTCCTTGGCCATCATCGCGATCGGCAGGGACATCTCGGCAATCGTGGTTGCCGTCTTCAGTGCGTCGTCGAGCAGATCTGCCGCCGGGACGATGCGAGACACCAGGCCGGCGCGCTCGGCTTCTTCGGCGTCCATATTGCGTCCGGTGAGGCACATTTCCATGGCCTTTGCCTTGCCCACCGCGCGGGTAAGACGCTGTGAGCCACCGATTCCGGGGATAACTCCGAGCTTGATCTCGGGCTGGCCGAACTTGGCGTTATCCGCGGCGATGATGAAGTCGCAAAGCATCGCGAGTTCGCAACCGCCGCCGAGTGCGTATCCGGCGACAGCGGCGATCAGCGGCTTGCGAGCTGCGGCAACTCGATCCCACGGGGTGAAGAAATCCTCGACGTACGCGTCCATGTACGTCTTGGACTGCATTTCCTTGATGTCGGCGCCGGCGGCAAATGCGCGCTCGGAACCGGTGATCAGAATGGCACCGATGTTGTTGTCCGCTTCGAGGTCGGTTACCGCGGCAACAACCTCGTTCATCAGCTCGGAGTTGAGTGCGTTGAGCGCCTTGGGACGGTTGAGCGTGATGACGCCGACGCGGCCCTTACGCTCGAGAATGATGGTGTTGAAGTCGGTCACTGCTGTCCTTCGGTCGAACGGTCTCGGATGTCGTTGATGATGGCAGAGAAGTCCTGACCACCGGCACCCGCGGCATGGTACTGGCTGTAGAGCTCAGCAGCCTTGAGACCGAGTTCGGCGTCAACACCATTGGTACGCAGGGCATTTGCTGCCAGACCGAGATCCTTGTCCATCAACGCGACCGCAAAACCCGGCTGGTAGTCGTTGTTGGCCGGGCTGGTAGGCACCGGTCCTGGTACCGGGCAGTTGGACGTGAGCGCCCAGCACTGTCCCGATGCGTTGGATGCGACGTCGAAGAGTGCCTGGTTGCTCAGTCCGAGCTTCTCGCCCAGAACGAATGCTTCGCTGATCGCGATCATCGAGACACCGAGGATCATGTTGTTGCAGATCTTCGCGGCCTGACCGACACCGGCGTCGCCGCAGTGAACGACCTTGCGGCCCATCACGTCCAGCAATGGAGACGCGGCCTGGAAGTCCTCTTCGGATCCGCCGACCATGAATGCGAGGGTTCCGGCGGTTGCGCCGACAACACCACCGGAGACCGGGGCGTCGACGCTACGGTGTCCGGCGGCCTCTGCCCGCTCGTGTGCTTCGCGGGCATCGGCGACGTCGATCGTCGAACAGTCGATGAACAGTGTGCCCGGCTTAGCGACGGGCAGCAGATCGTCGTACAGCCCCAGAACGTGCTTGCCGCTCGGCAGCATCGTGATGACGACGTCGGCGTCGCGCACCGCATCGACAGCCGAATCCGCTACCGATGCACCGTCTTTGACCGCCTGCTCGAGGGCAGCCGGTGCCAGGTCGAACCCGACTACCGTGTGTCCGGCCTTGACGAGGTTGGCCGCCATCGGTCCACCCATGTGTCCGAGTCCGATAAATCCAATGGTGCTCATTAGTGATGCTCCTTCGGCGGTGATCAGTTGCCTTGCGGTTGAGGGGTGAGGCCGAGTTCCTGCTCGCCGAGGGGTGCAAAATACGCGTCCACGGCGGCTTCGGTGACGTCCGCGAGGGTCGCGGGCAGCCACTGCGGGTTGCGGTCCTTCTCGACCACCTGTGCGCGGATGCCCTCGACGAGGTCGTGCGAACTCAGTGACGCCGTCGACACCCGGAACTCCTCGTTCAGAACGTCTTCGAGACTGTCGGCACCCTTGGCGTGACGAAGTGAACGCAACGTGACGGCCAGCGCGATCGGCGACTTACCGAGAATCTGCTCGGCGGCCTTCTCCGCTTCGGGAATTCCACTGGCGCGCAGTCGCTCGACAATCGCGACGACATTGTCTGCCGAGTACGCGGCGTCGATCCAACTCTGCTGTGCCAGTAGTTCCGAAACCGGTGCGGGCTCGGCAAATTGAGCAACGGCCTGCTCTACCGTCGACGATGCGATCGCCTCGATGAACGTCTCGATGTTCTCGGACGGGATGAAGTGATCCGCGAATCCTGTCGCGATGGCGTCGCCGGCACTCAAGCGTGCCGTGGTGAGCGCGATGTGTGTTCCCAGCTCTCCGGGAGCGCGCGAGAGCAGGTACGTTCCGCCGACGTCGGGGATGAATCCGATTCCGGTCTCGGGCATTCCGATCATGGAACGCTCGGTCACGATGCGGACGTCGCCGTGTGCGGACACTCCGACACCTCCGCCCATGACGATGCCGTCCATGATTGCAATGTACGGCTTCGGGTAGTTCGAGATCTCGGCGTTGAGGATGTACTCGTCGCGCCAGAAGTCGAGCGAACCGGTCTTGCCGTCCTTGGCGTCGTGGTAGATCGAGACGATGTCGCCGCCCGCGCACAAGCCACGTTCGCCTGCACCGGTCAGGACAACGGCCTTGACCTCGTCGTCGGACTTCCAGGCCTCGAGTGCCGCGGCCATCGCCGTCACCATCGAGTGATTGAGCGCGTTGATCGCCTTGGGACGGTTGAGGGTGATGAGTCCCAGCCCGTCGCGCTTCTCGATCAGAACTTCGTTCTCTTCGGTCATGCTGCTCCCTGCTTTCCCTGCCCTGCGATCACACTGCGAGCGATGACCACACGCATGATCTCGTTGCTGCCTTCGAGGATCTGGTGAACGCGAAGATCGCGAACGATCTTCTCGATCCCGTACTCAGCAAGATAGCCGTACCCGCCGTGAAGCTGTAGCGCCCGGTTGGCCACGTCGAAACCGTTGTCGGTCGCGAAGCGCTTCGCCATCGCGCACAGTTCCACGACATCGGGTGCGCCCTCGTCGAGAGCTGCGGCAGCGCGCCACAGCAGGGTTCGCGCAGCTTCCAGGTCGGTCCGCATATCGGCGAGCTGGAACTGCAGAGCCTGCGATTCGATCAACGCCGAACCGAAAGCCTTGCGGTCCACCAGATATCCGACGGCTTTGTCGAACGCCGCCTGTGCGCCGCCCACCGAGCACGCCGCGATGTTGAGGCGACCGCCGTTGAGGCCCTTCATCGCGATGCGGAATCCGCTGCCTTCTTCGCCGAGCATGTTGGCGGCGGGAACGCGCACGTCCTCCATGATCACCTGACGAGTGGGCTGTGCGTTCCAGCCCATCTTGATCTCGTTGGCACCGAAGGACAGGCCAGGCGCATCCTTCGGCACGATGAACGCCGTGATTCCCTTGGCACCAGCAGATCCGGTTCGGGCCATCACGACGTAGACATCGGAAGTCCCTGCGCCGGAGATGAACTGCTTGACACCGTTGAGGATGTAGTCGTCGCCGTCGCGAACAGCCTTGGTGCTCAAGCCGGCCGCGTCGGAACCTGCACCGGGTTCGGTCAGGCAGTAACTGCCCAACTGATCCATCGAGCAGAGTCCGGGTACCCACTTGTGGCGCTGTTCGTCGTTGCCGAACTGGTCGATCATCCACGTGACCATGTTGTGGATGGAGATGTACGCGGCGATCGACGGATCTCCCTTGGCGAGCTCCTCGAAGATCCGAGCGGCGTCGACGCGGGTCAGTTCACTGCCACCGACATCCTCGCGAATGTAGATCCCGCCCATCCCCAGGGACGCCGCCTTGCGGAGAACGTCCACCGGGAAATGCTTGGTCTGATCCCACTCCACCGCATTCGGTGCCAGATGCTCGGCCGCGAAGTCGCGGGCAGTGTCACGAATCGCCCGCTCGTCATCGGTCAGAGTAAACATGGAAGGTAGTCCGATCAGTTCATCGTGGGGATGACGAAGTGATTGGTCTCTTCCTTCTTGCCGGAAGGCCAACGCTGCGTCACCGTCTTGGTCTTGGTGTAGAAGCGGAAGGAGTCGGGACCGTGCTGGTTCAGGTCACCGAAGCCGGAGCGCTTCCAGCCACCGAAGGTGTGGTACGCGATCGGGACCGGGATCGGCACGTTGACGCCGACCATGCCGACGTTGACGCGGGCCGTGAAGTCACGAGCGGTATCGCCGTCACGGGTGAAGATGGAGACGCCGTTTCCGTACTCGTGTTCCGTCGGAAGACGCAGTGCCTCTTCGTAATCGGCAGCGCGCACAACCTGAAGTACGGGTCCGAAGATTTCTTCCTTGTAGATGCGCATATCCGACGTAACGTTGTCGAACAGGGTTGCGCCGGCGAAGAATCCGCCTTCATGGCCTTCGAGGGTGAAGCCGCGGCCGTCGACGACTGCCGTTGCGCCCTCGTCGATGCCGATCTGCACGTAGTTGTTGACGCGGTCGAGGGCGTCCTGGCAGACGAGGGGTCCGAAGTCGACACCTTCGTCGTCACTGCGACCGATCTTGAGCTTCGCGACGCGTTCCTTCAGCTTGGCAACCAGCGCATCTGCCGTCTCTTCGCCGACGGGAACGGCAACGGAGATGGCCATGCAACGCTCACCGGCGCTGCCGTAGCCGGCACCGATCAGGGCGTCGGCAACCTCGTCGAGGTCTGCGTCGGGCATGACGATCGCGTGGTTCTTGGCACCACCGAAGCACTGTGCACGCTTGCCGTGAGCTGCGGCGGTCTCGTAGATGTACTGGGCGATCGGCGTGGAGCCGACAAAACCGACAGCCTTGATGCGGTCGTCGGTGAGCAGGACGTCGACAACTTCCTTGTCACCGTTGACCACGTTGAACACGCCAGCGGGCAGTCCGGCTTCGAGGAACAGCTCGGCCAGGCGCAGCGGCACGGAGGGGTCACGCTCGGACGGCTTGAGAATGAAGGCGTTACCTGCGGCGAGGGCCGGGCCGGCCTTCCACAGCGGGATCATCGCGGGGAAGTTGAAGGGCGTGATGCCGGCAACGACGCCCAGCGGCTGACGCATCGAGTACACGTCGATACCCGTGCCTGCGCTCTCGGTGAATTCGCCCTTGAGCAGGTGCGGAGCACCGACGGCAAATTCGATGACCTCGAGGCCACGCTGGATGTCACCCTTGGCGTCAGCGACGGTCTTGCCGTGCTCGGACGAGAGGAGACGAGCGAGGGAGTCCATCTCAGCCTGAGCGAGCTGGAGGAATTTCATGAGCACGCGGGCGCGCTTCTGCGGGTTGAAAGCAGCCCAGACCTTCTGCGCCTCTTCTGCATTGGCGATGATGGCTTCGGTTTCGGCCTTGCTTGCGAGCGGGACGCGCGCCTGAACCTTACCGGTGTTGGGATCGAAGACGTCTGCAAATCGATCGGAAGCTCCGGGAACCCGCTTGCCACCGACGAAGTGCGTCAACTCTTGAACTGCCGCATTGTCAACCATTGTGCTAACCCGTTCCTTGCTCGTTGTGGACTGCCCGAGAAGCAGCGCCGAGTATGTCTACCATCCTATAGTTGGATGTCCATGTATGTCTAGGGCCGAAGCCGCGGACAGCGCAATTTCCCGGTCAGTGACCTCATATCCACCGCTACCACCGCCCGGCCCACCGGAACCTTCGACGATCGCGCGAGCGGACAAGTGGATCGCGTCGACTCCGGTCGCCGCAATTGCGGCAATATCGGGAATCCGGACGCCGCCACCGGCCATGATCTGGATCCGCCCCGCGGCGTGATCGACCAGGGTCCCCAACTCCGCCAGCCCTTCGGCGCAGGTCGGGGCACCGCCCGACGTCAAGACCCGGGTTACTTCGAGATCCACCAAGATGTCGAGTGCCACATTTCTGTCCGGCACCACGTCGACGGCGCGGTGTGCGGTGACTTCGACAGTTGACGGGTCGATGCAGTCGATGATCGAACGCATCGCGTCGACATCGACCGCGGAGGTTTCGGTCAGAGCGCCGATCACTATCCCGGACGCACCTGCTGCCACTGCGGCGCGTGTGTCACGGCATATCACCACCATCTCGTCGGCAGAGTATACAAATCCACCAGCCCGTGGCCGGATCAGGACATGCACCGGAACACCCACTGCCACAACTGCTTCGATCAATCCGTAGCTGGGGGTGAGACCACCGGTTGCCCCCAGTGCCGCACAGAGTTCAACACGCGCCGCCCCCACGGCGAGTGCGATCTGCGCCCCACGAACATCCTGAACGGCAAGTTCGAGAGCGCTCATGTCAGTACGACTGCCAGGGTGGCTTGTTCTCGAGCGCGTACCGGTAGTAGTCGGCCAACTTCAACCGCCCGGCAGCAGCTTCGTCGATGACCACCGTGACGTGGCGATGCCACTGCAGGATCGAAGCCGGGCAAAATGCCGTCAACGGGCCTTCGACGGCTGCAGCAATCGCGTCGGCCTTGCCTTCGCCGGTCGCGATCATCACCAAATGCCGTGCATCACTGATAGTTCCGAGGCCCTGGGTGAGAACGTGATGAGGAACATCGTCAGGACGCTCGAAGAAACGAGCGTTGTCGATTCGCGTCTGCTCCGTCAACGTCTTGACCCGGGTTCGCGACGACAGAGCGGAACCGGGTTCGTTGAAACCTATGTGTCCGTCGGTGCCGATTCCGAGCAACTGGACGTCCACTCCCCCGGCTTCGGCGATACTACGGTCGTAGCGTTCCACTTCGGCATCGGGAATTACTGCTTCACCGTCTGGGCTGAACACCCGCTCCGGATCCAGATTGACGTGGTCGACGAATTCGGCGCGAATCACCGAATAGTACGACTGCGAATGGCTTTTCGGCAGTCCAAGATACTCGTCGAGCAAGAATGCCTGAGCCTGCGAGAAGTCCAGTCCCGACACCCGGTGACGACGCGCCAGCTCGCGGTACGTCCCGATCGGCGACGAACCTGTTGCGAGCCCAAGCGTCGTAGCACCGCGTCGGACATAGCCTTCGACGATGTCTGCTGCCGTCGAGTCGACCTCCAGCGGGGTAGGCATGATGACAATTTCCATCAGATTTCCTTTCCGGCGGCCCGACCGCCGTGTAGTACGCGCACCGGGCGCAGGTGACGATCGGTGACCAGGATGTCGGCGCGGTAGCCGGCAGTCAGCGATCCATGTGAATCGTGCAGTCCCAGCAGTGTTGCCGGGGTACGAGTGGCAGCGGTGACGGCATCGGCGAGTTCAACTCCGCTGTCGAACACGGTGCTACGCAGCACATCCAGCAGTCGTGCCGTTCCGCCGGCTATGGCCCCGTCCGAACCGTCGGATGTGGCAAGTCTGGCGACGCCACCGCTCACCACCACATCCAGAGCGCCGAGTTGATAGTTTCCGTCGGCCATTCCGGCGGCAGCCATGGAATCACTGACCAGCGTGATCTGGTCTGCGCCGACGGCATCGAACACCATGGACACCGTTTCCGGAGCCAGATGCACTCCATCGGCGATCAGTTCCACCACCATCTCTCCTCTCCCGGCGGCCGCGAGGCACGCCGCCACCGGACCCGGCGAACGGTGATGCAACGGCGGCATCCCGTTGAACAGGTGTGTTGCGCTCACCCGACCGCTGCGAGCCGCCTGTCCGATCCGGGTCGACGTAGTCGCCGCATCGGCGTCGGTGTGTCCGAAGCTGGGCAGAATTTCGCGTCGACGCATGACGTCGAGCAGTTTCCCGAAATTCTCCGTCTCCGGTGCCAGAGTCATCGAACGCACGTGCCCGCGGGCCGCGTTGCACACCTCTTCGAGCAGGTCAGGGTCCCCGGAAACTATCGCTGCGGGATCCTGGGCACCACATCGAACACAGTTGATAAACGGCCCTTCGAGGTGGATACCCAGAATCTCGCCGTCCTCAACCAGGTCGGCCAACATCGCGGCTTGGCGCATCAGATCCGCACGGGGCGCCGACACCAAACTTGCCAGCAGACCCGTCGTCCCGTGCTCACGGTGATGCGACGCGGCCACTCGGGCGCCCGCCGCGTCGGTGTTGGGGAAACCCGCTCCCGCGGCGCCGTGACTGTGGACGTCGATCAGCCCGGGAAGTATCACGCAGTCGGTTGCGTCCGGAACATCAGCGGGATCCGGGCCATCAGCTAAGGCATAGTCCTTCGCCGCCCCCACCCAGCTGATCAGCTCACCGTCGACCACAACGATGCCGTCGTCGATGCTCCCGGAGGAACCGCCGACAACGGTGCCGCGCAGCACGAGTGACTCGGTCACGAGGAATTCCTGATGCTCGCGACCGCCGCCCTGCCGTCGACCGGCGTTCGGGCATTACGAGCCGCCGACGCCATCTGCAGGCATACCTCGAGATCGAGCGCCGACAGTTCCGCGCGAACGGCCCCGATCGCTGCGACGGACATCGACAGACTCGACACCCCGAGACCGACCAACACCGGCGCCAACAGCGGATCCGACGCCGATTCCCCGCACACACCAACAGGTTTGCCTGCGACGGCTCCGGCCTGACCGACCATCGCGATCAGGTCGAGGACTGCCGGCTGCCACGGGTCGAGCAGGTGTGCGAGGCTGCCCGTCATCCGGTCGACCGCACAGGTGTACTGGCTCAGGTCATTGGTTCCGATACTCAGGAAATCCAGATGTTCGAGGAGATCTCCTGCGCGCAGGGCCGCAGCCGGAACCTCGATCATCGCGCCCACCTTGCCGACCCCACGGGATCGGGCGAGTTCCGCGAAGCCCGCAGCTTCATCGGCCGTCGCGACCATCGGTGCCATGACGCGCAGATCCGCGCCGGTTGCATCGGCAGCCGCAACCAGTGCGTCGAGCTGGGTTACCAGAGTGTCCGGATACAGATTTGCCACGCGGAGCCCCCGAATTCCGAGCGCCGGATTCTCCTCGACCCCGAGATCCAGGAAGGGCAACGGTTTGTCGGAACCGGAATCGAGGGTCCGCACCACAACGGCGCGTCCGGCAAAGTGCTCGAAAACAGCTCTGTACGTTGCGGTCTGCTCCGCCACGGAGGGTGCATCGTGGCGACCGAGATACGAGAATTCGGTACGGAACAGGCCAACACCCTCACAGTCGGCGGCGCCCGCACGTTCGGCATCGGCCACGGTCCCGATGTTTGCCGCCAAGCGCACGGCAAAACCGTCGCGGGTACGTCCGGGACCGCTGGCAGTCGCGGCGCGAGCAGCACGGGCCGATGCTTCCCTGGCGACCTCACTGCACTGCTCGGGGCTCGGATCGATCGTCACCGTCCCGCTCGAACCGTCGAGGATCAGAACAGCACCCGGGACCAGCCGATCGGTATCCGCGCAGTTCACCACCGCCGGAATGCCGAGCGACTTGGCGAGGATGGCGGTGTGACTGGTTGGCCCGCCCTCTGCGGTGAGCAATCCGACCACGTCGGTGTCGCCGAGCGTTGCCGTGTCGGCGGGCGCCAGGTCCCGGGCCACCAGAATGTACGGGTAACCGGGGTTGGGGATTCCTGGCATCGGTTCGCCGCGCAGCACTGCGACCACCCGCTGAGCGAGGTCACGCAGATCTGTTGCCCGCTCGGCCATGTACCCGCCAACCGCGTCGAGCTTGGCGCAGAATCCGTCGAAGGCAACCGTCACCGAATGTGCTGTCGGCAGACCTGATTCGAGGTTCTTCTGCGCCGCGCCGACGATGGCCCGATCCCGTGCCATCGCCGCCGACGTGGTCAGGATGTCCGCGGAGACACCGTCGACGGATTCCGCGCGGCGCAGGAGTTCCGCACTGACGGTGTCGAGCGCCGATCGAATTCTGGCCAGTTCGGACTCCGGCTCGCCGGTGATCGGATCCTGCGCCGAAGTACGTTCGGGCACTGCGAAACTCAACCAGGGTGCGCAGACGACTCCGGCACTGACTCCGAGTGCACTGATCTGGTTCCGCTCGGTGATTGTTGCCGTTGTCATGCGTCAGCGCCCTTCCAGTTCCTTGTCGAGTTTCTTCTCCACTTCCGCGACGAGTGGTGCGTCGGTCCGGGTGTCGCCTTCGGCAGCGAGCGCCATTTCGGCTTCGAGGAGCGCAGCATCAGGCTCGCCTGCCGCAACTTCGGCCTCTTCTTCGCGGCCTGGCGTGCGCAGGTTCCACTTCTTGATGACAAAGCTGAAGAGGAAGTAGTAGATGAGCGCGTACGCAAGTCCGATCGGGATGAGCATCCAGGCGTTGGTGGCCTTGCCGAAGTTCAGGACGTAGTCGAAGAAGCCGGCTGAGAAGGTGAATCCGTCGTGGATTCCCAGTGCGTTGACCAACGCCATCGACGTACCGGTCAGAAGCGCGTGGATGACGTACAGCGGCCACGCAACAAACATGAACGAGTATTCGAGGGGCTCGGTGATGCCGGTGAGGAAGGCGGTGAGGCCGGTGGAGAGCATGATGCCGCCGACAAGCTTCTTCTGAGAGGGCTTGGCATTGCGCCAGATGGCAAACGCCGCAGCCGGCAGGGCAAACATCATGATCGGGAAGAATCCGGTCATGAACGTCCCGGCAGTGGGGTCACCGGCAAAGAACCGGTTGAGGTCGCCGCGGATGATCTGACCGCTGGCGTTCTGGTAGTCGCCGATCAGGAACCACACTGCCGAGTTGAGGATGTGGTGCAGGCCGGTCGGGATGAGCAGACGGTTGGCTGCGCCGTAGATGCCGCCGCCGACAACGGTATTCGAGGCAACTGCTTCACCGACCCAGTTCAGTCCGGAGTTGAACAGCGGGTACAAGAACGCCATGAGGACGCCGACGAGCAGGCCGGTAACGGCGGTCAGGATCGGAACCAAACGTCGGCCGTTGAAGAATCCGAGGTAGTCGGGCAGTTTTGTTCGATAGAAGCGCTGCCACAGAATTGCGGAGAGTAGACCCATCACGATGCCGGCGAGTACGCCGTAATTGATCAACGACTGATCCCCGTTGGGATCGGTTTTTCCTTCGAGAACGATCGGCGACATGGCCTTGAAGACACCGTCGATCACTATGTACCCGACCACCGCGGCAAGGGCGGTGGATCCGTCTGCCTTCTTGGCCCACCCGATCGCAATGCCGACGGCAAAGATCAGCGGCAGCCACGTGAACACGGCTTGACCGGCAGCGGAAATCACCGTGGCCGCGCTCTCGAGCGGACTGAACCGGCCGAGCAGGTCGTCCTGGCCGAGTCGCAGAAGGATGCCGGCTGCCGGGAGAACGGCAATGGGCAACATCAAACTTCGGCCGAGGCGTTGGACGCCGGCGAAGAACGTTGATTCCTTCTTGGGAGTGTCGTCGAGCGTCATCGTTGACCTTCTCTGCTCGCTGGGCCGCAACGGGTCGGCCTGCTGGTTTAGGTACGCGAAGTGGACACCTCGCCCACCGCGAGGAGCCGGAAAATCGTTTTGCCGAAACTGTTGTGGCGTTGCACCGCTAACGGGTACTGTCCGGTCATAACCAGTTGTAGTTTTGCCTGATGAAGCGCAGATGTCAAGACCGGAATGTGATTTAAGTTACGTGTTGACTCACGTCCCGCTATCAGCCAGAGTGCTTCACCAGCGACAACAACCGACGCATTTACGACCACACACAGGAGCAGCAATGTCGAAAGCGGAAGCAATCATCAAGGGCCTCGGCGGCGCCGGGAACATCGTCGAAATCGAAGCGTGCATCACCCGCCTGCGCACCGAGGTCAAGGACGGCGCCAAGGTCGACGAAGCCGCTCTCAAGGCCGCAGGCGCGCATGGTGTGCTCAAGGCCGGCTCCGTCGTCCAGGTGATCGTCGGACCCGAGGCCGACATCCTCGCCGAGGACATCGGGGACATCCTGTGACCGTCTCCGTCCTCGCTCCGCTTCCCGGCCGTGTGTTTGCACTTGCCGACGTTCCAGACCCGGTTTTTGCCCAGCAGATGGTCGGATCAGGGGTAGCCCTCGAACCCGCCCGCGACCAGGGCCACCTCACCGTTGTCGCACCCATCGCCGGGAAGATCCTCAAACTCCATCCCCACGCATTCGTCATCTTCGGCGAGAAGGCAACGGGCGTACTGGTTCACATCGGAATCGACACCGTCAAACTCGAAGGCAAGGGCTTCACGCTCATCGCATCCGAGGGTGACACCGTCGCGGCCGGCGATCCTGTCGTCAGCTTCGATCCGGCGTTCATCGATACCACCGGCTACTCGGCAATCTGCCCGGTTGTAGTCATGGACTCCAAACCCGATACCGTCGAATCCCCTTCTGTGGGAGAAGAAGTGAAGACCGGCGACATCTTGTTCGACTGGTCTGCCTGAATACGAGCGAGGCGGGCGCACCCTCGAAAGAGGATGCGCCCGCCTGCTGTTCGGGTTGCGATCAGGCGCGTGTGCCCGCTCGTTCGTTTCCCTGTACTTCCATCTGCAGTTGATAACGATCGGAGCGGTACCAACTGCACGTGTGCTCGATCGGCGCGCCCTCGCTGAAGGACACTCGATCGAAGTACAGAACGGGTGCCCCCTTCTTCGTCCCGAGCAGAGTGGCGATCTCGATGGTTGCACCGTCGGCGCTGACGGTCTGTTCCGCGCGGTCGATCGGCTTGTCGTACTTGTCGGCCGTCGCACGGTAGATCGACCCGGTCAGGTCGAGGTCGGTGAGCCCGGGCAATTGCTGTGGGTTGTACCAACCGTCGTCGACACTCACCGGTTCACCGTCTGCCAAGCGCAGGCGTTTGACGTGGTAGCCCAACGATCCCGGCTCCATTCCGAGCGCCGACGCCGTGGCATCGGGCACGGTGTCTTCCTCGTTGACGAGGACCACAGTGGTGGGAACGTGTCCCTGGGCTCGCATTTCCTCGGTGAACGACGCGAGGTGCAGCTTGGATTGAACCTGGCGGTGAGCGACAAAGGTTCCCTTGCCACGCACGCGCACAAGATAGCCGTCGTTGACGAGTTGACCGATCGCCTCACGAACCGTGATTCGGCTGACGCCGTAATCCTGCATCAAGTTACGCTCACTGGTCATCAAGTCGCCCGGCTGCAACTCGCGGGTGCACTTGTGCAGCAAAATGTTTCGTAACTGCTCGTGTTTGGGTATAGCGCTGTCGCGCAGATGTACGGGCATCACGGCGGCTGCCCCTTTCGTGAAGTGAAAGAATCTATCGTCGACAGGTCCCTACCGGACCTATCCACCTCACGATACTGGAACAGGCACCGGGATCCTAGTGGTTGAGCTCAGGAGTCCAATTGCCGGTAAATTGCCCGCAGTTCGGCGAGCGCGACGTTTTGCTGTGCCACATCCAATCCCAGCGCAGCCACCGAGGCCCGCAACGCGTTCACGTCCAGATCGTCTATCGCAGCCCGGAATTCGACTCGCGGCAATCCTGGCAGAAGGGACGAGTCCCCGAACCAGCTTTCTACGTCGACCGCGATCGTGGTCTCGTCTTCCACTCCCCCGATCAGATCGCTGAGATCGACCCCGCGCAGGATCAGAAGTTGCAGCGGATCGGTATCGATCCGCTCGGCAGTCAGGAAGGCCACGGCCGCAGCATGTTTACACGGCCATCCCTCGTCGGGACAGGTGCAGTCGAATTGGAAAGCACCCGGCCCGTCCGGCAGGAGTTGCGCGGCGAGCATGTCCGGAACCACCCCGGAGACCAGCGAGGCCAATGAGCCTGGGACCCGGCGGAGTTTGGTGATGATGTCGTCGATATCCGTGTTGTCGAGAGTGCTGACTGCGAGAGTGGCGGTGAACGGTTCGAGCTGTGTCCCCCAGGCCTCGCCGGTTACGCGTCCCGGCCGAATATCGAGCGGCAAGACCTTGCCTGTGCGAGCAAAAGTTCGACCCCGCGAGACCCGGCCCTTGTCACCGATCTGCTCGATGACCCGGACAAATGCCTTGCCCCAGAACGTCCGACCGAAAGCGGGGCGAGACTTGATCGGCGCCGCTCGCTTACGCGCGCCCGTGTATTCACTGAAATCGGGACCTCCACGACGCGGACTCATTCGCCTACCGCGTCGTCACCGAGTCGGAGCAATTCACCGAGCTGTTCGACGCTCATCTCCGTCACCCAGTTCTCCCCTGTTCCGACGGCCAGCTCGGCCAATTCGCTCTTCGTGTCGATCATCGTGTCGATCCGTTCTTCCAATGTCCCGACACAGACCATCTTGCGGACCTGGACATTTCGATTTTGACCGATGCGGAACACACGGTCGGTGGCCTGATTCTCGACCGCGGGATTCCACCACCGATCCATATGGACAACGTGATTCGCGGCGGTCAGATTGAGTCCCGTTCCGCCGGCTTTGAGCGAGAGCACCATGATCGGCGGACCGCCGACACTCTGGAACTCCTCGACCATGGTGTCACGGCCGGCCTTCGACACACCGCCGTGCAGGAACGGGACCCCCGTGCTGAACCGCTCGGACAGGTAGGGCACCACCAGTTCCCCGAACTCGCGGAACTGCGTGAACAGCAACACCTTCTCGTCTTCCGCAGTCACCGATTCGACGATGTCTTCGATCAATCCGAGTTTGCCGGAACGATGCTGACCGCGGCGCATCACCGCAGATCCGTCGCGAAGAAAATGCGCCGGATGGTTACAGACCTGCTTGAGTTTGGTGAGAGCGGAGAGCACTGCGCCTTTGCGCTTCATACCTTCCGTGCCCTTGATCTGGGCCATCATGTCGTCGACTACCGCGCGATAGAGAGCAGCTTGCTCTTCGCTGAGATTTGCGCGGACCGTCATCTCGAGTTTTTCCGGAAGATCGGAGATGACAGCGGGATCGGTCTTGACTCGCCGCAGGACAAACGGCGACGTGACGGCGCGCAGCCGCGAAACGGCAAGTTCGTCCTTCTCCCGTTCGATCGGCACGACAAAGCGTTTGCGGAACATCTGTTCCGAACCGAGCACACCACGGTTGGCGAAGTCGAGGATGGATCGCAGCTCGTCCAACCGGTTTTCCACCGGAGTTCCGGTCAATGCGACCCGATGTGCCGCCGGGATGCTGCGAGCGGCGCGCGCCTGCGATGTCTTGGCATTCTTGATGTGCTGGGCCTCGTCGAGCACAACGCGACGCCAATCGAGATCCTTCAGGGCAGCGACGTCACGCGTCATCAACGCGTACGTCGTGATCACCAGATCGTGGCTGCGTACTGCGGCCTCGAGCGCCGCGCCCGTTGCGCGATCGGAACCGTGATGGACGTACACCCGCAGGCTCGGAACAAACCGCGCCGTCTCGCGCTGCCAGTTACCGACCACCGACATCGGACACACCAACAGCGTTGGCGTCGTGGACTTCTCGTGCGCAAGCAGCGCCAACAGTTGGAGCGTCTTTCCCAACCCCATGTCGTCCGCCAATACCGCACCCAACCCGAGAGCGCTCATGTACGCCAACCAGTTGAGTCCTCGCCGCTGATAAGGCCGCAGTACCGCTTTGACTTCTGCCGGAACCGGAACCTCTGCCGGTTCGACCGAATTGTTCAGCAGCGCCGACGCCCACCCCGTTGCCGTCACTTCTTCGACGGGAAGATCTTTGAGGTCGTCGGCGATCAGGTCTTTGATCAATTCGATGATGGCCCGGTCGCCACTCGCATGGCGCTCGCCGACAAAACGAGCGGCCCGGGCAAGCACCTCCCGGTCAGCTTGGACCCACTCACCGCGCAAGCGAACAAGATCCGACTTCGCGTCGACCAGGCGCGCCATTTCTTCCGGCGTGAGCACTTTGTCTCCGAGCGCCAACTCCCAGTCGTATTCCACCAACTGATCCAGGCCGACCGTACGATTCTCGGCGACGATCGGTGAGGATGCCGAGGTGACTTTCACGCGCAACGACGGCGACACGACGCTCCACGCCCGAGGCAGCAGGAGCGTGATTCCCTTCTCCTGCAAGGCGATAGCGCCGTGGCCGACCAGATCCATCACCACAGCTGTCGGCAGTAGAAGGTCCAAGCTGTCGTCGTCGCGCGGCACATCCCGAAAGCGAGGGTAGGCGGCGATGGCTTCCTCGAGTTTTCGGCTACCTACTTGCAGGCGCGCGGCATCGGCACGGTGCAGCCTGATCCGTTCGGGGGCTTCACCTTCCGGCCGAAGGCACACTTGCAGTCGCCAGAGTGCTTCCGCATCGATATCGGCGTCCTCGCTCAGTTCCGGTTCGATCAACCGCAGGACCAAGTCGGGCTCATGTGCGGTGAGAGTGCCGCGCCATTGCGTCAGAGACGACGCAACTCGCAATTCCGCGTTGTCGAATGCGTCGCCGCGGACCAATGCCGCCCACAGCCCGGTCGTGGGAGTGTCGACCGACTCGCCCAGCACTCGGCGAACAACCGAATCGGTCAGTTCGAGAACAACGTCGTCCAAAACAGCTCGAGGTGATCCCACTGCGCGCTGCACCGGGGGCATCGCAACAACCAACTCACCCAGCCACGCGCGCTGACGCTCGTCGATCAGCAGCCGCCAGCGCGGCCACCAACTGCCCTCGGCACGGCCCAGTTCGGGAACAACCCGCCCTGCCCGCACCCAACGCTCGATCCCCCGAACAACGTGGACAAGGTAATGCAGGTCGCCGGCAACCCGGCCGTCCGCAGGTTTGATCCGAAGCAGCAGGTCAACGGCATCACCCGGTGCCAGCGCCACCGCCGCGTACTCACTCTGCAGCGGCCCACCCGGCACGGAAGGCATCGCGATACTTACTCGATGACGGAATTTTCGGTGCAGGACAGCACTGACCGGGTCGCGGGGATCATCGACCCCGGCGCCCTCGTGTCCGTCTACCCACAGTTTGAGCCCCGATCCCGGTGACCAGAGTCCATGCAGCATCCGACCATCCAATCAGGTGCTACCGACATAGGCTGTTGTCATGGTCCTGGCATACGGTTTCACCGAGTACGGCGGTCCGCAGACTCAATCGTTCTTCGACGTTTCCCTGCCGCCACCTGGCGCCGGGCAGATTGTGGTGTCCGTCCGCGCTGCCGGCGTCAATCCGGCGGACTGGAAGGTCCGGGCAGGAACCCGCAAGGACACCGTGCCGGTGACACTGCCGGCAGTGCTCGGCCGCGAGGTGTCAGGTGTCGTCACCAGCGTGGGACCACGGGTCACGGAGTTCGACGTCGGCGACGAGGTGTTCGGCTCCACCGCAACAGGATTCGGCGGATATACCGAGGCGACCGTGCTCAATGCCTCCCAGGCCGCACGCAAACCGACCGCGGCGTCCTGGGCCGACGCCGCCGTGATACCCGTTGCCTGCGGAACCGCGTTCGACGCCCTTCACGATCTAGACCTCGCGGCCGGCGCCACGCTGCTGGTGCTCGGCGCGGGCGGTGGAGTCGGGACCAGCACGCTCACCTTGGCCCGAGCGCGCGGCATCACTGTGCTCGGCGTGGCCAGCGCAGCCAAGCAGGACGCCGTCGAGGAAACCGGATCGCTGTGGGTGGACTCCGGTGATCTGTGGGCAGATGCCGTTGCCGCCCTCGCGCCCAGCGGGGTCGACGGTGTCTTCGATCTGGTCGGCGGGGAGCCCCTCCAGAGGGCCGCTTCATTGCGGCGTCCGGGCGCCCCGCTTATCAGCATCGCCGATTCCGTCGCTGCTACCGAACTGGGCGGCAGCGGAGTAGAGCGTCGGCGCACCACCGCGGTGTTCACGGCGGTCGCGGAGTTGGTGGCCGATGGTTCCCTCGACCCCGCCGTGAGGCAGCGCTTTCCCTTCGAGCAGGCCGGCTCAGCCCTTGCTGCTGTGGAGAGTGGGCACAGCGCGGGCAAAGTGGTAATCGAGTTCGACCACGCATCCGAAGCCGATCTGTCGGAACCTGGTGATTGAATCTCGATCAAGTGAGAGGGTCAAGCGAGAGGGGCACGGTGGGACGCAGGGGTTCGTGGGCGATAGTGGTCACGATCCTCGCCTGTGTGCTTACGTCCTGCGGCTGGATCGGCAACGAGAGTTCTGCACCGGGCAGCCCCACCACCACTCAGCTCGAGGATTTGCTCAACCGGGTATCCGTCGTCGATCAGCGCCCGCACCCCGGCGGATATCAGCGCGGCTGCAAGAGTGGACAGGCGTGTGTCTTCGGCCCCGCGTGGTCCGACGACCAGGAAGCCCCGATGGGTCACGACGGCTGCGATACCCGTAACAACGTTCTGGCTCAGGACCTTTCGGAAAAAACGTTCAAGCCCGGAACCCGCGATTGCGTCGTACTGTCCGGTGTGATGACCGATCCGTACTCCGGTGATCGAATCGTGTTCGATCGCAGCCAGGCAAGTGCAGTCCAGATCGACCACGTCTATCCCCTGGCCGCGGCTTGGGATTTCGGGGCAAGTACGTGGCCGATGGACCTGCGCCTGCGGTTCGCCAACGACACGGAATTGAACCTGCTGGCAGTCAAGGGAAGTGACAATCAGTCGAAAGGTGACAGCACTCCCGCGCAGTGGCTCCCACCTAATCCTGCGTACCACTGCTATTACGCCTGGAAGTACCTCGCCGTAGCCGTGAGTTACGGACTACCGATCAGCCGAGCCGACCACACAACGCTGCGCGAACTCGAAGAAGCGCGCTGCTGACCTACTTCACCGTGAAAGACCTTGTGTGCCAGCCCGTTGCACCGCCAGGGATGGGCGGAGTCCGTTCCTCGACCTGAACGTTTCCATCCAGATCGATCGCTCGGACCTGCACGGTGTGCAACCCCGGCGCCGCGTCCCACATCCACGACCACTGACGCCATGTGTCGATCGAATACTCCTGCGCGAGGGTTGCGGGTTGCCACGGCCCGTTGTCGACACGAACCTCCACCGCCTTGATACCGCGATGCTGGGCCCACGCTGTTCCCGCCATCTGAATCTGCCCGGCATTCACGGGCGCCAAGGACGCCGGCACTTCGATCCGAGACGCCGTTTTGATCGGCGCCTGCGCACCCCATCCTCGTTGCGTCCAATAGGCGTCCACCTGGTCGAACCTGGTGAGTTCCCACTCCGTGACCCACTTTGTCGCGGAGACAAAACCGTACAAACCGGGCACGACCTGACGGACCGGATATCCGTGCTCGAACGGCAGCGGCTCCCCGTTCATCGCCACGGCAAGCATGGCGTCGCGTCCGTCGGTCACCACTTCAACCGGGGTGCCGACAGTGAATCCGTCGACGCTGGTCGAGAGCAGCATGTCCGCGTCCGGGTGCACGCCCACTTCCTCGAGGATGTCCTTCATCGGGTAGCCGATCCAGGTGGCGTTGCCCGCGAGGTTGCCGCCCACCTCGTTGGACACGCATGTCAAGGTGATGACCCGTTCGATCGGTGTCCGGGCGACCAAATCGTCGAACGACAAAGTCAGCTCGCGGTCCACCATGCCGTGGATGCGCAGTTCCCACGAGTCCGTCGTGAGCTGCGGGACAAGAAGTGCCGTGTCGATCCGATAGAAATCGTCGTTGGGGGTGATGTACGTCGACGCACCGGCAACACCGATGTTCGCGGCGGCCGGTATCGGTGGCGCTGCCGAGGCAGCAGTCGGAACGACGAAGTCCGCACGGTTCGCGGAAGCCCCGGCGATGCGCTGCCCCACGAACTTTCCGGCAGCACCGGCCGCCGCAGCGACGGCAACGGCAACCCCGGCCAGCATCAGAAACTGTCGACGCGGCAGCCACGTCTCGGGAACACCAGGCGAGGGCGCTACGTCGAGTTGCCCGATCAGCAACCTCAGCGTGACGACGCCGGCAACAACACCCACGATCGTGGGGAACGCGTACATCGCGTCAGCCGTCGGACGGTTCAAGGCCGCATAGACGCCCACCAATCCGAGAGCAATCAGGATCGCACTACCCACCGGGCGTCGGGGACGCTCGAGTACGCCCGCTAGTGCGCCGAGCAGCGCGATCAGGATCGACATTCCGATGAAGAGCGCGGGTTTGTCGTTGGTCCCGAAGGTCTCGATCGCAAACTCGCGTGCCCATGCCGGCGTTCGATCCACCGTGGTCGAACCGACTGCATAGAACGGCGAGGAGTCCGGATTGATCAGCAGGGCGACCAGTTGGCCTACCCCCAGAACCACGGCTACGGCAAGTACACCGGAGATGGCACGGGCTGCAAACCTGCGACGCGGCCGTGACTGCGCGGCCGGGTGTTCCTCGATGCTGTCAGTGACCATATGCGTCTCGGTTCTGCTCGGTACGAGTGATGCGTGGGATCGGTTACCTCGTATTCGGAGCAGATCCCGGCGTGGATGGGTCTCATCACGGCCCTGAAGTTCACGGTAGCCCGGATTAGAGTTGACGCCATGACTGTCGACCTCAACAAGGACACACTTCTGTGCATGTCGCTATCCGGACGACCGAGCAACATCGGCACCAGATTCCACAACTATCTGTACGAGGAATTGGGCCTCAACTTCGTCTACAAGGCATTCACCACCACTGACGTTCCCGCAGCGGTTGCCGGTATCCGCGCACTGGGCATCCGCGGTTGCGGAGTGTCGATGCCGTTCAAGGAGCAGGTGATCGCTCATGTCGACGTCATGCACGACAGCGCGTCCGCAATCGACTCCGTCAACACCATCGTCAACGAGGACGGCATCCTGCACGCCTACAACACCGACTACCAGGCTGTGGCAAACCTGTTGCGCGAGAACAAGGTCGACACATCACTCTCCGTCGCGGTCTCCGGCAGCGGCGGCATGGCCAAAGCCGTCGTCGCGGCGGTTCGCGACACCGGTTTCACCGACGTCACCGTGGTGGCGCGCAACAAGTCTGCCGGTGACGCGCTCGCCTCGCAGTACGGATTCCAGTGGCGGGAAGACCTCGACGATCTGCGTCCCGGCGTTCTGATCAACGCCACTCCGATCGGGATGGCGGGCGGCCCCGAAGCAGACGCGCTGTCGTTCCCGGATGTCGTGGTGCGCGGCGCGCAGGTCGTTTTCGACGTGGTGGCAATGCCAGAGAACACTCCCCTGATCCTCCTGGCAGAAGAACTCGGCAAGACGGTGATCACGGGCGCCTCGGTGATCGCACTCCAGGCTGCCGAGCAGTTTGCGCTGTACACGGGGGTCCGCCCCAGTGCCGAACAGATCCAACGCGCCTCTGAATACTCGCGGGCGTGACAAACTCGACACTATGAACGACACCGGGGAGAGCCCTCCCGTGCAACTCGCTCGGAACTTCAACGAGCTGCTGCAAGAACTACGAGTCGCTCTCTCCGGTGTTCAGATCTTGTTCGCGTTTCTGCTGGCCGTGGCCTTCACCGAGCGCTACGAGGACGAATCGACGTACATCAAAACCATTCACTTGGTCACGGTCATGCTGGTTGCCATTTCCTTCGGCCTACTGATGGCACCGGCAGTGTGGCATCGAGTCCTCTTTCGGGGCGGATACCGTCAGCGCATCCTGACCATATCCAACCGATTCGCCTTGTGCGGCACCGGTTTTCTCGCGGCGTCCATGACCGGCACCGTGCTCCTGATCGCCGAGATCGCTGTGGGTGGCGTCGGCGCAAAGATTCTGGCCGCCTGCGCCGCCGTCATGTTCACCACGCTCTGGTTCTTCGTCCCCGCACTGATCAGACGAGACGACAGCTGAGAACTACGCTCCAGTGGCTATCGGGCGCGAGCTGTCGTTGGACCATTGCGACCACGAACCGGGGAACAAGGCTGCGTCGTAGCCCGCTATCGCCAGGGCCGCAATCTGATGCGCCGCAGTCACTCCCGATCCGCAGTACACGGCAAAGCGGTCCCCGTCACCCGCTGCGGAGAACCGCTCACGCAAGGCTACGGTGCCGGCAAACTTTCCATTGCCGTCGATGTTCTCACCGGTCGGTGCACTGACCGCACCGGGAATGTGCCCGGCCACTGGGTCGATCGGCTCGACCTCGCCGCGGTACCGCTCAACGGCTCGCGCGTCGAGAAGCACACCACCGCTCGCCGACCACCCGGCCGCCTCGTCGATATCGACAACCGGCATATGTCCGGCGTCGAGCGTCACGTTGCCCTCGGTGATTGCTGAACCGGCACCGACCGCAACCGGGAAATCGGCCGCTTCCCAGGCTTGCAACCCACCGTCGAGCAGACGGACATCAGCGAGTCCGGCCCATCGCAACAGCCACCACCCGCGCGCCGCTGCGGTGTTTCCCGTCGCGTCGTACAGGACCACCGAATCTCCGTCGTTGATCCCCCATCGACGTGCCGCGGCCTGCAGGTCCTCGATGGCAGGCAAGGGATGACGCCCCGATTCCCTCGACGCCGGAGCGGCCAGTTCGGTGTCGAGGTCCACGAAGACCGCTCCGGCAATATGCCCTGACTGGAAGTGCTCGGCTCCGTGGGGATCACCCAGCGCCCAGCGAACGTCGAGCAGGACCGGCGCCGCGCCGGCCTCGATCAGTGAGGCCAGTTCGGTGACATCGACAAGAACGGGTGCAGTCATGTCCTTCATACTTGCACGATCGTCTCAGGCAACACCGAAGAAAGCACCAAGCGCGACAAGTAGGACTCCACTCACCACGTCGATGCGCTTTCCGACGCCAGGTCGCCGCAGCTTACGTCCGGCACCTGCCGCGAGCACCACCACGACTGCCCACCACAGCGCGGCGGCAACCACTGTGGCGCCGGCCAACGTCAGGGTACGCAGGCCCGCGCCCTCGCCTGGTTCGACAAACTGTGGAAGCAGGCCGAGAAAGAACAACAGCGCCTTCGGGTTGAGAAGGTTGGACAGGAACCCGTAACGGTATGCCCGCAGCGGCGGGGTCGGCTCCGACGCGGCCACTAACGTGTCGCCACCACTTCGAGCTTTGAATGCACTACGAATTGCGGAGATCCCCAACCAGGTCAGATACGCCGCGCCGGCATAGGTGAGGGCCGAGAGCAGTTGCGGACGAGTCGCGACCAGAGCCGACAAGCCGAGCGACGCGGCCGCCGTATGGACAACCAATCCCGTGATAACGCCCGCCGCGACCACGGCACCGGTCCGACGATCTGCCAGGGAATGCCGCAGGATCAGGACAAAATCCGGGCCAGGTGTGAACAAGACGATGGAAAGCAGGGAGCCAAAAGCAAGCCACTGAGTGGTACTCATCGGTGTCTCCGTGTGGTACTCATCCGAATTGCCTCACACCCGAGCGGATTCGACACATGCGTTCATAGAGGGAGTGTGCAACTGGATCCGGATAGTTCAAAACAGATCCGGATACAATCCGGAGAATGACGAAGAATGAGCCTCTGGATTCGGTGGACTGGAAGATTTTGGCCGAATTGCAGAAAGATGCGTCGATCACCAACAAGGTTCTGGCCGACCGAGTGGGACTGGCGACGTCCTCGTGCCACGAACGTGTGCGGCGCTTGCGGGCAAACGGAACGATCAGCGGAATCCATGCCGTTGTCGACCCGGCCGCCGTTGGCCGGTCGATGCAGGCGATCATCGCCGTGCAATTGCGTCCCCACCGCCGCGATCTTGTCGACCGGTTCACTGCCGATGCGCTGGCGCTTCCGGAAACGCTTGCGCTGTTCAATGTCTCGGGACCGGAAGACTTCTTTCTCCACGTCGCCGTGCGCGACAGTGCCCATCTGCAGAGGGTGCTGATCGATCACCTGGCCGCCCATCCGGAAGTGTGGCACGCGCAGACTCACCTCATCTACGGCAAAGCGGTCACAGCGCCCATCCGGCCGGATCGCTGAGAACCGTTGCTCCGGCGTCGGGCAGAATCACTGACCATGTCGGACTCCCCATCTACGACCGAACCGGAAGCGACGGTAAGCAACGCACAGCCCATCAGCGCGGGGATCGTGACAGCGCTCGTGGGATTCACCAGTTCGTTCGCAGTACTCCTCACCGGCCTCAGCGCCGTGGGCGCCAACGCCACCGAGGCTGCATCAGGTCTGTTGGTTCTGTGTGTGACTCAGGCACTGGGCATGCTGTGGCTTTCCCGCCGGTACAAGATCCCGATCACCCTGGCCTGGTCGACGCCTGGTGCGGCGCTGCTGGCCGGCGCCGGCGCGGTGCACGGCGGATGGCCGGCTGCGGTCGGCGCATTTGTCGTTGTCGGAATTGCCATTGTTCTCACGGGACTGTGGCCGACACTGGGCAAGATCATCGCGGCGATCCCGACACCGCTGGCACAGGCAATGCTCGCCGGGGTTCTCCTCCCCCTGTGCCTGGCTCCGATATTCGCGGTCCGGGACGCACCGCTGGCGGTAGTGCCGGTCATCGTGGTCTGGCTTGCGGCACAACGGTTCTCCAAACGGTGGGCGGTTCCACTGGCATTTCTGACCGCAGCCGTCGTGATCTGCATCAGTCTGACGACCACCGACAACAACACGCTCGACGTCGGTGCGATGATTCCCCGCGTCGATCTCACCATGCCGTCGTGGTCGTGGCAGGCACTGGTCGGGATTGCAATTCCGCTGTACATCGTCACGATGGCGTCGCAGAACATCCCCGGTGTGGCGGTGATGAAGTCGTTCGGATACACCGTTCCGTGGCGACCGTCCATGGTCGTGACCGGCCTGGGCACCGTTCTCGGCGCCCCCGCCGGCGGGCACGCCATCAACCTCGCCGCGATCAGCGCCGCCCTCGCGGCAGCGCCGACAGCGCACCCTGATCCGAAGCGGCGGTGGATCGCGGCGAGCACAGCCGGTTGGGCCTACCTGGTGCTGGCCGCAGGTTCTGCCGCAGTCGCAGCTCTTGTTGCTGCGGCCCCAGCCGGAGTGGTGGAAACCGTTGCCGGGCTTGCACTCATGGCAACCTTGGCAGCGTCGTTGACCGCTGCGCTCAGCGACGCCACCGAACGTGAAGGTGCGGTGGTCACGTTCCTCATCGCCGCGTCCGGCGTCAGCGTTCTGGGAATCGGATCGGCATTCTGGGCACTCCTCGTCGGGTTGATCGTCCGGGCCGTGCTGACGAGTGGTCCACTGACCTCGCTAAGGTCGAGATCGTGAGCGCAGCAGATACCGTCATCTCGATCGAGCAGTTTCCCGTCCGCTGGCCGGTACCGACCCGCTGGGACGACAACGACCACTACGGCCACGTCAACAACGTGACCTACTACTCGTACTTCGACACAGCTGTGAATGCGTGGCTCATGTCCGCCACCGGCGTCGACATCCGCACGCTGCCGGCCATCGGGGTTGTTGCGGAGACATCGTGCCGGTACTTGAGTGAACTCACGTTCCCGGAGCAGTTGCAGGTCGGCATCTCGATCGAAAAGTTGGGCACCAAGAGCATCGTGTACGCGCTCGCGATCTTCCACGAAGACGCCGCGGGGAGATGGGTCGCCGCTGCAACGGGACGGTTCGTCCACGTCTACGTCGACGCAGTCACTCGCACACCGGTCGCGATACCGGCCGCGATCAAAGAGGCGGCCGGTTCGCTTGTTGCCAATGAGGTCAGCCCCGCTTAGTGCAATCCCAGCTTTTCGGCGGTCTCGACTGCGCGCGCAACAACTCCGTCGATCAGAGTCGAGGTCGGACCGCCGTGCTCGGCGCGGTTGCGTGGGTCGTCGAGAATGCGGCGCAGTACTCCCTCGGCGATGATCGACAGCTTCCACAGCGCCAGCACGTGCCAGTAGCCCACGGCCGACACGTCGCGACCGGTGGCGGCAACATAGGCGTCGACCAGTTCGTCGCGAGTGGGGAAACCTTCGAGCGTCGACGCCATGAACGGCCCGGCAACTTTGTCGCCCGCTTCGGGCCAATACGCCAGTAGCGCACCAAGATCCGCCAGTGGATCACCCAGCGTGCACAGTTCCCAGTCCACCACTGCCAGCACCTGGCCTCGAGCCGGATCGGTGATGATGTTGTTGAGGTGGAAATCGCCGTGAACCAGGGTGACTTCGGTCTGCTCGGGAATGTTTCGGTGCAGAATGTCCGCGAGCCGCTCCACGTCGGGGATATCTCGGGTTTTCGACTTTTCCCACTGCGCTGACCATCTCTTGAGCTGCCGCTCCGCAAACGGCTTACGACTGGCCAGATCTTCCAATCCAGTCTCTTCGAGATCTACGCCGTGGATAGTGGCGAGAGCCTTGGGCAACGCCAACCCGACATTCCGCCGCTGCTCTACCGTCAATTTCTGCGCAACCGGTACACCGTCGATGACAACCCCGTCGACGTAACTCATGAGAACCAGCGGCGCATCCGTCACAGCCGGATCCTCGGTGATTCCGATGATCTTGGGCACCGGGACGGCCGTACCTTGCAGCGACGACAGGATTCGGTGCTCACGCACTATGTCATGCGCCGAGGCCAACAAGGTGCCGAGCGGAGGTCTGCGCAGCACCCACCGTGCACCGCCGGCATCGGTGACGGCATACGTGAGATTGGATTGACCGTTGCCGATCCTCTCGAAAGTCAGTGGCGTGGTGGCGCCGACGCCCAGCTCGGCGATCCACCCTGAAACAGCATCTTCGTTCAGTCCGACTGCGTTCACCGCACCGATGCTAGCCGGAGAAATCGTTGCGGCGGGTGGTTCCGACACCTTTGTTACCCACCGGTTCGGAAACTGTGACGGTCTGTCCCTCTTCGAAACCCGCAAGTACTTGCGGATTCTGCGTCGAGGGGGATGCTGGAAGTACAGCACTGAAAAACTGAATATCGCATCGGGATTGCTCGAATCGCCCACAAGGCGCGTCGGGCAGGAGCAGAAACCGAGGTGAACTCACGATGATCGACAACCTCGATTATCCAGTCCAACTCATTCAACCGGACGGCGCGCGGGTGTGCCGACCGGAATACGACCGTCTGATCGCAAACCTGGATCGAGACGATTACCTGTCGTTGTACCGCGACCTCGTGATCAGTCGCCGAATCGACACCACCGCGGTAACACTTCAACGCCAAGGCGAAATCGGTTTATGGGCACCGCTCTTGGGCCAGGAAGCCGCGCAGGTCGGATCAGCACGCGCTCTGGAGCCTGACGATTTTGCATTCACCTCCTATCGTGAGCACGCCGTCGCCTACTGCCGCGGAGTTCCGCCCCACGCGCTGACGGTCTTGTGGCGCGGGTGTGCCCATTCTGCCTGGGACCCAGAAGAATTCAATGTGACCAACCCGGCAATCGTTGTCGGATCCCAGGGACTTCACGCAACAGGCTACGCACTGGGTGCTCACCTCGACGGCGCAGAAATCGCCACCATCGCCTATTTTGGTGACGGCGCCACCAGCCAGGGCGATATCGCCGAAGCACTGGGATTTGCCGCCAGCTTCCGCGCCGGTGTTGTCTTCTTCTGTCAGAACAATCAGTGGGCCATCAGCGAACCGGTCTCACTGCAGTCCCGCACACCGATCTCGCACCGCGCCGACGGCTACGGCATCCCGTCGTATCGCGTTGACGGAAATGACGTACTCGCTGTCCTGGCAGTCACTCGGAAGGCGCTGGCCCACGCCCGTGAGGGAAGCGGGCCGACGTTCATCGAAGCGATCACCTGCCGCATGGGTCCACACACCACCTCCGACGATCCATCGAGGTACCGCTCCGACACGGACATGGCGCAGTGGCGGGCCCGCGATCCGATCGAGCGGATGCGGTTGTTTCTCACCTCGCGCGGACTTCTCGATGACAAGGTAGCCACCGAGATTGCCTCGGCTGCCGACGAAGTCGATTCCGTTCTACGACGCAACACAATCGGCTTTCCTGATCCACCGCCCTCGGCACTGTTCGATCACGTCTACACCGGACCCCATCCGTTGATCGATCACGAACGTGCGCAGCACCAGGAGTATCTGGCAAGTTTCGACAATCAGGAGGTCGTGTCATGACGCTCGTCAATCTGGTGACCGCCCTCAACACCGGGCTACGACGCGCACTCGAGAGTGACCCCCACGTCGTGATCCTCGGCGAGGATGTCGGCCGGCTCGGCGGCGTTTTCCGGGTCACCGATGCACTGCAGAAGGATTTTGGCGAGAACCGAGTCATCGACATGCCACTCGCCGAATCCGGCATCGTGGGAACTGCTTTCGGCCTGGCGCTGCGCGGCTACCGGCCGGTGTGCGAAATACAGTTCGACGGATTTGTCTACCCGGCCTTCGACCAGATCGTCTCGCAAGTCGCGAAGATCCACTACCGCACCCAGGGACGCGTGCGCGCACCCATCACGATTCGCATTCCCAGCGGCGGCGGAATCGGTGCCGTAGAACATCATTCGGAATCACCGGAGGCCTACTTCGCCCACACTGCGGGGCTGAGGGTGGTGTACCCGAGCAATCCGGCCGACGGGTTCCACATGATCCGGCAAGCCGTCGAGTCCGACGATCCGGTGGTATTCCTCGAACCGAAGCGGCGCTACTGGGACTCGGCTGAGGTGGATCTGAGAGCGGAACCGCCACTGCCACTGCACAGTGCGCGGGTAATCCGCCCCGGCAGCGATGCCACTGTTGTTGCCTACGGATCTATGGTGGCTACAGCCTTGGAAGCAGCGGACATCGCCGAGGACGAAGGCCATCACCTCGAAGTGATCGACCTTCGATCACTCTCCCCGATCGACTTCGACACGCTCGACAAGTCGGTACGACGGACCGGGCGGCTTGTCATCGTCCACGAAGCACCGATGTTTCTCGGGATGGGCGCCGAAATCGCCGCGCATGCCGCATACGAGTGCTTCTACGACCTCAGGGCTCCTGTGCGACGCGTGACGGGTTTCGACATCCCCTATCCCCCAGCCAAACTCGAACAGTTCCACCTACCGGACGCGGATCGAATCCTCGACGCACTCGATGAAGTGCTGGCCGCATGACTACCGCGGAGTTCCGACTTCCCGATCTCGGTGAGGGTCTCACAAGCGCCGAATTGGTGTCGTGGCACGTTGATGTCGGCGAACACGTGCGCATCGATCAGGTGATTGCCGACGTCGAAACCGCCAAGGCACAAGTCCAAATTCCGTCGCCGTACGCCGGAGTTGTCACCGAACTTCTTGCCGAACCCGGCGAGTCCGTGCCAGTGGGGGCGGCGATCATTCGCATCGAGAGTACGGACCCGGCTGGTGCGAATGTGTCGACTCCGCCTGTCCTGGTCGGCTACGGTCCGGCGACGGCTCATGCAAGCCGCCGACGCAAGCGAGTCCCGCCCGCACCCGCGCAGCACAGAGAGATGGCACGGGCGATGACCGGCAGCGCCCGCGCACCCCAGGCAACGGTATTCGTCACGATCGACGTCACCGCGTCGATGGAACTATTAGACACACTGCGCACATCCGCAGACTTCGAGAACTGCTCGGTCACGCCGTTGACTCTTGCCGCGAAATCTCTGGTGACTGCCATCGCGTCGCACCCGAGTATCAATGCGACGTGGGATGAGGCGGCCGAACGCAGTGTTGTGCATCCACGGATCAATCTGGGGATTGCCGTGGCGTCGGACCGCGGACTCCTCGTTCCCAACATCAAAGACGCAGGCAGCCTGACACTACGAGAAATCGCACGCCTCATCACCGAACTGACGTCGACGGCCCGCGCCGGCCGAACCGACGTCGAACATCTCACCGGCGGCACGGTCACGATCACCAATGTCGGGGTCTTCGGCGTCGACGGTGGTGTTGCACTCCTCAATCCGGGCGAGGCTGCCATCCTCGCTCTGGGGAGCGTGAACGAGCGACCGTGGGTTCGCGGCGGGCAGATTGTCATTCGACATGTTGCGACGCTCTCGCTGACATTCGACCATCGCGCCCTCGACGGACAACAGGCGTCGCAGTTCCTCACGCTCGTGGCGTCGATGCTCGCCGACCCCGCGGTCCTACTCGCCCATCTGTGACGCACTCTCAGCCCTGGCAGACTGTCACGGTGAGCATCGCCCCCTCTCCCACTCTGATTCGCGCACGCGCCGGCATTTTCGGCATCTTCGGTATCAACGGCTTCCTGCTCGCGATGTGGGTGGTGCACATCCCGTCGATCGAGCACCGCGTCGGCATCAGCCACTCCACGCTGGGGTCTCTGCTTCTCCTGCTTGCCGTGGGCGCCATTGCCGGCATGCAGCTCAGTGGCCCGCTCGCCGACCGCTACGGGAGCCGAAGGATGGTAATCCTGGCGGGAACCGGCCTGTCCGCCGCCGTGCTCGGTCCGGGATTTGCCACCAACGCGTGGCAATTGGGCGCTGCACTGGTGGCTTTCGGTTTTGCCAACGGTGCCTTGGATGTCTCGATGAATTCCCAAGCTGTCGAGGCCGAACAGTTGTACCGGCGGCCGATCATGTCCGCGTTCCACGGCATGTTCTCTGTTGGCGGAGTGGTGGGTTCGGTCATCGGAGCGGGCACTCTGGCACTCGGCCTTGCACCCTCCGTTACGCTGACCGCCGCATCACTGGTCGGCTTTGGTGCCGTCACAATCTGCTCCCGGCCACTGCTGCCCCGTGCCCTGCACCACGCCGACGACGTCGCAACGGAACAACCGCACGGCCACTTCTCTGCCAAGGTGCTTGCACTGGGCGCACTGGCGTTTGTCCTCATGCTCGCCGAAGGTGTGGCAAACGATTGGAGTGCACTACAAGTCAAGGAAGATCTCGGCGTCTCGAATGCCGTTGCAGCCCTGTCCTTCGGAGCTTTCTCGGCGATGATGACAGTCGGCCGATTCACGGCAGATCGAATCAGTGCCGCACTCGGCCCCGTCGCGGTTGTTCGCTACGGCGCCATGATCGCTTCGGTGGGAATGTTGACAGTCGTTCTGTCCGGGTGGCTTCCGCTCACGCTGTTCGGCTGGGCACTCTTCGGCGCCGGACTGTCCGGATGCATCCCCCAGATCTTCACGACCGCCGGCAACCTGGGCTCAGGATCTGCTGGTACCAACATGTCTCGGGTTGTGGGTTTGGGCTACATCGGGTTTCTTGCCGGCCCCGCGACGATCGGCTGGGCGACACAGATTGTGCCACTCACCACAGCGATGCTCATCCCACTTCTCTGTGTGCTGGTCGCAGCACTGTCCGCCGGTGTCGTTCGTCGCGATTCTTCGACCACCCACCGAGATCACAGCTGATCCTCACGCTTGTCACAGACAAAGCAGGGATGCTGGACATGTGACCGTCTCGACCTCCGCCCCCCACTCCCCGTCCGCTACAACCCGCTTCCTCGCCCTTGCCGCATTGTGTGCCGCAGCGCTCGGTATTTTGTACTTTCTCCGACCTGATTCACCGACGGTCACTGTTCCGGAATCGTTGAGATCCATTGCCGATCAGATCGTCCGCATCGTGGACGTCACGGCGGTATTGACGGCCACCGCCGCCCTCGCCGCGGTATCGATGATCCGCACATTGCCGTACGGTATCGGCGCCATACTCATGCTCGGGGTGGGCGCAAATCTGACCAGTGCTGCGCTGGGTTCATGGCTCACGGATGCGCCGACGGCCTTGCTTCCCAGCGGGCATGTTGTTGCCGCAGCAGCGTTGTACGGTTCGGCTGTTCTGATCTCTGCGCCGCGGTGGCGACCCGTCATTGTCGGACTGGGCATCTCAGGAGTTGCCGCGGTCGCGGTCAGTGTGGTCGCCACCGAGATGAGCGGAATATTCGGTGTGGTTGCCGGACTCCTGATCGCAGCAGCCTGGGGTTGTGTGGCAGCCATTCTGATGGAGCACTCGCCGGTCGCCGCGAAACGTGAAGCAGCACGACCGGATACGGCAGCCATCGCATTCTCCCGCGATCGGAGCATCCACCTGTAAACCGAAAGGGCGCCTACTCACCCTCGTGAGTAGGCGCCCTTTTCTGAAGCAGAAAAACTTACAGAGCCTTGAGTTCTTCCGTGACCTCGGCGACGGACTTCTTCGCGTCACCGAAGAGCATCGACGTGCCCTCGGCGAAGAACAGCGGGTTGTCGATACCGGCGAAGCCGGAGTTCATCGAACGCTTGAGCACGATGACGGACTTCGACTGATCCACGTTCAGGATCGGCATACCGTGAATCGGCGAGTTCGGATCATTACGCGCCGACGGGTTGGTGACGTCGTTCGCGCCGATCACCAACGTGACGTCGGTGCGGGAGAACTCGTCGTTGATGTCGTCCATTTCCTTCATCGCGTCGTACGAGACATCCGCCTCGGCGAGAAGAACATTCATGTGACCGGGCATACGACCGGCAACGGGGTGAATGGCGTACTTGACCTCGACGCCCTTCGACTCGAGCAACTTCGCCATGTCCTTGACGGCGTGCTGAGCCTGCGCCACGGCCAAACCGTAACCGGGAACCACGATCACCTGATTGGCGTACGCCATCTGGATAGCAGCATCGGCCGCGGAGGTCGCCTTCGCGGTGCGCACGACACCGTCGGAGGATGCGGCTTCTCCGCCGCCGCCACCGAAGCCGCCGGCAACAATCGCCGGGATGGAACGGTTCATGGCCTTCGCCATGAGGTTGGTCAAGATGGTGCCCGACGCGCCGACGATCATGCCGGCCACGATCATGGCCTGGTTGTCGAGCGCCAAACCTGCTGCAGCAGCCGACAAACCGGTGAGGGCGTTGAGCAGCGAGATCACGACGGGCATGTCGGCGCCGCCGATAGGCAGCACCACCATCAAGCCGAGGATGCCCGAGAGCACGAGGACACCGACGATCCAGAGGGAACTGGTCGGGCCTTCCGGGGAGATCGCCTTGATACCGATGATCACTGAGAACGCAACAGCGGCGATGAGCAGCAGAGCGTTGAGGGGTTGCTGCAACTTGCCGATGCCGATCGGACGACCCGGCAAAGTTTCCTGCAACTTCAGGAACGCAATCACGCTGCCCCAGAAGGAGATCGAACCGATCACGGCAGCAAAGAGCGATGCGATGACGATGTGCACCGTCGGGGACTCACCGTGCTTGAACGCCGTGAAACCATCGGAGTCCAGGAATTCTGCGTACGCGATCAACGCGACGGTACCGCCGCCGACACCGTTGAACAGTGCCACCAGCTGCGGCATGGCCGTCATCTTCGTGCGCAGCGCCGGCGGAACACCGAGCACAACGCCGATGATCAGACCGGCTGCGATGAGGATCCAGTTCCCCATCTCCGTGTCACGGATGGAGATCAGAGTCGCGATGACGGCGATGAGCATGCCGACTGCGGCGATCTGGTTGCCGCGCACCGCGGTCTTCGGGCCGGTAAGACCCATGAGACCGTAGATGAACATCGAGAACGCGACAATGTACAAACCATTGACCAGGTATTCCATTACTGGTCACCATCCTTCGAAACAGCCTTGGCGGCGGGCTTGGCCTTGAACATCGCCAGCATGCGGTCCGTGACCACAAAGCCACCGACAACGTTGACCGTTCCGAAGACAAGTGCGACAAACAAGATGATCTGCAACCCGATGGACGGATCGTGCACCTTGCCCAAAACCACGAGCGCGCCGAGAACGACGATGCCGTGGATGGCGTTGGTACCCGACATCAGCGGGGTGTGCAGAGTGTTCGGGACCTTCGAGATCACCGCGAAACCGACGAACCCGGACAACACCAGGATCGCGATATTCGACAACAACGATGTGTACATCAGGCGCCCTTCTCTTCACGGGTGACGCACGCACCGGCCAGTACCTCGTCGGAGAAATCGGGCGCGAGTGCGCCTTCCACCAACATCAGTTCGATCAGCGCGGAAATGTTCTTCGAGTACAGCTCCGAGGCATGCTCGGGCATCGACGCCGGCAAATTCAGCGGCGAGCAAATCGTGACGCCATGCTTGACGACGGTCTGACCCGGCTCGGTCAACTCGCAGTTTCCACCCGTCTCACCGGCAAGGTCCACGACAACACTGCCGGGCTTCATACCCTCCACAGCGGCCGCGGTCACAAGACGCGGAGCGGGACGACCCGGAACCAACGCCGTGGTGATCACAACGTCGAATCCCTTGATGGCGTCTTCGAGAGCCTGCTGCTGCTTCGCGCGCTCGTCGTCGGTGAGCTCACGGGCGTATCCGCCCTCACCGGCTGCGTCGATACCGAGATCGAGCCACTGAGCGCCCACCGAGCGCACCTGATCGGCTACCTCAGGTCGCACGTCGTAGCCGGTGGCGCGGCCACCGAGACGCTTGGCCGTGGCCAGTGCCTGCAGACCTGCAACACCGACACCGAGAACAAGCACCGTCGCGGGCTTGACCGTACCGGCGGCCGTGGTGAGCATCGGGAAGAATCGCGTCGACTCCGACGCCGCCAGCAACACAGCCTTGTAACCGGACACATTTGCCTGCGAGGACAGAGCGTCCATCACCTGGGCGCGGGAAATACGCGGAATAGCCTCGACCGCATATCCCTCGATCCCGGCAGCCTTGAGCTCGGCGATGCGGTTGTCCGCGTTGCGCGGGTTCAGGAACCCGATCAACTTGGCTCCGGAGCTGATCTTGCCGATCTCGTCCGACGACGGCGGCGCGACCTTGACAACAACATCAGCGGTCCACGGATCGCCGATCTTCGCACCGGCAGCGGTGTACAGCTCGTCCGGGATCAACGCACCCAGACCGGCACCGGACTCGACAACAACGTCGACGCCCTTCCCGATCAGAGCCGCCACGATCTTCGGCACCAACGCGACCCGACGCTCACCGTCACTCGACTCCCGAGGGACGCCGACCGACGGACGCACTTGTGCGCTCTTCGATGTTTCCATTTGTTCCATTACCTTCTGCGGTTGGTGGTTCGCCTGCTGCGATGAGCGGCGGCCAACATGGGATGAGCGGAAGATGACCCGCTTTTGGGTGAATGGTGACTGATACTAGCCAGACTTCTCCGTGGAAAGTGAACACGGAGAACTACTTTCTTCATCTGAATCGAGTCCGAACAGTATCTTTACCTAGATACAAGTCATTATAATGTGAGCCCCATCACATCGGGGTGTCGACCTATTCCACGATGTGAACCACAATCGATGCATGAGGTGTCGATCGTGAAGCGTCGGACATTTCGTAGAACGGGTCTACGAAATGTCCGACGCCGAAAAGTCAGTGCGACTGTTAGTGGATCGACTCTGGCCGCGCGGGATACGACGCGACGAGTTGCCGTTCGACGACTGGGCCAAGGAATTGGCACCCTCTACCGAACTACGAAAGTGGTACGGCCACGACGCGACTCGCTTCGACACGTTTTCCGCGAAATATCTCGCAGAACTCGACGCACGTCCCGTCCGCGAGTACCTGGAGCGCGTCACACCCACAGCGGACACGCGCCCCATCGTGCTGCTCACGGCGAGCAAGGACCTCGCCCACAGCCACGCGTCGGTACTGGCCGACTATCTCCGCACAATCGTGTAACGATTGGTCAACTATTCACATAGTGGGATCGCAGTTTGTGCTTGACAAGTTTTCCCGTGGCAGTTCGAGGCAATTCGTCGGCGAAGTCGATGGAACGCGGCGCCTTGAAATGCGAAACGCGGTCGCGCACGTACTTCAGCAATTCTTCGGCGACATCTGCCGAAGGTTCAATTCCGTCTACTAACTGGACGACGGCCTTGACTTGTTCGCCCATCTCCTCGTCGGGAACTCCGATTACCGCGACGTCGAAAACCTTCGGATGGAGAGTCAGAACATTCTCCGACTCCTGCGGATAGATATTGACGCCACCCGAAATAATGGTGAATGCCGCCCGGTCGGTCAGATAGAGGAACCTCTCGTCGTCGATGTACCCGATGTCGCCGCTCGTGGTCCAGTTCGGATGATCGGGGTGCTGCGCGGACGCAGTTTTCTCCGGATCGTTGTGATAGCGGAACGGCAGCTTCTCACGTTCCCAGAAGACTGTGCCGATCTCACCGACGGGAAGGTCCGCGCCGGAATCGTCGCAGATATGGACAATTCCCATTACTCCGTCGCGACCGACCGAACCTGGGTGCGACAGCGACTGCTCACTGTTGATGAATGTCGCGCCCGCGCCTTCCGTCGACGCGTAGTACTCGTTGATCACCGGACCCCACCAGTCGATCATCGACGCCTTGACCTCCGGCGGGCACGGCGCCGCGGCATGAATGGCCACCTTCATACTCGACACGTCGTATCCGAGTCGTGTCTCCTCGGGCAGTTTGAGCATCCGCACAAACATCGTCGGCACCCACTGGCTGTGCGTGACGCCGTACTCGCCGATCAGAGACAGCGCCGTCTCGGCGTCGAAGCTGTCCATCAAGATCACAGTGCCGCCCACCGAGTTGATGACTCCGCAGAACCGCAGCGGCGCAGCATGATAGATCGGCGCCGGGCACAAATAGACTGTGCTGGAATCGAATCCGTACATCGGTGCAAACACCGCGGTGAACGGATCCATCGTTACGTCGACCTCGCCTTCCGGGAGGTCTCCCTTGATCCCTTTGGGGCGACCGGTTGTTCCCGAGGAATACAGCATGTCGGTGCCGCGGGGTTGCGAATCCAAAGGCTCCGTCGATTGCGCCGAGACAGCCGCGTCGTAGTCCTCGAATCCCGCCAGCTCACCCCCGTACGCCAATCTGTGGAGAACTCGCGGCGTCAGCGCCGGATCTGTCGGAACAGCGTGTGCTGCTCCAGCGGACGCGATCAGTACTTTCGCCTCGCAATCGTCGACGATGTACGCCGACTCCTGCGCCGTCAGGTGACAGTTGACTGCGGTGATGTAGAAGCCGGACCGCAGTGCGGCCCAATACACTTCGAACGCACGCAAGTCGTTGTTCGATATGAGCGCAACATGATCGCCAGGCTTCATCCCCAGCCCGCGCAGATGCCGGGCGAGTGCGATCGACCGCTCGTCGAGTTCCCGGTACGTGATCGACTCACCGGTCGACGGACGGATGATCGCCGGCTTGTCCGGTGTGGAAGCAACAAAATTTCCAGGAAACACGCGCACTCCTCAATCAGCTTCTCGTCCGTCCACCCCGGTCTATCACAAGGCGGCGCGGTCCGATTCGATTTCGGCAGAACGGCACCGTTGGCTCGGCGGCCGAACTTTCTCGCCCTACAGTGAGAAGTCAGTGAACCATCGAAATCTACGGAGAAAAGTCTTATGAGCGACTGGCCCCAGGAATCCGTCACCGGTTTGTTGATCGAGCAATGGCAGGTCATCGACTCGCTTCTGTCCGCCCTCGACGGCGACGCCTGGTTCTCCCCCACCAATCTGCCGGGGTGGACGGTGCACGACATCACCGCGCACCTGATCGGAACCGAATCGCTGCTCTCGGGAATCGAACCGCCGACCACAGACGTCAACGTTCACGCCCTCCCCCACGTTCACAACGAGATCGGCGCATTCAACGAGCGCTGGGTCGAGGGACTTCGACGGGTCCCGTCGCCGCAACTACTCGAGCAGTACCGCGAGATCACGTCTGCTCGCACCGCTACCCTTCGCACTTTGAGCGAATCCGATTGGAATGCAGAGTCTTCCACTCCCGTCGGCCCGGCGCCGTACGGCCGCTTCATGCGAATCCGATTGTTCGACTGCTGGCTACACGAGCTCGACATCCGCGACGCCATCAGGGCTCCCGGAGACGAGGGCGGTCCGCGCGCGGAAATGGCGTTCAAGGAAATCTCGAGTTCCCTCGGATTTGTTGTCGGCAAACGGGGCAAGGCACCGGACGGCTCGCGCATCACCTTCGATCTCGGCGGCCCGCTGACCCGCGAACTACACATCGCCGTCGACGGTCGCGCCGCTCTGGTTCCCACGCTCGATGGGCCACCCACCGTGACCGTGCGGATGAGTTCGGCGCTCTTCACGAGACTTGCCTGCGGACGGGTCCGCGCGGCTGATCATCTTGACGAGGTCACGATCGTAGGCGATCACGCGCTCGGCAAACGCATCCTCGACAACCTTGCGTTCACGATCTGAACCACGCCGTCCGATGAAGTTGTTCCTGGCGTCGTACCGGTTCGGCGACCACCACACACGGTTCGCGGAACTGGTCGGCCCTGGCGCTCGGATCGCCGTCATCGCGGCGGCCGCAGACGCTTGGCCGGCAGCCGCCCGAGCGTCCGCGGTTACCAGCGAACTGACACCACTACGCCGAGCGGGATACGACGCCGAGGAACTCGACATCCGCGACTACGCTCACTCACCCGACGCACTGGAGCGCGCACTGCGGACGTTCGACTGCGTCTGGGTCCGCGGCGGAAATACCTTTGTCCTGCGGGCGCAGTTAGCGCGGACGGGAGCGGACGACGTCCTCGAACGCCTTGTCCGTAATGGAGATCTTGCCTACGCGGGATACAGCGCCGGCGCTGCTGTGGCCACACCGACCTTGACCGGGTTGGACGTCACCGATGATCCCTCCGATGTACTGGCCACGTGCGGAATCGAGCCGGTGTGGACCGGGCTCGGACTCGTCGATTTCGCGATTGTTCCGCACGGCGGTGGTTCTGTACTCGAGGATCCTGCGGCCACGGCACGAACAGTCGCCATACTTACAAAAGAACGGATTCCGTTTAGGGTGCTGAGCGATCAGCAGGTTGTGGTTGTCGACGGCGGCGAGGCAGACGTCATCTGACGACCTCAGTCGTCAGTTGCCCTTCAACCGTGCTCGGCGACGGGCGCCGGGTGAACGCTATGTGACTGGCGATCGAGTCGCGCCCACGCGATTTCCCACCGCTTGACCGACACTTCGTCCGCATCTTCGAGGAGCGCGTCGAGAAGGAGTCGTGGGTTCTTGTGCCACGCGAGTTCTGCCGCTCGAACCTCGGCCGCGGAAAAGAGTCCGGATGCCGCAAGGTCGCGGATCCAGTCATCGATCTCGCCGCGGTGAATGCGTGCAATCGTCTCGTATCCGATGTGCTCATCGAGGAAGTCGTACGAAAATATTGCAGCCAGGTAACTGTTCGACTCACGCTGTCCGAAAATCATGTGCGTTCCTTCCTCGAAGTGTTCGACGACGATGTGACGACTGCCCGTTGCCTGGATACACCCGAGACCTTTTTTCCGGTGACCCTGTAACGCTTCGTTTATCCCCGACGATGCACACGCTAACCCCCCAAGGCTTCGTTTGGGTTGCGCTCTGGAAAACGTTGCCGTGTCAGTGCCTATTCGAGACCTAAGGCCATCGCCTTCACGACATTGGTCCATATCTGGAGCCAGTCGGCCTGACCTGCGATTTGCCCGTTTTTTCGGCCCCCATGAGAGCAACACGCCCGGTTGCGAAAAAATCTTTTTCAACTATCTCATCAGGTGGGATCGTTACGGTAGCAAATCACGTGTATCGCCGTTTTCCCAGGCATCTTCACACCAAGAATCCCTAGTACACAGCCTATTTCTGACGACACAACGCCCTACACGATCAGCTTTGAACGGCTGTCCAATTGGGCGAGCAGCAATCGAAGAGCGCTGACTCGAAGCGCCTCCCGCGCCGTCCACAGACCCGGGTACCGTCGAGGAGACATCCCTCACCGATACGGAGCCACCAACAATGACCGACAAGATCGTGCACAACGTCGACGAGAGCCGCTTCGATATTTATTCGGACGACGAACTCGCAGGTTTTGCGGAGTATTCCGAATCGGATGGTGTGCGCGATTTCCACCACACCGTCACCTACCCGCAGTTCCGTGGCCGTGGGCTCGCTGCCGTCGTCGTGCGGCAAGCCCTCACACAAACGCAGTCGGACGGCAAGAAGATCGTCCCATCCTGCTCGTACGTCGAAAAGTTCGTCGCGCAGAATCCGGAGTTTCAGATCCTCCTGTAACTCGCTTGTTGCCTCGGGGATAACTGACCCCGAGGCCGAGCGAGCCGTCAAAAATCAGTCGCGGACATGACGCGCGTCGGGCAGTGTTGGTGGAAACAGCACTTTTGCTGCCCCGCTGCCCGGAAGGAATGTCCGTGACTGTCACGCCCCGACTCGGACGCGCGGGCACGTCCGAACAGATCCACTACCTTCCGTTGGTTCTGATCAACCTCGCGACGCTGTTCTCCGCAATCGGAAACGGCATCTCCATGGTGGTCATCCCCTGGCTCGTTCTCGAGCGCACCGGGCGCGCCACCGACGCGGCAATTGTTGCCGGTGCCGCCGCCGTGCCACTACTGATCGCAAGTTTGTTCTCCGGCACTCTCGTCGATCGATTCGGTCGTCGGCGCACATCGCTGGTGTCCGACGCGTTGTCTGCTGTGTCGGCTTCGGCCATTCCCATCTTCGCGGTCACCTCAGGTCTGAGCATTCCGGTGATTGCCGCTCTCGCTGCGCTCGGTGCAACATTCGATCCGGCCGGCATGGCAGCGCGAGAATCGATGCTGCCGGCGGCGACGCGCGCCGCGGGGTGGAGGCTCGATCGGACCAACAGCCTGTACGAGGCGAACTACAACGTCGCGTATCTGATCGGTCCCGGAGTCGGCGGCGTCCTGATCGCCACGATCGGCGCGGTCAGCACCCTCTGGGTGACTGCGGCGGGGTTCGTGCTTTCGATCATCGTCGTTGCCTTCATCCGTCTGGCCGACGCCGGAACACCAGACCCCGGCCTACGTCCGGCGTCCATCTGGCACGGCACACTCGAGGGCTTGAAGTTCGTGTGGAACAACAAGCTTCTCCGAACTCTGGCACTGGTCGACATGGCCGTCGTGGCTCTGTACATGCCGGTGGAGAGTGTTGTTTTCCCCGTGTATTTCACCGAGCTCGATCAACCCGCACAGCTCGGGTCGGTGTTGATGGCGTTGGCGATCGGTGGAATCGTGGGCGCCTTGGCGTACGCGCCGCTTGCTCCCCTGATGTCTCGGCGACTGATCATGATCTGTGCAGTCGGCGTGCTCGGCGTTGCCATGCTCGCGATGGCCCTGCTCCCGCCGTTGTGGGTGATTCTGGTCCTGGCAGGCCTGCAAGGTCTTGTGTACGGCCCGGTGGGGCCGATAGCCAACTACGCCATGCAGACTCGCAGCCCCGAGCACATGCGAGGCCGGGTTGTCGGTGTGATGACGTCGACGGCCTACGCCGCCGGTCCACTCGGATACCTCGTTGTCGGCCCACTTCTCGATCAGCTCGGTATTGCATCAACCTTTGTGGCACTGTCGATTCCGATCGTTGTCATCGCGATCGTGTGCGCTGCGCTTCCGGTGCTGCGCGAACTCGATCACCCCTGACCGCTATTTGAATCCCATCACCTCGGTCCCCCAGGCGATGCGCAGCACCTCGTCAGCGTCGTGGACCAACGAGTCCGGCGAATCGATCAGTAGCGTGGATCGAGCCTCTTCGTCATACGGCGGCCAGTGTTTGGACCCGTCGAGCGCGGCCGGCACTCCATGCCGGGCAAATGCCAGCCACCGTCGTTGCATCCGACCGGCCACCTCCATTGCAGCCTTGCGTCCACCCAACCAGAATGTCGGATCGACGTCCAGGGTTCCGAAATTGCCGAAAACATACGGCAATTCGGTTGCGTGCCCAGCTCCGATGCGCGCGGCCTTGAGCATGGGCGTGGCGTGGTCGAATCGATAGAGCCACGTCGGCGAGTGCCGTGCATGCGCGTCGGCAATCCATAGTGTCGGCATCCGAAACGCCGCGTCACGCGAGAGCGCCAAGGCACCGCTGGGTTTGGCGTGATCAGGATAGGCGGACATGATCTCGGCCAGCCGCGTCGGCGAAATGTCCGGGTGGTCGTCGGCCAGCGCCTGCAGCATCGCCTCCACCGACTGCGCACTCACCGGCATCAACGGCGATTTCATGAATTTGAAGATCGACGCCTCGTCCTTGTTCGATCCGATGATCAGTGGGATTCTGTGGGCATACCCCTTCTGGAAAGCTGCAACGGGGTAGTGCGGCACCAGATCTCGATCCACCACTGGGGCCATGGCGAGGGTGCCTGGAATGCGGGTCGGGATTTCGTTGACCAGTTCGTCACCGGCCTTGATGATCAGTTCGAGATCGGCGTCGATCAGATCGCCGGCATCGACTGGGGCAATCGAAATAAGTTCGAGGAAGCGGAGTGCCACCGAGCGCGCGCGATCACGTCCGTATACCGATGTGGCCGGCGGGCTTTGAGCGATCGCGCGATGAAATAGGCCTTCGGCTGTTGGGCACGTCATCAACGTCGTGATGGAACCGGCACCCGACGACTCCCCGAATACCGTCACCTCACCCGGGTCACCGCCAAACGCAGCAATGTTGTCGCGCACCCACTCGAGCGCTGCAATCTGGTCGCGCAAGCCACAATTCGACTCGAACACCACGTCCGGTGTCGAGAAGGAAGACAAGTCAAGGAACCCCATCGCGCCGACGCGGTAGTTGAACGAGACGAGAACAACGTCACCGGTCTCCGCCAGGTGCCGACCGTCGTAGATGCTTTGGGCTGCCGAACCCAGACAATAGGCACCGCCGTGAATCCACACCATGACCGGCCGCGGCGTGCCGTCTGGTCGTGGCGCCCACACATTGACAGACAGACAATCCTCGTCGACCACAAACGCCCGATCTATCGGCACCGCCGGGCTTTGCCCCTGCGGTGCGATGGGACCGAAGGCGCGGCCATCCCGCACGCCGTCCCATGGTTCGGCCGGTAGTGGCGCTCGGAACCTTCGCTCCCCGGTCGGGGCGGCCGCGTACGGGATACCCTTCCAGGCGAAAACCGAACCATCGGCATATCCCCGGACGTCACCGGCTGGGGTATGGACGACAAGGGTGCTCTGGCCTGTGTCTCCCGGTCGAATCTCGGTGTCCATGCCTGAATCTCCTCACGACCTCGACTTTGAGAGAATCTGTCCCAAACCTACCAATTTCCGAGAGGTGGGGACGAGCAACGAAAAGCGGCGGTGTTAAGGTCGCCTTGTTCTGACACGGGGTGCTCCGCATGGGCGGGGCTGAGATCAAACCCGGGAACCTGATCAGGTAATGCTGACGAAGGGATGTCATGGCTACCACACAGCCTGCATACAGTTCTGCCGAAAATACGTCCGTCTCGAACACGGCGCTCATCGAATCGACTTCGGGCCGATTCACCGACCGCCTCTGGGACGAGACCAAAGTGCTGCGGGAGTCCATCGACTCACTCGAATTCCTGCGCCGACTCGGCGACGGCACCTTGCCGCTCGACGCGTTCCGCACCTACATCGAGCAAGACAAGCTCTATCTCGAGGGGTACTCCCAAGCGCTGTCTCTTGTTGCCGCTCACGCCCCGAACCCGCAGGCAGCGGGATTCTGGTCCAACTCCGCATCCACGGCAGCCACGGTCGAGTCGTCACTGCATGACGGCCTTCTCACCGGCGGGATTCTGCCGGCCGAGACCAGTCGGCTCGAGCATTCACAAGCCTGCTTGGGATACGTGTCCTATCTGATCGCGACTGCCGCCACCGCGCCGTACGCCGTCTCGGCCGCTGCGGCACTCCCCTGCTTCTGGATTTACGCCGAGGTCGGCCGCGACCTGGCCGCGTCAGCGCGGGAAGTTCTGGATGCAGATCCGACGCATCCCTACGCGCAGTGGGTCAGCACCTACGACGCGCCGGAGTTCCACGAGTCCGTCGCGAAGGCACGGGAGCTCGTCGACGCAGCAGCCGACGCCGCTACCGAAGCAGATCGAGAAGCGATGAGCGAGGCGTTCCGAATCGCAAGTCGATTCGAGCTGATGTTCTGGGATTCGGCATTGCACCCGCAGCCTTGGCCCGCGTCATGATCTCGGTAAGGCGTGTTCTCGCCACGACCGCAGCTCTCGCAGCCACACTGACCATGATCAGTGGATGTTCCAGTGGCACAGAATCTTCGGATGCCATCCGGTTTGCACTCGACTGGACTCCCAACACCAACCACACCGGGCTCTACGTCGCGATGCAGGAGGGCTACTTCGACGACGCTGGACTGGACGTGTCGATCCTTCCCTACAACAACACCTCCCCCGACACCCTGGTGGATGCCGGCAACGCCGAGTTCGGGATCAGCACCCAGAGCCAGGCGACGTTCGCTCGCGCTGCGGGCGCGGACACTGTCTCCGTCATCGCGCCACTTCAGCACCGTGCCACGGGAATCGGCGTCAAAGCCGACCGATCGGACATCACCCGTCCGCGAGATCTCGACGGCAAGGTCTACGCCGGCTTCGGCGATCCCGGCGAGGTCGAAACGCTGCAACAGGTGATTCGCAATGACGGCGGGACCGGCGACTTCACGACCGTCACGTTGGGTACGTCGGCCTACGAAGCTGTGTATTCGGGGCAGGCTGATTTCACGGTGTCCTACTTTGCGTGGGAAGGTCTCGAAGCGGAGCGCAACGGAACCCCGATGCGCTACTTCCAGTACACCGATTACGGATTTCCCGACGCGTATTCCATTGTGATCAACGGTAATCAGCAGTGGATGAAGGATCACCCCGAGGAAGCTGCCAAGTTCGTCAAGGCCGTGCAGCGCGGATATCAGACCGCCGCCGAGGATCCCGATCGCGCTGCACAGGATCTCATCGATGCCAATCCCGGCGCCTTCACCGACGAGGACCTCGTGCGGGACAGCCAACGGATGCTTGCCGCTGATTACATGTTGGACGCAAACGGCGTTGTCGGAACCCAGAATCTCGAAACATGGTCCGGCTATTCGGGTTTCCTCTTCGACAACGGCCTACTGGCAGGCCCGGACGGCAATACGCTGACTCAGAAACCGAATTGGTCGGAATACTTCACCAATGAGTACCTCGACGCGCCCTGAAGTGGCGACTCGATGGGGATCCGTCACACGGCGAGCGTTGCCTGCGCTCGCCGTGGTGATCTTGCTCGTTGCGGCCTGGCAGATCTACGTCGATGTCAGCGGCATCCGTCCCCAAGTTCTGCCGTCGCCAGGCCGAGTGCTCTCGCAGGGGTGGAACAACCGCGACGTGATCTCCGGCCATGCGTTGTCGACGCTTCAGGTGACGCTGATCGGATTCACCGTCTCTTTGGCACTCGCATGGATTCTTGCTGTGGTGGTGGACTTTTCACCATGGCTCTCGCGCGCGTTGGTTCCACTGTTTGTCGTCTCGCAGACGTTGCCGATCATCGCGATCGCCCCACTCATGATCATCTGGTTCGGATTCGGACTGTTGCCGAAGGTTCTGGTGATCGCGCTGGCAACGTTCTTCCCGATGACTATCGGTTTGATCGAGGGTTTTGCCGCGGCCGATCGTGAAGCCGGTGCGCTCCTGCGCAGCATGGGTGCCTCCCGCTGGCAAGAATTCCGGTACGTGCGACTCCCGTCGGCAATTCCACGGTTCTTCACGGCGCTGCGCATCGGTATCACCTACGCCGTCGTGGGGGCGGTGTTCTCCGAATACGTCGGCGCGACCTCCGGTTTGGGCATCTACATGAGCACCCAGAAGAATTCCTTCCGCACCGACCTGGTCCTTGCTGCGGTTCTGGTGACCGCTCTGATCAGTGTCACCTTGTACCTACTGACCTTTGCGGTGGAACGCGTCGTTGCGCCGTGGGCTCTGAGCGAAAGGACACCGCGATGAGCACCGAACGCATTGTCGACGTGGCCTCACTCAGCAAGGAATTCAGCACCCGGGCAGACACGCGACAGGTTCTCGACGACGTGTCGTTCTACGCTGCCCCAGGCGAATTCGTGTCGATCATCGGACCGAGTGGATGCGGCAAGAGCACCATCTTCAATGTCTTAGCCGGACTCGAAACACCCACGTCGGGAACCATCTCCGTTGGTCTACCGGACTCGGGAAGCGGCATCCCGACTGCCTACATGCCTCAGAAGGATCTCCTGTTTCCGTGGCGTTCGGTTCTCGACAACACCGCACTGGGACTCGAAGTACAGGGTGTGCCGCGGAAAACCGCACGCAACAAGGCACGAGAGCTGTTTGCCGCCTTCGGACTGTCGGGTTTCGAGGATGCCACTCCGTCGCAGCTGTCGGGAGGCATGCGCCAGCGGGCTGCCCTGCTGCGCACCGTAGTTCAGGGCAAGCCCGTTCTGCTGCTCGACGAACCGTTCGGCGCCCTCGACTCGTTGACCCGAACCGAAATGCAGTCCTGGCTCCAGGATGTGTGGCAGCAGTATCGGTGGACAGTTCTGATGATCACCCACGACATTCGTGAGGCCATCTATCTGTCCGATCGCGTCGTCGTTCTCTCCGCAAGGCCCGCCACGGTCAAACGCGTCGTCGACGTGCCACTTCCGCGTCCCCGCGAACTGGACATGATCACCTCGCCAGAATTTGCCGCGGTCGAGCGCGAATTGCTCCGGGTGCTGCACAGCGAGACTTTGGCCGCGTTGTCCGATCAGTCCCCTCCTGGCGATTACTGAAGATAAGCTGAGAGTCACACGCAGTTCACCGAGAGTTCAGGCCAGACCGATTGATCGACGCCCAGGTCAACCCTCGGAAAAATCTCTCGGCGACCAAAACTGCTCACTACCAGAGAGATCGCGCTCGCCGAAATTCAAGTATGTGTGTCGGACGTTCCACAAAACTCTCCGGTAACGTAGTGTGGACCGCCTACGCAACCACTCACCGCAAGGTAACTGGCGAGTGATGCTTGCGTGGCAGGACCCCACCGCAACAGATTTGGAAAGGGACAGTGTGAGCACACTGCAGTCAGGCCAGAGTCTCGCTATCGGCCAGGAACTCAAGTCCGACAACGGTTCCTACGCCCTCACCCTGCAGGAAGACGGCAACCTGGTTCTCTCCGAGGACGGCCGCGCAGTCTGGGCAGCCGGCACAAACGGATCGGGCGCTAACCGCGCGGACGTGCAGGCTGACGGCAACTTCGTCCTCTACAAGAACGGGGACGCAGTCTGGGCATCGCAGACCTCCGGCAACGAAGGGGTCTCCCTCTCGGTGCAGGACGATCGCAACGTCGTTCTGTCCGCAGGCGACCGCATCCTGTGGTCCACTGACACCGCCGTCGCAGCTCCCGCACCTGAGCCCACCCCGGAGCCTGCCACGGCAGCACCGGAGCCCGAACCGGCTCCCGCCGCTCCGGCAGCGCAGACCTACACGGTCGAAGGCGGCGACACCCTCTGGGCGATTGCCGAACGCTTCTACGGTGACGGCAACCAGTACCAGCGCATCGCCGATGCCAACGGTATTGCCAACCCGGATCTCATCAACGCCGGCCAGGTTTTGACCATCCCGGCATAGCTTGTTTCGCCGCGAGGCCCCGGGCGTTCAACGCCCGGGGTTTTGTACATGAAGCGGCCTTTGTGTTCTACAACACACTTATTCGCGTCCCACCCAATAGTTTTCGATGTGCCACTACTGTTCGATTTCGCCTACAGTGCTTTGCGTACTGCTCCCGGAGAACAGGTTGTGCATGAGAGACAGAACTGTCATGGTCGGCGCGCTCACAGTTGCCGGCATTTCTGTCGCTTCCGGCTTCCTCTTCGGTGGAGCAGCCGGAGCATTTGGCGGCGGCCCGATCGTCACCCCGCCAGCGCTGGTATCCACGGTCACCGTCGACTCACTTGCGGATATCGAACCTGCCTCGTTCTACACCTCGATAGTCGTACCTACCGTCGTGATTCCACCGACACCGACGTGGCAGGTCGCACCCGAGCTCACGGCCCCGCGCAACGTACCGCTGACATCCGTAGTGGCGTCGACGACAACGTCCACCACTGCTGTATCAAGCACCAGTTCCACCACTGCGGTGTCATCGACGCCTGCTTCGTCCACTCCTGCGTCAGCGACGCCGTCGAGCGCGCGCCCGTCCGGAACCGTGACTTCTACGACGGTCCCGACCAGCACAGGAATCCCGGTCGTCACCATCGATTCAGAGCGCCCGTCCAGCGGAGACTGAGACATTCGCCGTGAACTATCACGGTGACCGGCGTTACATCCCCTACCTGCAAACAGCTGCTTTGTCGGCACCTCGCGTTACCGTATAGGTCTCAGCGTTGCGTTAGGAGGTGACTGATGGCCGTGCACGGATTCGACCTCGATATCAGTGTCGACCGAGCGTGGGCGGAATTTCAGGCACGCCTGGCCGACCACATCTCGATCATGGTGGACGGTGACGTCCTTGCTGTCGAGGCTGCAACCTCCGACATCGACACCGCTGAAGGCGGAGCGCCCTGCGTCCAGTTCCTGATCTGGGACACCGACATGGTGCGGTGCGAGGTTCCCTCCAACAATTTCCTGCACCCGCGGTTCGCCCTCGACGAGTCCGGCCTCGAGACTCTCGTCGCGCTCGGCTGGGCTCCCCCGTCGGACGGTCCCGATACCGACAACAGCTCCCCCGCCTTCTGCGCTGACAAGAGGCAGAACTGGTCGGACCAACTGGCTTCGATGACCGTTGCGGCATTTCGCACGGTTTTCGGCGTCCATCACCCGGCGTTTCTGTCCAGTGATCTCACCGGCAATCAGCTGACACCGGATTTCGATCCGTCGGTCACCACCGTCGACGAGTTACCGCTGCTCGATCCCGGTGCGGCGTACCTGCCCAACGACGTCGACCATCTGAAAGAACTTGTCACCCTTGCCCTGGTTCCCATGCTCGGCAGTCTCCCCGAACGCGACAGCGACGGAGACATCCCCATTCGCGTCGGCTCCACCGTCATGTTCGTCGGACCGCTCTCGGATTCGCTTGACGTTCAACTGTTCTCACCGCTGGTACAGGACATCAGCGATCGCACCCGCGCCAGCGAGGTCATCGCGGACCTCAACCGCAAATGGTCCCGGATCAAGTTCGTTCTGATCGACGACAGGTTGTCCGTCTTCCTCGAAGTCGCGGGCTCACCGTTTGTGCCCAAACATCTCACCGATACGTGCGCCTCGTTGACGTCGTTCCTTCGTACCGTCGACGACGAGTTCGCGTCGCGCTTGGGCGGCGATCTCTTCTTCGCGAACAAGGGCGGCGAGTCTGGCACACTTCAGCCTGAGCTCACCATGGAAGATCTGCCGCCGGAACTCGAGACGCTGCTTCATCTCGATCTCGACGTTGCCGATGACCTTGAGGCCGTCGCCGACGTGTGCGGACGCGACCGCGACCTGATCCTGCAGTTGCTGCACATCAGCAACGAGTGGCAGATCCAGTTGCGGAGCCAAGCCGTCGACGCACACAGCCGCGACGACGCTGAAGAAGCCGCCGGATTCAATGACCAGGTCAGTACGTGGGAACGCATGGTCGATCGCCTGCGCGGTGCACTTCGTCTGGTTGTGTTGCCCGATGCCAAGTCGGATCCGCCGGCAAAACCGCAGCCCGAACAAATGGGGTTATTTGCCGACCCCACTCAGGAAACGCTGTTCGACGACCCGTCCTGACGTCGAAAATTCAGCGCCGACGAAGCCGCCACAACGAGGTGGTTTCACGCGCACGCGCGGCATGCAGAGCGTCCGTTCGGTCACTCACCTTGGCGTGCGTCGGTTTGACGTCGATGCGATCGATCACCGTCAATCCACCTGCTGCGATCATCGCGTGCAGTTCGGACCGTGTGCGCAGGCCCAGGTGTTCGGCGATATCGGAGAGAATCAGCCAGGCCTCGCCGCCCTCCGCGAGATGATCCCCCACTCCGGTCAGAAAGCCTTTCAACATCGCTCCGGCCGGGTCGTAAATCGCGTACTCGATCGGTGAGGTTGCCTTGGCCGGAATCCACGGCGGATTGCAGACCACCAGTGGCGCAACACCTTCCGGGAACAGATCCGCCTCGATCACTGTCACCTGATCGCTGTAACCCAACCTGTCGAGGTTGGACCGCGCGCACTGCAGGGCCCGGGGATCTTGATCCGTCGCCGTCACTTCTGTGACTCCACGCGCAGCGAGCACAGCGGCCAACACCCCCGTGCCGGTGCCGATGTCGAAAGCGCTTTCAGTCGACGGCAACGGCGCAGCGGCCACCAGGTCGATGTATTCACCGCGCACGGGCGAGAACACTCCGAATGCCGGATGGATCCGAGCGTCCAACGCGGGAATCAGAACGCCTTTGCGGTTCCACTCGTGCGCGCCGATTGCACCCAACAGATCACGCAGCGAACGAACCGACGGCTGATCCGTGACGCCGAATGCCTCGGTGAACGCCACGTGTGCGTCGGGCGCACGACGCAATGGGATCGAGAGATCCGCGTCGAGGGGAATCAGGAGCATGCCGAGAATCTGTGCGCGCCGGCCCTGTGTCTGGCGGTGAAGATGGAAGGCCTGTGCCGGATCATCCGAGTCTCTGCGCGGTTTGCGATCCATCCGGGCAGCCACAGCCTTGGACAGTTGACGCGCGTTCTGGAAGTCACCGCGCCATAGAAGGGCTGTTCCCTCGCAAGCCAATCGGTAGGCTTCGTCCGCCTTCATCGTGTCGTCTGCGACCAGTATCCGCTTGGGGGCCGGTGCCCCGCTCGTGGACCCCCAGAGCGCACGGCGCTCAGTATCGTTCTCGGTCCACACAACGTACTGTTCGGTCATCAAAGGCCCTTCCGGCGTCGGACATGGAGCGGATAGGGCGTTCGACGCACTGCGGCCGGTCCCGGCTCGCGTGTTCCAGTTCTGCACATCTGCTTGTCTGGTTCCACACTAGCCGGGACCGGCCGAATTAATGACCTCGCGCGGGGCGTCTCAGCTCGCCGTGCGCAAACGAACTGCCTGTGCGATACGCGCCTCGGCGACGGAGTCTGCTGCATCGCCCGCGAGGATTGCTTCAGCCTTCGCCTTGGCAAGAATCTCGGCTACCGTGTCGAAAATCTTCTCCACCTGAGCCCTGACCTGCTCAGCCGTATGCTCTTTCAGCTCGCCCGCAACCTGAATGAGGCCACCACCGTTGGCGACATAATCAGGTACCCACGTAATGCCGCGCTCGCTCAGAACGGACTCGACCTCGGGTTCGGTCAGCTGGTTGTTGGCTGCGCCGCAGATCACCGCGGCTGTGATTGCCTCTGCTGTGGCGTGCGAAAGCGTCGCGCCCATTGCGCAGGGCGCATAAACATCGAGATCGGCGTCGATGACACTGTCCACGATCTGCACCTGCGGGAAATCCGCCTTCACGCGGTCGAGTGCCGTCGCGTTGACATCAGTTGCCAGCACGGTCGCGCCGTCGGCCAGGAGCAGCTTGATGAGTTCGTACCCAACCTTGCCGGTGCCCTCGACTCCCACCGTCTTTCCGGCCAGATCACGCGAGCCCCAGTGAGCCTGCGCAGCCGCCAACAGTGACTGGAAAACGCCGAGGGCCGTCATCGGCGCGCTGTCGCCCGAGCCACCGGCCTTCGCATTGCGACCCACTACGAAGTCCGTTCCGAGCCCGATCACGTCGAGATCGTCCGAGTTGGTTCCCACATCTCCGGCCGTGATGTAGCGGCCGCCGAGTGTCTGAACGAATTTTGCGTAGGCGCCGAGCAATTCGGCAGACTTCGCCGTTGCCGGGTCGCCGATGATGACGGCCTTTCCGCCGCCCAGATCAACACCCGCAACTGCGGCCTTGTAGGTCATTCCGCGAGAGAGCCGCAAAACGTCTGTGACAGCAGACGATTCGTCCGCGTACGGGTAGAAGCGGGTGCCGCCGAGCGCCGGCCCGAGCGTCGTGGAGTGGATTGCAACAATCGCCTTGAGTCCGCTCGCCGGATCCTGGAAGAAGCTCACCTGCTCGTGCGGGTAATCGCGAAGATAGTCTGCGCGATCGAATACGCCGGCAGTGTCGTCGGAGATGTGGGCGGAGTTCACAGGCTCGGCGGTGAGAGTCATTGTGAGATAGACCTTTCCAAAGGACTTGTACGACACAGGCGTGAGATCGAGACGAATCGTCGATGGGTACAGTGATCTACGCAAACTGTTCCGCTGAGCAATTCGTAGAACCAATGCTCTTCCTGAGCTACGATTTGGTCAATACAAATCTATTGAACTAAGCAATACGATCATCCAGTGACCTCGATCACTGAGGAAAGGTTCACAAAGTGCTCAGCATCGACAAGCTCGACGTCCAGCTACTCGGATTGCTCAGCAAGGATTCGCGCATGAGTGTCGCCGAACTCGCCAACTCGTTGGGAGTCGCCCGGAACACTGTCCAGGCCCGGATGAAGCGCATGGAATCAGGCGGAATCCTCACCGGGTTCCGCCCCAATCTCGATCTCCCCGAAGTTGGCATCCCCATCCAGGCATTTGTGGGCCTCGAACTGGAGCAGGGAAAGATCAGCGCCATCGCTAGGAGCTTGGCCGAGTTGCCCGAGGTGATCGAAATTCACGCCACCACGGGACGCGAAGATCTGCTGGTGCGCGTAGCCACCTCCACCCACGCTGCGCTACAGAAGTTGGCGGAGCAGATCGTCAGCCTTCCGGGTGTCACTCATTCCACCACCACGATCGCGCTGACCAATCCTCTTCCCTACCGAATCCAGCCGCTGCTCGAACACCTCACCAACGACGCCGGCTGGGGGCGCTCCACAGCGTTCCCGCGGCAGCAAGATTGAGACATGCATTCGCGACGACGCTTCCTGGTGCAGTAGTTTTGTCGTTATGAGTGACATCCAGGGACAGCGCATCGCGTTCATTCAGGCGACGTGGCATCGCAACATCGTGGACCGTGCACGTGACGGATTCACAGACGAAATAGTCGGTTTGGGCTACGCCCGCGATTCAGTCGATTTCTTCGAGGTGCCGGGCGCTTTCGAGATCCCGCTGCATGCGCGCCGTTTAGCGCAGACGGGCCGTTACCAGGCAATTGTTGCTGCTGGCCTCGTCGTCGACGGTGGCATCTACCGCCACGATTTTGTGGCGACCGCCGTCATCGATGGTTTGATGCGAGTGCAGCTTGATACTGATGTTCCGGTCTTCTCGGTCGTTCTGACGCCGCACAACTTCCACGAGCATGCCGAGCATGTCGACTACTTCAGCACCCATTTCGTGAAGAAGGGTGCCGAAGCAGCCCGCGCCGTGGACGCTACGGTCACCTCGCTGAAGTCTCTGCCCACCGCCTAGTCGTTCCACAGTTTCGCTGAGTCGGATGCCCTCCGGCTCAGCGAGATTTTTTGTGCCTATCCGGGTATCTCGAGCCTCCCATGGACGGCGGCATTCTCCGTGTCCACGGATTCATAGCGGTCGATGCAGGCTTGGAAATAGGCTCGCATCTCCTTCACCACAGTGATGTGGCTGTCGAGAGATTTCTCCAGCGAGTCCTCGCCACCAATGACCTTCTTTGCAAACTTGTCTGCCAAGGCGCGCCCCGATTCCAGAGTTCCCATGCCTTTGACGTCGCTGAGTCGCTCGCAGAGCACGACCATCAACTTAAGTTCACCTATCCATGCGTCACACGCTGCAACCATTGGTTTGGCCACTTTCGGATCTACGAACAGTTCGCCAGATTCCTGACTCGCCACTGGACCTACTCTCGGAGATTTATCGGGGCAAGGACGAAACAAGCTGCAATGCAAAACTTTCGACAAGTCCACAGGTAGAGCCTTGGTGCGGCGTCCCCGCGTCTGCTTCGATGTTGAGCCACACCGAACCTTGAGATGCCGCAAACGCTAGGTAGCACCCGTCGATGGTTTCGTCAGATTCCCGCTGAAACCACAGTCCGACTCGATCAGCAATTATCGACTCATCGAATTTTGTGTAATCCGAATTGCTTCGCACATCATCAAGCGTGTATTTCGTCGACATGATCGTGAAGAAGTACCACGTCGATTTCCACATACACATCTTCCATCCTGGTTGCTCTACACCGTCAATATCGATGAGCTCCGTCGAAGGGTCGAGACCGACCTCCTCGATCACCGAGTCCGGAATGTCCGTACAGGGGTTGAACAATCCCTCCTGACCAGACGCGCGCTCAGGCTCACCCTCGACGGTTGAACCACACCCCACCGCAAACAGCCCAATGACAATGGCTGCCAGAATAAGTCGAAGCCGCGCCAATCTATGATCCCGATACTTCATGCCGCGCCATGCGGTTGGCATTGTCGTCGTCCACGGACTCATAGCGGTCGATGCAGGCTTGGAAGTAGGCTCGCATCTCCTTCACCACAGCGATGTGGCTGTCGAGTGTTTTCTCCAACGAGTCCCCGCCACCAACGGCCTTTTGTGAGAACTTGTCTGCCAATGCACGTCCCGATTCCAGAGTTCCCATCCCAGAAGCATCGGTCATATCACTCAACCTCAATTTCATGTCCTTGAACTCGCCCAGCAGCGCCTTACATGCTGCAGTCAATTGTCGAGCGACGTTCGGATCAACTGCCAGCCGCGGATCTCCCACATTTTCCGCCCACTCTGACCAAGTCATTGCGCCCCCTTTGATCTAGCCCTCGAACTGCTGAATTGTTCACGCGATTTCCGATCGGAGATCAAATCGGTAAGTAGCTCACGAGACCATCTGCTAGGGCCCTCGCCATGTCGCAACTGGGCATCTCTTGTGGCTCTAATCCAGTGCTTTGAACCCGAACCCAAACTGATCCCTGATCCGCTGAGAACACCACGTAGCATCCTTCCCCCACCACGTCAGAGACCTTTCGATATTCGATCGCCGTCCGTCCATCGATTTCTATGTCGACGATGTCGACGTAGTCAGGATTCTTGCGAATGTCGTCTGTCGTGTATCGAGTCGACAGAATGCTTAATCCATACCAAGATCCGTCCCACGCACAAATCTTCCACCCTGGCTGTTCGACGCCGAAAATATCGATGCTTTCCGTAGCCGGATCAAGACCCACTCCCTCGATCACCGAGTCCGGAATGTCCGTACAGGGGTTGAACAATCCCTCCTGACCAGATGCACGCTCAGGCACACCCTCGACGGTTGAGCCACACCCCACCGAAAACAACCCAATGACAATGGCTGCCAGCATAAGTCGAAGCCGCGCCAATTCTAGGATCCTGACACTTCATGTCGCGCCAGACGACCCGCATTCTCCGCCTCCACAGCGAGATAGCGCGTCACGCATTCCTGAAAGCACGCTTCCATCTCATTGAGAACCTCGATGTGACTGAGCAGCGACTTCTCGAGCGAGTCCTCGCCTCCAGACGCTTTCAGGGAGAATTTGCGCGCCAAATCAATACCTGATTGGAGCGTGCCCATTCCCTTAACATTTGATACCCAATCGACCTCCCCAAGGGCCATTTCCAACTCCGCACGCAATGCGCTGCAGCTATCACAGAGTTTGCGGGCCACCTCAAAGTCCACCGCAATGGCGCCGCCTTCGATTCCGTCTTCCCAAGTCAGCCACTGTGACAGTTGGGATCCGTCAGGATTAGCCACTTCACTTCCCCTTGTCCAGTAATTCAATCATCAACTTGGCCAATAAGTTTCAAGTTCCAAACCATATCTCTGCATGAGCACGCATGTAGGCTCCTCGATCGGACGCAGGCCCATCCGGGAGATTTGAAGCCAGATCGAACCTTGTTTAACTTGCGTCGCGAAATAGCAGGACGCACCAACTTGATCCTGAGCACTGGAGTACTGAACACCTTGCCTCTGGCCGATTTCAACTTCGTGAAATCCGGTGAAATCGGTGTTCGCCCGAATATCTTGCAATGAGTGCATGTTCGAAAAAATGACAACGAAGTACCACGGGCCTTTCCACGAGCAGATCTTCCATCCGGGGATTTCAACACCCTCGATGTCAACCTCCTTCGTGTACGGATCAAGTCCGACGCCCCTGATCGCAGAATCCGGAATGTCCGTACACGGATCGAATAATCCCGCTTGACCGGATAGCGGCTCAGCCTCCCCCTCCACGGCTGAGCCGCATCCGACCAGAGCCCATACCAATATCCCTGCCACGAGAAGCCGACCCCCCATCGACATTCTCATCGGGCCCCCTTCGGTATGAACTCACTCTATTTGATGCGCCGGAAACTCAATCGGTTCCCGCTACCGACAAATTCCCAGTTCACGTCGCCATGTTCGCTTGCAGCGCATCCGCAGCGATTGACGCTGCTCGTGACAGTCGCATACTGGAGGGGTTGACTACAACGTCGGGAGGGCAACGAGTGAACGCGCCGAAAGCACCTGCCAAACCAGCTATCCTCAGCGTCGACGACGACCCCGGGGTTTCCCGCGCCGTCGTCCGCGACCTTCGTAAACGCTACGGCGAGAAATATCGGATCATCCGCGCCGAATCGGGCGATCAGGCGCTCGAAACTCTGCGCGAAATGAAGCTTCGCGGAGATGCTGTCGCCGTTATCGTCGCCGACTACCGCATGCCCGGTTTGAGCGGAATCGAATTCCTCGAGCAGGCAATGGATCTCTACCCGATAGCTCGACGCGTTCTGCTCACTGCGTATGCAGATACCGAGGCCGCGATCGACGCCATCAACGTCGTCGACCTCGATCACTACCTGCTCAAACCCTGGGACCCACCGGAAGAAAAGCTCTACCCGGTCATCGACGCTCTCCTCGACGCCTGGGCCGGCTCCAGTCACCACCCTGCCGAGGAGACCAAAGTCGTCGGCCATCGTTGGTCGGGACGATCCTCTGACGTTCGAGAGTTCCTGGCACGCAACCAACTTGCATACCGTTGGTACATGTCGGACGAGCCTGAAGGACAACGACTCCTCACCGCCGCAGGGGTCGACGAGTTAAACCTTCCCGTCGTCATTGCTCCCAATGGTGACGTACTGATCGAGCCGACGGACACCGAACTCGCGGACAAACTCGGCCTGAGCACCACCCTGTCCGAGGACTTCTACGATTTGGTTGTCATCGGCGGTGGACCGGCGGGGTTGGGTGCTGCTCTCTATGGAGCCTCGGAGGGTTTGCGAACTGTCCTCATCGAACGACGCGCCACAGGTGGACAGGCCGGTCAAAGCTCGCGTATCGAGAACTATCTCGGCTTCCCGGACGGTGTTTCCGGATCACAGTTGGCCGATCGCGCGCGGAGGCAGGCAACAAAGTTCGGCGCTGAGGTCATCACAGCCCGCGATGTGACGGGTCTCGAAATCAACGGTTCTGCCCGCACAGTTCGTTTCGACGACGGCACATCCGTTGATGCGCATTCTGTCATCTTGGCTACGGGTGTTTCGTACCGTCAACTTTCGGCTCCCGGTCTCGACAAGTTCACCGGCCGAGGCGTGTATTACGGGTCTTCTGTCACCGAAGCCGCGCGATGTAGCGAGCAGGATGTCTACATCGTGGGTGGGGCAAACTCCGCCGGCCAAGCAGCTGTTTATCTTTCACGCGGTGCACGATCCGTCACGATCCTCATCCGGGGCGCTTCACTCGAAGCATCCATGTCCTACTACCTGATTCAGCAGATCGAGAAAAATCCGAAGATATCGGTTCGCGCCTGCACCGAAGTAATCGCCGCTGACGGTGACGATCACCTCGAGCGAATCACGCTGCTGAACAGAGCAACTGGTGAAGAAGAGATCGTCGACGCACATTGGCTGTTCATCTTCATCGGCGCCGCTCCGCTGACGGATTGGCTCGGCGACGTTGTTGTTCGCGATCGACATGGATTTATCGTCGCCGGCCCCGACCTCGCCGCCGACGGCATCACACCGCAAGGGTGGCCCCTCGACCGAGCACCCCACCACCTCGAAACCAGTGTTCCCGGAGTCTTTGTCGCCGGTGACGTGCATGCCGAATCAGCCAAGCGGGTCGCATCGGCTGTCGGTGAAGGAGCGATGGCCGTGATGTTCGTCCACCGCTATCTCGCTCAACAATAGGGAGATTTGATGTCTGTCCCAGAATGCAGTCCAGAACTTCTTCGCACACTGTTCCTGTTCGAGGAGCTCACCGACGATCAACTCGAAACACTCTGCCAGAGTGGCCACATCACTGAAATCGACCGCGGCCAGGTCTACCTCGAAGGCGACCCGGCATCGTGCTTCTACGTCCTGATCGAGGGCGAGCTGATCATGTCGAAACTCTCCGGCGGCGAAGACATCGAGATGGTGCGCACCTCCCAGAGAGGCGTCTACTCCGGCGGTTGGACGTCGTACTTGGGTGATCGTGTCCCGCAAATCTATTCCGCGTCGCTGCGCGTAACGAAGCCGTCGACCTTCTTCGTTCTCGACGCCGACAAGTTCGGCGCTGTAGTGCGCGAATGGTTTCCGATGGCTGTACACCTTCTCGAAGGAGTGTTCTTCGGGAACCAGAACACCCGCCAGATCATGGATCAACGTGAGCGTCTTCTCGCCCTCGGCTCCCTCTCCGCCGGATTGACCCACGAACTGAACAATCCCGCAGCCGCCGCAGTGCGGGCGACCGCGTCGTTGCGCGAACGCGTCGCCGGTATGCGGCGCAAACTGGGGATGATCGCCTCAGGCTTCTACGATCGCGACTCACTTGTCACCCTCATGCATATGCAAGAGGAAGTCGCCGAAGTTGTTGCCAAGGCTCCGACGCTCACGCCCCTTGAAGCATCCGATCGAGAAGACTCCCTGGGTGAATGGTTCGAGGACCATTCCATCCGCGAAGGTTGGGACCTAGCACCAACCTTCGTCCAAGCTGGCCTCGACACCAACTGGCTGGAGACTGTTGCCGCAGCAGTGGACGAGTCCGTGCTCGAGGGGGCAATCCGTTGGTTGAACTACACCATCGAGTCTGAGCTACTGATGAACGAGATCGCCGATTCCACCACCCGAATCTCCACGCTTGTCGGTGCGGCCAAACAGTATTCGCAAATGGACCGCGCGCCCTTCCAGACCATCGACGTTCACGAATTGCTTGACAGCACGCTGATTATGTTGGGACAGAAAATCGGTGACATCGCCGTCGTCAAGGAATACGACCGGGCACTCCCACCCATCGATGCGTATGCAGGCGAACTCAATCAAGTGTGGACCAATCTGATCGACAACGCTGTCGCTGCTATGGGTGGCACTGGGACCTTGACTGTTCGCACCAGCCGCGACGGCGATCGAGTCTGCATCGAAATCTGCGATACAGGATCGGGAATCCCCGACGACGTCATCGACAGAATCTTCCAGCCCTTCTTCACCACCAAACCTGTCGGTGAGGGAACGGGTTTGGGTCTGGATATCTCATGGCGAATCGTTGTCGGCAAACATCATGGTGAACTGCGGGTCACATCCGAACCCGGAGACACCCGCTTCCGCGTTCTCCTGCCGATCGCCGGACCAGAGCGCAACCACGCCGACGACGCCGAGTAGCGCACGCCCGACTCGGGGCGCACGATGAATAAGCAGAGCCACTTCAACGAAGGGACTGACCATGACCGACGGACTTCCAGCTGGAATTGATCCGAGTGTGCCGCCGAGCGGTGCCGGGTGCGTCGAATGCGACGCTGCTGGCGGTTGGTGGGTCCATTTGCGTCGATGTGCTCAGTGCGGTCACATCGGATGCTGCGACTCATCCCCGTCACAACATGCCAGCGCTCACGCCGCGGCTACCAAGCACCCCTTCATGCAGAGCTTCGAGCCTGGAGAGGATTGGTTCTGGAGCTTCGAAACTCAGGAAGCCTACGACGGACCTGAATTAGCCTCGCCCACTTCGCATCCCACCAACCAGCCGGTTCCTGGTCCGGCCGGCCGAGTGCCAGCTGATTGGCAGGAGCACATTCACTGAATCTGAATCGACGTCAGTCACTTCATCGGTATGTCGAACGTGAGCCGCGATGGCTGGACATAGTCTGCCGGATCGGTGAGCAGTAATAGTTCGGGTGACGTCGGCAAGCCTGCGAGTGCCTGACGTAGCCGCTCTTCGTACGCGACGGCCGGCGCGGAGAGCGGCGCGAGCCAATTATCATGGTGCGCCGGAACGAAGAGCGAAGGCCGCAGTGCTTGGATGTAGTCGAGCGGGTCACTGAGCCCGTTCGTGTATTGGTTGTAACCCTGAATAGACCCGATCTGAACTGTGGACACAGGCAACGCACGCATAGCGTCCAGGATCTCCGGAGCGTCGGTGAAGAGCGGCCCTGTGCTGTCGTGCCACGTCAGTACGGAGTCACCGATCACGAACTGGTAGAGCAACGATCCACCCTCGGCGTCGTTGAAATGCGATGCCAGGTGTGCAGTGTCGTGAGGTGTCGGCGGATGTTCGATGGCCGGACTGAAATCGGGCACAAGAACAAGTGGTGGTTGCTCGCCTCGCGGGGCACGCAGCGCGGAGTGCAAGTGTCGAACAGAGTGCACGGCAACACCGTTGGATAGCGAGAAGTCAGTTCGGTCAGAATCCAGCGGCAACGTTCGGAGCTCAGTTGTGGCTTGCTCTGCGATCTGACTGCAATGCTCGTCTGTTCCAACGATGGTTGCTCCACACATCGAGGCAATTTCGGCAGCGTCAGCGGCGTGATCGAAATGCCCATGACCAATCAGGATGTGGCTCGGAGCTAGCGCGGCCAGTTCTTCAGGGCTGGTCGGCACATAGTTCGAGAACTCGCCTCGAGGAACCCATGCGTCCAGTAGAACGACGTTGCCCGCGATGGCCATCGCAAAATTCGTGACACCGAACCACGAAAGAATCGTCTTTGACGAGTCAACGTCGCCGGTCGCTGGATCAACATTCTCGGGTCCGAAGAACCTTTGGCGCGCAGTGATAGTCGGATTCACTGAAGCTGGAACGGAAGCCGACGCGTTCGTCATTCCAAGCGTTGAGGCAGCCGCGGCTGCAGCTCCCACGACAAAGGTCCGACGGCTAACTTCGTTCGAAAACATGACTGCAGTCTAGGTGGCGAGTGCGCACATCAAACTTCATTCCCCACTGTCAGATCATCGACGACACCATTGGACACGCTCCCCGTTCCACCACATTGCAATCCATTGCAACCCTTCACACCCCACCATCGGAGTCCTAGCGTTGATCTACCAGCGGATTCACAACGAAGTGAGGTGCGGATCTATGAAGGCAGCACGGTTCCACGGTCAGAAAGACATCCGAATCGAAGACATTCCCGAGCCCGAAGTGCGGCCAGGTACCGTCAAATTGAAGGTCGCCTGGTGCGGGATTTGTGGCACCGATCTCCATGAGTACCTCGAGGGTCCAATCTTCATCTCGGCGCCCGGCCACCCCCACCCCCTCTCTCATGAGAACGCGCCGGTCACTATGGGGCACGAATTCTCGGGCACTGTCGAAGAAGTCGGCGAAGGCGTGACCGACGTCGAAGTGGGCGAAAACGTCGTCGTTGAACCGTATTTCGTCTGCAACGAATGTGCTCCGTGTAAAGCCGGCAACTATCACCTGTGCACTCAGATGGGATTCATCGGATTGGCCGGCGGCGGTGGCGGACTCAGCGAAAAGGTTGTGGTTGACCGACGTTGGGTTCACAAGATCGGCAACATCCCATTGGACGAAGCTGCGCTGATCGAGCCGTTGAGCGTTGCACACCATGCCGTCGTTCGTAGCGGCGCCCAAAGTGGCGACATCGCGATAGTCGGAGGCGCCGGACCTATCGGGCTGCTGGTCGCCGCAGTACTCAAAGGTCTTGGCGCAACAACGATCGTCACGGAACTCAGCGGTGCGCGTAAAGAAAAGGCACTGTCCAGCGGTGTCGCTGACTATGTCATCGATCCGAGCAGCGAGGACGTGAAGGCCCGCGTTCTCGAGATCAGCGATGGCATCGGCGCGGATATCGGATTCGAATGTGCCGGTGTCAACGCAGTGCTCGACACCATGCTCGACACCGTTCGACCCGCGGGAGTGGTTGTCAACGTGTCAATTTGGGGCAAGCCCGCGACCATCGACATGCAGAAGCTCGTCCTCAAAGAGATCGATCTGCGAGGAACAATCGCGTACGTCCGCGATCATGAAGCTGTCATCAAAATGGTTCAGGACGGAGTTGTCGACCTCGCCCCGTTCATCACCGGACGCATTCACCTCGAAGAGTTGATTTCAGAAGGCTTCACAACCTTGATCGAACACAACGACACAGCAGTCAAGATTCTAGTTCGTTCATAGTTCAACAACCGGGAAATGCGGTGGGGACGTCATGTCTCCACCGCTCCTTGGTTTAGGAGGCTTCCCGCTCCTGCTCAACACACATCGCCGAGTATCGCGCGAAGGCATCGTTCAAGGTCAGGGACTTACGCTTGTCGCCGATATCGCGCGGCGGCGCCTGCCTGGCACATCGCTTCGCGTGCTCGATGACTGCTTCGCGCACGACGCTGGATATGTCCGCGCCCGTAAGCTCCCGGAGCGCCTCGAGAGCCTCGAGTTCCTCTGAATCAAATCTCACTGTTACCGATCGTCTAGCCACATTCAGGATGCTACGTCGAGTCACAGCAATATTGGGAGCTAGGTTCGAGCGACACCCGAAAACTCTTCTCGCCAAACGACTTGAATTCCGATCAGGCTGGTCTGAAAGCTGGGGAACACCAACTCTGTCGGTAGGTTGACGCTCCGATGGGCGATCTCCTCGACTACCCTGCTACGGGGAAGCTAATGCACGAAAATGCAAGCATAACGAGCATTTGAGATTGCCCTGCAACCCCACCCTGACTTATGCTTGCAAAATAAGGCATAGGAGCGGCAATGAGTCAGCCACGTAGAAGTTCACCGACGCGCAGCAGTCCTATGCCTGAAATTGCACGCATAGGCGAGCTGTTTGCCGAACGCAGGGTCCAACTCCGACTCACCCAGCAAACTCTCGCCGACCTAGCCGGGGTGTCCCGATCCAGCGTTCAAGCGCTCGAATACGGCACCGGATCCGTGAAGCTGGCATCAATCGTCGAAATTGCCGACGCCCTCGGACTGCGCCTGCAGCCAATCACGATCGCCGAACTCGAGGCGCCTCAATGAGCAGCCCTCTCAGCACGACGCTGACGGACATCGACAATGCAGACGTCTACATCGACGACGTGCAGGTTGCCACCCTCACACGCCAAACAAACGACACGATCGAATTCGACTACAGCACGCTGTCATCGACCGAGTCATCGATCCGATCTCACTCAGTGTCATGGTCGTTGCTCGCGAATGGGCACTACCCCGTGGTCACCACCGGCGGTGCGGTTCCCCCCTTCTTCGCAGGCCTTCTCCCGGAGGGTGTTCGCCTCGGCGCGGTAGTTTCCTCGACCAAAACCTCGATCGACGACCATCTGACTCTGCTATTGGCCGTCGGCGCCGACACCATCGGAAATGTGCGGATCGTGCCCGCTGGTAGTGTCCCACCGGAACCGCAACCGATGTTTGCGCCGGAACGAGACGCCAACTTCCACAGCCTATTCAATCGCCTCGCCGGTTCGGTCGACGCAGATCCGCTTGCACTTTCCGGAGTCCAACCCAAGGTCAGTGCAAATATGTGGTCGGTACCGACAAACACTCCCTCCGGGCCCGCGATCCTCAAACTCACTCCGCCCGTTGGATTCCCACTGTTGTCGGAGAACGAACACTTTTTCATGAGAATGGCGGCAGCATGTGGGCTACGCGTGCCGACCACTCGACTTCTCCACGACGCCGACGGCAGGAGTGCGTTACTTGTCGAGCGTTTCGACCGCCGCGATGGCCACCGCATCGCTCAAGAGGATGCATGCCAAGTTGCCGGCATCTATCCGGCGTCCAAGTACCGGATGAAAACCGAGACTGCCATCACGGCGCTAACCGATGCCTGCGAAGCGGGCGGCGGCTCCAAATCTGCATCCACACTGGAATTGCTTCGCACAGTAGTCTTTTCATGGATCATCGGCAATGGAGACTTACACGGAAAGAACCTATCGATCTACGCGCCGAACTCATTGTGGCAACCGAGTCCGGCTTACGATCTACTCAGCACTCAGCCGTACACCGGCTGGAATGATCCGATGGCGATGAACCTGTACGGGCGCGCCAATCGCCTGACCCGCGCCAACTTCATCGACGCCGGACTACGGCTCGGACTTCGCGAACGCGCGGTAACCCGAATGATCGACGCGCTGGTCAAAGCTGCACACGGCTGGGCCGAGCGATGCACCGAGATCGGATTCGATGCAAGGACAACAGAACTTCTCGCCGGCCTTCTTCGCCATCGCCTGACAACACTCATGTGACAACTACTTCGATCGGAGCTCGACGTGAGCATTGACCACGTAATTTCAGCAGTCGGTAGCGCCGACGCAGAAAAGATCAAGACCGCGCTGTCAGCGCTCGCTCAAACCTCAACTGCCACGACGACGCTCGTGATCGACGGCGTGACAATCGACGTCCCGGCCTCAGTGGGCGATGCCGTCGTAGCGCTGCTGAAATACCTCGCCAACGGTGACAGTGTTGCGCTCGGTGCCGTTGCCGAACTACTCACAACGTCTCAAGCTGCGGAAATTCTCGGCGTCTCGGACACATATGTCCGCAAGCTTGCCGATGCCGGCAAGCTCCCGATCGAGCTACGCGGAACCCACCGCAGATTCCGACTCGACGACGTCATGGCCTACCGCGAGCAGTTCCCCAAGCGCTCCTAGCTCTTGGTGTACATACCTTCGATTTCCTTGGAGAACCGGTCGACGACTACGTTTCGCTTGATCTTGAGGGTTGCCGTCATTTCACCGTCTTCCTCAGTGAGATCCCGATCGAGAATCACAAACTTCTTGATCGACTCGGCATGCGAGACAGCCGAATTGGCGTCATCGATCGCCTTCTGCATTTCTGCCCGAAGATCATTGTCGTCACGCAGTTCAGCGACGGTTGCTTCGGCGGGCTTGCCGTTATCGGCCTTCCACTTCTCGAACACCTCGGGATCAACCGTCAGAAGTGCCGTGACGTAAGACTTTCCATCGCCGACGACCACGGCCTGCGAGATGATGGAATGCGACCGAATACGGTCTTCCATCGGGCCGGGTGAAACGTTTTTGCCACCTGCCGTCACCAGAAGGTCTTTCTTACGGCCGGTGATGGAAAGGTAACCGTCACTGTCGAGTTCACCGAGATCGCCGGTGCGGAGCCAACCGTTGTCGAAGGACTCTTCGGTGGCTTTTTCGTTCTTCCAGTAACCCTTGAAGACCACTCCACCGTTGAGCTCGATCTCGCCGTCTTCGGCAATGCGAACTCCGTTGCCGCCCATAGGCTGCCCGACGGTGCCGATCTTCTGAGCCCCGGGAATGTTGACGCAGTGCGCTGCCGTGGTTTCAGTGAGTCCGTAACCTTCGTAGATCGGAACGCCGAGCCCACGGAAGAAGTGGCCGAGTTCCGGGGTAAGTGCACCGCCGCCGGAAATGGCGAACCAGCACTCGCCGCCGAGTGCTGCGCGCAGCTTCGAGTACACAAGCTTGTCTGCGACAGCATGCTTCGCCTTGAGCACCAGGGACGGGCCACCGGCGTCGAGAGACTGGCTGTACTCCTTGGCCGTTGCTTCTGCAAAAGCAAATATTGCACCGGGAACCTTGCCGCCGGATTCCGCCTTCCGCGCCGCACCGTCGCGAACCTTCTCGAAGACCCGCGGGACGCCGAGGATCGTATTGGGCTTGTACCGCTCGAATTGCGTTGTAATGTTCGAGAAATCAGACCAATGCGCCTGCGCAGCACCAGCTTCGAACGTCGCCAAGGACACTGCACGAGCAAGTACATGTGCCAGGGGAAGGAAGGTCAGAACTCGGTTTCCCGGAACCGCGACCTTACCGATCGACGCAGTCAGAATGCCGCGCACCTCGGACAAGAAATTCCGATGAGTGAGGATGCAGCCCTTCGGCCGCCCCGTCGTACCGGATGTGTAGACGAGCGATGCAAGGTCGTCAGCGCGGATACCGTCGAGGCGCTTCTTCAGCTCGGTTTCGTCGACGTCGATGCCCTGCTTGGTCAGCTCTGCCACAGCGCCGGCGTCGATCTGCATGACAGCGCGCAGACTAGGGGGCGCATCCTGGAACAACTGCTCGTGCGTCCCCGTCTCCACGATGGCCATGACGGACTCGGAATCCTCGAGGATCCAAGCAACCTGGCCCTTCGATGACGAGTCGTAGATCGGAACCGTCGCAGCGCCGGCCGCCCAGATGGCGAAGTCGAAAAGCGTCCACTCGTAGCGAGTGGCCGACAGAAGCGCGACGCGGTCCCCTGGCTGAACACCGGCGGCAATCAACCCGTTTGCCACGCCCATGACCTGCTCGGCAAATTCCTTCGCCGAGACGTCGACCCACCCGTTGCCCATAGGCCGCGAGAACACCGTGAGGTTCGGGGTGCGCTCGGCGTGAGTGAAGACTGTGTGCACCACCGACTCGTTGTCGGAGATAGTGAACTGGGCTTTGGCGCTGTACTCACTCACAGGGTGTCATCTCCGTCGGTCTGCGATTCTGTGCTGATTCTGAAGCGGTGAAGTGCACGGGCGAATTCCTCGATCTCGGACTCAGTCCAATCGTGCAGCCTGCTGACGACTTGGTCGAGTCGACGCGCATCGGCGGCGTCGAGATATTTGCGACCCTCGTCAGTGAGGTGGAGCGGATTGCCCAAGCGAACGGGTCCCGGATCGGCATACACCCAGCCTGAGTCGATGCATCCACGCACTTGGCGCGAGATGGTCGAGCGGTTGACGCCGAAAACGTCGGAGATCTCTGTTGCCCGGCAGCCGTCATTGCGGCCGATGAACGAGAGGAACGAGTGCTGCGCGATGGACGGCTGATCGTCGGAATGCCGATCCCCCGTCATCAGCTGTCGCGTCAGATGCACCAGCTCGTCATGGACGGCCGGCGGCCCGGTGAGCGACATTGCTCCGTTGTGTTGCACTGAGCAACTATAACGCCGACCCCTGTGTCCGACGCAATATGACCGCCGCCACCGACAGCAAGTGCGTCGGTGGCGGCGTGAACAGCTAGACCAGATCTTCACCGTTGCGGCGAGCAGTTGCCCAATCCTTGAAGAATCCCTTGCTGATGACTCCCAAGACAACCAGCACCAACGCCGGCCAGATCAGAACATAAACGGTCAGTAGAGCTGTACTCATTCGTATCCCTTCCACTTGTCTCGACGGTTACTTTCCGGACGCTCCCACAGCAGGAAACTCTTCCTCGTCGAAGTCTCCCGTCCGCTGCTTGATCAGTTCGAAATCGAACGTCTCACGCTGATTGACGGACATCGCAAAACACACGACGGTACTTACGGCATAGGCCACCAAAGATCCGCTGAGCGTTGGGTAGTCGTGCAGGAAGCCGATCGCGAACGGCGCGGACAGCACGATCGCCAGGCCACCGACGATCTGCGCAACCTTCAGACCGAAGAATCCAAATGTCATGAGCCCCAGCACCACTCCGATACCGACAACGGCAACGATGTCGGAGAGTATCCCGAACATCCCATCCATCGGCACCCAACTGAATCGGACGGGCAAGAAGGCAGCAAGAGCCACCAGCACCGACACAGTGAAGGCTTTGTTGGTGACCTTGCCCCAGTAGAAGCTCGCAATAACCGGGAACACCAAAGCGCCCCACAGCGCGCCGACGAACACCAACAGATCCAGAATGCTCAATTGCAGACTTGCCAAGGAGATAGCCGCCGCCGTCGCAACAATCATCGTTACTCGGCCGATAAGCAGCATCCGTCGAGGGTTCGCATTAGCCTTGCCGGCGACAGCCTGGCCGTACACGTCGGTCATCACGATGGACGAGAGTGCAGCAAGGTCCGAGTCCGCCGTCGACGACAGCGCGCCGATGATCATGACAAAGAAGACAGCAAGCAAAATTCCGGGCAGGTACGACGCGGCCATCTGCGGAATCAGGTTGTTGACGTCACCATCAGTTGGCTCGATTCCGAGGTACAGCGCGAGAACACCCAGCATTCCGACACCGATGACCGTTGCGCCGTATCCCACAGTTGCGGTGATGAAGGTGGGCTTGATCAGGTCTTCGCGGACCGCGAAGAGTCGTTGGGCGATGGTCTGGTTGCCGATTGCGTATGCAAGAACTGCCGCGATGTACGGCGCACCCTGTTCGAAGAAGGCAACGCTCGAGAAGAAGTTGCCCTGCTCAGCAGTGAGGTTGCCTGCGCCGGATTCGAAGGCCGCCGGGAACCCCGCTGCGAAGAAGATGAACGGCACCAAAACCGCTACCGCACCGAGCATTCCGATCAGCTGAACGAAGTCGGTCAGCACCGAAGCACGGAAACCTGACCACAACGTGTACAGCAGGACGCCCAGCGCGACGATGAACACACCCTGAATGAAGTTGAACGGCGAAAGCAACGCGATCAGCAGACCACCAGCGAGAAAGTTCGACATCAAACTGATAAGACTGCCGACGATGTTGGAACCTGCGAGCATCAACTGACTCGAGCGTCCGTGCCGCGCGTACATGACCTCGGCCAGAGTGTGGGCTTTCGGCGCTACTTTACGAATTCGCTGGCCAAAGGGATAAATGAAGAGAATCATCAACGCGCCCCACAAACCGTAGTGAATGGGGCCGGAGATTCCGTAGGTGTAGCCAGAAGTGGCGGATGCGTACATCGACGACGCCCAAATCCAAGTGGCCGTCATACTCGCGGCCGAAACACCAAATCCTAATTTGTTTCCGGCGGTCATAAAACCGTCGGCATTTTCCTGCTTCTTACCAATACGAAGAGAAATCAGAAATGTTCCACCATAAAAAGCAACAAGCAGTGAAACAATTACCAAGGTACTGAACTGGACCATGTCGGACCCCGTCACATGCCACATCCTTCGCACATAATCGGCAGAACAACGCGCAAAAACCCCTGTTCAGGATCTTTGCGCTTCGCTTCTGCACGCCCTAGGAGCGACCGTCATACCAACACCGGTCACATATTCAATTGACTAGCAACACGCACTTCGTCTTTTCCGAAACCCAACCTCCACAAAATAAATCTTCTGCGTAAGCTTTTGGCTCGACCACGCAATTCAACAAATGAGGATCGACCCTAGCATGATGGCAATTTCGAACAAAAACTCGCATATTTTGCCACCCGAAAATATTCGGGATTCCGTCGCCGGGAAATCATGCGCTTCCAGCACATATAACAACTCTGCATCGATTGATATCGACGGTCGATTCGATCGGGTAATTATTTAGACAGAACCATCCTGGCAAAACGTCGGCCCCACTCAGGATCGGCGGAAACATGCTGGTCCAACGGATTGGAGACAATCGCCCCGATCATTCGCAGGTACAGGAGAGTGCCTCTCACCATCCACATCCAATCGTCGTCGCCGAGGAGTGTTCCGTCTGTTGTCGACCAACCCAATGCCGTGAGTCCTTCGATCATCACTTCACTACGTTCGGACTCCGACAGGCCGGCAGCCAACGTAAGGAACAGAATTCGGCCGGCTTCCTGCGCCAGCTCGCCCTTTCCCAACGGCATGGCCATCACGATGTGGCGCCACAACTCGCCTTCATACGCAATCACCGACGCACCGAGGCGGGTAAGAATCAGTGTGCCTCGGAGTTTTCGGACTAATCTCAGTGTCTTTGCGACTTCAACGAGGACTGCTAATTGCGAGTCACTCCCTCCCGCGGCATCGGTCCACTCACTGTCCCAATCGAGTTCGTCTCGGGCAGACGCACCAAGGTCCGGAGGCAGTGACCCGGACGCCGTCAACACAATCCCACCGCCTCGCGCGGAGTTCAGCAGCCACAGCAACTGGCGGGTTGCTCCCTCACACATCGTCTCGAAGTAGTTGTCATACCCACCACTTAGCTCCGCTTTGGCAACTGCGGCAAACAGTTTCGGCGCGGAATGAACAGACAGGCGGCGCAAGAACTTCTCGAACAGCGAGCTGCCCACAGGCGGTGACCTATGCAGTGCCACCGACGTGGTGACTGCCGCATTGGACTCTGTGAGAACAAAACGTTCGGGATCGAACAGCCCGGTACTCACCTGCGCGTTCAGGAACTCGAGATACCCGACCGGACCGCCAGAATCCTCCGGCGGGCACGCTCTCGCGCCGTCAAGACAGGATGGCGCAGAAATCGGCTGGTCTTCGACAATCTGCTCGAGAAACAACGTGTGACTCCACTTGGCACGTACGTTGTACTCGTATCGGACGTACTCCCCTACCGCGGTGACCGCCTCGTCGATCCGGACTTCGTCCTCACCAAACTCGTCTTCCTGGTATCCGTCGTACTGGATCACCTCGCGCGCGATATACCGATCTGGGCCATTGCTCGTTGAATGATGGACGCTCACCCACTGATGTGCGTGTTGATCTCCCCATCCCATGACCGCCTGGACGATCGAATGCAGTTGGTCGAGTTCGATATTCGACGGCACCGAAAACCGTCGCCAAATGGGTGGCGAAACGCAATCAAGTTCGATCCGCAGGACAAAGTTCGCCACCTCCGGCCGTCGACGCTGATTCCGCATCTGCCTCGGCGTACGGACGGTTTGTGCCGCTTGAAATGCAGGCACCAAACGCAGATGTGAAGCTCGTCGAACTCGCTGACCCGTCATTTATGGAGACTAGATCTACCTACCGACAAGCCGAGATACTCACTGCCACAACACTGCCGGATTTGTCGGGACTCGAGTCACGTCGCTCTGCGCCGGCGAAGTTCTACTCAGCGCCCGTCGAAAGGGACACTATTGGATGATCCACTACGCGGACAAGAGTGTGCGCCGACTACCGTAGACCTGACACCCACCGCACGAAAACAGTGCCAAGCGCCTGCTCGGACTGGCACGGAACATGAGGATCCATGAGCGACCACGACACGACCGCCGAACAGCCCCTCCACATCAACGGCGCCATTGCCCTAGTGACGGACGAGCGCGACGAATTGGTTCGCCTGTGCGTTCAGACCCTCGCCGAACTGCTGGGCAGCGAGCCCGACACCGACGACGACGGCGACATTGTCGTGCCGGTTCACGGGTTTGTCGTCTACGTGACCGTCGCGGATGACGGCCCCCAGATCAACGTCTGGTCCTCGGTCCTCACGGGCCTCGGTAATCCCGCCCATGCTGCGACGCAGCTGATCGAACTCGCACAGGAATGGCCGCGGCTGCGCTTCGCCTTCAGTGGCGACCACCTGCTGGTCTCGACGATGCTTGATGCGGACCCCTTCGCCCCGCAGCATCTCCTCAACCTGGTCGACGAGGTTCACGCCTTCACTCACGAGCTCGACGACGATTTTGCAGAGTCCTTCGGCGGCACCCTCGACTGCGACGAAGATGACGACAGTTACGCCGGCGAATGCAACACCGGTGGCTGCGGCGACGATTGTGACTGCGATTGCGGCGATGACGCCGACGGTGAGCTTGGCATCACGGCAGTCGCCTCGACGCCCAGCAAGTAGCTAGCGGCCCACGATTTATATTGCGCGCGTGCATCTCTGCGATTGCAGGGGTGTACGCGCGTTGACGTTTGTCGTCGCTTGCAGGGACTGCCGGAAGCGACAGAATCCAACCTTCGACGGCAAACACTAATTCAGTCAATACCGTGAAGTGCAAGCGCGGCTACCCCACTACGGTCACAAAACGTGCCAGGATCGCCACATGCCGATCGGAGACGCTGGATTCGAACCGCCAGAGGCATGCGTTCACTGGTGCCAGGCAAGAACTTACGATCTGCATATCCTCGACGACGAAGCCAGCGTCGACCTCGACTGGTGGAACTCCCACCTGCGGGATTCCGGGCACGAAATTCAGCTACGCGGTCGAAATGACGATGGAAGAATCGTCACCGCGGGAATGGCAACCGTACAGCGAAATGACCTTCGACCTGGCAGCGAACTCATTATCGCGACCCACGACGGTCTCGGACTGCTATTTCTCTGCGCGTCGTGGCAAAGCGCTCATCCGGGACGTCGCTTCAAACGCCGATTTCCCGACGTATTCGGCGCACCAGTCGGAAAGGGCGAGGATCCGTTACAGCCGATCAAGTCCATCCTCGATTACTGCTTGAAAACTCGCACGTTGCCAGCCATCCACCGCGGCACCTGGTCAGGGTGGCCCGTGACACCTGGTGTTGGAGTTTCTCTCCTTGCTGCATTCATGTGGGCCGCTGAGGTATCAGAGGCAGGTAGCCGTGCCCAGTTGATCGACCAATTCGGTGTCTCGACCCTGATTCACGAAGGCTGGCTGGAAGATCCATCGGTCAGCGGTTTCACACTTCGCAGGTACCACCGCTACAACCAACTTCTTGGTTCGTGGGCAACCAGTGCCCAAACACGCCCCGAATTGATCGAAATGTGGCTGATCAAGCGCTGGAATGCGCGAGTTCAAGAGGCCCGTCACGGCGAACGTACGATGCCCACGCTGTTCTGAACTTCTAAACGACGTCATCCAAGTAGTACGCACTCCAACAACGATTCGAGCACGCTAGTGATCGTCGCAGATACCCGAGCGCGGCAGCTGAACCCGGCAGGTCGGACACAAGGCAGCAATCGGTTCTGGTTGAGGTTTCGCTCTCCGCCTCTGGGCGATGACCGCCGGCGGTAAAGCAGGAGCGCCGCCATCTGAGGGGATAACGGCACCGAAGTACTTGTAGCACTCGAGCCGCGCCTCAGCTGCATGTTGATCGAGGTCTTCAGGAATTTCGAGTCCAGCGACTTCGAGTACGTAGCGGTACCCATCACCAACGCTCTGATCCTGCTTGACACACAATGCAGTCAGCGATGGTAGGCCCTCGGCGGCGGCTCGGTCGACAACCTGACCGAGCACACCACCGATCCAGTTTCGCATCTGCGAGCGGCTCCGAATCCCGGTGCTCGCCTGAACTTTCTCGGCAAGATCCTTGTAGGTGATGAACGCGTGATAGTTCGACGCAACATCCACGAGAACGTCAAAAGCAGCGGCAGCCCACGCCGACGTGGCGTCCTTGAACGGGACAGCAGTACCGTCCGAAACTCGCCAGGTTCCTGGAGTCTGCACACCTTCTATCTCCGGACTCAGTTCACTCACAATGCTTCTCCCACCAAGTCGGAAATCTTCCCTGTGCCGAACAGCGCCAGTTGCTCCCGGGCGCGCGAGCCTGCCACATAAAGAATCCGACGCAGCTTCAGTTCCCCTTGAACCCGATCCACCCCGGTCAACCTCTTGACATAGAAGGGCGGGAATTCGCCTTCACCGAGCCTGCACATTGCGACAGCACGAAACTCCAGCCCCTTCGCCCGGTGCATCGTCATCACTCGGACTGCGTCTCCACTCTTGTCCTCGTCTGAACGATCAGTCACGATGACGCTCTGAATACCCGAGGATTGGAGCGATTCAGCTAGGTCTTTGACGCTGTCTTTGTCCAACGCGAAGACTGCAATGTCGGACAGATTGAAGCCTTCGCCGGCCCATTTCTGCACTTGAGCAGAAAGACCCTTATTCTCGTCCGCGATGTTCTTGCGTATGAGGATCTCAGGCGCCGGCCCACCGAAGACTGACCGTGCTCCCGCGAGGGTGTCCGATGCCAGATCGAGGTCGTCGACTTCAGTGTCTGCGACTCCCAAGCACCATTGCAGAATTTCTTTCGATGTTCGGTAGTTGATTGTGAGGCGGCGCGATCGGCCTCTCGTCTCAATTCCGAAGCGAGAGAGCGGTGCCGGTCGACCGTAGATGCGTTGGTGTGCGTCACCGACGATGAACATGTCGTCAGCATCCGTAGGCACTAAGGCACGAAGCATCTTCCAATGAGCAGGATGAAGATCCTGTGCCTCGTCGACCACCACGTGTCGATACCCCATTTGGTCGCGAAGCGTCGTGTCGGACAGCAATATTGCGGCTGCTTGAGAGGCCAGCTGAGTGAAGGTCATCAACCCTTGTGACCGCATAAGGCTTTCGAATTGTTCGATCACCTTCCAAACGTCAGCGCGCTGAGGCCGGCTCAGACGCTGACTCCGACCGCTTCGTGGCACTCTGAGATAGCCGGCTTCATCAACAATCGCATTGCCCAAGACAACCTGCGACCATTCATCGGCCAAGAAGGTGGCGTCCCAGGTTCCCGTGGCAACCAGGGCAGCGGAAGACCATAGTTCTCTCACCTCGGAACTATCGGAGGACACAAACTTCGTGTTTGCGACTGCAATGCGTCCGGCATCTGATGCGGTGACAACCCGTCGGGCCAAGGCGTCAATGTTGACTACATCAACTCGATCCAGGACCTTGGGTCCGGCCAGCTGTTTGAGCTGGGATTCAATTGTCCGAGCAAGGTTCTTGGTGAATGTAGTGAACAGAACCTTCGTCACGGCTTCTTGCGAATCTAGCTGTCGAGCAAGGAATCTCGCGCGGTGAATTGCCGTTACGGTCTTGCCTGTGCCAGCTCCACCCGTAACACGGAAGGGGCCGTTCCAACCCTTGTGCGTCGCGAGTTTGCGCTGAAGTGGATGCAGCCACACGCGCCACTTCGCGAAGTCTCCTTCGAGAACTGCCCGAAGCTCGTCTTCATTTTCACCATCGAAGCTTGTGAAGCTCAGTCGTGACAGCGGTCGTTGCAGTGCAGCGGAGAGATCCTCGACGTCGACTTCACCAGGCTCGTCAACCACGAGATCTGCCCACACATCATCCGGGCTCTTGCCGTACACCAAATCAAGCACAGCACTGCCTTGCGACGAAGGTAGTGCAGTGACAATGGATTCCAGGGTGTCCTCGTCCGACACCTTCTTCAACTGCTCGGCAATCTCGGATTCGACGCCAAATCGTTCCAGGTCCTTCTGACTGACCTTCGCAGGCATCAAAGGTTTGACGGTATCGGTCGACTGCTGAACCTGTCGCGCTTTGTCCACGGCTTCGTCAAGAGCCAATGAGTCGAACAGCTCGGCCGCACCAGTCTTCGGGTTTACCTGAAGCGTGAGCTTGCTGGCGTACTCGTACGCATCGTCATGTTTCTTCACTGCGACGAGGTACAAGGTGCTGGTTTCCGAATCCTCCCCTGCAGCAATGAGAACAGCACGATAGTTGTCAGTGACTCGAGCGGTACGCACATGTTTGGTCTTTGCGAGCTTCGGGATCTTGAAATCCAGCCCGGTTGCATCCGGGTCCTGCTGCAACTTCACCATGAAACTGAGTACACGACTGCGCACGCTGCCGTCGAGGCTGTCATAGGAGTCTTGAAACAGGTCATGCATCAGGACGTGTGTCTTCACTTGCTACTCCCATTCACGGCATTCTCCAGATCGCGGGCAAGCGTATCCGGAACGTTCTCGTCCTCGACGGTTTGTACTGTCCATCCGTCCTTCGCGAGCCATTGGTCACGGTCATCGTCGATATCAACGACGACGGCAACCTTTGCAGCGGGCCACGCAAGTTCAACCTGCCAGATACTTTGATCTGGGCCCACTTCTGCACCGGCTTCTGGCACATCCATGGCGGCTGCAGCCATGATCTCGATCAGCTTTGCAAGGACTGGGTCCGTGTAGTCCCGGACAACAGCCCATTCAGGCGTCAGTTCGGCGATCTGGCTGGCAGTCGCGGATTGCGCAGGAGCTGACAACGGAATGTGCGACTGCACCAACGGATCAACGCAACGTCGAGTCCATATCTCCACCATCCGCATCGGCATCTGATGTCCAAAACGCGGAAGAGTCAGGAATTGCAGAACGTTCGCCCACCGCAGCCATTCGCGCCATCGCGCTGCGTGCTCGGGACCACCAACCTCTGCGTGGCGGTCATCCAGCACGCTGAGTACTCCCGTTGTGGCCACATGGTCCGTGGGATCGGCAACCACGATCAGCGGCAATCCGCTCAAGCCGGTACGGGGTACCAACATGACTGTTCCGTCTGATTCTGAATCCGCTTTGGTGCCACCGAGGAATGAATTCAGGCTCGTCTCAAAGCTTCCCGGTTTCACCATGATCGGGGCATCCGATCCGTGTCTTCCCGGATTCACAATGGCCAATACGGTCCCTTGTGCGCCATCACCCCACACTGCAGCGTCGGGATCAGCCAGGTACTCGATCATGAAGTCGATCGGGTTGCCCCACAACAGTTTCAAACGGGGATCGTCGATGCCAACACTCGCAGTATTCTGTATCTGTTGGTGAACAAGGTCCGGAACTGCAGCCTTCAGAGAATTTGAAATAAAGGCCTGAACATCGTCCCAGGATATCGACCACACTCGCCGGCCGTCGCGACGCAATGCATCCCGCTTCACCGCGTCGTCATCGGTTCGGTTGTGCTCAACGCTCGCATGGAATTTCGCGCCGTCCAGGTAGACTGCAACGTCGCAACCCTGCGCATCGCTTCGTGTCAGGAGGAAGTCCGGTTGCGTCGTTATCGATCCTGATTTGACGTCGACCAGCGGGCGCATTCGCCACCGCCGGGGCTCTCCGTCGGGATTCGCAAGTCGCAAGTCGAGCTCTTCGCCCTTGGAACCAATAGCGGCTTCGATTGACCATCCTTCTCGAGACGCAATCCGTTCCTTGAGTGCCTCACGGAACTGCAGTTCCAGTTCGCTGAGTTGAACTTTGGCTATGTCGACTGTGCTGACGGTCGGAATCTTCTCGACATCCCAATCTTGAAGAAAGTTGTCGAGCAATCCTAATGCCGATTCTCTTGACGCATTGGGCATTTCACGGGACTGAAGCACTCCGTACAAGCATCGGTGGCATGCGGCACGGCCTTCTAGTCTGCACGGGCATGCCGCAAGAACATCCCGTGCGAGGGTGAGAATATGCCGCAAGCGTTCAGGCTGCCCAAAGCGGTCGAGGTAGCCGGTGCCGCCCGGGACAGTGTCATGCAAGACGAGGAAGCGCCTCACCGAACCCATACCGTCACTCATGCTTGAGGCAACAACCGCAAGGTGCTGGGGGTCGCCACCGAAATCACGCCGCAGTCCGAGCAGCAACGCTCCCTTGAAGGATGTCATTGTCGTCTCGAAATGCAGCAACGAAACCGGCAGCAACAGCCGGACAGCTTGCGTTTTCAGTTCATGAGAGAGCAGCAGCTTCTCCCATTTTTCAGCTGTACCCCGCCTGGTCGCGCAGTAGCCCCGGTGGCGGGCCTTATCCTTTTCGGTCGCCTTCTTAGCGACGACGCCGCAGTGGGAACACGTGGCGAATCCTGCTGCCGAGAGCGTCTCTCCGGCAATGATCGTCTCGTTGCCAGGCACATCACCTAGACCCACATTGATCGAACGTATTACCGCGGAACGTGCGTACTCGGCCCCGAAGACGGTCTCTTTCAGCTTCCATGCGTCGACAATGTCCGTGGGGTCGATATCAACCCCGGTAACACGGCCGAAGTAGGTTTTGGTTCTGTCGTCAGCGTCCTCATCAATCAGAACATCGTCGAGCCGGTGCACCGCTGACACCCGCTGTAAAGGCAGAACCTTGTGCACTGCACCGGCATCGGTCACTGCTGAGCTGTGGCATCGCGGACATGCGGTCAGTGGCGCCGACGCGTTGGTTGTCCCCCAACCACACGACGGGCACAGCCTGGTGTTGGCCCACAGTGGTTGCGAGAGCGGCCCGACGTCGACGGCATCGACCTCCACTCGTTTGCCGCTAGCGTAGAAGTATGCGCCCGGCGCCAACTCGGTGAGTGCGCTACTGCTGCTTCGTTCGTAGGTGAGGTCGAGTGCTTGCGGCTCTGGGAAGTCATCCTCGTTTGCGGTCCACCAGAGGTGCACGTCGAGCGTGGTGGAATCGTCGAGCAGGTTGTAGTTCGGCAGTAGGCCTACCCCACTCAAGCCGGTCAACGTCTCTTGACGTCCGCGCTCACGTAGTTGATCGCCAAGTGCTCGCGACTCCCCCATACAGCGCTTTCGGTCATCCTTTTGCTTGTCGTCGAGATGACCATGCTTGTCGATCTCCGCGACAGTTTTGGCGAGATCGTTGAGACGGCTGCGAATTTCGTCAGAATCCGTTTGCCACGCCAGCGCTACTCGCGCCGCGCTCTCACGCAGCCCTCCGCCAGCGAAGTCCTTCACCGCGGACTGCGCCTCCGGCACAAGCTTCTTACCGAATAGCCCAAGGAACTCTGAGCTCAGGGAGTCAGCGTCCGCAGTCGCAGCGTCGACCACAGCGCGCAGCCACGCTCCATCCGCCATACCTCCGCTCAACGCTGCACTGAGCTTGGGTGGCATCACAGGTACGACGCCGAGACCACCAGTTGCGAGGCGGTCCAACGCGAATGCGAAGAACTGCCGATAGAGCAACTCCGTCGCATTGAGGTACGCACCAGGCGGCAGCACCTCACCGGCGAGCAGGTGGCCTGGCTGGGCAAAGTAGTAGAGGTCACGGGGCGAGCTGGGCACGGCAGCGAGAACGAACGCATTGCCTGTCGAACGGCCGGCACGTCCGATCCGCTGAAGATAGCTCGCGGTGGACCGTGGCAGCGAGGCTAGTGCGACGGTACTGAGATCGCCGATATCGATACCGAGTTCCAGTGTCGGCGTACATGCGAGGATGTTGGGGTCAACAGGCGAGCCACCGCTCTTGAAGCGCGCCTCCACTTCCTCTCGCTCTTCCCGATCGAGCAGTCCGGTGTGCTCCGCACTGACGATGCGGCGAATACGTCCCGACTGATACATCTTCCGGTAGAAGTTCTCGGATTCCATCTCAACTAAACCCAGAGTGCCCGGGCACCGCATTCGTGGGCACGGAGCCCCGGTCCACAGTGACTGCCGCTGCTTCGAGCTGGGCTGCACGTGATGACAGATCGGGCATTGCAACCGGGCAATGTCGTTGGGATCCAGAATGATCCGGTCCGGCGTGATGCCGTAAACCTTGGATCCCTTTTCGCCACTGGTTCGTTCGAGTGGCCCGTCTTCGCTTGCGAGAGAGTCGATCACGTCTGCAAGTAGCGCTCTAGCTTCAGGCGCCGTCACTCCAAGGCACCGCCTCGTCCAATCAGTAAGCCAGGACTCACCCCGAGGATTGACCGCCATGAAGTCTGTGTCACCAGCCGCACCGGTGGTCAAAAAGCCGGGAGCCGGTCGCCCAAGCGGGAATTTAGGCATTCCCTCAGCGCTACCGCCCCAAATCGACCAGCGCCTGCCTTCATCACGGATGTAGCGCGTGAGCCATTGGTGGTAAACACCGCCGTTCACCCGAACATGCTCCAACAACCCCAAGATCCAGATGTCATAACGAGGGCCGCCCACGGACTCAGATTCAAGCTCGAGCTGTTGTGGTCTCTGGTCAGGTACCTCAAGACTGAGCTGACCTGACGGTCCCCCGCTCAGATTCAGGCTCAGCTGTGGCAGGTTTTGGTGAATATCATGAGCGCGCTGCGAAAAAAGCGGCAGATCGACGTCAACATCGACGGCCATCGCGCCAGTGAGCTCGAGCGTACGACCCACGCGGGCATTCAGCCCTGCTTCCAGTTGCGCTTGGAAGGCGATCCGCACTCCCAACAGTTCACGCATCCACCCTTCTGGATCGTTCTCCAACCACGCGCCATCGACTCCCGTACGACGTACAAAGTCCGGCGGAGTGATCGAGTAAAGCTGATCGACGGGAATGTCGGCGACAAGTCGATCGGACGTTTCCTTGAGAGTTGTCCGTTCGCCGTGAGTCGCGCCCAGCAGAGCGGATCGAAAGTTGAATTGGAACGCGCGACCCTCAATGAATGCCGCACGGTGTGCGGCGTCCTGCACCGAATCGGTGAAGACGAGGGTCTTCTTCTCGCTATCGGCTAGAAGAGTGGATCCGAACTCACTGGTGAGCCCAACACTCAGGAGCGTGGCAACACTCGATCCCATGAATCGGATTGCGTTCTTCGCGCCGCACGAGGGGCATGTCTGATCGAATGCCGCCTTTTCGTCTGGAGTGCAATGGACCGCAAGAGCATTCGCACTCGGGACTGAACCGATTTCAAGTGTATCTGGGTCGAGGTAACTGACGCCCTTATCACTTTCGTCGGCGAGGAGCAGGGCACGTGTTTTAAATCGGGTGGTCAGCCGGGCACTGTCTCGCCAGATTGTGACGGGATCATGGCCGAGCTCGTCACCGAGTTCTGTTGTCGTTGCAATCCATCCGGAGTGTCCGCATACGCGGCAGTGTGCCGCGGGCAGAAACGTGCCTTCGGTTGGTAGCCCGTCATGCCACCAATCGAATCTGGTTTCGCGACTGAGGCTTCGGAGCATGCGGGTAAGTTCCCGCACCCACAGCTGAACCTGAACGTTGATCATCGGCCGCAGGTTGCCGTTGTCATCCTTGATTCTCGCAACGGACATCAACGCAAGGAACTTGAGCAGCGCCTGCTGCACCTCGAGAGGTTTCGTCGAGTTATGCACCCCCCAAGGGAGGACACCGGCCTGAGTGATCCTCGTGACCGCATCAGCCGGCGTGAGGGGCTCACCACCAAGAGTGTCAATCACAACGCGAGTCAGGAAATGAGTCCGCAGAGTTTCGCCAATTTCCACCGGGTCGGCATAGTCGATCTCAGCCGCGTGCGCGCCAGGTTCCGACGAGGGTTGAAGCACGGCTCGCGCCAACGGTTCCCATGATCCGGCGACTGAGGCATCTACCTCCGGAGCATCCAGGATCGCGTCGACCGAAGGGATCTCAAGCCCAAAATCGACGTGTGGCACAACATCTGCAGCAGACAATGAGGTTTCGGTGATCAGCGATTCTGGTGCAAACTCGGTACCGAAGATCGTTCCAGCGAACTCTCGCAGTTCATCCGAGCGAGTACCTCCACCAAGTGTCGCAGATGTCGCCACAGGAGTTATGCGCCCCAGTGGTCGTCCGTCCTCCGCCACACCGGTTCTCGCGCCGAGCCGTCGGATGAGCATCGCTACATCGGTTCCCTGAGCCCCATCGTAGGTGTGAAACTCATCGAGCACCAGGTACTGCAGCGTTGCAGCAGCGTTGTTCCACAAAGGTTTATCGCCGGAGCGCAGCAACAAAAGATCGAGCATCTTGTAGTTGGTGAGCAGGATGTCGGGCGGGTTTTTCCGTAGCTCGTCGCGGTGGTCGACCAGCTGATTGCGGGTGCGGGTTCTTCGCCGGCCCTCGCCGCCGATGTACACGCCGGCTGTGACCTCACTGAGCTGAGGATCGTCGTGGAGGTAGTTCGCTAGACGACGAGCCTGATCAGTGACCAGTGCGTTCATCGGGTACAGGATGATCGCTTTGATCCCGTGCTCGCCTCGGGCTGCCGATCGCCGCGCGTGGTCAAGAAGCGGGACGAGGAAGGACTCCGTCTTGCCCGAACCAGTTCCGGTGGTCACGATCGTGGGCTGCGCGCCTCGCCCATGCGTCGAAAGCCGATCGAATGCCTGCGCCTGATGCTGAAAAGGTAGGAACCCCTTTGGCATCCATTCCAGCGGCGATCTCCAACTCTTTTCCACCTGTTGGTATGGCGTGCGGAGCTTGAGGTAGGGCCCACGGAATATCCCGGTCTCGGGATCACGAAGGAACTCACTGAGCGCCTTGCCCGCCTGGGCATCTGCCAGCGAGAAGGTGGTGGACAGGTACTCCGTGATCGAATCCCGTGTTTCCTCTGCCAACAGCGAAGGGAACGTCGGCGCGGCGTCCTTAACCATCTAGCCCAAGCCTCCGCTCGAATTCCGCGTAGGCACTGCGCATCTCAGCTTCGCGATCGGGTTTGTAAAACCACGGCTCATCGTGGTCCTCATCCGCGGGGAAGGGCGCGTAGCGATCGAGAAGATCACCACAGTCTTCGCCTTCGAGGTAGGCCTGCAGCAGTTTATAGTCGTCCTTTTGCTGTTTGGCTCCCTTAACTTGGTGGTCCCTAGCAATCTTTCGCCCACACGAATCAAAGACCATCTCGTATTCATATTTCCGTAGCACTGCAAACTGTGCGCGAAAGATCAATACGAGATGGTCTGGCGTCAGTCCCAGCATGAGCGCAGCCAACGCATCAATTTCTACTAGTGCAGCCCGACGCTCCGCGTCCGTCCGCAACGGGGTCGCCATAGTCCACGGGACCTCGACGCCTCCGATCTGTGGCAACGCGAGGAAAGCCGGAGTCCAAGAATCATCGCTGAATAGTTCTCGCTGCAATACCTCCCATAATGGTGAATACTCTCTCGTCAAACAGTTCAGGCGCAAGACTCGTAGCAACAGATAGGGCCAAGCAGCATGACCCGTTGGCGCAGGGAACCTGTCAATCAACTCCGCTCGGACATCTGTCCGCCCGCTAATCTTGATTAGATAGTCAAAGGGTAGAGATGCCCACAATCCCGCGACTAGCACGGTTTTCAGGATGTCCGATACCGCCGGACCGTTTGAATTCTCAAATCTGGAATCAGTTTGAAAAATTGCAAGTGAATTAACAGCATCGACATGCGCCATTCCCGGAGGGACGATAGCGGCATGCAAAGATCGCTCACCTCCAGGTTGAGTCATTCGACGCCAAGCTACGCGCCAATAGTCCGTTGCCAATCGCTTTCCCCAACGGGGAATCCCGACTTCATACGCACTTCGACTGCACGCACGTTGATAATTTGTTCGCGGAATAGCAGATTCAGGAAGAGATTCGAGATCCCATGCCGAATAATCCCCCTTACTCTTGCAGAATTCATTAGGATCCTTCGCGAACGGGTTTCCGACGGTAAAATGAGGACCTTGATAGATAACCTCAGACCATGATAATTGACGCTCAGTCCGCCATTCGATATATCCATCCTTCTTCGCTTTCGCCTCATCAAAGCAGAGCATCATCGAATATCCAAGATCACTGAGACGCGTATCCTGCTGGGCGATCAGAGTCAAAACCTCGACATGCTCACGAGTCAATGGTCGAACAATTCGAGCCTCAAGTGCCGGCGTCCCCGGGGGATCAAACAATGTCGCCCAAGATGCCAATACCGATTCATCTACCTGTACAACGCGAGCGGCGTGAGGTCGCAGGTCCCATCCGCCCCGAGGGTACTGAATCGCCGGTATCTCACCAGATCCGTCGTGGTCAATTGACTGGTCGGCCGTCTTGGGGTGCAATAGCGAGGAGATCTGAAGGAAATTTACCGTGGACTGGGACCCATAAATATGGATACCGTAGGTCACGGGATGCCCTATCTCCTCAAAGAGCATTAGCTCATTGACGAATTGCCAATGCCGACGCAATCGGCTGTAAACCTGCTTCCGCAGTACACCCGCTCTTGGATCAGTCAAATGATTCTCAGGATGAATCAATCCAATAACACCATGTTTCGTCGAATTGTTCCACGCTACTTCCATAAAGTTTGTATATAAATTGGCTTTCATTCCCACTAGCACCGGATGATCTACGTCAGAACCGAGATGTTCTACCGTTCCAGCCCACGAAACTAAATCTCTAATATACTTTCGAAGAACACTGGGACCACGAAGCAATTCACCTCTTCGCGCATCAAATGCCTTGACCGAAATTTTCTCTTCAAGTTGAAAAAATGGGTCATGTTCAGCGAGCGTAACATCATCCCTCCAGACAGGCCTCACCCACGGAGGATTTCCAACCTGCAGATCAAAACCACCGCGCTTTAAGATATGGGCGAAGTCCAGTTCCCAATGAAAAAACCCTTGCTCGTCTGCGATGGTGCGCACCGTTCCAAGCCATTCATGCTTCGAAACTAGCTGCCACAGCGGCAGCATTCCGTAAAAACTTCGTTCGAGGTTATCCATTATTGACAGCTGATCGAAACTCTCGACCGTCTCATGAAACATACCCTGGTCAGCCAGACGCCTACCCACTCCATCCGCACCCAACAGCCCTTCGAGCGCCTTCATCCATTCGTCCAGATTTGGCGGACCAGGGTCGTTGTCCCCACCGCTGTCAGAATCTTCCAGCGACCCTGTCAAAGGCCAGAACCACATCGCGCACCAAATATCCATCGCCAACCGCAGCCGCATGTACGGACCCTCAGGATCAAGCAGCTCGGACTCGACCTGCTCACGCGTTGCGGCAGTCTGCACAGCAGGGACCTCGGAACCCCACACGTCAATGTGCCGTGACACTTCTCGCTCACTGATCTCTAAGCGTCTATGCGCTAGCTCCCACAACCGTTCGACCCGACGTGACAGCGCACGCAGGCGATCAAGTTGCTTCGCACTAGGCTTCTTCGTTACGTCTGCACGCCACATTTTGAGTGCTGCAACTGCTTCCGGAGCCAATTCCTTAGCTTGCTTCGCGTCGGCCACTGCCGCCCATCCGTCGGCAGGCAGAAGGAAATGGTGGATCTCTCCATCACCGACTGGCCCTTCAGCCAAGGGTCTATCAGTCGGAGGCGTCTTCAACCAGCTCTTCTTTGCCCGCCCGAGCGAAGTGAAGTCATACGTTGCGCGACGCGCCCCGATTAGGGAGTTTCCCCGTCGAAGATGCAATCCAAACCAAGGCGCCTGCAGTCCCTTGTGCATCACGTTGAGCCAGAGCGACACCTCCGCGAGTTCAACAGCGGTGGCGTTGAGGTCCACACCGTAGGCACGATGTAGGGCTAGGTAGGCCTTCACCTTCTGCAGCTCGGTCGCATAGTCCTCCGGCTGGATACGCTCGCCGAGCTCAGTCTGGCGGCGGTTCAGATACTCAGCTGAGAGCTGATTGATCGCCTCGTTGAGGAAGGCACCGCTGCCCAGAGCTGGTTCGCAGATCCGGTACTCGAGAATCTCTGCGGCAGTCGTCTCGTCGGTGATCAGTTCGGCAAGCGAATGCTTGACAACAGTCTTGGTCAACACTTCTGGGGTGTAGTAGGAAGCACTTCGTTGTCGATCACGGCCGGAGAGCCGAAAAACGAAGCTGCCCTTCGGATGTCGGACGATATCTTTGCGTCCGGTTAGGCGATCCTCACGCCAAACAATATCCGCCTCGTCGTAGTCGCCTGACTTGGTGGACGGCACGAGCCACGAGCCCTTGTCTGCATTGCCGTCTTTCGCCACTTCAACCATATCGTCATCGGCGATCAAGCCTGAGTAGGACATCAAGCCCTCATACACAGCCCCAAGTTGGTTGATGCCTAGCTGCGCATAGGAGATGTAACCACGCTGTTTGTTTTTGTTCTTCGAGGGCTTGGACAGGAGAAGCAGAGTCAGCACTTCTTGCAGTACTTTGTTGCTGATCTTCGCATCGTCGATCAACGGCGTACGCGCAGGATCGAAGAGGTCCGACCTCATCGCCTCGAACACGAGGCCATCGCCATTTCGATTCTCAGCACCGTGTCCATTGTTGACGAGACGAAAAAGAAGATTGAGCGACTCATGCAGGTGATGTCCGCCAGCCGATTTTCCAGTCAGCGGCACCTGGGTGATTTCGCGCAGGCGGTCAAGGCCATAACCGGATCCGTACTCGGGTGCTCCGACCGGCAGAATTCCAAGCTCTGGTCGCGCTTCAGCGAAGAGTAGAAACAAGATTCGATAAAGAAAGCGCAACGACTGGATAGTCAATTCCTTGGGAAGCTCAGGAATACCATTGACCGGCCGCCCGGCAGCACGACGTTGATCAAGAACTTCGTTGGCAATCTTCTCGATCGAAATACGAAGTCCCTCACGAAGATCCTCACTGACACCTACCGCATGCTTTTCGGAGTCCTCGGTGAAGGCGTCCAGTGCCGTCTTACCGTCATCGTTCGGGAGCAACACGTCTGCAGACCAAAGACCAGCATGGTGTGCGAGCTCGCCAGTCGCTTTCTCATCGCGACGGTCCAATGCCGTTGCAACATCGAACGCCAGGTACCGGCCTTCAGACCAGCGGGCGGCATCAGTCAGGAGTACGACGCTACCCGCAACCACGAGGAGATATCGCGGAGCATGGTCGCTTACGAAGAGCTGAGTGACAGCCTTCGATACTGATCCCAGCAGCTCGGTCTTTGCACCTGTAATCGACAGTTGCAGAGGGGAAATCAGTTCTGCATCGGCCGAGAACAGAGCGTCGGCGTCGATAGCCGGTACGGCCTGGAGGATGTGCAGCGCGTCCGTCGCAGTAGCACTGGCGAAGCGTCCCAACAATGGGACGGCGATGGGCGTTTCACCCTGGAAGGTTTCGAGAACAGTTTCGGTGCAGTTGAAACCGACTGCGCTGAGCAGCATTCGATGAAGGTCTGTCACCGATGCGACATGGTCCGTCTGAGCTGGCTCGGGCAGTTTGCCTAGCGCGGTCAGATAGTTACCGCTGATCGCCGACAACCCTTTAACAGGAGTGTTCTTGCCCTGGGAATCGAGTTCCTTCCAGCCTTTCGCAAGATCCTTCAGCTTGTTGGGGAAGACTTCGGCGAGCCAATGCTCAGATAGATAGTCATTGATGTTAGAGACTGAATCGAACATTGGTTACAGACCTGCTTTCGGCACAATCACAGCAACGACGCGAACAAATGGGTCACCGCTCGCAGCAAGTGAGTCGATGAGAGCGGAAGATTCGTCGAGGGTCTCGGAGATCTCGAGCTTCGATCCGGTTCGCCGTCCCGAGTCCGTCACTATCTCGAGAACTGTTTGTTCCCAACCTTTCAGGCTCTTTCGATACTCGTCGATACGCCGGAGCAAGTCAGCTTCGAAATCGTCGCGGCGGTCACGAAGGTGTTCAGTCGCAGCATCTACCGCAGCGGAGACCAGGGCCTGCAACACTTCCAAATCCACGTCGCCAAAACCAGCATTCGCGGCACCTTCCCTGATGCCCGCTTGATCCAATGTCTCGTCGAAGTCGCCGACTTCGGGATTGTCAGGTAGCCCGCGAACTGCACCCCAGTGCGCAATTGCCGTTTGCCCCTTGGCATTCGACCAGACTGCCTGAGTTAGGAAGACTGGCTCGCTGACAGCTCCTGACAGAACTGGTATCTCGTTGCGCCCGAACCGAGACACCGATCGGTCAGCCGCCCAATCAAGAACCGGGTGCACTGGAGCAAGGAAATGGACGTCCGGCCACGCACTGTCAGTTGACTTCCGAGCTTTATCGAGCCGGCCTTCGGCGAATTCAACACTCCCCGATACTCGGAGGCGGTCGACAATTTTCTGTTCGACGAGATATTCAGAGGGCAGATCACGAAACCGCGGCACAAGATCTGCCGGCGGGTTGAAGGCGATCATGTCTGTATCTTCGTCGCGAGCGATATCCAAGCCGCGGCCGCCGGGTTCGGACGCGACGTCCTTCAATGCGTCCGCGAGGAAATTGTCGTCGTCCTGGAACAACGAACGCTGTGGGGCGCGCTCGGGTGTCGGGTCGCCGGTATGGCTGCCGGCCGTTACTTGGAGTTGCGCAAACGGATTCAAGGCTGCAGGCGTCGGCTCCGGAACGACGTCATCCAGATCCTTCCCTTCACGAATCGCCTGGATAACGGTCTTCTCTTCGATGTCAGCGTCATGCACATCAAGGAGCACTCCGGCGTCACCCAGCGCGAGATTGGCTTCGTGTTCCTTCAGAAGGAGCTTGGTGACCACGCGCAAATCGCTCGGCACGTCATCGGAGTCGCTGGTGAGTGCTAACGCCGCAATCTGCGGTTCATGCATTTGCCCGTAGCGATCGATGCGGCCGTTGCGCTGCTGAATCCGAATGAACGACCAAGGGAGGTCGTAGTGCACGAGCTGGTGACATTCCTTGTGCAGGTTCAGCCCTTCGGAAGCCATGTCGGAAGCGAGTAAGACTCGAATCTCAGAATTGGCCTGGCCGAAGCCCTCCACTACCGACTGAACCTTCTCATCAGGAAGTCCGGCATGCAGCACCTGAACTGCCTTGGCTGGAAGTTTGAGCGCCTTCGAGACCTCAACCCCAAGCCACGTCAGGGTGTCGATTCGCTCCGAGAACACGACGACGCGGGTCGTAGATCCCTTCCCTACTCCGACGGATTTCAGATGCTCAACGAGCGATTTGAGCTTCGACGATCCTTGTTGATCTGCTTCTTCGGCGAGAGCATCCAAGCGCACCAGAGCTTTTGCCTCTGGAGATGATGCGGAGTCGAGAGACTTCAACCGTCGACCGACGCTTGCGCGGAGGGCTTTCGGGGACGAGAGAAATGCTTTGAACAGTGTCCAGGGAAAGAGCTGGCGTCCTTGCCCCGTGACGACAGAATCGCCGGTCGGGTGAAGCCATACGTCCTCGAGTTCGCGCAACACAGCTACCTCGGCCGCATTGGGAACAACCTCAATTACGCGTGGGGTACGTCGTTGCTTCCACCGATGCGCGACATCCAACTTGACGTCGGGTGAATTGCGGTGCCTTCGGACATAGAGGTGCTCGATATCCTTGGCGGTGTACTCCTCACGATCTGCAATGGCGGTTGGATCGAGGAGATTGATCAGTTCTGCAAATGACTTTGATTCCCCGTTGTGAGGCGTGGCACTAGCCAGAATTAGCGCATCAGTCTGTGCTGCAAGAAGTCTGGCAAGTTCGTTGTTCTGGGATGTGCGGTTGATCAAGTTGTGGCACTCGTCGATCACGACGGCGTCCCACTGCTGATCCTTCAGATGATGCTTGTACTTCGCAGGGTTCTTGAGTGTGTCGATCGAAACGATGACCCGCTTGTAGTAGCTAAACGGATTTCGCGAACTCGGCAAAGTCTGCTTGACCTTCTGAATTCCATTCGAGTCCAGGCGCACCAAAGGTATTGCGAACCGCGTCCACAGCTCATGCTGAAACTGTTCGAGCACCGCTCGTGGAGTGACAACCAGGATGCGCTCGCCGCGACCACGCCGGATGAGCTCCGACAGCAAGATACCAATCTCGAGTGTCTTGCCGAGTCCCACCGCATCCCCGATGAGGATTCGGGGCCGGAGATTCTGTAACGCTTGTGCGGCCGGCCGCAGCTGGTAGTCCATTCGGTCAAGCAGTGCCCGGTCGCCTACGGCGATACGGGTGTCGCTGGTGGGAAGTGGACTGCCTCGTCGGACAGATTCGAGCCAGAGCCTCGAACGTCGGAATCCCGCTGACTCGTCGATCACGAGCTTGCCATCGCGCGGGTCGAGTCGGTCAATCGTGTCGAGGGCTCCGAAGAACACCGCGTCCTGATCACGAACCAACTCACTGACCCCAGTGACCTCGACGCGAGCCCCATCACTTTCGGTGTTCCGGACTGCTCGAACGAGCCATTCCTCGTCACGAACAACTACGCGTTCACCTGCGGCAATATCAGCCACGTGTCACTCCTCATATCGGACAGCCAGATCAGATTAGCCCGCGAAACAATCTCGTCTCCGCAGCACTCCAGGCAACAGCCAGACACATCACATGGTGGGATGCCATTCAGCACCCCACCATGTGATGGCATACCTAGCCGGCAGCGACAACAGTGCTGAACAATCCTTCATTCTCCTGGTTGTCTTCGGGAGAACCGAACAACAATGCACGATCCAAAAAGGTGTTGTTCAGCTCGCACGATGTCTCAGGAACCAGTACACAGGCATGACACGCTGCCAGGTTCAGCGCGTCAGTTCCGGATGCACCTGACTCGACACAGACCGGGTCAGCCGAGCACCAGGACAGTCGGATTAGTCCTTCATGAAGTGCACTTGCGAAGGACTCGGGTTCAGCCTGTGAAGCCACGCCTCCGAGGCTGCCAGCCGAGTCAGAACTTGCTGTGTAGATCAGCAACCCGGCCATCTCGTCATCGACAAACAGCCGTTCCCGCAGCGATGCCGCCGGATACCCCGCGTCAAGCGACAGCTGATCGATCAACACATGCGCGAGCGTATGAATCGCCACCTTCACGATGTCGACCTCGGCAGCCTCGGTTCGCCCAAATTCGACTGCCTGTCGATCTGCGGCTCGCTTCAGTGACTTGCGACGATCCTGAGCGAATCGCTTCTTCGCCCAATCATCGAGTTGAGTCCGATCAAACGCTACAAACACACCCTCGCCGATGACTTCAATCGCAGGAAGCCAGCTTTTTCGACTATGCGACAGTTCACAGAGACCGTCGGCGCCAAGTTCATTCACGCCATTGAGCCGTGAAAACCCGTACAGGGCACGAACTTCCCGCAGCCGGGTTACCTTACGCACTTCCGTGACACAGTCCGGCAGCGACGAGTCGCGATCCATTTTGATACTGACAAAGTCGGAGCCTTGGCTCTCGTCGCGGCCATCGATCAGCGCCGAATACTCTTGCTTCCGGAGCGCTTCTTCCGTAAGTTCCTCATCCTCATCGTCTCCTCGGCGACGTTCAGCCTCGGCGTTGATCTGATCGACCGAAAACTTTCCGTTCGAGGAAGCCGCGATATTCGCTAAAAGTTTGTCAGTCACGGCCTCGGGGTCCGCCAGAGCGATCCAATGCCGGTCTACAAACTTCGCAAGTGCTTCCGAATATGGTGGAATCGAGATCGCAGATCGCACGGCAGGCAACCAGACATTCGACGCACCACGCTGAAGTACCCGCGGGATCTCCGCGCAATCCTGCTTGTGCTCGACCCCAAGCCATGGCCGCGCACCCTTACAAGGACCGTATTCGACAAGCGCTTTAGGGCCGAAAGTTCCGTCCAAGGACTTCGGATTCACTCCGCAGGTACATGTCAGGACTAAGTCAGCCAGCGACGAAGTCTTGCCGAGAGACTGCATATGCATCTCATGCTCATCGCCCTCACTGCTCTGCCCTTTATGCAGCCAGCGGCGGTACGGAAATTCGTCGATGTGCCCCTTCACGCACGCAGTGATCAAGCGAAACGGCGCCAGGTCAGATTTGTCCTTACATTTACTACATTTCGCGACGTTCCAGTCCCCCGAGAGGTCAAAGATCGATCCGATCCTGCGGCAAGACGGGCATACCTGCGTGTAGGGAAATCTGATGACAGGGACATCTCGAGCCGTTCCTGCAGGCGGCGACTTCAACTCCCGAACCCGCAACGAGCGCGCAAGGCGCGGCTCACTTACGATCGGCGCTCGACTCTCATTCCAGTCGTCCAACCCGGTGATCATGAAACTTGTTGATTCTGAAGGGAATAGACCACCAATTCCGTAAGTGCTCAGGAGCTGGCTGCGGCGTGCTTTGGCGCCAGTTGTCATTATTTTCTCCTCATCGGAATCTGATACAAGCCAGTTTCTGCATCAACGTCGCGCATGCTCTGAAGGGTTGGCCAGGGAGCCTCGTCTTGCGAATACTCGATCGTGTCGTTGGTCAATGCGGTCGCGGGATCCACCAATAGAGCCGCATCCAGATTCTTGGAATTTCGATACTTCATGCGAGGTTTTTGTTCGCCGGCTTCAGCCCAAACTTCCAGCAGTTTGTCGATCTGGTCGCGCGTATCGTCGGATTCCTCCAAAGCCACTTCTGCGACCCGCCGCTCCAAGATGTCTGCCACCTGCCGGAGACCGTCCCAGTTATCTTCCGCTAGATACGCAGAACCGTCAGCAGCAAGTCCTGGAACCAGCAGTCTCGCAAGTGAAACCAAAACACCGTGCAGCCCTCGATCTCGGGCGCGCGCCGCGAAAGGAGTCGCACTGGTTGCCTCCACTGCCCGGTAAAGAGCTTGGTGGTAAGGAATGAAGCTCTCGTAATGTGAACGGTCACGAGATCTCGCGGAGTTGAAGATTGTGACTACCAGCCCCGGGTACTTTCGGCCCACCCGGCTGGTGGACTGGATGTACTCGGCACTCGATTGTGGTTGGCCCATCACCGCCATCAGTCCGAGTCGGTCGATGTCCACACCCACAGAAATCATGTTTGTTGCCAACACGACGTCGTCTGGCGTTCCGTCGCTGACCGTTCTTTCCATCTGCTTCAACGCACCTGGAATTTCCGAGGATGGCACACGACTGGTGAGCTCATTCAGTCGGCGAATCTCTCGTGGGTCTCCCTCGCTCCTATTGGCTACAACCCGTAGACGTTCTCTAACGTCTCCTTCAACCTGGAGATACGCACTTCCGAGAACACGCAAACTGTTGAAGTAGCCCAGCAGGGTCCAATAGGGATCGCGTGTGTCGTCGTCTCCCTCGAGATCCTTTGCCGCCTGTAGCAGCGCCGAATAGACACGGACCAACAGCGTTGCGTGGCTTGTGCCCGGAGTCATGATGCCCACGTATCGACGTGTTCCGTGCGTGTCACGCGGTGCCGGTTCCGCAAAGAAAGACTGATCTGGGTCGATCCCTGGCGGCGGGAATTGCGCCGCCTCCCTGGCAAATACCGACCTGATCTGCTTCTCAGCACGCCTGATAGTGGCCGTCGATGCGATGACTTTAGCCCGGCCGCGAGTTGTCCCTTCCGCCAAATTCTTCACCTCGCAGGCAGCGTCAATCGCGGTTTCATACAGCCCGACCATCGAGCCCAACGGACCTGAAATGAGATGCAACTCATCCTGAATGATCAAATCCGGCGCATAGCCAACTCCATCACGAGCAAAAAGCTTGCCTACGTTCTCATTCCATGCCATTGCCGCAAACTTGTCGACAGTGCCCAGGATCAGCTCGGGGCGAGCCCGATAGATGTCCTCGTCGACAACGTGCACCGGTAGGCCGCCCGCGAAGTCGCAACCAGTCGATCCGCACGCAATATGCAAGTGTCGTTCTGGAGCAATTTTCACCGAGTAGTTCTGATAGTCCAATTCACTTCCACACCAAGGACACTGAGTAAGTTGAACGGGATTCTTCTCAGTCAACTCACGACCAGATTTCAAGTCACGTAGCGACCGCTTGGCCTCGTCTAGAGTATTGGGTGTGCCGCCTGAACCAACCCACAGACCGATAGAGAATGCGCGCGATCCCAGTTCTGAGTTTGCCAACCGCACAGTTTCAAGAGAACACACAAGCATGGTCGCACGCTCAAACTGTTGGATTGTCAACAGCCGCAGCGTATAGCGCATAATGACGGCCACACCGACTGCTGTCGGATCTTTCAGACGCCGATGAAAGATCGAGAACGCGACCAGGCCGAGGTATGCCTCGGTTTTTCCTCCGCCTGTGGGGAACCACAGAAGGTCAGCGATGTCACGATCAGGATGGTTCGAATCACTGAGACCAGGCAAGTTAAGAAGAATGTACGCGATCTGGAAGGGATACCACTGCTGATCCAAGCCCTCATCAGCTATGCCAGTAGCTCCCGAGCGAACCCATACCTGTCTTGCACGCTGCAACTGCATAGCCTTGTTGGACAAACGGAATGCCCGCATGGTGTCAGCATCGTTCTGCAGGCGGGAGATTCCTGCATCGATCCGATCAGCCGCCTGCTTCGCTGCCTTCATATTGTTGCGTGCGATGTCCACCAGGTCCGTCTCGACATCAGCGGAACCGTCGTCGAGCGTCGCCTCGAGGTTTTCGATCCACAGCCGATACTGCCGCAACATCGCGCGCAGGCTCCCCAAGACCTCCGCATCGGGCGCGTCGGACAGGAAAGACATACGCAGATTGACAGAATCATCAAGGGTGCCCGGCCGCGCACGTGGAACTTCATGTGCTGGGAGGAAGGTCGTCGCAACTTGCGCGATGCACTCGCCTACGGCATCTGCTCCCGCCCATTCGACCGCACAGCCGTGACCGATCGCGAAAGTCCGCATATTTCGGTACAGGAGAGCCGCACCGTCAAGGTCAGCGTCACGTCCAAGGTTGCGCTGACGAGAGCGATCAACGATCGCCGGCGAATCGGTGTCAATGGTCAACCCGACTTGGAACCACGCTTTCCCGTCCCGCAGTTCACCTTTCACCGATTCGCGGGTGTTTCGCAACGCGACGGATACCGTTACTGAACCTTCACGAGCGGGTCGCACATACACATACAGCTCCAGCCCCTCCGGCATATCAGGCCGATAGGTCCCCGGCACATCCACCCGCTGATCAACCGGCGCAATCTCGAGGTCATGCCGCTGCCAGTCACTTTCCCTGCTGCGTTTCGGCTTCTCCCCAGTGTCGCCTCGCGATTCCAACGGAACGTAGTACGCAGCCTTAGCGGAGATCTTGACCGTTGTTGAAACATCCACCTTGACTGAGAAGGTGAGACCCATCGACGATGGAAATCGCATACGCGCCTGAGCTACCGGACTGTCTTCTGTCGCAGTCTGATCGCTCGGCTCAGTTCCGTCTGGCTCGGGTTCTTCTTGCAACACCTCATCAGCCGGCCACAAAACACCAACGATGTACCGATCCAACGGTGCTTCTTTGATCACTTCAGATGCACCACCCCCTGGACCGATGACGTCACGAGACAACTCCTCGACCATCTCGTCGCGGAACCGATACTTTTCGTCAAGCGAGGAATCAACTGATGAGCTCACTCTATTTCCTCCATGTTCGACCAATCAGGTTGTGCCAGACCAAAAACTCGCGGAGCCAACCAGAATCCTGCAAAGCTGACATCCATCTTTTCCGACTTCGCCGGATCTCCCGCCACCGTCTCCACCGAGACAACCGACAAGCCGGTTACCGAAGCAGGCCACGACCCGCCTTTCAGGTTGAATGCCTTCTTGAACTCCTCATTAAAGGTCTCACTGGTCCGTCCGATCGTGTGACCATCTTCCGTCGTCAGCAAGTACATCGGCAGTTCGGACGTAGAAACGTCCAGGTCCAGAGTCGCCTCGAGTCTCTGTCCCAACAATTTGTCGTCACGCAGATTCGACTGGATTGTTGCTGCACTGACCTGGCCTGCACTTACAGGAGCGTCGACATCGGTATCGCTGTAGCGGAACTCGACGGATCTCGTTCGCTTGTACTTTGACTTTTTGCTCGACACTTTCTCCATCAGCCGATCCCTCATCCAAAACTCGGACTTGAAACTCGCCCAGGTCTTCGGGATCCTGCACAGAAAAAGGTCATCGCGTGCCCGGCTCAGCGCGACGTACCGACCACGCATCACTACCCACGGGTCTTCGTCCTTACGAGAGAAATTCGGTTCGACAACGAAGACACGTTCAAACTCGAGCCCCTTCGCTTTGTGCACTGTCGAGACGATGACGTCGGCCTGGTCAGGTTCGGTCAAGGTCAATGGAATTGCGCCCGACCGAATCAACGTACGCAGACGAGAAAGATTGAGCTGATTATGGTTTCGCGAATCACCTTCTGCAGACTTCAGTAGATACCACCGATCCTCCGCAACTTCTGGTGAGCAGAACAGCGCCAGTGCCTCCTCGATCTCCGATCTGGGGATACGCTGCCCGACCAATGAACCCAATGCCTGCGCGACCCACCTCGCGGCCCCAAATTCCTGTGCAGTTCGCCGAACAACATGGCCCACACCGGCTTCGCGCAGGTACCTCGACACCCGAAAGACCTCAGCATTGGTGTTACACAGGATCGCGGTGCGCGAGCCTTCTTGTTGAACTGATGAAGCCCATTCCTCGATGTCTCCACGGTCGATGAGGTTCTGTTCAAATTCGTCGAGGACAGCTCGCCCTTCGTCTGCGTCTGCTACCTCACGCAGAACTTCCCCCAGCTCGATAACCTGTTTGGGGTCCAACCCACGTGCACGATAGTTGTCGCCTAGCCCAACTTGCTTGAGCCCGAATTCATCTCGCAGTGCTTCGAAGACAGCAGAGGACGGGGTCTTCGTCTTGGAATCCTCGAGTTGAAAATCGTAGATCCCTTGAAGCGGATCGCCGAGCGCAGTGATACCGACATCACGATTCAACTTGCGAAGCAATGCCAGCACAAAATCCGCGCGGTCCCCCACCAAGTCCTGGACCTCATCCATCACCACATGTCGGAGTGTCTCGATCTCGTAGGGAATGTCGTCTTCATCGGTCAACAACTTCGTCGCTTGGCGAATCCTCGCCTCGAAGGAACCGACAGGTTCAATATCTGCATCCAGCAAAAGGCGGCCGGCCAGTGAATCGAATGTACGTACATTCGCGCGGGCTATATCCCGTGCATCCAAACGCAACTTAACCGCTTGTACCGCGGCACGCGAAAAGCTCAACACCAAGATTTCGGTCGAAGCAGACAACTCCTCCTCGGCAACCAGACGGCCGATACGTGACGCCACCACCTCGGTTTTGCCTTGACCGGCCCCCGCAACGACGAGCAATCGCTCACCGATGGGAGCGTCTGAAACCTCGCGCTGTGGAGCATTCAATTCCATTGCACACCCTGGCCCACTCATCACTACCTCTTTCGCAACAGCCGAAATGATGGATCATCATCTCGGGTTCAAATGCGTCAATATTGTCATGTTCCGAAGGGATCGCCCTCGCACCCGGTGCGCGATTCGTCGATCAAAGTAATGCTTCCAGCGCGGCAGCGCTTTCAATCTATATCGGTCAGTAAGCGCTGACTGTTGCAACAACGCCAAACACCTGGACCCAAGGAAAATCGATCACTGGCACCTGTCAGACGATTTCTCATTACCTTGCTCGGCCAATTCTCCCGAGCCCCAATGAACAGACGACCGACGCCTAGCCATGCCGTCGCAGTCGGCACTACCAGGTACCCTTCACGTGTGCGCGCGAACGAATCGACGATCCAGGTACTCGACCTCTTCGCAGGCGCCGGCGGTCTGACGCAGGGCCTCCACGAATCCAGTGCGAGATACCGAGTCGCAGGGGCAGTCGAAATGGATCGAGCCGCTGCTGAAACGTACAAACAGGTCTTCGGTGAAGTCATGCATCAAGGCCGGATCGAGGATTGGCTCCAAACCCACACGGTCCCCGACGTCGATCTCGTTGTCGGCGGGCCACCCTGCCAAGGTTTCTCCGCACTTGGTCGTCAGGATGCTGACGACGCCAGAAATCAGATGTGGCGTCACTATGCAAAAACCGTGGCCCTCGCCAGTCCGAAGTACTTTGTACTGGAGAATGTCCCACAGTTCCTGAAGTCGCCAGAATTCCAAATCTTCTGCAAAACTACCGGGTCCGGCGGAGAACTCGCCGACTACGTATTAACACCTCACACACTGAACTCAGCAGATTACGGCGCGCCACAAGCCCGTAAACGCGTCGTGGTCATTGGACGGCATCGCGACATGGAAGATCCTGGCGAACCCAAAAAAACACATGCCGACGCACACCTCACCGTGGGCGAGGCTCTCCGTGGGATCAAAGCCCATGTAACCGAACAACTCCTGCCAGAAGGTCGCTTCGTAGAATTGGAAGACGGCAAGATGCTGCCCGGTGAGTTCAAAACAACCGAACTGCATCTAACTCGAAACTTCGAGCAGCTCTCGCTGGATCGATTCGCAAGCATCCCGATCGGCGGAAACAGATTCGATCTGCCCGACGAGCTGAAGGCGCCGTGCTGGCGAAAACACACAACTGGTTCCGGCGACGTCATGGGACGACTCCATTCCGACCGACCATCGGTGACCATCCGCACCGAATTCTTCAAACCAGAAAAGGGTCGCTACATCCATCCCACTGAGGATCGAGCAATCACCCACTTCGAAGCGGCTCGGTTACAAGGATTTCCCGACGATTACAAGTGGGTTGGCTCGAAAACCGCGATCGCGAAGCAGATCGGAAATGCAGTGCCCATCAAGCTCGCATCCGCAATCGGAACCCTGCTCGCTCAGTATCTATAGCCCCACAGTCGCTAAGGTATTGCACAAATGGGATTCGGCGACGCCAATCTTGATACTGACCGGGGGGTTGACTTCAATGGAGCAAGACAACATTCAGACGCTCGTCAATGCGCTCTACAAAGGGCGTTCCCGAGCCTGGGACGCCGCGCTCGTCACCACACAAACGTTTCTGGAAACGCTCGCAGATGAGCTGTTGGACAATGTCGACCGTGACCGGATGAATGCCAAGAATGCACGTATCAAGTCACCCCAGCGCGCAGCCGACAAAGTGCGCCGCAAGATCGCCGAAGCCCAGATTGCAGTACCAACCACGTCGGAAGCCATAGCCGACGCCCTTGGCGATCTGGTCGGCATCAAGGTGTTATGCAAAAGTCCCCGAGACCAGCTCGCAATCAGCAAAGCGCTCGAAGCTTCCTGCCGTTCGCCTGAATGTTCAATGCGTTTCGCGGAAGAACCCCTCGACTACGTTTCGAACCCAAAAGACAGCGGCTACCGTGCGTACCACGCCGTTCTTCTGGTTCGGGTTCCAACGCACCAAGGCGACCTCGATGTGAAGGTCGAAGTTCAGATCAAAACGAGACTTCAAGACGCATGGGGCGAGCTGACTCACGAAGACATGTACAAACCCGGAGAAGCACTGAAACCCAACGAGTTTCACAACAACTATGCGAAACAGATGGCAGGGTTGCTGGCGCAAGTCGACGAAATGGCGGACAGCCTCGCTGAAGAGCTCGATCAGCAAACCTCTCCACTGAAGCCATCAGAACGCGGATCGGACGCCGTCTCGAATGGAATCCGCAATCTACCTGCGACGATATCTGCGCGAGTCACCAAGACCGGACCTAAATACGCCCTGGCTGTCGGTCCCGATGGGCGCCGCGGATTGATTCGTGCTCGCTCACTTCGTGACACCCTCGGTGAAACAAAATTGATCGACGTCGATGAGTATCTCAGCGTTGGCGATGAAGTGTCCGTCAGAGTTGAGGAAACCGACGCCGCTCTGTACTACGACCCGATCAAGATCGGGTGAATTCGCTCGTTCCCAACTTTGATCTTGGAGTGCTCACTTGTCGCTGATTGCCTGGCTAGATACGTCCGCTGAAGAAGAACAACGAATGCGCGAGCTGGTTGCGCTCTTCAGCGAACCTGGAACTCTCGACAATCTCGGAATCGGCCAGCTCCGTGACGGACTTGCCGACCTTCTCTTCCCCGGGATCTCCACCGTCCAGACGCGGGCACGTTACCTCGTTCTGATTCCATGGACGTATCAACGAGCAGCGCTGCGCAAGTCGGGTGCAGCACTGGTGAAAGCCGCAGACCGCGAACAGCGTGAAATGCTGCTGGCACTGCGCGAGGCCGGCCACACACAGGGCCTGATCGGGCGCGTCGCAGGCGCAGCTGTGCGGGTCCTCCCGTCCGCGATCTACTGGAATGCACTGCAGACCTACAAGATCCTGCGCCAAGACACTCGCCCTCAGCACCTACTGCAGATTCGCAAGGCTTCGGCGAACGACGATGAAATGCGCGACGTCTCACCGTGGTCGACACTCCCCCTACCCGAATCGTTTCCGACGGACGTGACGGAGCAAGGATTCGATCTCTCTACGGCGGAGGCTAACTGGCTTCGCGAGCGGATGGTTGTGACCTGTGAAGGTTCCTTGCTCGCGTATCTGCTGAGCCAACCGACGATGACCGACCTCGACGTCGACTACTTCTGGGATCTCGATCTGGATGGAGCACCGCAGGAGCTTCGTGACCTCGTCGAAGACACTGAGCTGTTCTCGCTTACTCTGCACGGCGCGTCACTGCTCTACAACTTGATGGTGGGCGAAGCCTACGAGCACCACGAACTGACGAGTGTCGAGGCACCTGCCCAGCATTACCGTGACGAACTCGCGCAGTGGAGCGACCGCTACTGGAATCACCCACTTGCCCCGACCTGGGACCGGTCGCGGTTGTGGAACCGGTTCCCAGCACTACCACCGCGAACGCAGCAATTTGTCGAAACCTGGATCGACGGCATCAACGACCTTGGAGCGAGAACTCCGGCAGATTCCGTCGATTTGCGAAAACTAATCAGCGATCGCGAGTTTCAGAACAAGGGTGCGCAGTCACGTCTGACAAACGAGAAACAACTGCGTCTCTGGCAGGGTGCGTCGGGTGCCAGCCGACTCCAATTCCGTTGGCCACAAGCATCACAAATACTCAGCGACATTTCCGAAGGACTGAAGAATGCTCGCGCCTGACGAACGAGCCACACTGGTGGATCAATTGCGGCCACCGGCCGGCTCCAAGCTCGACCACCTGGTGGGAACTACATTCACCCTTGATCTACAGTCCGCGTTGGTACCTGCACTCTCCTTTGCGCCGCCGTCCCATTCGACGGATCCGCTTGCAATGCTGGCGTCTATCCGTATCTGTGCCAACGCTATCGACATATTCCACCAAGCCGGACACATTCGAGTTCCGGAGCGGACGAATGCACTCATGGCCTTCCTCGAGCCCGCAGTGCATGCCGTCCGCAGTCGCCCAGGTACTCTCTTTCACCCGAAAATTTGGTTGGCAAAGTACGTCGACGACGAGGGAGTTGTCAGTTTCCGGCTCCTCGTTCAGAGCCGAAACCTGACGCGGGACAATTCCTGGGACATGGTTGTTGCACTCGATGGCACTATGGGTAGCGCACGAAACAAGACCAACAAGCCACTGAGGGCATTGCTTCACTATCTAGCCGACGATGCCACTGTCTCCCCGTTGGAGCCGACTCGACGCGGACGTATGCACACACTTGCCGACGACGTCAGGTATGCCGAATGGACTGCACCCGAGGGACTCTCGGATATCGCCTTCCATGTGTTCGGTGTACCTGGCCATAAACCGTCACCAAACTTCGAAGGTACTCGGCACCTTGCGATTTCACCGTTCCTGGGCGACGATGGGTTCGACACTGTAATTCCGGGTGAACGTGTGTTCGCGGATGTGATCAGCCGCGCGGAATCACTGGAACAGCTCCGCCCGGAAACCCTGAAGTGGTTCAACGCGTCGTACGTACTCAACTCTGACGCAGGTATTCCTGAACCCGAATCAGACTCGGCGAATGTACTGGGCGGATTGCATGCCAAGGCGTACATCGTTGAATACAATCACTGGGCAAGACTTTTCATAGGTTCAGCCAATGCCACCGCGGCTGCATTCAACAAAAACGTCGAGATTCTGGTCGAAATGACCGGCGCGAAAAAGAAATTCGGAATCGGCGCCATGCTCGGCGGCAGCGGACTCGGATCAATCATCAGCCCATACGAAGCCACCGGCGGCGTGGAACCGGATGAAGCCGATGCCGTCCGCCGCGAACTCGACAAAACCTTGCAAGCGATTGCATCAACGCCGTTCACTGCAACTGTCCAACCGGCCGGAGAATTCTTCGACCTACTGATCGAAACTGATGTGCCCCTGCCACTTCCCGATGGTTACACCGCCACGATCGAACTCACCACTCGCCCTGGATCGGCAGTAGCCATGGCGTCCGACCATCCTGTTGACTTCATCAGCCCCGGGCTGACGCTGGTCGACATAATGCCGTTCCTCGCAGTTCGTGTCACCGAACCTGGCGGATCGACCGGCGGCACAGTGGTTGTTGCCAACCTGATCAACGACCCTGACGAGCGCCTCGACGAAATCCTTGCATCGCAGCTGAAGAAGCCCGAGGATGTTCTGCGCTTTATCGCGCTAATGCTGTCCATCTCCAACGGCGGGGACGGTGCAGGCGGAGCATTCGACCAGATGGTCCACGGCCGAGGCTCCCAATCCGGACCACTCCCCGGCATTCTCGAGTCACTTCTACTCGCCCTGGCGACGGCCCCGGCTGTCCTCACCGATATGGACGGCTTCATTCGCCGACTCCATCGAGACGACACACGTCGCGACTTGTTGCCGCCGGGATTCTCCGCGCTCTGGACGGATATTCACTCTTCCGCAACCGTTCTGAATCGGAGAAACGCATGAACCAGGAATTTCGCGCCGAAACAATACTCTCCGGACTACGCGACTTTCAGCGGGACACCGTTGACCATGTATTCGAGCAGTTCTACAAACCGGATCCCAGTCGCCACTTTCTCGTCGCAGACGAAACTGGACTCGGCAAGTCGATGGTGGCGCGCGGAATCATTGCGCGCACAATCGAACACCTTCAACAAGGCCCGCCCGGTACCGAGATCAACATCGTGTACATCTGCTCCAACATCGACCTCGCGCGACAGAATCTCGAACGTCTCAATGTCACCGACAACAAAGAAATCACACACACCAGCCGGTTGACACTGCTTGCCACTCACAACCGCAGACTGGACTCCGTAGGAGACAACCTGCGTGTACCCGTCAATCTTGTTTCGCTGACTCCGGATACATCATTCAAGACGGGGCAACGGACTGGTCGTTCCGATGAGCGGCAATTGCTGTTTCTACTGCTCGATCGAGAGTTCCAGTTCTCCCCCACCCAACGCGTGGCTGCGCTGACGATCCTGCAGGGTTCCGTCGCTTCATTCGATACCTTCGAAAGGGACGTCGCAGTTTTCGAGGAGAAGTTCGGCGATTCGATTGATCCGTCGATCTTGGAAGCGTTTGTTGCCACGATTAATGCAGGCGAACCGTCCATCGCCGACAGGTTGTTCGACCTGATGAAAAGGCCGATCAACGATCCCGGTCGAGACTCCGCCATCACGACCCTCATTGCAGATCTGCGGTACGAACTTGCTCATGCCAGCGTAAATTCGCTCGCGCCCGATCTTGTGATCATGGACGAGTTCCAGCGGTTCACAGAGTTGATGGATGAGACGACATCCGCCGGCGAACTTGCGCGGCACCTGTTCGCTCCCCACGGGACACGGGTACTGCTTCTGTCTGCGACTCCGTACAAGCCATTTACCGAGGCCGACGATTCCGGTGCCGATCACTACTCCGATTTCACCAAGACGATCGATTTCCTCGCAGAAGGGTCGAAGCATGTTGAATCCAGCGACGTAATGGGGCTGCTCGAACAGTTCAGAAATGCTGTCGTCGAAGGTCAAGATGCCGTTGAGACGGTAGATCAACTGCGAATCATCCTCTTGTCCTTGATGTGTCGAGTGGAACGCCCGACACATTCAGGTAGCACGATGGTTCGGGAGCGACGGTCCACGATTACCGGAATCGATCCACAAGAACTGCTTGGCTACGCGGCCCTGCGTCGCCTCGCGAAGGAACTCGACGCGCAGTTCAGCGTGGACTACTGGAAATCCGTGCCCTACTTCGTAAACTTCATGAGCAACTACCAATTCGGCCGGAAGTACGCTGCAGCTTCGGGTGATAGGGAGTCGCAACTACTCGACATCAGCCGCGTCGACACCGCTTCTGTCAGAAAGTTCGGTGAGATCGAAGCGGGTAATGCACGAACTCGAAGGTTCCGCGACGATACAGTCGAAAAAGGTTGGGAAAAACTACTTTGGATCCCACCCAGCCTGCCGTATCTGACTGCCGGTGGTCCGTTCGCAGATCCGAATCTGGCTCAGATCACCAAGCGACTCGTGTTCTCGAGCTGGTCGTCGACTCCTCCTGCCGTAGCGTCGGTCTTGAGCTATCACGCGGAACATCGCTTGATGCAGGGACATTCCTCAATAGTCCCCAACGATCCCGACAGCCTCCGGGCGATCGGTTCACCGCTCGAATACCGCGGATCCAATCCGCAGATGTCCACACTTGCCCTGTTCTGGCCGATGCCACACCTCGCAACAATGTCGGATCCACTCGCCCTTGCTCGAGACCACGTCGACCCGGTTGATGCCGTGTCATTCGAAGCCACCGTGGCGGAGCGACTTAAGTCGGCTATTCCGTATGGTCGCGAAACTTCGACTGCGACTGGGGCACAACACTTCTATTGGTCGTGGCCGATGCATATCGATCGAGAGCAATTCGACGTGTTCGATTTCAGCTCGGACGATCAAGGATGGCTCCGCAATGTCCTACAGTCGCATCATGACTCAGATGCCGAGGCAACCCACGAAGCAACTAATCTCGATCCATTCCTGGCCCTCGCCGAGAGCACCACAACGCTGACCGACGGTCGGATACCGCCCGACCTCGTTGAGATTACTGCCAAACTGGCGGCGCACTCTCCGGCGAACTGCGCGTGGCGGTCGCTGAAACGATTACGGATTGCCCCGAGCGTTGCAGAAGGCGACATTTGGGGAGCTGCTGCCACTATCGCGTCAGGACTCCGATCAACGTTCAATCGTTGGCAATCCGCAGTGCTTCTGCGGCAGCTCTATCCGGACTTACCGTATTGGCGACAGGTTCTGCAGTACTGCGCCGACGGTAATCTCCAAGCAGTCCTCGACGAGTATCTCGGACAATTGACGCCGACCCACGACAGTGAGCCTCTCGACGTCGATCAGATCTACGCCATCGCTAATTCTGCAGCCGAGGCGATGTCACTTCGAGTGGGTCAGAGCCTGTCGCACGACCCCATAGACGAAGCCGATAACATCCGCTTCCGAACTCATCTTGCCGTTCAGTACGGCGGTAAATCAGAGAGCGACGAGTCGTTTCGACCTGCCCTTATTCGCCATGCATTCAACAGTCCGTTCTGGCCGTTCATCGTCATCTCGACCAGCGCTGGCCAAGAGGGAATCGACTTCCACCCTTGGTGTCACCATGTGGTGCATTGGAATACACCGTCGAACCCCGTTGACTTCGAACAACGCGACGGTCGCGTCAACCGGTTCCGTGGCCATGCTGTGCGGCGCAACCTAGTCGAGCGCCACCGGATCAGCATTTTGGGTGCTCACGACGTCCACCCCTGGACGGCCGCGTACGCCATCCCGGACGAAGATCTCGGCGGACTGGTACCGGATTGGATCTACTCTGGATCTCACAAGGTGATTCGCGAACTGATGCCCTATGAGTTGAGCATCGACGGCCCTCGACTGGAGAAATCCAAGGCCGGAGTTGCCCTCTACCGCTTGGCATTTGGGCAACCGCGACAAGAAGACCTGATCGAACTACTCCAGCATCGGGATGTAGACGCCGAAGCAGCCGCCGCTATGCGACTGGACCTCACTCCACCTTCTAGAGAAAAAAATCGAGGTCAGTCGTCCACCTCGACGCCGTAGCCGACAGCCAAAGCGCCAAGTCCGTGATTATGCCCCTGACCTACCGCCCGAAGGCGCCAAACATCTCCGCGGCGGTAGATCTCGGCGAGAACCATGGTTCGTTCGACCGTTCCGAGATCGAGTACAAATGTGGCAAATGTTCCGTCAGGACCATCAATGCTGACTGAGACTGCTCCTAAGTCGCCGAAAGTCTTGTCACCGTCGACCGCGGCCGCAATGACAACACGCCGGCATTCCTCAGGCAATGCATCGAGATCTGCGCGGACACTTTGCTCGCTGTCACCGTCGACGGAAAGCTCGACCGCCCCGTCCTCATCGACGGTGTTGTTGTAGAAAACAAAATCTTGATCCGAATCGACCTTGTTGGTTCCGTCCAGGAGAAAGGCCACCACATCAACGTCGAATTCGTCTCCAACGTTCTCTGCCCGCCACGCAACGTTGATCGACCATGACGATTGAGCGGCAGGAAGATCGACGACCTCGCCGCGCATCAAAATCGGTGCAGACAAGCGAGATTCGAGCTTCATGTGCGCCGGAACAGCGCCCGAAACCAGGGACTCGTTAACATCGGCTTCCTTGATCTGCGGAAGCCCTCGTTCGATCACCCGTGCCATTCGCTTGTCGGATTCACCGCCCTCCAACACCAAAACTTCGGTGACCGCGGTTGTGAAGTTGAGAGACGGGCGAGCACCGAGCTGCAGGATGCGGGACCGCATGATCACGCCGTCGAGATGACTGCCGCCGAGAATCAGAACACGGCGCCCCTGCCACGCCTTCGCCTTCCGATTCGCAAGTGGCGATGCCGTCGCAATGGTCGATGGACGGATGACGGGACGAGGTTGCGCAGGTTCGACAATCTCCGGCACTAGGACAGCCCCACGCTCGACCTCGATAGCCACAGGCGCCGTCGCGGTTTCGGGCTCTGGAACGACCGTGGACACCACCGCCAGGGCACCGTCGTTCTTGATCTCACCCGGCAGCGCACGGGCCAACAAGTCTTCGAGCTGCTGCTCCGAGATAATGGGAATCCCGTCGGATGCGGCCTTTCGCACTTTCCCGCTCTGCGATGCCGCGTTGTCGCACACCACAACACTCGTCTGTCGGCTCACGGTGTTCAATACATCGAAACCCGCGTCTGTGAGGCGGGCTGCCAGCGTAATCCGAGGTGTACGGGTCGGACCGCTGATTACTACCTTCATGCCCTGGACCAGCCCTCGCGTCGGATCGAGACGTCCAGGATTCGCGAATGACGACGGTACTCTCTTGATCTGTTGTGGGTGCGCCGTGACCCGGCGGTCCTTACAGCCGACTACCGGAAGTGGAAGTTGCAGAGTGTCAGCAAGTGATGCGCTCCGCCCGAAAACCTCGACGAGTACGCGAGCGTCGTCGTACGCATCGTGCGCGTTGAGTTGCTCGATCTTCCAGTACTCGGCCAACGTTGCGAGCCGATGATTGGGCACATCGAGCTCCAAACGACGCGAGAGCGCCAACGTGCACAGTCGCTTCTCGATCGGGGTACCGAAACCGGCACGCTGAAACTCTGCGTCGAGGAAGCCGTAGTCGAACGACGCGTTGTGCGCCACCATGGTCCGACCCGAGAGCAAGTCGGCGAATTCCTCAGCAATGTCTTCGAAACGCGGCGCACCAGCCAAGCGATCGGGAGTGAGGCTGTGAACGTGGACGGGCCCCGGATCGCATCCCGGATTAAGCAGAGTCGAGAACTGACGCTCTACGGAACCGTCCTCACGCAGTACTAATGCGGCGATACTGAGCACACGGTGCGATGCCGACCGCATCCCTGACGTCTCGACGTCGAGAACAACCCAGCGGTGGTCCGCAGGCAGACGAAACGCCTCGGCGTGGCTCAACGCACTAGTCATTCGGTACCTCCTATAACGCCCGTCAGCTGTTTGACTGCGGGCACCAATTTCACCTGGATATCATCGCGCATGGGACCGACACGTCGGTTTTCGACCCGAGCGATTCGCCAAATTACTCATCGTCACGGCCCTTTGCCGACTGCTTGTGCTAACGAGAATCCGGATCCGTCGTCAACTATCCAATCGATCCATCCATTGCCTTCGACGTCGTCGCCGGCAATTACTGATTTGGCAGCAGTCGCCGCGCCACCCGGATCTGCGAACGTTCGCCCTTCCAGTACTTGGAACCCAGCAGCGCGCATGATCTTTACTTCGCCTCCAACCGAGTCGTAGAGCGCCACAACACGGTATCCCTCAACATCCATGTAGATGCGAATGCTGTTCTTGTTCGTCAGCGTCCGTACGACGACCTTCCGGGTGCTTGCTCTCAGCGACAATGACTTCTGCCCCACTGAATTCGAGTTGGTCACACGCTTCGCTGGAGTTTCAGTCGACATCGATGTCAGAGCGATTCGTGGGACTGCGATATTTGTCTTGGCAATGCCACCACTGCCACAGCCAATGTAGTCCCAGCGATCCTGGCCGCTCACCACGATCGATCGCGGAATCGGATGCAATTCACGTGTCAGTCCCGGATTCGCGATCATCCACTCGTCGATTTCGTTTCGGACTGACCGTGAGATATCGAATGCCGAACATATGTAATGAGTCTGGGGCTGTTCAGAGGGATCGACAAAGATCCACGACGTGGCATGAGTGTCATCGAGCGATCGATTTCCGTCATCTTTCGTTACGAACCAATCGCCGGCTGTTCGGGCCAGCACTCGCGCAACGCGACGGATACCGTCTGAGCCAATGACGGTCAAAGCAGTCCGACGTGAGTTCTCGACCAAAGTGGCTCTACCACCCTGAGTTTCGATTGCTTGGATCAGGGCGCGAAGTGCCTCATCACTCGGAGGCTCGACCTCTTGCTTGGGAGGTTGATCAGCAACGACCTCGACACCGGGCACCGAATGGTCGACCGGTGATTCGAGTACCTGAGAGCTACTTTCTGCCAAAGACCCCCATAGTTCTGCCAACCTTTGAAGAGAAACACTCTCGAGCGGAGTGCCTTTCGCAGCACAGCGCAGCTGCTTCAGTCCGGGATTGGGCGCGAGAGCTGCTCGGGCATCCCTGAGCGCCCATAACCGCGCAACACGATCTTTCCGACTCGTCCGGTCCTGCCCACCGTCACCGACCAACACGCCATCAACCAAGGTCCAGCTGACGCGGCCTTCCAAGTTTCCTGCCATAAGAGTTTTTCGGATCTCGTCATCGGGCAATAATTCAATCAGTTCGTCCCAAGTTGCAAGCCCCTCAAAATCGTCGAAAACGTCGAGGATGGCTTCCTTCGTCCAGCTATTGGGCTCCGACGCAATCACGTCTGCATGATCCGGATCGAACTCGTTCGGATCGCTTTTCACAGCCGCATCTAATACTTCTGCAGCAATGTTCATTTCTACGTCTTCTGGGCGCTCCAACAACCAACGACTCAGCAAAGCTGCGGCATCTGCACCGCTTACTGAACGTACCTCGTCGGCAATGTCCAAGATCTGTCTAAGAAACGTTTCATGCGCACCCGACGCCGGATCCTCCGAGGTACCTTCGACATACACAATTGCAAAGATCGCATGGCGACCATCATGTTTGGGCCGAATGATCCGGCCCATCCGCTGGACCATCTGACGCCGGCTTCTACTTGCCGCGAGAATGAGCCCGAGTTCTGCTTCTGGTACGTCAATTCCCTCGTCCAAAAGTCGCGGCGTCGCAAGTGCAACCACCTCACCGACCCTAAATCGTCCCAGCAACGCTGCTCGTTCGGCAGGTTTCATCCCGCTAGTCATCGCTTCGGCAGCAACACCTTGGTCTGCGATAATCGCTGCCGCCGCTTCAGCGGCCGCCACTGTCTCAGAAAAGAGAATCGACCGAGCAGGTCCCCGCATTGCGGAACCAATCTGTCTGAGCAGATCTAGCTTTGCATGGCTCTGAGCGAGAATAGAGCGTCGATCATTGAATGCCTTCATGAACTTTCGCGCCAGAAATGTCGCAGGACCGGCATTGTCGTCGTTCGATAGTCGATCAACTTCCTGCATGAATAGCCCGAACGTCTCGGCGGGGATGCCACAGTTGTTGATCAGCTTCGTGCGCGCGGACCTTGCCCGCTCGTCAGCATCTTCGTAATCGTGACGCTCCTTCGGAGTGAACTGAACCTCTATGTTCACTACTCGGACAGGAGCGAGGATCCCCTCTTCGTAACCACGCCGGTAGTCACAACCGTCGATGGTCGATCCGAAGTACGGACTCAGTATTGTATCGATCGAATCATCACTGCGTTCATAGGTCGCCGTCAGACCGAGCCGCTCCTGAAAGTCATCGGTCAGTGCCCGCGCAAATGCCGAAGCCCCGTAACGGTGGACTTCATCCGCCACCAGCAGACAACCGGAAGTAGCAGGGAACGATTCACCGCGAACTGCGGATTGAACGGTCGAGATCAAAATGCGATGCGAGACAAGCGTATCCCTGAATTTGTCACCTCGCCGACCAATTTTTGTGTTTGGGACAGCTCGCTGAAGGACTGAATGCCATTGCTCCATCAGGTCTATTCCAGGCACTAGAACCAGGCTCCGGAGCCCTCTCGAATACGCATCTGCAATCGCAGCGACGCCGACGGCCGTCTTACCCGTCCCCGTGACAGCTTCTACAACGCCACCTCGCCCCGCCACAATCCACTCCTGAAGCGCATGTTCCTGCCACTTTCTCAGTGGCTGTTCAAGGTAGCTACGTGCGATCGGGAACGCCCTCCCGCTCAGCACATGCCACTTGCGAGACATGCCGCCGTCATGATCAAACACGTCCGGGTGGTCGAACAATATTCGCTCCACCAGACTGGCCGTGCAATTCGATTCCGCGAGCCGGCCTACCAATTCCTCTACCGAAGACTCGGGGACTTCCCGTAGCAAGTTCAGCACGCGCGACGACACGGTTAGCACTTGGCGCCCCTCCCTCATGTCAGACAGCTCGACTAACGTGTCATTTTGTTCCCTAGAGATATCACCACACACCGACACCAAGGATGCGCAATGGATGCTCGACCCCACACCATCCGAGAAATATTTGGTTCGGACGAGTGTCTGATCGTCCCGATCTTTCAAAGACCATACGTATGGAAAGAAGATCGTAACTGGGAGCCTCTATGGAACGACGTCACGAGCATGGTGACGCTATTCGCGGATGACGACGACGCCAATCCTCACTTCCTCGGGGCGGTAGTTCTGGATCATCTCAAGGCCACGAAAGGCTCGATTCCGTCGCGTCAAGTTGTGGACGGTCAACAGCGCCTCACCACATTGCAAGTGCTACTTGCAGCAGTGAGAGATGCATTTACGACGCGAGGTGTTCCCGACCGATACATCAATGCACTGCGTCAGCTCACACGTAACCAAGACGAACTATCCACTGACCGCCATGCACGCTTCAAAGTCTGGCCGACGTTAACCGATCGTGGTCCGTTTTCAAACATCATCGTGGCGGACACCCAGCACCAGATCGACGAACTACTCACCGACAGCGATTCTGATTCGGTACTCCTTGACGCATACAGATACTTCTTTCGACGTGCCCTCCAATGGCTCGATGAGTTCGTTGGATCCGAGGCCCAAGATGCCGCTGCCAATTCGCTGGTAAACGTCCTCCGCGATGGGCTGCAGCTAGTCGTGATCAATCTCAGCCAGCACGACAATGCACAAGTGATCTTTGAGAGCCTCAATGACCGTGGCACACCCCTGCTTCCGAGCGATCTCATCAAGAATCTCCTATTCCAACTAGCAGAGTCTTACGGCCATGACCCCGAGAGCCTTTACAACCTCTACTGGCAACCGTTGGAATCGAAGGCATGGAAATCAGAGATCCGGCAAGGCCGACTGAACCGATCGCGGCTCGACGCCTTTTTCGCCCACTATCTGACGATGCGGCTGGGCAAGGAGATCCTGGCACCAGCACTCTTCACTCAATTTCGAAGCTTCACGGCGACTCTTAGTCGCGACAACATTCCGGATCTGATGTCAGAGATCAAGCGATTCAGCACAATTTACGAGAACCTTACGGAATCGGGGGGTGAAAGCGCCGATGAGACACTCTTCCTCTCCCGCCTGAATGTCCTTGATACAACCGTTGTTACGCCAGTATTGTTGTTTTTATTTGACAGCTATCCATCACACGAGAGAAGTGCCGCCCTCCAACTGCTCGAATCATGGCTGGTTCGTCGAATGGTATGCAGACTTACCAGTAAAAACTACAACCGCATGATGCTTGAACTCCTTCATTTGTTGAAACGCCAAGCAGAACCTCCAACTACGACGATCCGCCAGTACTTGCTAAACCAGTCCGCGGAGTCCGGGTATTGGCCGACCGACGAGGCCGTTCAAGATGTACTCCTTACACAACCTGTGTACAGCCAACTGACCCGCGCACGAATGCGACTGGTACTCGGTGGATGCAATCGAGCGCTAGCCCCTACAGGAGAGCCTGCTGGCGCCGATCTGGCTATCGAATATCTTCTAGCGCACAATGTTCGGGACAATCCAGGCGAAATTCTCGACACGCTAGGCAACCTAACTCTAATGCCGAAAAAGCTTGGCGCACCAGCTTCCACTGCGTCTTGGGAGACACGACGATCGTTGATTCTGGAGACCGCCCCATCTGGAATCAACCAACTGCTTCCACTCGATTTCGGGCCTCAGCAAATTCTGCAGCGGAGTATCAGACTTGCCGATTCCTTCTGCAAAGAATGGCCGCACCCCCTCTCCGTCCCCGTCCCCGTCCCTGTCCCTTCAAGTCGCCCCACGCCAACAGGTCGACCTCGAATACAACCTCCTGCCCCGCCCCAGTTGGACATCGCCGGCCATGTCAACGAAGTGTTCGAATCAATGCCGATCGGCACTGTGTTGACCTCAGTGCAAATTGCCAGCCTGCCGTCAGGTTTTTTCGGGCTAGGTCAGCTCAGGGCGTCCCACGTTGAATCAGGTTTGCGACTGTTGCCTGCCTACCTCAACATCATCGAACATGATCCTCTGACAATCGAAAAGATATATGTTGCAGCACTTTCCGAAGAATCTCAGCCTCAAAATTTCGCAATCAAGCGAAAACACTACACCGAAACAATACAGATGCTCCTGAGACAGGGATTGTTGCAACCCGACGACGAACTTGTTTATCGCGAACCGAAGAAAAACCTTGTCCATCGAGCCCGCGTTCGACATGACGGTGCGATCTTCGCTGGTGGGCGCGAGTTTTCTTCCGTATCAGCAGCACTCACGCACTCAGTCGGCCGGTCGGCGAACGGATGGGAATGGACCGTTGTTCGGACGAACCTAACGCTCAGCGATATGCGAATCCAGGCTCAAGCACCGAGGTTCAGCAGCTAGCTGGTCTTTTTTGCACCGTGCCAAAATACGCAAAGCCAGCGATCCAGGAACTACAACCACAACCAACTTTCAGCAAGTGCATCGCACCCACACCTCAGGAGCTATTGGTGAGTCAAAAATACTGGCGCAAATCGGCTTTCATGAAGACTCGGCACGCCTGCACACTCGTCGCGCTGGCAGGTCTACTGGCGCTCTCAGCCTGCTCGACACCGCCAGCCGAAACCACACCCTCGACGACCGCGGCCTCGTCCACTCCTCGATCGGAGGCCACAGCGAATCCCCTGACTACCCCAAGCACATCCGACGTCGCGGTCACGTCAGTAGGCGCGACGGCTGTTGAATCCAGTCCACCCACCACCGAAGCGCCTACTTCTGCGGCGCCGGTCGTGGTCGAATGTTTACAGGGCACACCCGGCCCTGCGCGGATGAGCGACGGAACGATGGCGTTTTCACAGTGGTGCTTCGATCAACTCGGAGGAAACAAATACTTGGAGAGCGAGCGCCAGGCAAATACCTTCAATTGTGACGGGACTGTCTGCCGAAATCCGTACACGGGTGGTTCATATCCAGATCCGAATGCAACCGTGCCGGTTACTACCGTGAGACCTGCAACTCCGGCTGAAGTTCTCCAAAACCAACAAGGAGTCGCCGAATCAGGATGCTCGACGTCGGGTTGCATTCAGACCTACTTCGGATGCCGCGATGGGTACATAACCGGAGAAGTTTGCAGTCGGTGGGGATTCTGAATCGGCCAGAGAGTCAAGGCGTCACTAGCCGTACCGGAACGCATTCCCCTTCGAAGTGAGAGTCTTCACCCTCTCAACGGTCCAGACTGCGAGCACATCAACCTTGCGTTTGCGACCCGTCTCCTTGTGCGTATCCATTTCCTGTTCCGCGATGATGTCCTTGATACCGTCTGCGTCGAGGGCCGAAAGACGCTCCAAGAGAACCTCTTCCCCATCGAGCTTGAAGACCTCGAACGGGTCGAAAGCCCCCGGCTCCCGTTTCACCTTCGGTGCAGCAGCACGACGACGAGGTGCCGGCGCAGGCGCAGCTACTACCGCGACTGCTCCATCTGACGAAACCGCAAAAGCGTCTTCGATTGCCTTCGCGAAGCGCGGGGTACGGGCAGCTTCCTCCGCGACTACCTGAACCAGCTTGGCCAGCAACACCGATGCCGAGGCGTTGGTTGCTCCCAACTTCAGGAGCGCTGCACCGGTTTCCTGCACCTGCACCCGACGACGCGCTTCATCGATACCCGCACTCATAGCTTCGCCTGCGCTTCCGTGAGAATGTTCTGCGTAATTGCACGCATCTGATCGAACTGACCTGCGTTGCCGTACTTCACTTTCAAGGTGCCGTACGGGTGAAACTCAGCTGACGCGGCAATCTGATTCGACTCCGCGAGATACTCCGGCAGGACGTGTGGGACGTTGGGGTCGCGTCGGAGATTCCTGACGGTGGTCCGGTGCACGGCGGAATTGGACTTGTACTTGGTGATCACCAACCCCAACTCGAAGAGCTCACGGCCGATCTCCTTGCCGAACTTGGCGATGTGCGTCTGGATCTGCGGAATGCCGTAAGTGGAAAGCACATCCGGGATCGTGGGAATGACATAGCCGTCGGCCATCGCCAACCCGTTGAGCGTGATCGGGCCCAGATTGGGTGGGCAGTCGATCAAGACGTAGTCGTAGTAATCCATCACGGGAGCCACGGCATCGCGTAACAACTCGACCGGCTTGGTGGAGTTCCGATCAGCAACCCGAAGGGCACTGATCTCCTCCTGCAGCTCGATCAAATCGAGAGATGAGGGAAGCAGATCCACACCCGTCACTCGCTTGACCGGCGAGACCGACTTCTGAATTGTCCCCTGCAGATCGAAGTTCGACGTGCCATCGACAGCGTCACGGAAAATGGTTGCGCTGGTCAGCCCTTGCTTGTTGAGTTCGAGCCAGTGATCCTCACTGATCATCATCGTCGTCAGATTGATCTGCGCATCGAGGTCGATCAACAGCACGCGCTGACCGAATTCGAGTGACATGAACTCGGCCAACCCCGCGGTGATCGTCGTCTTACCGACGCCGCCCTTGAGGTTGATCGTCGCAATCGTCTTAGCCATCAGAACCCATTCCTGTCTCCCACCACAACACACCTAGTTCGCATCGACGATCGCCCCTGTCCCTGACTGCTTCACCCGAAAACCGATTCGCCCCAACGGCTCCGCCGCGTGCGGAAGCGCGTACGAGAACAGCGTCGCAAAATCGCGCGAGTCCACCGGACCGGCCTGTGCTCGCTTCAACTGACGTGGACCCGGATCATTGGCAAAAACCAGAATCAACGCGCCGCGAGTCTTACGGTGCAGTGCCCCGGCCAGGGGCCCGCCGTTCTTCTTCGGGCTGCCGGCAATGTGCTCGATGGCATCACGCTCGCGAACGGCGGTGCCTGTGAAGCCCGTCCGATACTCACGCTCTTGACGCTTGCGATTGACGATCGGAAGTTTCTCGTGCCAGCCCTTGATCTCGATGGGCTCACGCATCTTCGGCTGTGGCAGAAGAACGGCAAAATCCTCGAGCAACCCGGATTCGATTGCCGCCGCGAGCGCTTCGCGGTGGGGACCGAAATCCCACCCGTTCGCCCACTCGAACTGGTCGACGGCTGCCAACACCACATGGGCAGGGACGATGCCGTATCGCGCAGTGAACGATCGCGAAACGTCATCCTTGTCAACGAAATTGAAGGACCCTGTTGCGTCCAACGACTTCAACAAAGGTGCAACCGCGTCGAAGTGCCGAGCGTTGATCGAACCGTCGCCTCGCGGGGGCTGCATCGTGAAACTGAAACTTTCACCACCCATACCTCGATAAACCAGATCGGCGTTGAACATCTTGTTTCGAGCCGTTGGCCTGAGCCACGGCAGCTGCTGAAACACCATCGGCGGCACATCGCGTGGCGTGACCCACGGTTCGCCGTTCTCGTTCACGCCGCTGAACCTGGCGAGCTCACGCCGGAACTCTTCCTCGTCCCGCACGATGGCCTCGAACGCCTTGTACATGTCGTACTCGGCACCGGCTGGTCCGCCGACCGTACGACCGATGAACAGGCGCACCAAGTCTCGGTATCCTGGGCGGAAACCGAACCATCGGCCCATCTGCATCAACGTGTCGGCTTGGCCGGTTCTGCGGGTGTAGTACGTGATGGTGAGTCCCTCGACCGTGAAGCCTCGACTCAGCTTCGTACCGCCGACGAGAATCTTCCATACGCCGCGTTCCTGGAAGTCGAGGGAATCCTGCTTGTAGTCCTTCTCGGCCGCACCATTGACCACGATAACGGGGCTGGTACCCTCGGAAATCTTGTCGTAGGCAGCGCCGATGAATTCCTCCAACTCGGCAAACGAACCAGGATTTTCCAGTTCACTGCCCCGAGCCGCACTCACCACCGCAAAGTCCTCGGCCCAGAGCTTGTCCAGCCGGGAAAGACTTTTGGCCTGGCTGTATCCGGCCGATTTCCACAAAGCCTTGAAGTCGTCGGCTACGGCGTCATGCTCGGCCTGCTTCACCGATTCGTGCACCAGCATCGTGTGGTGCCGATACGGCTTGGCGCCCTTCGATTCCCGGAATAGTTTGATTGCCCCGGTCAGGACAAACGAGTCGAGCGCTCGCAACTGCTCGGCTGAGCGATCCTCGTCGCACTCGGCTCGAAGATCCCGTACGTATGCCTTCTCGTTCGAATTGGCCGGCGTCTTGTCGTCGTCATCCACATCGTCGAGATCGTGAAAGTCCGCACCACCCATGTACGGGCCGGGCCGCTCGAGGCTGACGATGAAGTCCGAAGGGAAGACGTTGACACTGTCTTCCGGATCGACAAACACATTGGCGAAGGGTGTTGCGGTGTAACCGATGTACTGAGCCCGCTTGAGAAGTCCGAGGATCTCGGCAATCTGCCCATTGATCGCCGTCCGCTCGATCTGCTCGGTTTTCATCTTCTTCGGATCGATCGTGTTTACCGACGCCTGGTCTGCCTCGTCGTCGATGATCAGGGCCGGGATCTGATCGAGTTCGGTGGGAACTTTCTTCAGATCCGCGACCAGCTTCTTGAGACTCGAGACGTTCTTCTTGACGACGGCGATCCGAATATTACTGGGGTACAGATTCTTCGGATCATTGAGCGGAAGGGAGTGATCCACGGTTTCGAAGTGCAATGCGCTCAGGCCCGCGAGCAGGCTCTTGTAGTCAAAGGTCGAGGTGGTCAGTCGACGGATTGCCGGAATCTCGTTTGTCTTGTTGGGATCGATTTCGTGCTCGAGAAAGTTCCCCGCGCGCCAATCTTCGTCATTGGTGTAGTCGTCGTCGACGCCGGCGCTGATGTTCTGACGGCCGACCAGTTCCATGTCGAGACGTCGCTGAGTCTGGCTCCGCAGAATCTCGATCGTGCCGGTCAAGACGATGACCAATCGGTAGCCGGCGTCGATCGCCTTGGCCACTACCCCACTGAAATTCGCCGTTTTTCCACTCTGGACGTACCCGACCACCAGCCCCTTGGACTGATACGGCTCCGGCCGGGTTGGGTCGGCGAGCCTGTGAACGACCTCAGTGGTGGCTACATCCAGTTTGCCGATCGTCGCATCGTCCCAATTCTTGTCCGCCAGAACACGCTTGTACGCACGCCAGTAGAAGTCATGCTCGCGCCGCCGCTCGGCGGTGTACCAGGGATCCCACGGCTGCTGAGCCGCAATGACCACTGGTCCACCGTCGCGAGGAAACCTCGCACTGAGGTCGTCGTGCACCTGAGCGGGCAGTCCGAGCAATTCGTAGATCAGAGTTCGACGCTCGTCGCTCTGCGCGGCGGTGGCTCTTACCCACGTTTCGACACTCTCGGCATCCCACTGACGCAATCGTGACCGCAGAGCCGTACGCACGGCAACAGCGCTGTCGTCCAGGAAGACGTCAACGATGTCGGCAATGGTCAACCCGTCGGGAAAGCTGGCCCGCAACCGCGCATTGACCGGGTACAGAACGTTTTCAGGTGGAAACCCGTCGCCCAGTTCGCGTGCCACGGCACGGAAGACTTCCTCGCTCACTGCGCTACCTGCTCTCGATGTGCCGCCATTGCAGAGATCAGGACTTCCTGCCACGCCTGCATCTTTTCCTTCTGCCGCGCGCTGATCCTGACACCCTCGAACATTTCACCGACCAGCAGATAGATGAGCGACTTCAGCACCGGTGCGTCCGTGTTGTCGAGACTTCGGCGCCCTAGCAGGTCGCGCCGAAAACGCGCATTGATCCACAAGGTGCGGGTTTTGAGATCTACTTCGAAGAATTGATCCCGTGCCAATGCTCGCCATCCAATGGCAACAGGGTCGGCGCCAACAGTGAATTCGAATGCGTCGCTGAAAGAATCGAGCACATCCTCGGGAAGACCGGAAGTAGGTTCTACGACGCTGATGGGCCGGGGCTGATGGCTGCGCGCTGCGCGGACGGAGTTTTCGGCGTCATCGAGATAAGAACGGAAGTTCGCCGTTCCATCGGCGAATACTCCGCCGTCGATGGCCGCCGTTGCAGTGGCATCAAGAGTGACTCCCGACTTTTCGGGGTTGATCGTTATGTGCTGCAACACATTGTCGTCGAGGTCGATCGAGACGCGGGCCAATCCGTAATCGGGACGACCGCGAACAATCCCGTTCCAGCCACCGATCTGCAAGAGTCGGTCGTGTCGATAGAAGTACAACCCTTGCTGATCCCTGCCTGGTGCACCGTGCAGCCGAAACTCCGGCGCATTGCTCCGCGCCGGCCAGATGTGGGCGTGAGCAACTGGAGTCGATCCGTTGATCGACACAGTCAGTTGTCGAGGGTAATTCGGCGAACCAGTGCGCGGATAGGCAAACGGATCAACTGCGCCCACCGAGCGCAACGCCCCTGCCCGCCCAGCCTCGACATCGAAGACATCTACAGTCAACGCAACTCGGCCGGATTCGATCAATCGATGAAACACCACACCGAGGTGGCTACGCACGTCGTTGATGGTTTGCTCGAGCCAACTGGTCTGCTCGTCCGCGTTCGCAGACATCAGAAAGGTTGTGATCCCGCGCCATTCGACGATAGTGCCGGCCTCGAACGGAAAACGAGGTGTGACGGCGTCGAAGAAAGCATCTGCCTCCCGCTCGTCGATTACCGAAACCGCCTGGCGTCCCTGCCCAGAGTCGATCTCACGGCCCTGGGTGGAATTACCCGAGCGCCTCGACCACACCCGCAGCACTCTCGCCTGACTCAACGATGCAGCCTTCATACCAACGCCGAAATGACCCAAATCTGCTGCGCCGTAATCGCGTCGACGCCCGTATGTCATCGCTGCATCGATGGTGACGGCATCCATTCCACAGCCGTCGTCGATCAGCAGCATCGAGACGATTCGAGTCCCGTCCTGCACAAAGCGAATCAACACGTGCGCAGCACCGGCGTCGAGGCTGTTGTCCACCAGGTCGGCGAGGGCCGTGGTGATGGTGTGGTGCAGTCCCACTGCACCGGCGAGAGATTCGTCAGCCGTCAGCGCCTGGGTGCCGACGATCGAGACCTCGGAGATGTCAGGCATCGCCGATCTCCGAGTCCGCCGATACGTCGGAGTGGACCCAGGCCGCTTCCAACAAATCGAGGATTGTGTCCTCACCTCGATCTTCGTAGGCGCGCAGCAGCTTTCGCGGCCGATCTTCCCCGGGAAGACTCACCGCCTCGGCAAGAATACGCACGACGTGCCGATCAGCGGTGCGCAACGGTTCACGGTTTCCGATTTCGGCAAGTGCCTGCCGCAACGGATCGACATCGGCATGCACAACAACCGGACGCACCACCCGGAACGTCCCGTCCTGCCACAATTCGAGCAAGATGTCCTCGCCCACAACAGCAGACAGCTCACGCAGGAACCGGCGGATCGTGCCGAAGGTCGGCTGAGCACCACTCCACCGAACAGCCTGCACACCAAGATGACTCTCGAGCTCCACGCTCTCGCCGCGCGCACAACCAGCTGCGACCGCCAGGCCGGCGGGCACCGCAAAGCTCGAACCTCGCAAGTGCTCGGCCGTGACCGCCGTACGGTATCGCCAGACATTGCCGGAGCGGTACAGGCGACGCGTCTGCTCCGGCGGTTTAGCGGTATCGCGTGTGCGCTTACGTCGCACAATGCCGTCGCCGTCGACGTTGAACTCGCTCCGCTCCGGAACAGGCTCTTCCACAATGGAATCCGCACTACCCCACGCCTGAAGGTGCCATAAACCGGCGTCGAGGACGGCGCGATCATCCGATTCGAGGGCCCGCTCGATCGACCGTTCGGTGCGATCCGTCTTCAGCAGCGCAGCCAACTCGGGAACGGTCTTCGGCGTCCCTAGTGCCTCCAGCGCACCAACTGCCAGGTCGGAGATTCGACGCGCCCTCGTCAACGCGGACCCGGAAACAACGGTGATTCCGCACCAGGTGAGCCATTTCTCGAGTTCGCCGGCAGACATCGACACCGTATCGGCAACGTCGCCGAGAGCAACTACGCCGTTGGGTGATTCGAAGTCCTCGAGCAATGTCTGCGTACGCTTCTTTGCTGCCGCAACGCCGGGCGCGGCGGCCCAACCATCGGTGACCTCGAAGTAGTCGTCGATTCGATCGAGAACCAACCACAGTGGAACGCCATACCCGGGCACTTCGGCAGCAATGCTCGGATGCAGCTCCAGAAGGCGCTCGAGCAACGCGACCGGCTGAATCTCGACCCGCAAGCTGGCAAGCAGATTTCCGACGGCAGTTCCGAACCCGCAGGCGTCGTTGATCTTGGCTTTCACCTCAGCCTCGATCTGCCCTACCCGTCCCGAACCCACACCAAGCTTCGCGCCAACCGCTCCGCGTCGCTGCGGCACCGGCGCCACAATGCGCTCCCGCAACACTATCGACTCGCGTTCGTCGAGTTGCGAGAAAAGGTTGTCGATCTCGTCCATCGCGTCGGTACGATCCGTGGCAGGTAGATCGTTGGGTGTCAACGCAGAAATCCGGGCAGCCAGCTCCTGGATGGGTTCCGGCGACTCGTCATCGATCTCGACAGTGACGAGCGGACGCGCATCCTGTCCGCGGACCCGTCGCCACATCGCCAGCTGCTCGAGATCGTCGAGCAAGGCCGTGATCGCGGGCGGGGCGGCTCCGTCGTCCGGCGTCTCGATGCGCGAGCGCGGATCTGTCATCACCGCACATACCAGCAAGCTCAGAACCACATCGTGAACTGTCTGCTCGCTGGTTCCGCGAACACCAAAAATCTCAGCGGTGGCGTGAGTCAGCAGGTCGCCGACGTTCCCTTGTGAGGCCAAACGGGCCAGCGACGTCACAGCCCGTGTATCGAGCGCGAGGGCACTGATCGGCACAGTCGGATCGAGGAGCGGGAAACTCTCCTTCAGAACCGCCGACGAGTGGTGGGAAATGTACAGCGACGCCAACTCGGACAGCAGTTTTTCGAGATCGACCTCGAGAACGGTGAACGACGGCGACTCACTGAACCACCAGTCCGGGGACGGTGCCAACGGTTCGAGCAAGGCGGCACGGTCAGACACGTAGTCGTCCAGCCACGGGAGAATATCGACCCAGAGCGTGTCCGACAGTTCTGTCGCGGGTAGCGAGTTCACACCCAACGTTAACGCACTACTCCCACTCACAGAACTTTCATTGCAGTGTAAAACCGACCACGATGTCGGTAATAAGCTACTGCAGGCTGTGACTCGTCGCAGCGTCGGACCTGACTACGCTCACCTGGTCAGTCGACGGCGGTGAAACCCTTCGCCCGATCCTCGTCGCCGACGCTCCACAGGTTGGTCGACACTTCCGCTTTCACGAGGGGAATCACTTCTTCGGCAAAACGGCGCAACGTGTCCTTCTGCTGCTCGAAGTCGAGGACGTGATTGACGGACACGGACTGGAAGTCGTGACCGTAACTCTCGTAGTAGTCCAGGATCTTCTCGGCGACGCGCTCCGAGGAGCCCACCAAAGCGGGGCCACGGTCGACGGCTTCCTCGATGGTCCGGAAGCTCGTGGACTTACCGACTGCTTTGGGGTCGTGCTTCCGCTTGTCAGCCTGTGCGACAGCACCCTCGTAGATGGGACGGAATTCCTCGACGGCTTGTTCTGTCGTGTCAGCTAGGAACAGCCCACCCGAGCCGGAACCGACGTACGCACGGGAGGGATCGTGGCCGTGAGCGAGATACTGCTCGCGGTAGTGGTCGATGAGCACTTTGTAGTTCTCGCGGGGCTGGAGTGCATTGGCCGTGACGATGGGATCTCCCCACTTCGCTGCAAGTTCCACTGCCTCGAAGGAGGTCGCGGACCCGTGCCAGATGCGGAAGGGCCCGTCGTACGGACGCGGTAGCGTCGTTGCGTCCTCGAGGGAGGGCCGGTGGGTACCCACCCACTTGACGTTTTCCTCGCTGATCAGCAGTTTGAGGAGTTCGTAGTTCTCGGTCAGGTATTCGTACTGCTTCGAGATATCGAGTCCGAGCAGCGGGTACTGCAGCACCTCGTTTCCCTTGCCGATCACGATTTCGAGGCGCCCGCGGCTGAGCTGGTCGATGGTTCCAAAGTCCTCGGCCACCCGAATCGGGTCCAGCAACGACAGGACGGTGACGCCTGTCGAGAGCAGAATTCGATCTGTAGCCTGCGCAATTGCACCCAGGATGACCGTCGGCGCAGAGGACAGCACCGGGCCGGCGTGACGCTCCCCCACCGAGAAGGAGTCGATCCCCAGCTCTTCGGCGAGAACGGCGAGTTCGACCACGCGATTGAGTCGGTCAGAGGGTGCTACTTCCTCTCCGGTCACTGGATGGGGTGGGTTGAAGATGATGTCCAGAACCTGAAAACGCATGACCCGTCTTTCTCGAGACCCCGCACGGCGCCTGTCCCTCGACACGCTAGTTCGCTTGCCTCCAGCGAACCGCCGCGGCAGCGCAACCCTCAAGCCGGAAGAACAACGAAACATGCACTGCTTCAACAGTTTTCCACAAATACCGACAAGTAGGAAGGTTAAACTCTCGCCGATCCGAAATGCACTCCGACGGTCACACATTCCCGTCAGGTAGGACCTGCGTCACGGGCTAATCGAGCGCACGGTAAACATGAAGGACATAGAAACAGATTCCTTAATCGGTAAACGAGGTACTACAGATGAACGGTGCAGCTGCCATCGGCGATGGCATATTCCAGATTCCGGTGCCCATCACCGACAACCCACTCGGCGCAACGCTGGTGTACGCGATGGAGTCCCCGAACGGCCTGATCCTGGTTGATGCGGGTTGGGACGACGACAACGGCTGGCAGGGACTCAATGCCGGGTTGGCGGAGATCGGTCATTCGGTCACCGACATCGAAGGCGTTGTTGTGACCCATTTCCATCCGGATCACACCGGACTGTGTGGGCGCGTGCGTGAGGCGTCGGGTGCCTGGATCGCGATGCATGAGGACGATCACGACCTGTTCAACAAGATGGCCAGCAGCAAGGGCGAAGAGTGGATGGCCTACCAGCTGTCCAACATGGCCAAGGCCGGAGCCCCGGAAGCTGATCGCGAAGCATTCCGGCAGGCAGCCGACGGAAACCCGCCGACGAGCGCGGACTCCGCTCCCGACAGGATCCTCTCGGACAACGAGATCATCAGCCTCACCGGTCGCGGACTCCGCGTTGTCTACACACCAGGCCATACCCCCGGGCATGTCTGCTTCTATCTCGACGACGCAAACGTCATGTTCACCGGCGACCACGTCCTGCAGAAGACAACGCCGCACGTCGGCAACTTCACGTATCCCCTCGAGGAACGCGACGCGCTGGCTGACTTCTTCGCGTCACTACGACGCGTCCAGACCATGGACATCACACGCGGCCTGGGCGCACACGGCATCCCGATCGACAGCGTGGGTGGCCGCGCGGGTGAGCTGATCGAGCACCACGAGGAGCGTCTGGATCACCTACTCGAGGCATTCGGCGATCAGAAGCTGACGGTGTGGGATGTTGCGGCACATATGAAGTGGTACAAGCCGTGGTCGGATATTTCTCCGCTGGGCAAGACCATGGCGCTGTCCGAGGGCGCCGCACATTTGCGTCATCTGGTTGCGCGCGAGCAGGTTACGCAGGTTTCCGACACCGAACCGGCGCTATTCGCCCGCACGTACTGAAATGACCTGAACGCAACGAAGCGCGTTTGGTGACCACACAATCGGCCACCAAACGCGCTTCGTTGTCAGACGCTCTACATCAGATCAGTTCGCGGCAAACCCGGGGAGCCGCTCGATGTCCGCGACGATCGAGAACTCGGACGCGTCGCCCTTGATGATGCGGCTGGATTCACCGTGGACGTCCACCGGGACGTCGCCGGCCAACGTCACCCGGTGCACGCTGCGCGCCTGGGTTCCGTAATCGGAGACGCCGTAGTGCTGGGTGGCCTGGTTGTCCCAGATCGCCAGATCTCCCGCCTCCCAGGCCCAACGAACTGTGTTTTCCAACTTGATAACTCGTGCCTGCAGCAGCTGGAACAGCGCAACCGACTCAGACGGCTTGAGTCCGACGAACTCCTTCACGAAGTGGCCCAGAAGCAGGGTCTTCTCCCCCGTCGCCGGGTGGATACGAACCACCGGATGTTCCGTTTCGTAAATCTCGCGAGTGAACTCTCCGTAGTTGGTGACCCGCTGCGAACTACCTTGCTTCACTTTGTCGACTACCTCGGCGTAGTCGTACGCATTGGTGTGCACCGCACGCAGATTCTCGACCAGAACCTTCAGCGAATGCGGCAACTGGTTGTACGCGGCCGTCGTGGAAGCCCAGGTCGTTGCTCCGCCGTACTCGGGAATTGTGGTGGGGCGCAGGATCGATGCCTTCGGGATACGGTCGATGAATGTGACGTCGGTGTGCCAGCTGCTGGCCGCACCGTCGAGAACCAGCAGCTTGTTGTCAGCAGACTTCAGCGTCGGGTGGGTGGTGGTCTGCGTGCCAAGTGTGCCGGCAAATTCATACTGCGACACGTCATCGAGATGCTGCTGACCGCGGAAGAATACAACCTTGTGGGCGGCGAGTGCGTAGTTGATTGCGTACGCGGTCTCCGCGGACAGGTCACCCGAAAGGTGAACGCCGTCGATGCGTGCGCCAATCAGCTCACCCACCTTGTGGACGGTGATTCCGCCTGCGGCGTAGATCTCTTCAGGGGTGAGTGCGACGCGTTCGAGTTCGGTGATAGACATGAAATTCTCCTGTGAAGTGAGAGTGAAAGGTTGTGTGTCGTGCGAGCGGATCGGTCAGACAGCAACAGTCAGGCTTGGCTCCACTCGAGTAGTTCCCCGTCCTTCGCGCTGGCGCAGCGGGTCCGGAAGCGGCACCGCTGCAACCAATCTCCTGGTGTAGTCCTGGCGCGGTGAGCTGAATACCTCCGCGGCGGGGCCCTCTTCGACCAATTCCCCGCTGCGCAGCACCGCTACCCGGTCGGCCACCTGATGGACGACGGCCAAGTCGTGGCTGATGAACAGGCATGCGAACTTGTATTCCTCTCGTAGGTCGGCAAATAGTGAAAGAACGTCGGCTTGGACTGAAACGTCGAGCGCACTGGTCGGCTCGTCGGCAACCAACAGTCGTGGTCCGAGTGCGAGTGCTCGCGCCAGCGCCACCCGCTGGCGCTGACCACCGGACAGCTCTCCCGGTGCCCGGTGAGCAAATGACTTGGGGAGACGAACGGCTTCGAGCAACTCCTCGACCTTGTTCCGAAGCAGGGCCCCGGTAGCAAAGCGGTGGACTTCGAGGGGTTCACCGATGCTCTGCCCGACGGTCCGCCGGGGATCGAGTGACGCCGCCGGATCCTGATGGACAAGTGCCATACCCTTACGCAGACCTCGAAGATTCGCTGCGGATATCGTGCCCAGGTCGGTTCCGTCGAAACTCACGGTGCCACTGCTAGCCCGAATGACACCCAGCGCGCTGCGCCCGAGAGTTGTTTTCCCCGAGCCCGACTCACCGACCAGACCCACTACTTCACCAGGCCGCACACTCAGGCTCACCTGATCAACAGCCCGAAACGCCTTGTTACCCAGACGGGCCGGGTACACGATCGAGACGTCGTCGAACCGGAGAATGGGCTCGGTGAGCGCGCGCTCGACATCATCGACCAGCGCAACTGCTGGTTTGGCGTGCTCGGCTTCCGGCAGCCGAGGCACCGCTGCCAGTAGAGCCTGCGTGTAGCTCGCCCGCGGTGACGCAAACAGATCGAAAACCGACTGCTGTTCCACCACCTGACCGGATTTCATCACCAGCACGCGATCGGCGATATCCGCAACGACTCCCATGTTGTGTGTGATCAGCAGAATCGCCGTCCCCGACCGATCGCGCAGATCCCGCAGCAACTGCAGAATCTCGGCCTGCACCGTCACATCGAGTGCAGTCGTCGGCTCATCTGCGATCAGCAGATCCGGCGAGCCCGACAGAGCCAGCGCAATAACTACTCGCTGCTTCTGACCGCCCGACAGCTGATGTGGATACCAATCGACCCGACGCTCCGGTTCCGGAATCTCCACCATCCGCAGCAGTTCGACGGCACGGGCCCGAGCGTCGGCCCGGGATATCTTGCCGTGCGCCCGCAGAACCTGAGCAATCTGCCACCCCACCTTCTGGACCGGGTTGAGTGCGGTCTGGGGTTCTTGAAACACCATTGCGGCGCGGGTGCCGCGCACCTTGTTCAAGGTTGCCTCGTCAGCTCCGAGAACCTGCTGACCACCGAGTTCGATCGAGCCGCTTGCCTGAGCCCCTTCCGGCAACAAGCCGAGGACTGCGCGTGCTGTGAGCGACTTACCCGATCCGGATTCTCCGACCAGTGCCAGAATTTCACCCTGTGCCACTTCGAGATTCACCTGATCGACAACGGTGGTTGATTCACGTCGGGTATCCGCGGTACCGAACCGGATCACCAGATCCTCGATGGCGAGGACCGCCTGCTGCTTTACTGCGTTCATGCTTGTGTCCTTGAAGTGGTCGTTTAGGCGGCGTCAGATGCGACGGGCTTTGCCGAGCGCCTGGGCGATCAGGAGGAAACTCAAGACCAAGGCGGAGACGATGATCAGCGGTCCGACGGCGTAAGCGGGATTGACGTCGAGATTGGGGATGGCATCGGAGATGATGGACCCCAGTGACGGATCCGGCGGTCGCACGCCGATACCCAGGAAGCTCATCGCACTTTCGGCAAATACGGCCACCGACATCGACAGGGCGATCTGCACGCTCAACGGTTCGACCACGTTGGGCAGCACATGTTTACGCAGTACCCACCAACGGCCGGCCCCGATCACTTCGGCCGATTCCACGAACGGTAGCTCGCGAACTTTGAGCACACTGGTACGTACAAGGCGCCCGAACATAGGGATCTCGGCGGCCACGATCACCGCGACCACCGGAAAAATACCGGGTCCGGTAATCGCTACCAGCGTGATCGCGAGAATGAGCAGCGGAAAAGCAAGGATCACATCGAAGATTCGTTGAGCGATGACATCGGCAACCGGATTGATGCTAGAGATCAAGCCTGCAAGCGAGCCGATGATCGCACCCAACGGCACCGCGACAAGCACAATGACCAGGTTGATGCGGATGCCGTACAGCGAGCGAGTGAAGACGTCGCGGTTCACCTGATCAGTGCCGAACCAGTGTTGTGCGCTGGCGCCCAACAGGTTTGCGCCCTCGATCTGTTCGTTGGGTCCGTAGTTAGTCAGCAAGGGGGCCGCGATGCCCGCCGCTGCGATGACCAGCACGATCAGGACACCCGCAAGTCCCTGGCCGTGAGTCAGAGCGTCACGAACCGGGTGCGAACGTCGAGTCTGCGTGTCCTGGCGTTGATCAACGACAGTCATTACTGTCCTCCAATGCGGATACGCGGATCGAGGTAGGCGTGCACGATGTCTGTCAGCAACTGAATCAGCACGAAGATCGTGACCGAGAGCAGCAGAAGCACCTGCACCACGGGGTAGTCGCGCCGACCAATTCCCTGCTGAATCAGTTGACCGATTCCCGGCCAGGCAAAGATGGCCTCGACCAGCACGGCTCCACCAAGGAGATGCCCGGTCTGAATTCCGAGGACAGTCAACATGGTCGGCAGCGCGTTGCGTAAAGCGCTGCGGGTCACCAGGTTCCAGCGCGTGACTCCCGCAGCCTGAGCGGTGATCACATACTGCTGCGCCATCTCGGTGCGCAGGGCCTCCGAGAGAAATCTGGTCAGAGCGGCTGTGACCGGCAAGGCCAAGCACAGTGCCGGAAGCACCAAATACTGCAGCATGATGTCGGGGCGAGCCAGGTACCCGCCCGGAGGAACACCACCGGAAGGCAGCACCGGGATCAGCACCGCAAACACCAGGACCAGTAGAACACCCGTTACAAAATTGGGCAGCGCGACAGAGAGCGTGTTGAGCACGTTCACCACACTGGTCAGCCACTTCTTCGGCCAGACCACCACGGCCACACTGAGAATCAGGCTCAACGTTACCGCTAACAGCAATGCGCTGCCGGCAAGCACCGCAGTATTGCCCAACCCGGCCAGCACTAGATCCGAGATCTGACCACCGAGGACAAACGACCGACCCAGATCCAACGTCAGAACATCGCCGATCCACGACAGGTACTGAGCGGGGACCGACTTGTCGAGACCAAGCGAATGACGAATCGCCTCAATCGCTTCCGGCGTGGCATCGGGACCGGCCAGCGCCAAGGCCGGATCACCGGGAACCAGTCGCATAACCGAGAAAATCAACAACGATGCAAGAAAGAGAACCACTACCGCCGACGGTAGTCGGCCGACAACATAGCGAATCATGTTCTCCCCTAGGCCAGGAAGGTGCTGGCGAACTGCGGCTGACGGCCCTTGGTCCACGCAAGATCATGCACGGTGGAAGCAGCCGATACCTGCGGAACCACCACACCGATCTCGATCAGGAACAGCTCTTCCAACAGTTGGGTGCCGAGGTCCGCGTACAGCTTCTTTGCAGCGTCGCTCGAGCCGTCGGGCACCTGCCACGCTGAGTCGGCGGCCGCGGAGTATGCCGGCGAACTGAACTTCGACGCATTGTGCGCGGCATTGAAAGGGTAGGCGCTGACGGTCAGCGTCGACGGAACATACTGCGCAAAGGTGTGACTGGTCAGCCACAGCCCCTTGAACTCTGCGCCGATCAACTGCTTGAAGAAGATAGTCGCCTCGACTGGGTCCAACTCGACGCGAATTCCCGCTTCAGCAAGATTGGCCTGCACGATCTGAGCTGCCGCTTCGAAGTCCGGGCTGGCACCCGTGTACGTCAACGGAATGGTCGGCAGTGTTCCCACCTCACTCACCAGTGACCGAGCCTTGGCAACGTCACGCGTATACGTGGAGTTCTTGGCCGCGTCGTATGCGGGCGACGACTTCGGCCACGGCAGGTTCACGGCGTAGCCTGCGTCGCGGTACACCTCACTCATGATGCGATCCCGATCGATGGCATACGCCACGGCTTTCCGGGTTCGTACATCGGTCAATCCCTCAGCCGTGACGTTGGCGCCCAGATACGTCTGCAGTTCCGCCCCGTCGAGAGCTGAAGTTGCGAAACCGCTTGTCTTGCCGACTGTCTGAGAATCACGGAAGGTCAACGATCCCGGGGCGACGAGCGCAACCTGACCTGATTTGAGAGACGTCAGACGGGCTTGTGAATCGGGGACGATACGAGCCTCGACGCGGTCGAGGAAGGGACGCTCAGCAACCCAGTAGTTCGGATTGCGATCGAAGGAGATCGAGCTGTTCGGGGTGCGCGAGGCGAAGACGAACGGTCCTGTCCCGATGAAGGATTCACCGCTGACCGCCTTGTCGAAGGTCTCCGAGTCGAAGATCGGCGCCAGATCCAGGAGGTCGAAGATGTTTCCGGTTCGGTGCGCGAGCGTCAGCACCAGTTTTTTCGGATCCGAGGAGTCGTAGCCGGTGATGGCGGCTGCTGTGCTGCGCAGCTGCGCGGAGAACTTGGGATCGGCGTACGTACGCAGCGAAAACTCCGCATCCGCAGAGGTGAACGGGCGGCCGGTGTGGAAGGTGACGTCGTCGCGCAGATTCAGTGTCAACGTCAGACCGTCGTCCGAGAGCTTCCAGTCCTTGGCGAGAAGAGGTTGCGGCACTACGGAATCGATCGGGTAGCGGGTCAATGTCTCGAAGACAAGCCCGGAGATGGTAGTGCCGGCAATTGTTGTGCTGGTCAAAAGAGCAGATGGGCTGACATCGTCCGGAATTGCCAGGGTGAGCGTGCCGCCGCGCACTGGTTCCACCGATTCACTTGCATCCGAACGCTGTTCACCAACAGCCGAGGAGCACGCGGCCAGTGAGCCGGTACCAAGAATTGCGAATGCGGCAATAGCGCTGCCACGGAAAAAGGCACGGCGATCAAGCCCGGCCGTCGGAAATGACGAGTTCACGGAGGTGTGGTCCTTCGTATGAGGGTGCGCAGCGACGCGCGCTGAGCGCGGCACGCAAAAGGGAAAGTGGTCGTCCTGGTGGCCTCGAAGAACCCGAACCGTGAAGTTCAGTGGGCAATGAGGGCTACACCAGCCGGTGTGGCGCTGAAGAAGTCAGCGCAGACATCGCAGAGGGACGGACACGGTAAACCTTCCGGTCAGATTCAAGGCACTTGCCTTCGTGAACACACTTAATCATTTCCCCTTATGTTGGGGAAATAGTTGGACTCACGGTGATTCGAACTCACGAATAATAGGCCCGCTCAACGAGACCGGGCCCACTATTCCCAGCTCATCGCGGTAGCGTCCGGAAGGTCCGCCCTAATACCAAGGAGACAGATGCAGCCCGAAAGCCCAGCCGAGCAGATCCGAACCGCACTCGCGCGGATCGCTCACCTCGCCGATACGGGAGCAGTCGACGATTACGTCGAACAATTCACCCAACAGGCCGAATGGACAATGCCGGCCAACCCCGACCGCGGGTTGCCGCTCCAGGTACGACGCGGCCGCGAGGAAATCGCTGCCGGTGTGCGCGAACGCCGTGCTGCGGGAATTCAGGGACCGGGAACCTTCACCCGCCACGTGACCACCGCAGTCGCCGTCGAGGTCACGTCGGACACCACGGCCCGCGCCGAAGCGGTGTGGACGTTTTACGTCGACACCGCCACGGCGCCTCGCCTCAGTGGCGTCGGAAGTTACGCAGACGAGTTCGAGCTGGAGGACGGCCGCTGGCGACTCTCACGACGCGTCATAGCGCGCGGCTGACGGTCAGTCCTCTTCACCGGTGATCGACTCGCACCAGTCTTCGACCTGGTCGATCCCCTCCTCCGTCCACTCCGGGCTCTGATCCTCCAAGGCGTCGAAGACGCTCTCGCAGGTCAGCGAGTCTGGCAGGCTATCCGAGCCCGGAGCCACAAAGCCTTCCGCGGACGCTTGGGCAGACGTTTGGGCAAGGGGACCGGCAACCAGGGCAACTGCCACTGCGCCGGCTCCGACCAGGCTTTTCACACGCATGGTCTTCCTCCTCCAGGACTGTCGACGTTAGGTGCCGACGTTTTCGGAGTACCCCGATCCCCACGCGCTACTCGCCCATGTCATCGCGGCGCCACAAGAGCACGATCAGCCGGAATTGCCAGACCAAGGTTGTCTCGTAGCGTCGTTCCTTCGTAGTCGGCGCGCAGAACGCCACGATCCTGCAGCAGCGGTACTACGTCGTCGACAAACTCGTCCAATCCTGTTGGTACAAGGTGCGAACCGAGGATGAATCCATCCGAACCGTCGTTCTGCACAAACGAATCGATCTTTTCGGCAATCTGTTGCGCAGTACCGACTATCGGCCCGCGCTCGAACTGATCGATCACGACCTCACGCAGATTCAGCTTCTTGTTCTCGGCCACAGCGCGCAACTTCGCGACGGTCTCGAATCGGTCCTGATGGATGAATGCCCGTCCTTGAATGATCGGGGGCGCTTCGGGATCCGGTGCGATATCAGGTAGCGGTCCTTCCGGGTCGTAACCCGAAAGATCGAGATTCCAGATCTGCTCGAGCAGGATCAACGCAGTCTGGCCTGTTACTTGCTGATCGCGAATGTCACGGTACTTCTCGATAGCATCAGCCTCGGACGTGCCGAGCACAAAGCTCGCCGACGGCAGAATCTTGATGTCACCCGGATCACGCCCGGCTGCAACAGCACGGGCCTTGATGTCCCGATAGAAGTCCGACGCCTCAGGCAGCTGCCCGTACGGCGAGAAGATCGCGTCGGCATTGCCGGCCGCAAAATCCCGCCCCTGCGGCGAGACACCAGCTTGAAGAATGACCGGGCGACCCTGCGGACTGCGCGGAACAGTGAACCGACCGTTCACATCGAATTGTGATCCGTGGAAAGCGAATTCACCAGCCTCTGCTCGCGCGAGGAAACGACCGGAATCCTTGTCTGCGACGATGTCGTCACTTCGCCACGAATCCCAGATTTCACGGACGAGTGCGACGGTTTCCTCGGCGCGCTCGTACCGCTGCGCGCGATCGAGGTAACCGCCGCGACGGAAGTTCTGCCCGGTGAAGGCATCGAACGACGTCACGACGTTCCAGGCCGCGCGGCCACCGGACAGTTGATCAAGTGTCGCGAACTGTCTGGCCAACTCGTACGGTTCGTTGAACGTCGAGTTGATGGTGCCGGCCAATCCGAGGTGTTCGGTTACTGCCGCCAATGAGGCGAGCACCGTGAAGGTATCCGGCCTGCCGATGATGTCCTGATCGAAGATCTGTCCCGCGCGTTCGCGAAGTGCCAGTCCTTCTGCCAGGAAGAAGAAGTCGAATTTTCCGCGCTCGGCGGTTCTAGCGGTGTGTTCGAAGGAGTCGAATTCGATCTGGCTGCCCGCCTGCGGATCCCACCACGCCGTGTGATGGTTGACGCCGCCCAGGTAGGCACCCAAGATGACCTGCTTACGCTGCTGAGAACTCATGAAAGTATTCCTCGTCTGTTCAGGCAGCCGGAGTGCCGGCGGCGTAGCGGTTGGGGACGTCGATCGGCAATCCGAGAAGTCCGCGGAGATTCGTATCTGGATACGCTGTACGGAATACGTTGCGCTTCTGCAGTTCTGGTACCAGGTCATTCACAATCGTGTCAAGATCGTCCACGGCAACACCGGGTCGCAAACGAAAGCCCTCGATCCCCAACTGCTGCCAGCGGAGAAGGTGATCGGCCAATTCAGCCGGCGTGCCGGTGAAGATCAGTGCATCAGAGCGGTACGGGGTACCCGACGCATTGTCCAGGCGGTCGAGTCGTTCTCGACCCGATTCCCCTGCCGCATCGAAGAACACAACAATGTCGCCGTAAACCCGGAGCGGTTCACCCGAGCGCTCAACCCGTTCCTGCGCCGCACGCACTTCGGCGAGAATCGAGGGCACCTGACCATCGTCGAGAGGAGTCACAAAAACCAGATCGGCTGTTCGAGCAGCCAGCTCGTACGGAACGCGCTGATGCGCCAACGCTGCGATGATGGGCTGCCCCTGCGGCGGCCGCGGAGTGACCGACGGTCCACGCACGGATAGGTACTTGCCCTCGAAGTCGATGTAATGCAACTTGTCTCGATCGATGAACCGGCGCCGCTCCACATCACGAATTTCGGCGTCATTCTCCCAACTGTCCCAGAGGCGCCGAACCACATCGACGGCCTCAGCCGACTCTTCGAACAGATCCCGTACGAAATCGGGAAGGTTGCCTGATACCAGCAATGCCCGATCATCTTCGGTCAACGCGGGGATATCGCGCCGCCCGAAATGGGTGGCCTCCGCTTCGGACGCTGAGACTTTCACCTGCCACCCCGCGCGACCTCGCGACGTGTAGTCGAGCGTTGCAACAGCTTTGGAGACATGGAACGGCTCGGTATGCGTCGTGGTGATCGTCGGAACCAATCCGATATTGCGCGTCACCGGTGCCAGCCTGGCCGCCACGAGATGCGCGTCCAGTCGAGCGCGCACACGATCGACCGCGTCACCGACGGGCTCGAACGGGTTGCCCGGCACGGAGAGGCTGTCCTCGATACTCACGAAGTCGAGCAGACCGCGTTCGGCTGTAGTAACGAGATCGGTCCAGTACGACGCGGTGAACAGCTCGCTCGGACGCGAATGGGGTTCTCGCCAGGCCGCCGGGTGCCAGCCGGCGCCGTCAAGCGCTACGGCGAGGTGGATGGGAAGGGTGGAGGTCATCGGCTTCTACTCCTGTTCGAGGACTACTCGGGAGCGCACAGTGCCGGCCGCAGAACCGTCAGCCCTCTTTCACTGACGGGTAGTGCCGCAACTGCCGCTTGCGACACACACCACGCGTGTCGCCAGGTGTGATCCCGGGGCACCCCATCGGCATGAAGGGTTGCCGTCCAGCTAGCCGGTCCTTGTCGCTGGAACTCTGCACCTGCTGTGACCCTATCGAGAACAGCGCGTGGTCCCTATGAACCCGAGATGCCAGAAGATGGCAGAAACCACGCGCCACCTGCCACAACCGACACCCGATCCTTTTCACTCTCGAGGATTCGAATTCGCGTGTCGGTACCGAGTATGCGCAAACTCCCCACCAACACGAATCGCTCCAATTCCCGACTAGACTGGCACGACACCGCCTCCGCGCGCCCTGTCATCGAAAGGCACGTCATCACACAATCTCCCGCTCCGCACGACATCTACTTCGTACCCCCGGAGCAGGACACCACTGACACAGTGAAACCCGTCTCGTCCTCCGTGCGCGCTCGATTGGAGGACCGCCCGGAAACTGTGCGGTTCAAGAATCGGTTTGCCCTCCCTATCGTCACCACAACCCCGCTCGAAGCGATGATCGAGGACCTGCTGTTCATCCGCGATATTCTCGACGCGGCCGGTGTCGAATACCTCCTCGTACGCGGCAACGACGAACGAGCAGTCATCGCGGTCAATTGGGCCAACCGAAAGAAATTGCGCCGCGCGCTGATCGACGGATGCCAGAACACACCCTTCTATTCGAAGACTCTCGACGCGAAGAAGAGTCCAGCGCTCTTGATAGCCGACGGCGCACTGTCCTCCACACCAAAAGCCCGCATCTTTCGACTGTTTCGGCCGCGCGTTCATCTGGCGAGTGGCCTGAACTACGGCGCGAATATCGGACTTCAGATCGAACTGTGGTCGATGTCCGACACCGAGATCGTTCTGCCCATCGAAAATTCACTGACCCGGCGGACGGTGCGTCCGGAAGAAGCAGTTCGTGGAACGGTGGAGCGTTTCGGCCGGGTGTGGCCGACGATCGAGAACATGTTTGCCGCCCATGCCTCCGACATCAATTTCGACATCGACCTCGTCTTTTCCTGGGTGGACGGTTCGTCCGAGGAATTTCAGGCGCAACGCGCACTTCGGATGCAGAACTACATTGTCGGTGAAGGTGACGAATCCGCAGCACGATTCCGTCAAATCGACGAATTGAAGTACGCACTACGGTCCGTGCACATGTATGCGCCGTGGATCCGAAGAATCTTTGTCGCCACCGATTCCGATCGTCCGGCCTGGCTGGCCGACGATCCTCGGGTCACTTTCATGCCCAGCGAAAAGTTCTTTGCCGACCCGTCTGTACTGCCCACTCACAATTCTCAAGCGGTCGAATGCCAACTGCATCACATCCCCGGACTCTCCGAACATTTCCTCTATTCGAACGACGACATGTTCTTCGGCAGATCCGTCGGCCCCGACATGTTCTTCTCGCCCGGTGGAATCAGCATGTTCATCGAGGCGGATACGCGAATAGGTTTGGGACACAACGACGACGATCGCAGCGGATTCGAGAATGCGGCCCGGGTCAATCGACGTCTACTACAAGAGCGATTCGGATTGATGACAACTCGGCACCTCGAGCATGCCGCCACCCCGCTACGCAAAAGTGTCATGGCGGAAATGGAACGCGAATTCGCGGACGATTTTGCGGCCACCGCTGCGAGTACCTTCCGCGCAAGCACCAACATTTCGGTCACCAATTCGCTGTACCACTACTACGCGCTGATGAGCGGCCGCTCCGTCGTACAGAAGTCGGCTACCGTCAAATACGTCGACACCACTGTCAAAGCCGGTTTGCGACAGATGAATTCACTACTCAAAGACCGGTCGATGGATTTCTTCTGCCTCAACGACGGTAGTGAACCGGAAATCGATCTCGAACTACGTACCCGTAAGGTCACCGAATTCCTCGAGAACTACTATCCCGTCAAAGCGCCGTGGGAGGCCTGACGCATACTACTGCGCGACGGCAATATCGTTGTGCTCACCGATGCGAATGCCTGCGTCCGCCAGACGCGCCGCAGCGTCGCGGGCGCTGACGGCCTCACCCACCGTATCGTCGCGGACAACGTCGTCGCGCTCGAGCGGCACTACCGAATGAACAATCGTGTCGGCGTACACGTGGACGAGATTGCAGCCTTGTGCGCTGTCTCGGCCACGCTGTCCGCCGACCGCTACGTTGAGGTCCTGGGTGTAGCAGGCCGACGATGCGACAGACACGGGAATTCCCGCGAACGTCGCCGTCGTCGAGTAATGCAGGTGGCCCGCGAGAATTGCCCGCACGTCACTTCCCCGGAGCACTTCGGCCAACCGCGGCTGATCTCGTAGTTCGACCAGCACAGCCAGATCCTGGATACAGGGAATCGGCGGGTGGTGAAGGGCGAGAATCGTTCCGTCGGGCGCTGAAGTCGCTAATTGTGTTCGCAGCCAATTCAACTGGGCGTCGCTGATCGATCCGTAGTGGTGGCCGGGAACAGTGGAGTCGAGCGTGATGATGCGGAGTCCGTCGATGTCGTAGACCCTATCGACCGACCGGGTCGACGGTGACTCGTTCAACAACCGCGTCCGGAAGTGTTCCCGATCGTCGTGGTTACCCATCACCCAGATGACCTCGGCACCAAGTCTGCCTGCCACCGGTTCCACGATCGATTTCAGCGTCTCGTACGCGTCCGACTCCCCTTTGTCGGTGAGATCGCCGGTGAACACCAACGCCCGCGGACGCGCCCCTGACGCCTCGACGCCGGCAAGAATCTGCCGCAGTCGAGCTGTCGCGTCGACGGCGCCGTACAGGTCCCCACCCTCGACGAGGTGCGTGTCGCTTATATGCACCAGGAAGTGCTTCGGACGTGGATATTCGGCATGTCGAACGCTCATCGGTCTCTCGCTTCCGCTAGCCGACGCGCAGGTACCGGTGCACCTACCGAACCTCGACAGTAGTCATCGAGTCTCCGGCCCTCGTTCACGCACACCCATGGACCGCCCGGAATCATCGGTAGTTGAAGCTGCGAGTAGAGTCTTCGCAGTGTTGTTCCTGACCTCTCGACGCTACGTCGACCTTCGCCTGCAGGCGAGCGCAATGTGTCCGCGCTCGGCCTGATAGACGCGTACCAGGAAACATTTTCACGAAACCCCGCCTGAACTTCTTCACGGCGTGCCGCGTTTCGCTCTCTTCAATTTTTTGAAAGGCATTGTCATGCCCAGCTCCACCTCTACCGGCGTGCCGGAATCAAAAACCCGGTTCCCCTCGTGGGCAACGTCATTCGGACCTCAGATTGTTGCCGGTCTGGTTATCGGTGTCATTCTCGGTCTGGTTGCCCGCGCGATGCCTGACGCCGCCGACGGCAATGTGAACTGGCTCGTCGGAACTGTCCAGACCATCGGCAGCAGCTACGTCAAACTGCTGACGGTCGCGGTCATTCCGCTGGTGTTCACCGCCATCGTCAGTTCCATCGCAAACCTGCGTCAGGTTGCCAATGCCGCTCGATTGGCTGTGCAGACTCTGTTGTGGTTCGCGATCACGGCATTCATCGCGGTCATCATCGGCATCGTCGTCGGCCTGATCACCGATCCCGGTTCGCGTACCGACGTTGCCGTCGAATCTGCCAAGGAACCGAAGAGCTCCGGATCGTGGTGGGCGTTCATCACGGGCCTGGTGCCGAACAACTTCCTCGGTCTGGGTGCCAAGACGTCAGTCACCGAAGGTGTCGCGACAACCTCACTGAGCTTCAATGTTCTGCAACTGCTTGTCATCGCAGCGGCAATCGGAATCGCGGCGCTCAAGGTCGGCGCCAAGGCAGAGAAGTTCCTCGAGTTCAACGCTTCCCTCCTGGCAATCATCCAGAAGGTGCTGTGGTGGATCATTCGTCTCGCGCCGATCGGCACCGCCGGCCTGATCGCCACCGCCGTCGCAACCTACGGCTGGGACGCCATCGGATCGCTCGGTGTATTCACCGCCGCGGTCTACATCGGTCTGGCGATCGTGTTCTTTGTCGTCTACCCGGCTCTCATTGCTGCACACGGCCTCTCGGTTCGGAACTTCTTCTCCGGCGTCTGGCCTGCCACTCAACTCGGCTTCGTTTCCCGCTCGTCGATCGGCACACTCCCACTGACCGAACGCGTCACCGAGCGCAATCTCGGCGTGCCGCGCGAGTACGCGTCGTTTGCCGTGCCGCTGGGTGCCACCACGAAAATGGACGGTTGCGCCGCAATCTATCCCGCAATCGCCGCCATCTTTGTTGCCGGCTTCTACGACGTTCCGCTCAACTTCACCGACTACCTCTTGATCGTTGTCGTGTCGGTTATCGGTTCGGCCGCGACCGCTGGAACTACCGGCGCAACAGTCATGCTCACCCTGACGCTCTCGACACTCGGACTGCCACTTGCCGGCGTCGGTCTGCTGCTTGCCGTCGAACCGATCGTCGACATGGGCCGTACGGCCGTCAACGTCACCGGGCAGGCACTCGTCCCGGTGATCGTGGCCAAGCGCGAAGGCATCCTCGACACGGCCCGCTTCAACGCGCCTCGCAACGGTAATCCGTTTGCCGAAGAACTCGTCGACGCATAATTCGGCCACACCAAAAGATGTCCCCGCACCGCGATCGGTGTGGGGACATTTTTTCTGGTCAGATACCGAGCGCCTTGGCCAAAGTTGGCCACGCTTTGGGGAAACGCTCACGCCAGTACGGCCACGAGTGCGTGCCGGTCGGTTCGTAGTCGATCGTGGCATCGATACCGAGTGTGGTGAGACGCTGGTCGAAAGCCTTGGTACACATGTGTGCAACCGCCTCGATACTGCCACCGACGACCAGACGATCGGCCAAGTCAGGCGTCTGCAAATTTTCGTTCTCGCCCGCCACGCCCGTCGCGACGGACAAGTAGATTTCCGTTCCGCGGAGTTGCTCGGCATTGAGGAGCGAATCGTGCGCTTCCCATTCCGGCCCGCCTGGAATCCCCCACATGTTGTCGGTGTTTCCGCCGCGCGACGTGACCGTCGATTGGATGCTGGCGCGCCCCCAGGTGTCCGTGGTCGAGTAGCACCCACTGAAACCCGCCACACCTTTGTACAGGCCCGGATTTCGGTGGGCGAGCATCATCGCACCCTGCGCGCCCATCGAAATGCCCGCAATTGCATTGACGCCGTTGGTGTTCAATCTCGCGTTCAGGAGCGAGGGCAACTCTTTCGCAATGAACGTTTCCCACTTGTGCAGTCCAAGTGCCGGATCCTCGTTCTCCCAATCCGTGTACATGCCGGCCTTGCCGCCGTTGATCATCACGACGTTGACGTTCTTGTCGGCAAAGAAATCCGGCGCGACGCCGTACCGCACCCACCCACTGGACTTCTCCTGAGCGTCGGCACCGTCCAGGAGATACAGGGTAGGTCTCGGCGCAGAGTTGTCCGCGGGAAGAATAACTTCGACGCCGACGTCACGCCGCAAAGCAGGAGATGCCACCGTCAGCCGAACGGACTGCGGTCCAGTCACGTTCTCTCCGACAATTGCGGGGGCCGTAATGCCGTCCAACAGTTGTGCTGGTGCCCCTGGGTCGCCCTGCATGGACCCGGGCACAGTCGAACCGTATTCCAACGTCTCGAGACTGTCGGAGATCGGCGTCGCGCCTACCGAAGTGATACCGAGCACCTGCAGTCCGAACACACACGCAGTGGTTACAACGATTCCCGCCCGCCTCACGGGGGTGAGCGGGGTCAGGCACTTCGACATCAGGCTCCCAAACAATTAAATACAGTCATTTGAAAGATACCGTGTAATTCGGACACACTCACCCGCTGGCCCATCGCACCACGCCTGATCAGCGGCGAAACGACAGCTGCGCACGTACCGTCAGACACCCAGAGCCTTCGACAGCGTCGGCCACGCCTTCGGCAAGCGCTCACGCCAGTACGCCCACGCATGGGTGCCGTTGGGCTCGTAGTCCACGGTGGCGTCGATATCGAGTGACCGCAATCGCTGATCGAACACCTTGGTGCACACCTTTGCGGCAGCCTCGATCCCGCCGCCGACAACCAGCCGCTCGAGCAGTTCCGGCGTCTGCAGCGTTTCATCCGCCCCGGGGGCGCCGTTGGCAGTGGAGATGTAGATCTCCTTGCCGCGCAGGCTTTCTGCGTTCAACACGGAATCATGTGCTTCCCACTCGGGCCCACCGAGCTCTCCCCACATATTGGCCGGATCACCGCCGCGCGAGGTAATCGTCGCCTGCACGCTGGTTCGGCCCCAGGTATCCATCGTCGAATAGCAACCGCTGAACACCGCGACGCCGCGGTACAGATCCGGGTACCGATGAGCGAGCATCATCGCGCCCTGTGCGCCCATCGACGTCCCGGCGATTGCATTGACGCCGTTGGTCCCGAAGTGAGCATCGATCAACGGTGGCAACTCCTTCGCGATGAAGGTTTCCCACTTGTGCAATCCGAGCGCCGGATCCTCGTTCTCCCAATCCGAGAACAAGCTCGCTGATCCCCCGTTGATCATGACGACATGGGCATTCTTGTCAGCAAAAAACGCGGGGGCGCCGCCCATGGTGACCCAGCCGTTCGAGCCCTCACCGCCGTCGACGCCCTGCAGCATGTAGAGCGTCGGGCGCGGAACCGAGTTGTCGGCCGGAAGTAGCACCTCGACACCCACCTCGCGCTTCAAGGCCGGCGACGCAACAGTCAGGCGCGACGCCTGCGCTCCGGTGTGCACTTCACCCACAATTGCCGGTGCCACTATGTCGTCGCGCAGAACTGGAAGCGGTCCGGGATCATCCCGAAATATCTCGGGAACGCTCGATCCGAAATCGAAACTTCCGATACTGCCGGTGCTCTGCTGCGCGTTGGCCGTACCGGCACCGACCAGCGGCGCGGTCGCGACACACGCCGCGATCAGCGCGGCCCCGAGCTTCCCAATCCGGGCACGCGTGTTCACATGGACATTCATCCAGACTCCCAATTTCTAATCCGACAAAGTGAACATACCGTCCAGTTTAAAATCGGCGGTCATTACCGCTGTTTCACAGCGGTGTCGGACTCGCGGATTAGGGTGGAAAGATGCAGCCGGAATCAGTCCTAGTCCTCGACCTGGACCAAATCCGCGCTGTAGTCGGCACAACCACATTTCAACGCGGACTCGACTCTTTCCGCCAAGGAGCCGTTCGCGAATTCGAGTGGGACGAGGCGACCCAGACTCTCGAAGGCGAGGTAATCGGCAACGAGGAGTACGTATCTACGGTCTTCCTCAGCCGGCGCACCCATAACAACACCACCAACGTCGCCACGATCCTCCGTGGCATTTGCACGTGCCCGGTGCGCATGAACTGTAAGCACGTCGCTGCCCTGGTCATAGCTGCCGCGGCGAGGTCCTCACAACCACCGGCGCCCAAGAACTGGGAAGACTCGATCCGGGCGTTACTTCGGCCGAATCCTGTCGAACGAGGCGCCAGTGATCTCGGCATTCAATTCACTCTGCGCACCAACGGCCCACGAAACCAACTACTGGTCAAACCCGTGCAACCAGGCGCGCGGGGATGGATTTCCGGGGGCCTCGCGTGGAACAAGCTGGGCAGCTTCCACCAACACCCGGCGCAACACATCCGGATACTCAATGACATCCACCTACTGATCAGTGCCAGGACGGCGTACCGACACTACAACGCCACCGATTTCGATCTGGCGGACTTCCCCAGTCCTGGCCTGTGGGCGTTGCTCGCCGAGGCGCGCAAGGCCGGCATCCCACTCCTCCATGCCAAGCCGAGCCTCGGACCAGTCATGATCGATGACGGAGTGGACGTATGCATCGACGTGACGCATGGTCCGGACAACGGACTTCAGGTCGCACCGCGCCCATTTTTCACGAACGACGGCGAGAGAACATCAGAGCCAACCCCACCGATCTGGGGAACAATCGGTAGCACTGTCCACGGCATCTACGCAGTCGACCATGACGGCAGAATCCGGTTGGCACCGCTGAACACCTCCGTCTCCCCCGCCCTCAAGGACTTCATCAACGCAGGCGACGCCATCGACGTGCCGGCAGAACACCGCGAAACCTTCACCTCCCGCTTCGCGGTCAGACTCAGCTCAATTGCCGACATCGTCTCCAGCGACAATTCGTACGCGTCACCCGAGATCAGCGGTCCGGTCCTTCACCTGCGAGCGAAGTACGGCGATGATCATCGTGTTGACCTGACGTGGGAGTGGCAGTACACCATCGGGAACGATCGATTGACCGTAGGCGTGGGTGAACATCCCGGGTCACTCGACGGCCGCTCTCCCGCCAAGGAACAATCCATCCTCGACACCGTGAGCCCCCTGTTCGGCCCCTCCGACACCACTCGGCCACACACGCGAGAACTGGTCCACGGTTCATTGGCGGGTCTGGACACGATGCGATTCACACTCGATGTCCTTCCGTTGCTCCGTGACCATCCAGACGCTGACGTCACCATCGACGGGACACCCGCCAACTATCGCGCCACCGATGATTCGCTTGTCATCGGGCTCTCCACCAGCGCTTCGCCGGACAGCGCCGGATCGGACTGGTTCGACCTCGGGGTCACCGTCAACGCCGACGGCCAAGAAGTACCCTTTGCCGACATCTTTGCCGCCCTCAGCATCGGCGCCACCGAACTGCTGTTGCCCGACGGCGCATACTTCAGCCTCGACAAACCCGAACTCCGTGAACTGCAACGCCTCATCGCGGAAGCACGCTCACTCCTCGACCGCCCCAACGGTCCGCTGCGAATCAGCAAGTTCCAAGCCGGCCTCTGGGACGATCTCACGTCGCTCGGAATCGTCGAACGTCAAGCAGCGCAGTGGAAAAAGCAGGTCGACGGGTTGCTCACCCATGCCTCCATCGACCACGTGGATGTTCCGTCGACATTGCTGGCCACACTGCGTCCCTATCAGGTCGACGGATTCCGGTGGCTCAATTTCCTTCTGGAACACGGACTCGGCGGAATACTGGCCGACGACATGGGGCTCGGCAAGACGCTTCAAACACTGGCGATGATTGCCCGTGCACGCCAATCCGATCCGGTGGCACCACCTTTTCTGATCGTTGCCCCGACCAGCGTTGTCTCCAACTGGAAATCCGAAATAGCCAGATTCACACCAGAACTCAGTACGGTCATCGTCACCGGGACACTCAAACGACAGAACCTCGATCTCACCGACATCGTTATCGGCGCCGACATCGTCATCACGTCGTACGCGTTGCTCCGCCTCGACTCCGACGCCTATTCTGCCAACAGCTGGTCGGGCCTCATCCTCGATGAAGCCCAGTTCGCAAAGAACCACAAATCCAAAGTCCACCAGTGCGCCCGAAAACTCGAGACGCCGTTCAAACTCGCCATCACCGGCACACCTATGGAGAACAACCTTTCCGAACTGTGGTCACTGCTTGCGATCACGGCTCCCGGACTCTTTCCGAATTCCGCCCACTTCACCGAGCTGTACCGTCGGCCGATCGAAAATGGCGGGGACACAGCGCGATTGGAACAACTGCGCCGACGTGTCAAACCGTTGATGATCAGGCGCACCAAGGAGCAGGTGGTTCGCGACCTACCGGCAAAGCAAGAACAAGTACTCGAGATCGACCTCTACCCCAAGCATCGCGCGCTCTACGACACGCATCTCCAACGCGAACGCCAGAAGATCCTCGGCTTACTGTCCGACGTCGACAAGAACCGTTTCACCATCCTCGCGTCACTGACACTACTTCGCCAGCTCAGCCTCGACGCCTCGCTGATCGACGACAAGCACGCCACGATCCCGTCAGCCAAAGTCGACGCACTTCTCGAGCAATTAGACGACGTCATCGCCGGCGGACACCGCGCCTTGATCTTCAGTCAGTTCACCGGTTTCCTCAACGCCGTTCGCCGCCGCCTCGACGCCGATAACATCGAGCACTGCTATCTCGACGGCAGCACGCGCGACCGCGGCGACGTGTTGGAAAGGTTCAAAACCGGTGCTGCGCCAGTGTTTTTGATCAGTCTCAAAGCAGGTGGCTTCGGGCTCAACCTCACCGAGGCCGACTACTGTTTCATTCTCGATCCGTGGTGGAACCCCGCCACCGAAGCTCAAGCCGTGGACCGAGCACATCGCATCGGCCAAACCAAGAACGTGATGGTGTACCGCCTCATCGCCAAGGACACGATCGAAGACAAGGTGATGGCTCTCAAAGCCAAGAAATCCGCGCTGTTCGCCAGCGTGATGGACTCCGACGAACTCCTCAGTTCCACTCTGGGCGCCGAAGACATCCGTTCGCTATTCGAGTAAACGCCAGGCTTGTCCCACCCCGTAATCTCGGGGAACGGTATGGTTATTTGTGAACGGACAACACAGAACTCACGAATGCGGATATCACCACATTCGAACGAGAGGAACCTGAATGGGCGTCACACTTGCCAAGGGCGGCAACGTATCTCTGTCGAAAGCAGCACCCAATCTGACCAAAATCGCTGTCGGACTTGGATGGGACGCACGAAGTACCAGTGGCGCTGACTTCGACCTTGATGCCAGTGCGTTGGTCACCGGCCCGGAACGCAAGGTACTTTCCGATCTTCACTTCGTGTTCTACAACAACCTACGGTCCCCTGACGGTGCCATCGAGCACACCGGCGACAACCTCACCGGCGAAGGCGACGGAGACGACGAGGTAATCAACATCGACCTCCCGGCGGTACCGCCCAACGTCACCAACATCTTCTTCCCGGTATCGATCCACGACGCCGACGCCCGCCTCCAATCCTTCGGCCAGGTCACCAATGCCTACATTCGCGTGGTCGACCTCTCCACCGGATCAGAGCTTGCTCGCTACGACCTGTCCGAAGATGCGTCCACAGAGACAGCCATGCTCTTCGGTGAGGTGTACCGGCACAACAACGAGTGGAAGTTCCGGGCAATCGGCCAGGGATACGCGTCAGGCCTAGCGGGCATCGCCCGTGACTACGGCGTCAACATCTGACGTCGCGCCAGAAACATGGGGTTCGAGCCTGATTCAGGCTCGGACCCCATGTTCGTTCCAGCGGTACTTTTAGCGCTGAAGGACTGCCCGCGCAAGATACTGCGCCCAGGGCATATCCGACGTCGAGACCATCCCTACCAGGTCGTATCCAATCGCGCCGACCAGATCGAGAACCTCGATCGTAGTGCCGGCAGACTTCCCCGGAATCGCAGGCTCTGCAACCAACGCCGGGGACGATCGGATCTGGCCAAGAGCTCCCGCAACAAGGTGATGTCGATCCGACGGCTCCAGCCCCGCGGCAACAGCGAGCAAGACAAGAAGTTCAATCGCCCGCGCAGGTCCCGCCGACGCAACGGGAACCCCGTGGACAATGCAATTCCACAACACGTCTGCATCTGCACTCGCTGAACGCCCACGGCGAGTCAGGACAATCCGGCCCTTCAGCTTCCTGGCCAAACCCCAGCTTCGGAGCAGCACAAACAAACGCTGAGCTTTGGGAAGATTAACCGGCTCGAGTTCCGGCTGGTCCAGCGCCGCATCGACCGTCGACAGAAATGACTCGACATCGATTCCATCGTCACCGATCAACGTCAGCAACATCTGAAGCCGCGCGCCCACAGCAACACGTATCTGCGACGAAGACTCGGACCGATCATCGAGTCGCGCCATCGCAAAGACGTCATGCAACTCAGGTGCGCTAGCCGGCGCGAGCAATTCGAAAAGATTCCAGATATCGAAGGTGCGTGGGAACGACGCGATAGCGGACTCGCGCGCCACCGTTCCGACACAACGAGCCAATCGCTCGTTGACCTCCTCCAACACAAACTTATTCGGCTCGAAATCGGTTTGTGCCCACTCCAGAGTCCACTCCCGAGAGCGCAATTCCTCGGAAAGCAGCACCCGCAATAGTTGCTCGAATTCTTCAGGTCCCGCACATTCTTCGGGCGGGCACGCACCAACACCTTCGATGCACACCGCGGGTTTGTCCGCGGCCTCGTCGTCAACCGATTCGAGAGTCACAGAATGCCGCCACGCACCGGCTCGTCCGTACCGGTACTGGATCATGTCACCGGGAGACATCAGAACTTCGTGAACGTGGACCTCGTTCTCGGCGACTGCGCTCTGGCCGCGGCTACGACGATCAGCCACACGATTACGCGGAGCGTATTCCAGAAAATCACCAGGAAACCGTGTGCCGATCTTCCGCCACGAATGTCCATGCATATCGTGCCAACCCATTGCCCGTTGAACTACGGCATGGAAATCGTCGAGCGTGAAATCGGAATCGACAATCAACCGCCGCGATATCTGCGTGGACACCTCTTCAAGCCGAATCGAGATTCGTAGACCTGCCGGCAGTGAACGGCGCTGTCCACGCGAGTTCATCGAGGGATGTTCGGGCACAGCGGGAGTCTGCTGTGAAGCAGCGGGTTCTTGCTGATCCAATCCTGTCGGCACAAGTCGCAGGTGCGAGCCACTGGAGTTGCGGAGGCCAACCATAGCTGTTCACTATGCCACGAACTACTGACATCCCATGAGTTTTGTCGTCGCTACGTACCCTGTTTGCGGAGTTTTAACCCGCCAGTGATGGTGCGAACGGTACGTTCGGTCGATCCGAGGCGACGGGTGTACCGTTCGCTCGATCCCGGGGGGGTGTTTCGGGGACACGAAAAAGCCCCCCAACAATGTTGGGGGGCTTTCTCAAGTTGTGTTCGGCGGTGTCCTACTCTCCCACACCCTGTCGAGTGCAGTACCATCGGCGCTGAAGGGCTTAGCTTCCGGGTTCGGAATGGGACCGGGCGTTTCCCCTTCGCTATGACCGCCGTAACTCTATGAAACTGTCACAGTAACTAACCGTGAACCAGATCCTCCACACACCCACCGACAAGTGTCGGTGAATGATGGGGAATCGAATTCAAGGTATCTGTGTGTTGTTTCAGATACCGCACAGTGGACGCGTAGCTTCTTTGTGGTAAGTCCTCGGCCTATTAGTA
>NZ_RKMA01000004.1:0-392173 GCF_003797085.1 Rhodococcus sp. WS3
CAGTGGACAAAGCGAAGACTCCATAACGGGGAGTAGATGCAGAACTCATTGCTATCCAATCAGTAAGTGGTCGGTGTCCATTTCGACCAATCCCAAGGCCTGCGTCATGAACGATGTAATGACAAATCCACGTATGAGTTGGTACGTTGACTGACTATCGGTCAGGTACCAGTCACTTCTTGTACAGGCGATATCCGGCGAAGTTGCGCGCTTTTCGCCGCGTGTGCACCAGCGCGACGGCCCGAGTAGACACCATCGGCAAGTGACAGACCGCTGACATAGCTGTGGGAGCAAATTCCGATTGCACACCGGCCGACGGCATAAATCCCTGAGATGGGCTGGTCCGCACTGTTAAGGACATGGCCCGAGGACTCGTCCACTCTAAGACCGCCAAGTGTGAATACCGTGGCTGGATACAGCGACGAATTCTTGATGGAAATCTTGACCGCCCTGAACGGACCTTGTTCGATCGCCGTGCATAACCCGGCCGCTTTGTGGCCCGGATCGCCGCTCGTACTTGCGATTCCGTCGTTATAGGCGCGCACTGTCTGAACAAGACCAGCCGGCGGGACGCCAATCTTGGCGGCAAGAGCATCCAAGGTGTCTGCCTTCTTGTGCCCTGCGGTGAACAAATACATCGTTTGCGGAAACTGGAAGGCTTGCCGACACTGCTTGCGGACCTGCCCGCGAGCCTTCTTCCAGCTCTTGGCATCAAGAATAAGAAAGCCCTGCCCTTGATGCTCGGTGATCATGACCTCGGCCAAACGCGCGCCGTACACGTCCTCATTGATGATTCGTGCACCCGTCGGGCCCACCGTCACGCCTTCGAGGAAGGCACTCGGCGGTGACAGGAACCGCCAGGCCGCCAGCCGATCGAGGTTGGTGGCTACACCGCCGGCTGATACCCCGAGCTTGATTCCGGTACCGTCGTCGCCCACCGTGCCCAAGGGAAGCAGGCCCGGGTCTTGGAAGGGACCTGCATGCTTGGCCATCATCTCGGAATTGAGCACGAATCCGCCGGCAGCCAAGATCACAGCATTGGCTCGGACACTGACTTCAACAGCGTTCTGTTCCCATAGTTTCTCGGCCTTGGCGTTGAGTCGGGCCCCGATAGGTGGAATCCAGTTCCCCAGTTTTCCGCCGACCTTGCTCAGCTTCCGGTGGCTGTCGCCACCGTCGTCGTCAAGATTCATGCTCCGATAAACCACACCGACAACTGCACCATCTTCGATGATGAGCTCGCTGACACGACTCAACGGCTTGAACTCAACGCCCTTGGCGATGGCAGACTGACACAAGCTCATGGTGAGCGTGTGCCCACTTTTTACGCCCTTTGCAACCTGCCGGTGCCCGCGGGCGGCCGGTACTGCCTCGAGGTTGTATGGCCACGCTGTTTCGTTACCCGAGTAGTACAGGTAATGCGTGTCGGCCGTGTATGACGCCTTGTACGGCGACAACGTTCCTTGGAACTGTGCACCTTGCTGTTCCAGCCAATCAACCATGGCCGGACTCGTCTCGCAGAAATGGCGGAGTGTCTCATCTGAGACCACACCGTTCGCTTCCTGACGAAGGTAGTTGAACATGTTCTGCGGGCTGTCTTGCACACCGGCTGCCTGCTGATACCGCGTTCCGCCGCCTGCGTAGATCACTCCACCCGAGAGCGCAGCGGCTCCCCCGCCATAACCGCGATCGAGTACGAGAACCCGCGCACCCGAATCTGCGGCCTCGATGGCTGCCGACGCTCCCGCCACACCGAAGCCCACAATAACAACGTCATAATCGTTTTGCGGCTTCACAGTGACACTACTTTTGACCATGAGACTCCTTCCGACAACAGACGAATAAATCAAAAGCGCCGAAAACTGAACAAAGGACCAACTCGACACAGGACCGCACCACGGCCCCGCACTCATGAAATCGGCGTTTCATCAAGATTCAGGAACTGATCGGTCATGTCAAGGGTCTTGACCGCCATTCCGAAAGACAACCCCAAGTTTCAGAAAAATGGTGTAAGTGGATCCAGGGAGTGTCATAAAAATGGTGTAACCGAATTTAGGTGGTGTCAGAAAAATGGTGTAACTTCTGCCATCAGGCCACTGATCATTATTGAGCTCTATCCGACCCTGCAACGACCCCTGAACGGTCCTGTAACGACCACCTGAAGAAACTCAGCCAAAGGGCAACTGATATCGTTTCCGTCGATGCTGCAAGCTATCCGCGGTGGCCAGAATAAGATTTTCGACACACCTTCAGATGGGAGGAAACTTGGTCAATTCTCCACAGTTTTTCACGAACTGCCCTACCGAAGTTTCGAGCGTCCGCGAGATCACGGCGTGGTGGTGTCATCCCACATTGGGCGTTGCGATCTAGTATGCACCCGAATCCAAGCTTGACGAATTCAGCCATAACCAGCAGTAAGAAGCGCCCCTGGGCAGCACGGCATTGAGCAGCCGAGGATCGGCACTATCAAAATTACGCTCTAGCCCATTCTTACCGCGCGGGTTATCGAAACCCAGTTCCGCGATTCCTTCTTTACGTAAAACTGAAGTACAGTACAGGCGCGACATTTTTCCGAAATCTCATATCCCGATTCAATTCTTTTACGATCAGTGAAGCGAGATTCGTTTAGACACGGTTGAGTCTTTCGATTTACCGCCACTAAAGAACCCATACAAGGGCAGATTGTCATCAAGTGGATGCGAGCCGAACTTCACGCCGGCGCCAACCCTGCCGTCGCGAATACTTCGAATGCCAGAATCGAGTTCTAGATTACTCCGGGAAATGTTATTTCCGCTCGCGACAACGAGATTCGTAACGAACCGGGTTCACTCTGGACCCACTTCTAACCAGACCAATGCGGAAACGATGAGACCAGGCAATACCGTCAAAACTAACAAGCGCAGAGATCTGCCGGATGAATCGTCCGTATAATTCTAATTCGTATCCAGGCTTCGGCGCTGCATGGCATTCGCTCGGTAACGTCTACTCTAGGCGAGAATTCTGGCTCAGGACATGAACTCGAGGCTTCACCGTGGGTGAAACACCGGCACCGTCGCCAATGAGACGAATGCGAGCCCAGCAGGACTGCGTACCCGGCGGTGAAGCCTCCCGTGACCTGCCTCAGCCCGCCGAGCATTGCCGGGCCCGCTAGGCAACCGATCGACAACATCAGTAACCCTTGGGCGAGGCCGGACAGGCGTAGGTCACGGGTCATGTCCTGGAGCAGCGGTGGTAATCGAGCCGAGCGAGGCACGCAAGTTCAGCCCTATTACGGCGATCAACGCGATAATCGCCCACGCCGGGACGGCGCCCTGTTGCACCCGAGCCGTGACCGCAGAACCGGTCACTGGGCTTCTCTGACGAAGTGCCGCAGGGTTGTAACGGGCCGGTCGGCAGCGTCACACCGGGGGAAGTCCAGTCGTCCGCGCAGGGCGACACCGACAATCTCAGCAACACCGGCCACTGACGGTATTTCAGCTTGACCGTTGTGCAATCGCCTAATTATGGCTGCCTCCTATCAAGCTGATTTCGGTAAATTCCGAGGGCACAATGCCGACGTACGGCAACACCTACTCATGTTCCACTTCTCAGATTTCATTTGTTCAGGCCGGCAGCGAGATAGTGAAGGGCGCACCAGTGCGCTCGCGGAGGTAGTCGAGCGTGACGCCCGGCGCCAACTCTCGGAGGGCGAGCCCCTGTTCTGTGACATCGAAAACACAGAGGTCGGTGATGATCCGGTCGACCACACCCAAGCCGGTTATCGGCAATGTGCATGAATCGACAACCTTGAAACTGCCGTCTCTGGCGACGTGCTCCATAAGCACGATGACTGTCCGGGCTCCGCCCACCAGATCCATCGCGCCACCCATACCCTTGACCATCTTTCCCGGAATCATCCAGTTGGCGATGTCACCCGTGGTCGAGACCTGCATTGCCCCGAGAATCGCTGCATCAATTTTTCCGCCTCGGATCATGCCGAAACTCGCAGCCGAATCGAAGATCGATGCGCCCCGGCGAAGTGTGACGGTGGCTTTGCCTGCATCGACCAGGTCAGGGTCTGTGTCGCCTACGTACGGTGCTGGTCCGGTGCCAAGCACTCCGTTCTCTGATTGGAGCACAATCTCGACGTCATCGGGAACATGGGCTGGAACCAAAGTCGGCAATCCGATGCCGAGGTTGACATAGTTGCCATCCGACAGTTCCTGCGCAGCTCGGGCGGCCATCTGATCACGACTTAGACCAATGCGTAGTTGACCGTATTCATCACTGCGACTATATGATTCAACTTCTACCGAACCACTCGTTACTCGATTGCGAGTAACCAGTTTTTCGATCCGCTTGTCAGCTGCTTGTGCCGGAGTCATCGCGAGCACGCGATGCACGTAGATGCCGGGTAGGTGAATCTCGTCGGGGTCGAGCTCGCCAGGCTCAACGAGTTCTTCGACCTCCGCAATCGAGATCCTGGCGGCCATGGCCGCCAGCGGATTGAAGTTTCGGGCCGACCTATGGAATACCAGGTTCCCGTGCCGATCGCCCTTCCACGCCCGCACCAGTCCGAAGTCGCACGTGATTGCCTCTTCGAGCACGAAAGTGCGTCGCTGACCGTTGAAGTCGAATTGCTCCGTCCCCTTCGGCGGGCTCTGCTCGAGCACCTCACCGTCCGGGCCGAACAACCAGGGCAAACCCCCTTCGGCGACCTGGCTGCCCACGCCGGTCGCGGTATAGAACGCAGGAATCCCGGCACCGCCGGCGCGCAACTTCTCAGCCAATGTCCCCTGTGGGACAAGCTCGACCTCGAGTTCACCGCCCAAGAACTGCCGCTCGAACTCCTTGTTTTCACCGACGTAGGAGGACACCATTCGCTTGATCCGCCGCTCGCGAAGCAGCAACCCGAGCCCCCAGTCGTCGACCCCGCAGTTATTCGACACGGTCACAAGATCGCGGACGCCCTTTTCCAAGAGACCTGCGATCAGCAGACTCGGAATGCCGCACAGGCCGAAGCCGCCCACCGACAACTTGGCTCCATCGTCTATTCCGTCGAGCGCTTCGACGATAGTGCCGACAACCTTGTCCATTCACAATCTCCCTACATTCGATAGCACAGTCGTTCTGGCGCAGTACCTTTCACGGCGCGCAGCCAGATGACCAATCGATGTGAGCTCACACAGCCGACTGACGCCGCCACCGCGCCGGCTGGCGTGATGCGACGCTACGACCACATCCGTTGTGGCGGTGAATGTTCCAGTGTCGCATTCACCGCCACACAGGGCCGCTAGGTCAGCTCTCCGACCACAGTGCCGACTGCATATGTTTCGTCTGCCTCTGCCTTGATCTTCAAGACACCGTCGACAGGTGCCTCGATCTCGGTCTCGATCTTGTCTGTTTCGAGGAGGTAGATGCCCTCGCCCGCACTGACTGTCGCCCCGTCTGCCACAAGCCATTCGGATAGCGTGCCCTCAACCATCGTGACCCCCAACTTGGGAATGCTCAGTTCCATCGTTCTTGTCTCTCCTTCAGAAATCGTCGAGGCGCGCACTAACGTGTCGTCAGTACTACGTTCAGCTCAGCGAAAAAATCCCAGGACTGCCTGTTCGATTGCAGAGCGACTCGGCATGTACGCCTGCTCTAACACCGATGCATATGGGACCGGCGTGTCGGCTGACGCCACCCGACGCACCGGGCCATGCAGGTCGCCGAAGAGCTCTTCGCTGATCGTTGCCGCAAGCTCCGCCCCGAACCCGTTGCGGCGGACCGCTTCGTGCACGATGACGGCGCGGCGAGTCCTACCTACCGATTCGAGAATCGCATCAAGGTCGAGGGGAACGAGCGTACGCAGATCGAGCACCTCCGCCTCGATACCCGCGGCGCTGAGGTCGTGCGCAACTGCCAGGCAGTCGTGGACCTGTCGGCCCCAGCTGATGAGGGTGACGTCGGACCCTGGCCGCGCGGTCCTGGCCTTGCCGAGCGGCACCCGGTAGTCGCCGGCGGGCACGAAGTCCGAGGCGGAAAAGTACAACGGGTACATCTCGATGAACACCACCGGGTCGTCATCGAAAATCGACGACAAAAGTAGGCCCTTTGCGTCGGCCGCCGTCGACGGAATCACGACTTTCAATCCCGGGGTGTGGACGAGGGGGCCTTCGAGCATGTCCGAATGCTGCGCACCGAAGCCGCCGCCGGCGCCGGTCATGGTGCGAACGGTCAGCGGAACATTGGTCTGCCCGCCCGACATGTATCGCAGTTTGGCCGCATGATTGAGCAGCTGGTCCGCGCACACTGCCATGAAGTTCATGAGCATGATCTCCGGAATGGGCCGCATTCCGGTGATCGCTGCGCCGATCGCCGCACCCATGATCGCCTGTTCGGAGATGGGTGTCGGACGTACGCGCTCGAGGCCGTACTTGGTGGACAGGCCCTTGTGGATACCGAACCCACCGCCCTTCGGGTCCTGGATGTCCTCACCGAGTTCGAATACCGAATCGTCGATATCCATCGCTATATCGATAGCCTCGGAGATGGCCTCGATCATCTTCATTTCACGCCCGGCCACCGCGCCATCGCTGGGCTTACTTTGCACTGTCATCGAGTTTCCGTCCCGTACACGTCGGTGGTCAGATCGGCAATATCAGGCAGCGGAGCTGCCATCGCGTATTCGAATGCGTCGTCGATTTCCTTCTGCAATTCACCCTCGATCGCGGCCACCTCGGCTTCGGTGCGATACCCGGACGTGATGATCCGGTCGCGCAATCGTGGCACCGGGTCCGCGTCGATAGCAGCCTTCAACTCTTCCGCGGGCTGGTACTCTTTCGTGTCACCCATCATATGGCCCTCGAATCGATAGGTAACCGCCTCGATCAGCGATGGGCCGTCACCTGCGCGTGCCGCGTCGATTGCGATCCGGGCGGCTCTGTACATCGCTTCGGGATCGTTTCCATCGACATGCATGGAACGCATCGAGTAGGCCGCACCGCGCTTCGCGATCTGATCGACCGACGTTCCTTGATCGTACGGCGTGTATTCCGCGTAACGATTGTTCTGGCAGACGAAAACAACCGGAAGCTTCCACAGCGACGCCAAATTCAGCGCCTCGTGGAACGCGCCGATATTCGCAGCACCGTCCCCGAAGTTCACCACCGCGACTTGACCGCTCCGACGCATCTGAGCCGACAGCCCCACTCCGACAGCGATCGGTATCCCGGACCCGACGACACCGGTCGTCACGATCAGGCCGGACGCGACGTCCGTTATGTGCATCGGGCCGCCTTTTCCTTTGCAGCTACCACTCGCACGCCCGAAGAGTTCTGCGGTCAGAGTCCGTAGGGGAACACCCTTCGAAACTTGATCATGCACGCCGCGGTACATGGTCACCACATAGTCATCCGGCGCCAGCACGGCATTGATCGCCGCCGGAATGATTTCCTGCCCGCGCGCGGAATAGTACATCCCGCCGACTTTTCCCGCATTCATCATTGCGCGATACTGGTCGTCGTAGAGCTTTGCCTTCGTGGCGGTCGTGAATATGCGAACAAGGATGTCCGCGTCGACCACCGGTTCGACTTCTTCGGCGATTGAACTTGTCATTGATGCACTCCATTGGGCTGCCGAGCGGCTATCCGCTCGATCACGAATACGGGCTCTAGTTTGGATCTTCTGGAAGTAGTTTTTCCTGCTCGACCCTGCGGACCCCGGGCTTTCTAACCACGACATCGCCGCGAACCTTCACCTGACACGCGAGCCTGACACGGCGGGGATCAATTCTTCGTCTCCGCCGTGCGAGGTCCATGGTCATCTCGGCCTCGGGCTCGGTGTGGGGAGAAACCAGGTCGAGTCCCTCGACGAGTTCGCACTTGCAGGCCGTGCACTGTCCCACCCCGAAGCAGAGCGTCGGCCAGTGGTATCCCTCGCGCCAAGCGGCCTGCATCAGGGACTCGCCCGCCCGCACCTCGATGACATGACCGGCAGGTTGCACGGTCATCCGGCCGGCGATGGGCTCGTCCGGTCGAGATTCGGCAGTCGGGGTACTCCCCGCCGTGCGATCGTTCATCGTGCCAGGTAGCGGTCGATTTCGTTATGCATTCCGTAGATCATCTTCTCGAACCGAGGAGACATGGTGGCCTCGGCGAACGCACTGCTCCGGTACCCGGCCTGCTGGCGCTGGATATTCTCGGTGTCCTGACGCAGAACGAACGGCAGATCCTTCACGGCGAGCGGGCCTTCCGGCTGTGCGGGAGCCTGCTCCCCGTCGGCCTCGACCGGAATCTGCAGCGCAAACACCTCGAAGCGGCAGACATTCGGATCGGACCCGATCGGTCGCATCCGGTACAGCAGGAGGTTGCCGGTCAGTCCGAGGAACACCATGTTCGGGAAGACGTAGCCATAGGACGACGCCTCGGGATCGGGAGGAGGCAGCGGAATTCCGGCATCCTGCGCATACGCGAAATATTCTGCGAAGAAGGCCGGGACCATCTCCTCGTCCGGCAGCCCTTGGTGGCGGACCCGATCGCCGATGAACTCCTCGCGTTCGGTGAGGTACGCGCCGGCGGTGCCTTCGAACATAATCCGATTCTGTTCGAGGAAAAACTCACCGAACGGCAGGTGTGTGACGGGCATCGGCGCCATCGGAGCGCCTGTCACTTCATCGGTCTTCATCCTGGCACCAACATTGAAATGCCCATTGCCCTTGGGGTGGAACTCCAGGAAGTCCGCGTCATAATCGTCGCCTGTTGCTCCGAATGCAAGCTCCGGATGAGCTTGCATGACGTGGTATGCCTCGATAAATGCCTCGGTAGCCACCTTCCAATTCGCTGGAAGATCCAAGTACTTCCACCACCGGACCCGCATGCGGTCCATCCACATCGGCTCGAGATGCCTATCCATCGGACCGATGAACTCATCGAACGAAGGCGCATCATTGTCGAAATTGATCCAGACAAAACCGTACCGAATCTCGGAACGAACCTCTTTCAGATTGATCTTCGATGGATCAATTGACTCTGCGATGAAACCATTTCGGGCATAAAGGTACGACTGGGTCCCGTCGAGGTTCCATCGCCACCCATGGAATGGGCACACAATCTGCTTACCACTGAACGATCCACAATCGAGCGCGAGCTGCGTAGCCCTATGTGGGCAGACGTTGTGGAAAACCTTGATGGTCTCCTCATCGACCCGCACAACCATCACGGACTCTTCGGCGACTTTGTACTCAACGTAGTCGCCAGGAAACTGGACGTCCTCCACCCGGGCAGCCCACTGCCAAGTGTGCATCCACAGCTTTCTGTTCTCTAGATTGGCAAATTCTTGGTCGTAATAGCGTTCAGCAGGAATATGCACCCCATCCGCCATACGGAACGGCACCCCGGACGTGTCTACATCGAGATCCGGGAGACACGGATTGACCTCCAACTGGGGTAGCGGCAATTCGCCATCCCCGGCCAAATTGTTTTGCTCGATCTGAGTAGTCAAAACATATCCTTCCAGTTATTTCCAACCCACCTGGTAAGCATTGCTTCTAGATTCTTCTTTGCTTCATCTAATCGTCGGCGCGGCTCCGAAGCTCACAATCACGGCATCATAATCGGTTTGCAGCCCCCACTATGAGATCGCTTCTGACCATAAGACTCCTTCTGATAACAAGCCAACAAATCAATAGCATCGAAAACCCGTACAAAGAACAACCAGAAACAGGAACGCACCACACCCCATGCTCATGAAAGCTTACGTTTCACAAGCGTCCAGGAGCCAATAGGCATTTCACAAACATTCAGGAATCGAAAGGCCGTGTCAAGGGGTGCCGTCCATCATCTACGCAGCAACGGAGAGTTTTGCAAAAAAGGTGTAAGCGGATCGAGGACGTATCAGAAAAATGGTGTAAGCCGATCAAGGAAGTATCAGAAAAATGGTGTAAACCAGCCGAGCGGGTATCACAAGGTATTGCGATGACCACGCCGGAAGGGTGGGACTGGCGCGACAACCACCGACTACACCTAGATCTAGGGCTAGCCAACCGTGCCCAATGCGAGCACCCCACTACGCCACCCTCACGCCGAGTTGCGGCCGCATAAGCGCGGCAGAAAACCCGACTGGCTCAATTTGTACTGAACTTTTCGTGTATTCGCGCAGAGCGCGCGGCGCCACCCCGGTGTGAGCGCGTCTGGCGCGCTTCTCCGCCCGATCGGCGATCGCAGACCGCGAGCATTTCGGCCCGCGTCGACTCGTCCGGAACCGAACTGGCGTGAGTGGCGAGAAGCTTCGCGAGCCGTGCGAAGTAGACCTTCGAAGATACGCCGAATGTTACGAAAATGTCTTCGTCACTTCCGCCACCGTAGGGCGCCCACAACGTTGCGAATTGGATGAGTTCCGCGGACCGGATTGTGCCGGCGGACCCGCCGGAAACGCCACCGAGTTCGACGACATCTGCGGAAGGTGAGGACATGGGGATCTCCTTGTACGGGCGGAACGTGGAATCGAGTGGGGTGGATCTAACGGGATGAGATAGCGGCGACCGCTTCGGCGTGCATACGGCCGGCGCGGTAGGAAGACCGGACCAACGGACCGGACATGACGCCCAGGAAGCCGATCTCGCGCGCGATCTGCTCGAGGTGGGTGAACTCCTCGGGCTCGGCCCACCGTTCTACCGGATGGTGCCTCGAGGACGGTCGCAGGTACTGGGTGATCGTGATCAGCTGACAACCCGCCTCCTGCAAGTCGCGCAAAGCCTGGATCGCTTCGTCCGTGTTTTCGCCCAGCCCGAGGATGAGATTCGACTTCGTGATCAGTCCATTCTCGCGGGCCCTGGTGATCACCTCGAGTGACCGTTCATAAGTGAAGGCCGGTCGGACCCTCCGAAACACTCGGGGCACGGTTTCGACGTTATGTGCCAACACTTCTGGCCGAGTATCGAATACTTCTTGCAGCTGGGCAGGATCCGCGTTGAAGTCCGGGATAAGCAGTTCGACACCGGCACCCGGACACAACTGGTGGATCTGACGCACGGTTTCGGCATAGAGCCAGGAACCGCCGTCCGGGAGGTCGTCGCGGGCAACACCGGTCACTGTCGCATAGCGAAGGCCCATCGAGCGAACCGATTCGGCAACACGTCGCGGCTCGTCGCGGTCCAGCTCAATCGGCTTGCCAGTATCGATCTGGCAGAAATCGCAGCGCCGCGTGCACTGGTCCCCACCGATCAGGAAGGTTGCCTCACGGTCCTCCCAGCACTCGAAAATGTTGGGGCAACCGGCTTCCTGACACACGGTGTGCAAGTTTTCGCGCTCGACGAGCTCAGTGAGCGCACGATACTCCGGCCCCGTACGAACCTTGACCTTCATCCACGGCGGCTTCCTCTCTATCGGGGTCCGGGCGTTGCGAACCTCGAGTCGGAGGAGTTTCCGGCCACCCGGGGACGTCCCGAGGGCGCCAGACGCGGCGGAGGATACGGGGTCATCAATACTCATGTGGAACTCCTTCGTTCGCCGGAGCCGGCGAGAGTTCGCCCGAAGAGTCCGACTGCTGCGAGATGACGAGATGCCATCGGTAATGTGAGACCCGCACGATCGGCTGGAGCTGCACCCTGGCGACATCGCGCACCGGCGGATGCGAGCCGCTCTCGATAACCTTTGCGTGACTATGTATTTGGCCGACGTCTTTTGGGCATCGAACACTCGGGTGTAAGAGTTCACAGCTGAGCGAGGTCCAGACCGAGGATGTCAAACGTCCAAGCATTTGGCAAGGGCGCCTGGTGACTCGTCAAGAAATCCTCTGGTATCGAGGATCGCCGCCCGCAAGGACATGTCCCGACGAATTGCGGAGTCATCGACAGCGTCCCGCCAATTCACGCCGGCGAAGCGGACCGTTTACACCTTTTTCCCGGCGGACCCCTGAAAATTGTTTACCCATCATTGATTTCGAAGAATCTTTCATCTACCTTTCAGCCGCATGGAACAAGGAATCCTTTACGTCACCTCCCGCCCGAGCTCGCCCGAGCGAGAAGCCGAGTACAACGAGTGGTACGGCTTACATCTGCGCGAGGTCTGCGCAATACCCGGATTCACCGGAGCTCGGCGCTTCGCTCCGGTGCAGGACGACGGCCCGTACGTTGCGGTATATGACATTGAGGCCGAAGACATTACCGAGGCTCTGGCAGGCCTTTTCGCCGCAGCCACCGAAGAGGGAAAGATGCAGATGTCGGATTCCATGCAAATGGACCCGCCTCCCACGATTCGGCTCCTGAGACTGTGTGGGACACACGCGGCGAACGACTGACGTCGTGATGAGCAGAGAACTGCAGCGCCAAGACGACACACGCCACCGCAGACATTGACAAAGCTTGCCGAAATGCACTCTGCACGCGGAACCAGCATCGGTGCAGAACCCGCAGAATCTCGCCGCTAACGGTCGGCACACCAGAGTGTCTGCGCTACCCCTGATGGAGCGCTGCAAGGTTCCAGCCCGCGACACCCTGGTAACACCCCACCGGGCAGTGGCGCCCCATCGGACACCTCAATGCACCGGCGGCGCGAGAGAAGACAGAAGATCACCGCGCGCTCGGCACGCGACACATGGACAGCGCCGGCTCAGCGCGTCGTAAGTCGATATTGCCGATGACAACACAATGACAAAGAATCTCAACAGGTTTCGACGTCGAATCCCTCGACTTTGAGCCTCCTACCGGAGAGCCGGAAATTGGCATACCCTGCCACCTGCTCGTACTCGATACGATCGAGAACGTAATCTTCCGGGTCGCAGCGTCGACGTCGGGCCCAACAGTTTCTGACGTATTGCGCGAGAGGCCGCGCGAAATCAATCGAGCATGGCGCATTGAGCGCTGTGTGATCGACGAGGCAACAGTTTCGGGTGTTATGGTCGGTTCCGAATAATCGGAGCGAGAAAGATCGAAAAATGGTTGGTGAACTCGACATCTCCGGGTAATACCCGGCACTGACGGCCACCGGTAAGCGCTTTCGGAGCGCTGCCGCAGTGGCCATGTTGTCGTTCACCACATCATTTCTTTCGCGGAGCCGCTTTGACGCGCCCGCGCGACACTCGAGGTCTCATCATGTCCGATTCATACATTGTCTGTTCACACCTGTCGTTTGCCTGGCCTGACGACACACCGGTTTTCGAGAAACTGTCCTTCAGTGTGCCCGGCGGCCGGACGGGGCTGGTAGCACCGAATGGCGCCGGAAAGAGCACCCTTCTCCGGTTGATAGCGGGTGACCTGCCGTTAGGCGGTGGCAGTGTGTCCGTCGACGGGGTGCTCGGGTACCTTCCGCAGAGCTTGCCGCTGACCGGCGACCTCACCGTTGCCGAGGTTTTGGGGATCGCGCCGATCCTCGCGGCGTTGGACGCTGTCGAGTCGGGGGACGCCGCCGAAGAGCACTTCACCACGATTGGTTCCGACTGGGACATCGAGGAACGTACCGGCGCCCAACTGGACCGTCTCGGCTTGGGAGACCTGTCGTTCACCCGCCGACTTCACACGCTCAGCGGGGGCCAGGTCGTCTCGCTCGGTCTCGCTGCGCAACTGCTGCGCCGCCCGGACGTGCTGTTGCTCGACGAACCGACGAATAACCTCGATCTCGATGCGCGATACAAACTCTACGGCGTCCTCGACGATTGGAACGGTTGCCTGCTACTGGTCAGCCACGATCGTGTCCTACTGGACCGAATGGACCGCATCGCCGAACTCGACAATGGTGAAATTCGTTTCTACGGTGGAAATTTCACCGAATACGAAGGCGCCGTGAACGCTGCACGGGAAGTTGCCGAAAAGAACATTCGCAATGCCGAGCAGGACGTCAAGCGGGAGAAACGGGAGTTGCAGCAGGCCCGCGAACGCGCTGCTCGTCGCGCAAGCAACGCAGCACGCAACCTCGGAAACGCCGGGCTACCGAAGATCTTCGCCGGGACGATGAAACGCAATGCCCAGGAGTCTGCCGGCAAGGCAAACGAGACGCATAACGCCCGCGTCGATTCGGCCAAGGCCCGACTCGATACCGCGGGGCGAGCGTTGCGCGACGAACAACGAATCACGTTGGAACTGCCCGGCACCGATGTTCCTGCGGGCCGGACAGTGTTCCTGGGCGAACGGATGCAATTCCGTTTCGGTAATCGGGAGGTCTTCGCCGACGGCGGGGCAGATCTGGCGATCCGCGGACCTGAGCGAATTGCGGTGACCGGTCCGAACGGCGCGGGCAAATCCACGCTGTTGCGGATCATCAACGGCGAACTGCCCCCGAGTGGCGGCAAGATCGCACAGGCGCAGGGCCGCGTTGCGTATGTGTCACAGCGACTCGACCTACTCGATGTGAACCTCACCGTCGCGGAGAACCTGGCTGCTTTTGCCCCGGACATGCCGGCACCGCAGCGGATGAATCTGTTGGCACGCTTTCTCTTTCGTGGATCTCGCGTTCACCTTCCAGTCGGGGTCCTCTCCGGTGGTGAGCGGTTGCGAGCGACCCTCGCGTGCGTGCTGTTCGCCGAGCCGGCACCTCAATTACTACTACTCGACGAACCGACCAACAACCTCGACCTTGTCAGTGTCGGGCAGTTGGAGAGTGCGCTCAATGCCTATCAGGGTGCCTTCGTGGTCGTCAGCCACGACGAACGGTTCTTGTCCGAGGTGAAGGTCGAACGCTGGTTACGTCTGTCGGAGGGACGTTTACGCGAAGTCGCCGCACCGGCCAATGTCACTCTTGGTGATGAACATGCCTGAAACAGCGTTGATTGCACAAGATCTCGTCCGCACGCTGGGAACGCGGCGGGTACTCGACGGCGTCTCACTCACCGCGGCACCTGGTGATCGGATTGGTCTCATCGGCGAGAACGGCGCCGGGAAGTCGACTCTGTTGCGGGTGCTCGCGGGTACGGACGAGCCCGATGCGGGCAGCGTGGAGCGACCGTCTGATCTCGCGTTCCTGCAGCAGGAAATGGTGTACGACAACAAGACGACGATCGCCGACGTACTCGATACAGCCCTCCGGGACGCGCGCGAGATCATTGCCGAACTCGACAGAGCTGCACAGGAACTCAGTCATGCGCCCGAGGATCACAACGTCCTCGACGCCTACACGGATTGCCTTGCACGCGCGCAGCGACACGAGGTGTGGGATGCGCACCGGCGGGCCGCGATGATTCTTGGCGGGTTAGGTCTCGGACACCTTCAGCATGAACGCCTCCTCTCGTCGTTGTCAGGTGGTCAACGCAGCCGGCTGGCCTTGGCGGCTCTGATGATTCGCCGACCATCCGCGCTGTTGCTCGACGAGCCGACGAACCATCTCGACGACGAGGCGGCATCGTTTCTGGCCGAGCATCTTTGCGGCCTGTCCGGGGTTGTCGTCGTGGCCACTCACGACCGCGCGTTCCTCGACGCCGTCTGCACGGATCTGATCGACCTCGACCCCGCTCTGGACGGTCCCACCCGCTACGGCGGTAACTACACCGCGTATCTGTTGCAGAAACGCGCCGAACTGGAACGCTGGCAACGGCGATTCGATCAAGAGCAGGAGGATTTGGACGCGTTGCGCTACGCGGCCGGTGTCAGTGCATACGAGGTTGCGCCGAATCATGTGAAGCGCGACAACGAAAAAATGGGATACGGTCACGCCGGGGGTCGAGTACAGAACCAGATCGCACGCCGGGTTCGCAGTGCCACCCGCCGGCTCGACAAGCTGGAACGAGACCAGATTGAGCAACCCCCGAAGCCTCTTCGATTCAGTCCTGGCGTGTTCATCACCCAGGCTGAGGACGAAATCCTCCTGTCATTGCGGCAGGTTCGAGTTCCTGGCCGAATGACGATGGACAGTCTCGATATCTCATCCACCGACCGACTACTGGTCGTCGGAGCGAATGGTGCCGGGAAATCCACCTTGCTTGCAGTACTCGCCGGTGCGCTGGACCACACCGGCACGCTGGCACGAAAACCCGACCTGACGATCGGTCTTTTGGCACAGGACACCGTGTTCGATCGGACTGACCGAACTGCACGGGAAATCTATGAGCTGACGCTCGGCGCGGAGACTATCGAGAAGGTTCCATTGGATTCCCTTGGCCTGTTGGCTGTTTGGGATCAGGACAAGCTGGTTGGCGAGTTGTCCGTCGGTCAGCGTCGCCGGCTGGCGTTGGCACTGTTGGTGGCCCGTCCACCCGAGTTGCTGCTTCTGGACGAGCCGACCAATCACCTGTCGCCGAGCTTGTGCGATGAACTCGAGGACGCCATGGGCACCGGTCCGGGCGCGATCGTGCTGGCCAGCCACGATCGGTGGCTACGATCCCGCTGGAAAGGAAAGGAAGTCCGAATGCACGGGCTGGAAGCGGGGTAGAAGCACTCGGGCCAGTTGTTGTCGGACCCAACCGTCACACTGGAGCAGTGAGAGTTGTCCTGGTTCCCGGTAGTACGACGTCCACGGGAGCAGTCACCGCGACGGTTGTTCGCACCGACCCCGACGGGACTGCCGTCGGCGACCGCATCGAATATCCCGATCTGGTTGCCGCGGTCCAAGCTATCGAGAGTGCCGAGCACCCACGGTGGGTCTGGCCGAGCACCGCCTCGGTCTACCCGATGTTGCTGCGCGCCGGCGTCCACGTACAGCGCTGCCACGATATTTCGCTGACCCGCGCGATCCTGAGCATGCGCGCGGGTCAGCCGTCACCACCGGCCGAGGAGTCCGACGACGACCGTCTCGGCTTGTTCGACACCGCTCCCGTCCTCGATCCTGATGGTGTTGTTGCGGAGTTCGCGGAGCAACGCACTGTCATCGGCGCCGACGCGCGCCTGGATCTGCTGATTGCCGCAGAATCAGCCGGCGCGCTCAGTGCTGCTGAAATGACGCACGCCGGTTTGCCGTTCTCGACGCGGAAGCACCGCGAACTCCTCGAAGAGAGACTTGGCCCCCGGCCAACGGGGTACGACCTCCCCGTTCGCATGCAGGAACTTGCCACCCAGATCAGCGACGCCTTCGGGCGGACGGTGAACCCCGCGTCGTCCGTCGAGATCACCGAGGCATTCGGGCGCCAGGGCATCGAACTGCCGTCGACGCGCAAGTGGTTTCTTCAGGAAGTTGATCACCCGGCGGTTCCGTTGCTCCTGCGCCACCGCGAACTCGCCAAGCTGTACAGCACCAATGGCTGGCAATGGATGGACAGTTGGGTGCGTGGCGATCGCTTCCGCCCCATCTACGTTCCCGGTGGTGTCGTCTCGGGCCGGTGGGCAAGCCGAGGCGGCGGCGCCCTTCAGATTCCGAAGACCATGCGCTCGAGCGTTGTTGCCGATCCCGGACACGTATTCGTAGTGGCCGACGCCGGTCAACTCGAGCCCCGGATTCTGGCTGCCATGTCACGCGACCGCCGCATGATGGCGGCAGCCGGTGATGACGATCTGTACGCCCTCGTTGGCGCCGAGGCATTTGGCGGCGACCGCGCCAAAGCCAAAGTTGCCATCCTCGGAGTGCTCTACGGCGCCACCGCCGGTGAAGCCAAAGCGCTACTCACGTTGCTGCGCAAGCGTTTCCCCGTAGCGGTCGAGTACGTCGAGCAGGCCGCCAAGGCCGGAGAGCGCGGCGAGGTAGTGCACTCCCTGCTCGGCCGAGCGTGTCCCCCACCGTCTCCCGATTTCTATTCACACGGCGACGCTCACGCGCGCGGACGTTTCACCCGCAACTTCGTGGTGCAGGCAACGGCCTCGGAATGGGCTCTGTGTCTCCTCGCCGACCTGCGACGACGCCTCGCCGAGGACCCGGACGGCGAATTGGTGTTCTTCCAGCACGACGAGGTTGTGGTGCACACGCGAAACCCCGAGTCCGGCACAGCTCACGTACTGGCTGCGGCAGCATCGGCAACTCGACTGCTGTTCGGCGACACGGTTGTTCGATTCCCCATGGACGTCGGGGTCCGCGAAAGCTACGGAAAGAGCAGCGTCTAGCCCGCTCGGATGTCGTCGAGTTCGTGAACGCGTGTGCAGCACGCGTCGAGCAGATCACGATCGTGGCTGATGAGCAGCACCCCGATACCGTGATCCGTTGCCCGCCGCTCGATCAACCGTACGATGGTGGCGGTGGTCGCGGCGTCGAGCATCGCGGTGGCTTCGTCGCAGATGAGGTAACGGGGTTGCTGCGCCAATGATCTCGCGAGCGCCGCGCGTTGAAGCTGGCCGTCACTGACCTGATGCGGGCGACGCGCCAGCAAGTCGGGTGTGAGTCCGACTTCCGAGGCCAGTGCTTCGATGTCGATATCGCGGCGCGCGATGTCGGCGGGCTGCCCGATGATCCGTGCCAGCGTCTGCCGGGGATCAGTTGCGGCGCGTGGCGATTGGAAGAGCATGGACACCGCCCCTCTGAACTCAGCGGGAACACCGAACTTGGTTCCTGCAACGCGAGAACCGTCGATCTGCACTTCGCCGGACCACGGCGCGTCCAGCGACGCGAGAATCCTTGCCAGCGTCGATTTTCCGGTTCCGGACGGCCCGGTCAACCCGATCAGATGGCCGGCCGGGATCTCGAGGGAGACATTCTCGAGGACGGGACGCCCACGCTCGTAGCCACCGGTGACATCCAGGGCGCGCAAACTCATCGTGCACTCACCTCCCGGCGGGTTCGGTACGTGCGCTCTCCGAACGTGACCAGTTCGGTTGGCCCACCGGATTGCGCGGACTCCGGTCGGCGCAGGTAGTAGACGCACTCGTCCGGAAGATTCGTCAATTGAGGGGGTGATCCGGGGATGGGATTGAGCCCGCGGGACGGCAAGGCTCCGAGCAGGTCTCGGGTGTAATCGTGAAGCGGGTCCTGCAGAACCTGCGCAGCTGGGCCAGTCTCCATGATGCGCGAGGCGTACATGACGGCCAACCTGTCTGCGATCGCAACTCGGGTCAACGACGCCAGATCGTGAGTGATCAGCAGAACCGCGGCACCCGCATCGGCGCACTCGCGCAGCAGGCCGAGAACATGATCGGTGAGCGCGCGGTCCAGGTTGGCGGTGGGCTCGTCGGCCACGACCACCGACGGGTCCCCGGCCAACGCGCCGGCAATGGCAACCCGCTGCGCCATGCCCCCCGACAGTTCGTGCGGGTAGCAGTCGAGGGCGGAAGGTTCGAGACCCACTCGCTGCGCCAAGCCGTCGCAGGTGTGGGCGGTGCCGAGTGCGTCGATCGTCTCCTGCAGTTGCGAGCGTGCCGTCCGCACCGGCGTGAGATATGTTGCGGCAGATTGTGGCACGAGTGCGGCATGACTACCACGGAAGGGTGTTCCGGAAAACACGTCGATGTCGTCGACGGTGATGGTACCGGTGCGCTGAGTGCCAGGCGGCAGCATGTTCATCACCGATGTTGCGATGATGGACTTGCCACAGCCGGATTCTCCGACCAGCGCTGTGACAGTCCCAGGCGGCACCGCGAGGTCGATGTTGCTGGCAGCGTGAACAACCGAGCCGCCGGGCAGCGGAATCCGGACGGTGAGCGCATCGATTCGAAGGCCGGCATTCACAGTCGAAGCTCCGATGGCCGAGGCGGTGCGAGCTTCGAACGCAATGCCGAACCGGCCACCGCCACCGCAACGGTAGTGATCACCAGAACGGCTGCGGGAAACACCAACGTCCACCAACCACCGAGCAGCAGAGAACTGCGAGCCTCTTCCAGAAGTGTTCCCAGACTGGGCTTGTGGGGCGGAAGGCCGAATCCGAGGAACGAGAGCGTCGACTCGTGCCACACGGCGTGCGGCAGCAGGAGGACCACCGCGATCAAGGCCTGCGGCGCAGCAGCCGGAACCAGGTGGCGAGTGATCACATGTCTCCGGCTGGCTCCGGCGAGGACGGCTGCGTCGATGTACGGGCGGTCACGCAAATTCAGGATCTCGCCGCGGATGATGCGAGCTACCTGGGTCCAGTGTGTGAGTGCGATCGAGAGAACGATGGCGAGGATACTGCCACGGAACATCGCGACGATGACGATGCCGAGCAGCAAGTGTGGGAGGGCGTTCACCGCGTCGGTGCCGCGCATGACAACTCGGTCCACCCAGCCGCCGAGGAGTCCGGCAGTGGTGCCTACCGCCACCCCGATCACCGTGGACAACAGTGCGCAGGCGAGAGCGATCAGCAACGACGTCCGGATACCGGCAGCGACTCGAACAAACAGGTCTCGCCCCGCAGAGTCGGTGCCGAAGGGATGCGCGAGCGACGGAGCCATCCGGGCCTGCGCGAAGTCGGTGACACGGTCGTCGACGTCGGCGATCCACGGAACCAAGCCGGCGTAGAGCGCGACGAGGATCATGACACCGACAGCGATTGCAAAGCGGCGCTTAGCCATCTGTGCCCACCCTCGGGTCGAGGAGGGCAACAACCACATCAGCGAGAAGCGAGCCGAGCATGACCGTCAGAGTTGTTCCGACCGTAAGGAACGCGAGCAACGCCATGTCGAGGTCCCGAGCGGAGGAGACGATGGCACCGGCAATTCCCGGCCAACTGAACACTTCTTCCACCAGTACCGCACCGACGACAAGTTCGGGCAATCGGACTCCGATGATGTTGACGAACGGCGCAAGTGACGTCGGCACGATATGACGTTGTGTGATGGTGGAAGCCGGTATTCCGCGCGCCACCGCCCCGGCGACAAATCCTTCACCGGTAGATCCGACGACGGATTCGCGCACTGCGAGGAGTAGCCACGGCATTTGGGAGATCGCAAGGACGGCGACCGGGAGAATGAGGTGCCGAATCACCTGCGCCGGTGTGGGATCGGCACCACCGTCGGTCAACCCGGCCACTGGCAACCAACCGAGAGTCAGCGCGAAGAGCGCGATGGCTCCGAGCGAGAGAACAAACGGCGGAAGTCCTTGAACGACGACGCACAGCCCGGACACGGTTCTGTCCAGGAGCCCACCCTTGCGGATTCCGGCGAGCACTCCCAGCGCCAGCGACGCGAGAATCGCAATCACCAGACTGACGCCGACCAGGAGTAGCGTCCACGGCAGTCGTTCGGAGATGACTTGGGTGACTGGCTGATTGAAGGATCGAGAGACGCCCAGATCACCGGTTATCACTGCATGCAGCCACGTCCAGTACGTGCTGTACCAGGGGTTGTCGAAACCCATCTGCGCGGCGATCAGGGCCTTGTCCGCTTCGCTGGTTGTCATGTACCGCGTGCCCAGATAGCCGACAAGCGGATCGAACGGCGAGATTGCCGCGGCGGCAAACAAACCGGCGGACACGACGATGATCACCGGGACGATGAATAGCATCCGGCGCCCGACTATCACGAGGATGGAGCGTCGGCGAGCGTTGTGCGATCGTACCGGGTCCGACGTTGCACCGGCTCGAACGTCGAGCGCCGTCATTGTTCTTGCGTCCACGTCTGCAACGACCACCACGGACCCCAGGTCACTCCGTGCGCGTGCGGTTCCAGCACCGGACCGGACATCGTCCAATCGGAATCTTTCGACACGTACGTGTGATCGAGGAAGACCAGGTACACATAACCGGGATCATCGACGTACGCCTGCTGCACATCTCGGTAGGCGGCGTCGCGGGTCGCTTGGTCGAGGCTTCGGCGACCGACGTCGAGTCCAGCGTCGACAACCTGATTCGAGTAGTCACTGGGATTGTCGTAGATGCTGCCGACACCGGGAGCGATGGACGCGGAATTGAGTGCGTCGTAGGCCTGGGTATCGGGATCGAACGGTTCGTCGCCGCCGCCGAGCAGTGTGGAGTCCCGATTGATTCGCGGATCGATGCGATCCCAGGACAGTGCTTCGAGATCTACTTCGACGCCGATCCCGAGTGCGTCGGATGCAAAGGCCTGGGCCAAGTCTCGACGGACCGTGTCCACAGAGTTGTACATGATCGTGAACTGCGCACGTCGACCGTCTTTCGAACGGATGCCGTCACTGCCTTCGATCCAACCGGCATCGGTGAGGATCTGCTCAGCCTTGGCCGGGTCGTACGCAAACGTTGCGTCCGGGTTGTACGAGGCACCGTAGACCTCGGGAATCGGCGTGGCGGCGACGCGGCCGTGCCCACCGAGAACGTTGTCGATCATGGACTGCCGGTTGGCGGCAAGATTCAGTGCCATGCGCATCGCCGGGTCACCGGCTACCGGGTTGTCGGTGGGCAGCGAAACACCACGCCAATCCGCGGACTGATGGGCCGTCACCGACATGCCGTCCCGCGATTCGAACGTATTGGCAAGCAGCGGCGGGAGATTGGTGCCGTCGATCTCGCCCGAGGCCATCCGCTGCGCCCGGGTGTTGTCGTCCGGAACATAGAGCAGCGTGAGCTTCTTGATTTCCGGTGCGCCGTCCCAGTAGTTCTCGTTGGCAGCAAACACCGCGCGGTCGGGTGAAAGATCGACAAGGGTGTACGGCCCGGTCCCGATCGGTTCGGTGTTGAGCGTCGACTCGGCCGCCAGGGCCGGTGTCGCGACGGACTCCGACGGCACAATGCCGATCAGCATCTTGGTGAGTAGTGGTGCGTAGGAGTACGCGAGACGGAACTCCACGGTGTTCTGGTCCAGCGCTACGACATCGCTGATCATGTCGAACGACGACTTCGCCTCGGACGCTGATGCCGGATCGAGGATCGCCTTGTACGTGGCAACCACGTCGGCGGCGTCAAAAGTGGAGCCGTCGGAGAAGGTGACACCTCCGCGGAGAGTGACGGTCCAGAGGGTGGCGTCCGCGTTGGCGGTGGGGATCGACGTCGCAAGAGCCGGTTCGAAACCAGGCATTCCCTCACCGCCGCGCAGGCGCACCAGACCGTCGTACATCTTGGCTTCGCCGGCTGCACCGAAGCCGGCAACGGGGTTGTATCCGCCCAGTTCGTAGCCGTCGGCGAGGACCAGACCGTCGCTTGCGGTCGACGTGCCCGACGGGGTGCTGCACGACGTGACGAGCAGGGTGCCGACGACGGCAGCGATCGCGAACGTCGGAACTCCGGAACGGATGAGACCCACTGTTTGCCCCTTTTCTTCTGAATAAAAATAACATCTGTACAGATATTCAGATAAAAAATGGGCAATGCGGACGTTTCGCCAGACGGCAGAGCGTCAGGACACTGCGTGAACCAGTTGGGGCAGCGGCAGGCCGGTGTAGTTCTCGGCAATCAAGGTCAGCCCTGCTTGGGAGCTGGTCACGACGTCGAGTTCAGCTTCCTGCCGTTTGATGTCGAACGGCGACGCGTCGGGCGCTGTATGCAGCATCGTCGACATCCACCACGAGAAATGCTGAGCACGCCACACCCTCGGCAACACAGCCGAGGAGTAACCGTCGAGGGCTTGTCGATCCCCAGCGGTAAAGAAACCGACCATGGCGTCGGCCAGAACCCACACGTCTGCCAGCGCGAGGTTCATGCCCTTGGCGCCGGTCGGTGGGACAGTGTGCGCGGCGTCCCCGGCCAGGAACAAGCGGCCGGATTGCATGGGTTCACACACAAAGCTACGGAACGGCAGGATGCTCTTCGAGAAGATGGCACCCTCCTTGACCTCGACGCCAGGTCCGTCCACGCGTCGGTGCAACTCGTCCCAGATTCGATCGTCCGACCAGTCGTCGACAGTGTCGTCGACCGAAACCTGTAGGTAGTGCCGCTGCACAGTCTCGGATCGTGTGCTGCAGAGTGAAAATCCCCGCGGGCTGTGGGCGTAGATGAGTTCGTCCGACGTTCGGGGGGCCTCGGCAAGAATGCCGAACCAGACGAACGGGTACTGGCGGAAGTAGTCGGTGCGTACCTCGGGCTCCGGAATGAGGTGGCGCGTCCCGGTTCGCGAACCATCGCATCCCGCAACAAGTTCGGAGTCCAGCCGCTGCGCCTGACCGTCGGAGTCGACAAACGTGATGAACGGGCGATCGCCAGTGTGCTCGTGGACCTCGACGTCACTGACGCCGAAGCGAATGTCGCCGCTGTCTGCCAGCCTGCGCGCAATCAGATCGATGAGCACCTCATGCTGCGGGTACACAGTGACAGCCCGACCCGTGAGCCCTTCGAAGTCGACGCGACGCCCCTCACCGGCGAACCTGATCTGGGTACCGGTGTGGCGATGACCTTCCGCGAGTAACCGATCACCCACGCCGGTTGCGATCATCAAATCCACGGTGTTCTGCTCGAGAATTCCCGCCCGGATCGTTCCTTCGACGTCTTCGCGGGTACGGCATTCCAGGACAACGGAATCGATCCCCTGAAGATGAAGAAGATGGGAGAGCATCAGACCGGCCGGACCGGCCCCGACGATACCGACCTGGGTGCGAATGGGCGGCAGACTCATAGAACTCTCCTCGGTAGAGAACAACTTTTCACTGATTGGATGGTCGCGGGACATGAGGGCGGTCAACAAGGTAGTTTTCATTGAGTGAAAGAAGTCGCTACTCCGCCGGGAATGCTGGAACGAGCTATGGTCCTGCTCGATCTGTTCACTCCGCAGCACCCCCGCCAGACAATCACCGAACTTGCACTGGGTTCCGAACTGCCCGTGCCGACGGTCTTTCGCATCTGCCGAGAACTCACCAGGCTCGGAGCCCTCGAACGTGGCGACGACGGCCGATTTCAGATCGGACTTCGGGTCTGGGAGATCGGGTCCCGCGCACCCCGAGCACACGGTTTACGTTCCGTAGCAATGCCGTTCATGGAGGACTTGCACGAAATCACCGGGCAGAACGTACAACTGGTTGTCCGCGATCACCTCGAGGCTGTCTACCTGGAGCGGTTGTCGAGCCACGACGCCGTCGGTCTTGTCGGCCGGGCTGGTGGACGATTGCCGCTGCACGCGTCCAGCGGTGGGCTGGTGCTTCTGGCTCATGCTCCCCATGGCGTCTTCGACGATGTTGTCGCGGCCGGATTGCGGGCGCTGACGCCGTTCACGATCACCGAGGAACCTACGCTTCGTTCTCTGCTGGCCGAGATCCGCCGCACCGACATCGTCATAGCTCGCCAGTACCTCAATCTCGGCACGCTGGCGATAGCGTCGCCCATTCGCCGCTCTCGCGACGTTGTCGCGGCATTATCTGTTGTCGTTCCACTCGACACCGGCAGCGCTCCCCTCGTCCCGGCACTGCAGGCGGCCAGTCGCGCGATCTCCCGAGGAATTTCCTGACCCGAATCAGGTTTCACCTCGACGGAAGATCTTGTTGCCCAGCCAGACCAGCGGATCATAACGCCGATCCACGACTCGTTCCTTCATCGGGATGATTGCGTTGTCGGTGATCTTGATGTCCTCCGGGCACACCTCGGTACAGCATTTGGTGATGTTGCACAGACCGAGTCCGGACTGGTCTTGCGCGGCGTCCCGACGGTCTGCTGTATCGAGAGGGTGCATTTCGAGTTCGGCGATCCGAATGAAGAAGCGGGGGCCGGAAAACGCCTCCTTGTTGTCCTCGTGATCGCGCACGACGTGACAAGTGTTCTGACACAGGAAGCATTCGATGCACTTGCGGAACTCCTGCGAGCGGGCGACGTCGATCTGCTGCATTCGGTACTCACCGGGAGCCAAGCCGGGCGGCGGTGTGAACGACGGGATCTCGCGTGCCTTCCGGTAATTGAACGAGACATCGGTGACCAGATCACGGATGACCGGGAATGCGCGCATCGGAGTCACAGTCACCACTTCGTCCTCCGCAAAAGTCGACATCCGCGTCATACACAGCAGCCGCGGACGCCCGTTGATCTCCGCTGAGCACGATCCACACTTGCCCGCCTTGCAGTTCCACCGCACCGCGAGATCCGGAGTCTGCGTGGCCTGCAACCGGTGAATGATGTCGAGCACCACCTCCCCCTCGTTCACCGGAACCGAATAGTCCCGCAGCTCACCACCATCGGCATCGCCGCGCCACACCCGGAAACTCGCGTCGTAGCCCATGTCAGGTTTTCCTTCCCGGATGGCCGGCAAGTTCGGCGTCCGTGTAGTACTTCGCCAACTCGTCGATGTCGAAGAGCGCCAAAAGGTCCGGTCGCATCGGCGATTGCGGCTCGGAGGTGACCTGCACGTCGGGAACAACGACATCCGCTCGCCCGGCGACCGCTGCATCCACAGCGCACACCAGCAGGGTGTTGCGCCACTGCGCAGCCATCGCCGGGTGATCGTCCCGAGTATGTCCGCCCCGGCTCTCGGTGCGCAGCAGCGCGGCTTTCGCGACACATTCGCTGACCAGCACCATGTTTCGCAGATCCACAGCCAGATGCCATCCCGGATTGAACTGCCGATGCCCCTCCACCACAACCGAATCGATCCGTCGTTTGATGTCGTCGAGCGTGCGCAGCGCGCGGTCGACTTCCTCAGCGGTGCGGATGATGCCGACCAAGTCGTTCATCGTCTGCTGCAGTTCGGTGTGCAGGGTGTACGGGTTCTCGAGGGCACCGGCGTCACCCTGAGGTTCGAACGGCGAGAGCAACATCCGTGACGCGGCATCCACGTCGCCGTCCGCCACGACGGGCCGAGCAGGCAGCGACTTCACATAAGTCGCGGCGCCGAGGCCGGCTCGTCTACCGAACACGAGCAAATCCGACAGCGAATTTCCGCCCAGCCGGTTGGACCCGTGCATTCCGCCGGAGCACTCCCCCGCCGCGAACAACCCCGGTACGTTCGACGAACCGGAGTCTGGGTCGACCTCGATCCCGCCCATCACGTAGTGGCAGGTCGGACCAACTTCCATTTGCTCTTTTGTGATGTCGACGTCCGCGAGTTCCTTGAACTGGTGATACATCGACGGCAACCGGCGCTTGATTTCCTCGGCCGGCATCCGGGACGCGATATCCAGGTACACACCGCCATGCGGGGTTTCACGTCCCTCCTTCACCTCGGTGTTGATGGCGCGAGCCACCTCGTCGCGGGGTAGCAGATCGGGGGTGCGCCTGTTGTTCTCCTGATCCTCGTACCACCGATCGGCTTCTTCTGCCGTCTCGGCGTACTGGCCCTTGAACACCGGTGGAATGTAGGAAAACATGAAGCGGTCGCCCTCGGAGTTCTTGAGCACCCCACCGTCGCCGCGCACTCCCTCCGTCACGAGAATGCCTTTGACGCTCGGCGGCCACACCATGCCTGTCGGGTGAAACTGAACGAACTCCATGTTGATCAAGTTGGCGCCCGCGCGAAGTGCCAGCGCGTGTCCGTCCCCGGTGTACTCCCACGAATTGGATGTGACCTTGAACGACTTGCCAATTCCGCCGGTAGCCATCACCACGGCCGGTGCTTCGAACAGCACGCACCGTCCACTCTCACGCCAGTATCCGAAGGCACCGGAAATACGGTCGCCGTCCTTCGTCAGTTCCGAGATGGTGCATTCCGCAAATATCTTGACGCGTGCCTCGTAGTCTCCGGTGGCCGCGAAGTCTTCCTGCTGAAGCGAGACAATCTTCTGCTGCATCGTCCGAATGATCTCGAGACCTGTTCGGTCACCGACGTGAGCGAGCCGCGGATACGTGTGACCACCGAAGTTGCGTTGACTGATTCGCCCGTCCGGCGTCCGATCGAACAGTGCGCCATAGGTTTCGAGTTCCCACACTCGATCCGGCGCCTCACGCGCGTGCAGCTCCGCCATCCGCCAGTTGTTGAGGAACTTCCCACCGCGCATCGTGTCCTGGAAATGCGTCTGCCAGGTGTCCTTCTCGTTGGCGTTGCCCATCGCGGCAGCGCACCCACCCTCCGCCATGACGGTGTGAGCCTTGCCGAACAGCGACTTACAGACCACGGCAACAGAGAGTCCTTGCTCTCTGGCCTCGATCACCGCGCGTAGTCCGGCTCCGCCGGCTCCGATCACCACGACGTCGTAGGTGTGCCGTTCGACTTCGGTCATTCACTCTCCCTGAAGAATTGGGTGGTCAATTGATCAGACGTAGGTCGTCGATCGTGCCGCTGGCCACGAGCATGATGTAGAAATCGGTGATCATGAGCGTGCCGAGCGTGGTCCACGCCAGCTGCATGTGCCGCGTGTTGAGTTTGCTCACCTGCGTCCACAACCAGTAGCGGATCGGATGTTTCGAAAAATGGGTGAGCCGTCCACCCGTGACGTGACGACACGAATGGCACGACACCGTGTAGGCCCACAGCAAGCACACGTTGCCGACGAGGATCAGCGTGCCGAGACCCATCCCGAAGCCACCGTCTGCTCCGTGGAAAGCCCGAATCGCGTCGTAGGTATTGATGATCGACACAACAACCGCGACATAGAAGAAGTACCGATGCGAGTTCTGGATGATCAGCGGAAGTCGTGTTTCACCCGAGTACGCGCGATGTGGTTCTGCGACCGCACAGGCAGGGGGCGACAGCCACACAGACCGGTAATAGGCCTTGCGATAGTAGTAGCAGGTCAGCCGGAATCCCAGAAGGAACGGCAGCACCAGGAACCCGAGCGGAATCCACATCGGCAATTCACCGATCGGTGTGCCGAAATCGCTGGAACCCGGCGCACACGAGTCGCTCAGGCACGGAGAGTAAAACGGTGTCAGGTAGTGATAGTCCGCGACCCAGTACGCGCTGCGGACGAACGACCGGATCGTCGCGTAGACCAGGAAGACGGACAATCCCAGTACGGTCAGTAGCGGCGCTCGCCACCACCGGTCCGTTCTCAGCGTGCGTGCCGCAATGCGAGCACGCGAAGAAGCACCGACCCCACTCGAATCGATCGGTGGTGCACTCATCCGTCGTGCTCGGTCGGGTGGCCGCCGATACCCTCGTCATCGGCGCCCTGCCACATCGACGCGTCGTACGGTGTGTCGGGCACGGGGATTCGTTCAGCCTGTTCGTGATGGGTCAGGTGCGGCGGCGATGCGTCCAGATCGCCGGAGTCGATCTCGAGCCGCTCCAGATCATTGACCAACCGGCGGACCTGCGGTACGTCACCGTACAAGGACCGCAGCGAACCGACACAGTGACGGAGATGGTCGATGGTGCGCTCGAGTTCGAGCATTTCGGTGGTTGACATAAATCTCTCCAACCGATCGGTAGAAGTGGTGACTCATATCGGCTTCGACAACCGGGTCGCTGTACCTCCTGCGCGTGAAAGTTGTGTTCCTCGCATCAGCGGGTACCCCAATTGCGGTAGTTCCACCCGGCTTGCTCGCGTGTTCTACTGAAAATGTTGTTTTATCGGTGACGGCCTCATGCGCCCCCAGGAGAACGATGACCAAACTGGATTCCACTGACGCGGAAAAGAACGACGGCAGAGCGATCAGAGCCTTTCGCCTGCCTATCTTCACGGTGATCGCATTGGCGATCTTCGCCTTTGTCGCGGGCGGTTTCGGCGGTTCGTTCCAGAGCAAACTCGCAGAGGTTCAGAAGAACGACAACTCGTCGTATCTTCCGAGTTCTGCGGAGTCCACCGTCGTCGCAAATGAATCCGCGAAATTCCTTCCGGTGGAGACCATTCCTGGGTTTGTCGTATTCCATCGGGATTCCGCGCTGACCGATGCGGACAAAGCTGCTGTCGAATCTGCACGTCAAGCCATTTCCCGAGTACCCGGCGTCGATGCCGACGGGATGCAGCCAACTCAATTCTCCGCCGACGGCACCATTGCATCCATTTTCGTTCCGCTGATCGCCAAGGACGACGGCGCCGCGGTGTCCGGTGAGGAGCTGGCGGCAACCGAACAGAAAGTCCTCGACGCGGCCGAGCAGGCTGCCGGCGACATGGAAGTACTACCGGCAGGTCCTGGCGGGCTCCTGGTGGCCTTCATCGACGCTTTTGCCGGCTTGGACAGTGCGCTCCTCGGCGCCGCCTTACTCGTTGTCATCCTGATTCTTCTAGTGGTCTACAGATCGCCGGTGCTGTGGTTCTTCCCGCTGTTCTCGGCGCTCCTGGCAATCGGCTTGTCGTCGATGGTGATCTACTTCCTCGCGAAGGCCGAGATCCTGACCTTGACCGGTCAATCTCAAGGAATCTTGTTCGTACTCGTGATCGGTGCGGGCACCGACTATGCGCTGCTGCTCATTTCGCGTTACCGCGAAGAACTTCACAGCTACCCCAATCGATTCGACGCGATGATCCGGGCGTGGCGTGAATCAGCGCCCGCGATCACAGCATCGGCTGTCACTGTCGTTCTCGGACTGCTCTGCCTGACCTTCTCGCAGTTGAACTCCAACAAGAGCCTCGGCCCGGTGGCCGCGATCGGGATTGCCTGCACGTATCTGGTGATGATGACGTTCATGCCGGTTGCACTGGCGGTGGTCGGCCGCTGGGTGTTCTGGCCCCGAACTCCACGCGTCGATCACGCCGCAGATCTTGCGACGCACGGCATGTGGGGCAAGATCGCGACAACTGTCGGCAATAAGGATCGCTCGTTGTGGATCGGCGCGTCGATCCTGCTCATCGTGTTGTTCGCGGCCGGAATCGGAAGCCTGAAAACCGATGGGCTGACCGCGGCCCAGAACTTCACCAACACTCCGGACGCCGTTGTCGGGCAAGAACTCTACGATTCCGCGTTCGACCCGGGAGCCGGTGCCCCGGCCGTCATCACTGCGAACGCGGATCAGTCCGATGCGGTCATCAAGGCGGCAAGCGCTGTCGAGGGTATATCCCAGGACGCCGGGTCCGTATGCACGCAAGTCGACGTGGCGAAGGTCAGCGAATTGATCAAGACCAATCCAGCGGCCGTCGCCCAGGCAGCGGCCGCCGGCTGTGCCCCACCAGGCTTCACTGCCCCGCCGATCAACGGTCGCACCATGATCAACGCGATGCTTGTCGATTCATACGACTCGCCACAGGCACTCGAGACGATCAAGCGTCTCCGGACCGCTGTACACGCAGTTCCAGGCGCCGACGCTCTTGTGGGCGGCAGCACCGCAACCACACTCGACGTTCAAGCAGCGTCTGTGCGCGACCGCAATCTCATCATCCCCATCGTGCTTGCGGTTATCTTCGTTGTTCTTGCGCTACTGCTTCGCGCGCTGGTCATTCCCGTAATTCTGATTGCAACGGTGGTCCTTTCGTTTGCAGCCACCTTGGGCGTCAGCGGCTTCTTCTTCACTCACGTCTTTGGTTTTGCAGGCGCAGACCAGTCGTTCCCGCTCTACGCGTTTGTCTTCCTCGTAGCGCTGGGCATCGACTACAACATCTTCCTGATGACCCGTGTTCGCGAGGAAACGGGTGAATTCGGCACTCGCGCAGGTGTATTGCGCGGACTTGCCGTCACCGGCGGCGTCATCACTTCGGCCGGGATCGTGTTGGCGGCAACGTTTGCCGTCCTGGGAATTCTTCCACTGGTCTTCTTGGCCGAGATCGGTTTTGCCGTTGCGTTCGGCGTGCTGCTGGACACGATCATAGTGCGCAGCGTCCTGGTTCCCGCTCTGTCCCATGACATCGGCAAGAAAATCTGGTGGCCATCCAGCCTGGCGACCTCGAAAGACTGACTAGAGAAAAGCTTCTTTCGTCCACAGATGAAACAACGCGTAAGCGCGCCACGGTCGCCATTGCTCCGACAATGCCGCAGCTTCCTTGCCGGACGACACACCCAACGCGCGTTTGAGAACCAGATCATCCGGCACAAACGCGTCCCGATCTCCGAGGATCCTCACGGTCAGATAGTCGGCAGTCCACGGCCCGATTCCTGGCAGAGCTAGAAGATCAGCACGAAATCGCACTCGGTCGGCATCCCAGCCGAGATCAAGATACTCGGCAGCGGCAATCGCCAAGGTGTGCACCGTTCGTGCACGCGCACTGGTCAATCCGACAGCTTTCTGTATCGCCTCCGGAGAACTGGCCGCTACAGACTCCGCCGATGGGAAGGCCGAGAACTCGTGATTCACGGGTAGACCGAACGCTCCGACAAACCGTCCACCAAATGTTCGCGCCGCCCCCAGCGAAACCTGCTGCCCCAGAACAGTCAGCACCGCAGTCTCGAAACCGTCGACGCTACCGAGCACACGTAAACCTGGCCGGGCCGAGATCAGCGGAGCCAGCGTCTTGTCCGAGGCCAGCACCGCCTCCCACACACGATGATCGCCGTCGAGATCGAGCCACCGCCGTACAACCGACTCGAGCTGAGCGGCGTCCGTGTCCCTGTCCGCGCTCACCGACACACAATCGTCGTGCCATGACACCGACACGATCACGGGACCGGTCGGCAACGTCACGACGCGCACATGAACCCCGTCGTCGTGACGTTCCAATCCGGCTACCGCATGGGCCTTCAACGCGCCGATCAACGGCTCCGTCGCATACGGCGGCGTGAACGGAAGAGTCAGCGTCGCAGCCTTGTTCATTGCCGCGATTCCAGGTCCAGCAGTACGGCCTTGAGCTCCGGGCCGCCCGCGTACTGGCCCAGGCTTCCGTCACTTCGGACAACTCTGTGACATGGCACCACCAACGGCAATGGATTCTTCGCACACGCCGTGCCCACCGCCCGCACTGCACGCGGACTACCCGACGCCGCGGCGACCGTCGAATAGCTTGCGGTGTGGCCGTATTCGATCTCCGGAAGGTGACGCAGCACTTCACGCCGAAATCCCTTTGCCAGCTGAAAATCCAAATCCAGGTCGAATTCCCTTCGGCCGCCGGCAAAGTACTCGTCCAGCTCCCGGGCAACGGCGTCGAGCCTGCGCGGATGATGCAGGACACGCGGACTGACAGTATCGGCCAGCCGTCCAAGCACGACGTCGTGCCCCTCGACGGCAAACGCCACCCGCACCAATCCGACGTCCGTTGCAGCGAGGAGCAATTTCCCGATCGGCGAATCAACGATCCGATAGGCAACATCGATCAACTGCGCCGCCGCAGCGGCATCAGCCAGCCGTGAGTGCAGTCGCGCCAGCGCTTCCGGGTCGGACGCGGGGAGTGCGCCGAACACATCAGCTTCGGTAGTCATGATCGGCTCCCTTCCGGAACGGTGTTGGTTAAGTATGTTTTTCGCAGGGACGCAATACCGTCGGAGCCGGCCTTCCTCGCGGCGGACGGAGTACTGCCCAGAATCTCGGCGATCTCCGCGTACGGCAGCCCGCCCAGGAAGTGGTACGCCACCGACGCTCGCTGCTTGAACGGCAGTTGTTCGAGTGCATCCCAGAGTTCGTGATTCCAGGTTCCCGGAAGGCCGATACGCGTCGGCAATTCCGGAAGGTCGTCGGTAGGAACCGCGACGCGCCCTCGTACTCGCACGATGTCGATGGCTTTGCGGTGCGCAATGGTCACGAGCCATGCCTCGACATTCGCGCCGGGATCCAGGTCCGGATAGGCACGCATTGCCGCCAGGAAGGTCTCGGACCACGCGTCCTCCGCGTCGACCGGACCGACCACAGCGCGGCACACCCGAAGCACCACCGCTCCGTGCTCTGTCACGACGTTCTCGAATGGTTTCAGTGCCACGATCGGTAAACGCTCGCATCACGAGATATGTGAGTTCGTTCCATCAGAACAGCACGTCCGAGATTCCGCCGGACTCCTGCTCGAGCAGAAAGCGCTTGCGGTCGAGACCGCCCGCAAAGCCCGTCAGGCTCCCGTCACTACCGACCACGCGATGGCACGGCACGATGATGCTGATCGGATTCTTACCGTTTGCCGCCGCGACAGCACGAATCGCCAGAGGGTTGCCAAGGGTTTGCGCGAGGTCCATATAGGACCACGTCTGCCCGTAGGGAATTGTCCGCAGCGCATCCCACACTCGTTGCTGAAACTCCGTGCCCGACGGATCCAACGGCAACGAGAACTCGGTTCGCTCTCCGGAAAAATACTCGTCCAACTGTTCCCGGACAGCACCGAAATTCGCGGGTGAACTCTCCCCGAAAGTCGACTCGTTCGGCTTGTGCCGATGCTCTGCCATGTAGAGACCGCACAACCCGTTTGCCGTCGCGACCAGTGTCAACGGCCCGATCGGCGACTCGATCACTGTGTGGGTACGGTTATCCGCCATGTCTCGATCCTTCCAGGTATCGAGTAGCGACGGCCACGATGTGGGAACGCCAGCGCCTGAGCTACTCATATCTCGAAGACGCCCCGACTCACAGGAATGTGAGAAATGCCTGCACTTCCGACCATTATCAGGCAGTATCGAGTGATGGCTCTAGTTTTGCCGGGACGTTCCAGCCTGGTCCACTCCGTCAGCGATGTGGTGCACTGGTCGCTGTCGACGGTCGCTTTCGCGCTCACGCTCCCTGCCCGCCTCGAGGCGCTGTTGGTGAGCGTCGAGAGACTGGTTGCGCGAATCAGCCAGATAGCCGAGAACGCAGACCGCGTCGTAGTCGGCGCAGCTTCCGTCACTGTTCGCGCCGAGACGTTGATCGAAGCCGTCGAGCAAACATCTGACATCGCACAGCAACTTCTCGAACTGTACGAACCCATCGCAGTTCAACTGGCTCCGTTAGCTGCCAGGTTTGCGGATGATCTCAGCGAATCCGAAGTCACTGCCGCCATCACGCTGATCGACAAGCTCCCGGAACTCACCGAGCGGGTCACTGCCGTCCTGCCGATTCTCGCCACCTTGGACTCGGTTTCCCCCGAAGTCCACGAACTCCTGGGGGTCGTCAAAGACCTGAAACAGGCGATCGTCGGTGTTCCCGGGTTCCACTTCTTCCGCAAGCGTGGCGAGAATCGGCCGGGTTGATCAGGCCCCGTAGCCTTCGGTCCCGGCTCGGGTCATCACGATCTTGGGGACCACTGCCCTGGCGGACAAACGTAGCAACCCGTCGACCAGTTCGACGATGTCGTCGACTTTGATCATCGATTCCGGCGTAATCCGATCGTGCGTCCACGCCGACATGTCGGTGTCGACGTATCCCGGAGCAATTGCCGTGCCGCTGATGCCGTTTCCCGATTCTTCGGCGTTGAGCGCCTCGATCATCGAGATCAACGCCGCTTTGGTCGCACCGTAAACACCCAAACCGCTTTCGGCGTACACCCCGGCAATTGATGCCAGCGCAACAACCTTTGCTCCGCCACTCGGATGTGCATCCGCTGCCAGGCGCAGGAACGGCAACGACGCCTGAAGCAGCGCCAACGGCGTCCGCAGATTCACTGCGAGCGTCTTGTCGAAGCGCTTCATGGGGTAGTCCGCGATCCGCCCACTGGTTCCCACACCAGCGTTGAGAATGAGTGCACGCATCGAACCGAATCGATCACCGTGGGCGGCAACCAATTCCGCCGAAAATTTCTCGTCCGCCATATCACCGGCCAACACCAGAACGTCGGGCGAACCGGCGCGGCGCAGTTCCTCGGCAACTGCGTCGAGTTTCTCACTGTCTCGCGCCGTGATGGTCAATCCGTATCCGAGCGTCGCGAGACGCGTCGCAATGCCCAGCCCGATGCCTTTGGACGCGCCTGTGACGAGCGCCGACGCACTCACGCGAACTTCCCGTTCAACGCGTTCAGTCCCGCCGAGATCAGTTCGGGTACAGCCGTTCCCGCACTCTCGAAACCACCACCGACTGTCGCGCCGGCCCGGAAACGATGATCGATCCCCTGGGCGACAACGGCCAGCTTGAAGAATCCAAGTGCCATGTAGAAGTTCCAGTTGCCGAGATCCCGACCCGAGACGCGCGAATAGCTTTGGGCCAGATCGACAACAGACGGCAATGACGAACTGGTCCAGGCTGCCGGCTCCCCGAGAACCAGGTCCAACGCGGAATGGCGATACACGCACATCATGGCGATATCGGCCAAAGGGTCACCGAGAGTGGACAATTCCCAGTCCACTACTGCCGCAACCTTCGTGACATCGTCGGCAGCGAGGATCGTGTTGTCGATCCGGTAGTCACCGTGAACGATCGACGACTCGGAATTCTCCGGAATCAGCTCCGAGAGCGCAGAAGCCAAGCGGTCGACGTCCGCAGAATCCTCGACCTTCACCCGCGACCACTGACCGGCCCACAATTTCACCTGCCGCGCGACGTACCCGTCGGGACGCCCCAATTCTCCGAGGCCGACGGCCTTGTAGTCGACATCGTGCAGCGCCGCAAGTACACGCACCAATTCATCGACGCAGACCGTGACCTGTTCTGCCGGAAGAGCATCCAGTTCCGACTTCGTCCGGATCACCTGACCTTCGATGAACTCGACGACCGTGAACGTCGCACCCATCACCGACGCGTCCTCACACAGGGCGACGGTGGGAGCCACCGGCACCGCAGTGTTCTGCAGTGCCGACGTGATGCGGAATTCGCGCGCCACGTCATGCGCCGACGGCGTCAATCCCGCAGTCGGAGGGCGGCGCACAATCCAACTCGATGCGTCGTCGTAGATCCCGTAGGTGAGGTTGGACTTGCCACCGGAGATCAGTTTCGCACGCAGATCGCCGCTGACCGCTACGTCCGAGTCGAGCAGGTACTTCCGCAGGGCAACCAGGTCGAGACCGGGAAACTCAGTCATCACGCACCGTCTCGAGCAGCTCGACGTGCCGCGCCCACAACGCGCTTCGCGATTGCCCACCGATGAACCTCGGACGGTCCGTCGTACACGCGGAACGGGCGGACCTCGCGGGACAGGCGTGCGAGAGGCAAGTCGTCGGACACACCGATACCACCGCACATCTGGATGGACCGATCGACGATGCGGAAGATCGCCTCCGCTGCATACGTTTTTGCGATCGACGTGGAGTTGCTTGCATGGCCACCCTGATCGAGCTCCCAGCACGCCTGAACCAGCAGCGCGCGAGTGGCCGCGATGTCGATTTCGTTGTCCGCGATCATCTTCTGGATCATCCCGAGGTCACCGAGCTTGGAACCGAATCCTTCACGCTCCGCCACCCGGGCCACGGCGATGTCGTGCCCCCGACGCGCGGCGCCCAGCCAGCGCATCACGTGTGTCATGCGGGCAGGGCCGAGACGTACCTGTGCGTAGGCGAAGCCCTGGTCGACCTCGCCCAGAACAGCCTCGTCGGGGACAAAGAGATCTTCGAAAGTGACCTCGCAGTGGCCACCGATCATGGACTTGTCGAGGGTTCCGATATGACGACCGACGATCAATCCCGGGGACTCTGCCGGCGCGAGAAACATTGTGGCACCGCCACGTTGGCCGGGTTCACCCGACGTGCGCGCCATGATGATGAAGAAGCCTGCGCCGTCAGCGCCGGTGATGAACCACTTCTTGCCGTTGATCTTCCAGCCGCCCGGGGCCTTCTCGGCGCGGGTGTTGAGGGCCGACGGATCGGATCCGGCACCGGGCGCTGGTTCTGTCATCGCAAAAGCCGAACGCTGGTCGCCGCGGGCGAGCGGCGCGAGGAACTGTTCCTTCTGCGCCGCGTTTGCCACGTGGGCCAGCATATGGACGTTGCCCTCGTCCGGGGCGGCGATGTTCAGTGCGGTCGGACCGAACAGTGAGTAGCCGGCCTCCTCGAATACCGGCGCACGATCACTCATGTTGAGCCCGTGCCCGCCGTATTCGATCGGCGCATGGGGAGCGAAGACGCCTGCCGCCTTTGCCGCGGTCTGCATCTCGATACGAGTTGCGTCGCCGCCTGCAACGGCAATGTCGCCGCCATGCTTGTCCTCGATCGGGAGAACGACATCCCGAGTGAAGGCGCGCGTCTTCTCGATCAGCGCGGTCACCTCCGGCGCATACGTCAGATCGATTGCCACCATCCACCTCCAAGTAAGACCGACCGAGCGATCGTTCGGTACCAGCACTCTCGCACATGCCGACTCACCGGGTCAACAATCTTCGAGCAATGCCTCCGAATGATCAAGGCGACCGGCAACCACCATGTCCCGGTACAGGTCGTCCTTGTTCATGAGCTCGTCGTGGTTGCCGATGTTGCGAATCCGGCCGGCTTCCATGACCACGATCCAGTCGGCGTCGCGCACGGTCGAGAGTCGATGAGCGATCGTCACCACAGCCCCGGTGCGCGCACGCTCGTTGATCGCATCGACTATCGCAGCCTCGGTGAGCGTGTCGACCTGGGCAGTGGCTTCGTCGAGCAGGAGCAACGCACTCGGCCGCAGAACTGCACGTGCCATCGCGATCCGCTGACGTTGGCCGCCGGACAGCGACGTGGCGGTCAGAGCGGTGTCGAGTCCGTTCGGCAGGGCCTCGATCGCGTCGTCGAGCCGGAGCAGACGTAGTACTGCCTGCACCTCGTCATCGGTCGCGTCGGGATGACTGAAGACCACGTTCTCTCGGATCGTTCCCGGTACCACCGGCGTCTCCTGCTCGACATACGCCAGGCTTTCGCGCACTGCTCGGTGATCGAGCGCGTTGTATCCGACTCCGTGCAGAAGAACCTCACCGGCTCCTGGTTCGACAAATCGCAGCACGGTCGAGAGCAACGTGGTCTTTCCTGCACCCGACGGTCCGACGATCGCCATATGTCCCCGCTGCGGGATGACCAGCGAGACGTCGCTCAGCGCGGGCTCGGTCGACCCGTGGTAGCTGACCGTGACGTTGCGCAATTCGATCAACGGCGCGACCGGGTCGGTTTTCTGGACAACTCCCAAGGCGACGTCATGCGTCTCCGTAGGCATCGACTGCATCTCTCGAATCCTGATGGCTGCCGCGATTCCCGACTGAACAGAGGTGACGTTCTGCGCAAGCTCCGAGACCGGACCCATCAGCGTGAAGGCGTAGAGCAGAAAAGCGATGAGTGTGGAGACTGCCATTTCACCGTCGGCGACGCGCCAGGCACCGAACCCCAAGATGGCAATGATCGACCCTTGAATGGCGGTCCACGCGACAGTCCATGCGGTCGCGGATACTCGAACCGCTGTGACTGCATGCTTTTTTGCATCGGCCGCATTGTTCGTCACGAGAGCGCCGACTCGGTCCTCCGCGAGTGACACCTTGACCGTCCGGATTGCTCGCAAACCACCTTCGAGAACTCCACCGAGCTTGCCGAGCGATTCCTGGGTTCTGGCCTCCGCTGCGGAAATCCGGGGCATCAGAACGGCAAAGAGGATGGAGGCGAACACGATTGCCACCATGGTCACGCCCAGCAACGGCAGATCGAGAACACCCATCAGGACAATCGTTCCGATGGTCAGGGCGGCGGCATTGAGAATGTTCACCGCGGCTGACGACGCGGCCTCGCGCAACAGCAAGGTGTCCGACGTGACTCGGGTGACCAACTCTCCCACCGACCGCGATTGCAACGAGGGCACGGTCGCGGCCAGGAACCGCCGGACCAGCGAGGACCTGGCGTCGAACACGACCTTCTCGGCGGCAGTGCCGAGCACGATCCATTGAGCGCAGCCGAGCACTGCACCCACCACGAGAAGGACGATCAGTGTCAGGATCGGCCCTTGCAGCGAAGCGCCGGTGTCGAGCGTATCGAGAACCCACTTGGTGACCATCGGCGTCGCCAGCGTCGCCGCGGAGCCACACAGGGCCAAGACCAACCCGAGCAGGAGCGACGGCAGGTGAGGGCGAGCGAACTCGGCAAGAACGCGGAGATTGCTCCATTTCGGCGTGGGTTTGCGAGCGTCAGATTCGAGCATGAATTTATGGAACACGAATGTTCCAAAAAGGGCAAGGGAATTCCGATACGGAAAGACTGGATACCGAAACCGGACACGGCTACGCTTCGAATTCGTGACAACGATCCACAGCGCACCAGAACAAAGCGCGACCCGCGAGCGCACTCGCAAGGCAATCCTCGATGCCGCCATTTCAGTGTTCGCATCCAAACCCGCCGCGACGCTCAGCGAAATCGCATCGGCCGCAAAAGTCGGCCGGACTACCCTGCACCGCTACTTTCCCGAACGGTCAGACCTGGTCGAGGCCGTCGCGTCAGAGGCCACCCACGCCGTCGACAAAGCTGGCGCAGCGGCGAGACTCGGCGATGGCACCGGTGCCGAAGCACTGGTTCGCCTGTGCCACGAGTACTTCGAACTGGCCGACCTTCTGACGGTCCTGTTCTTCACACCCGGTGTGTATCAAGAAGATTCCTTTGCCGAATCCGCATCCAACGACAGCGGAGTCAGCGACGCCATCGAACGTGGACACTCCGACGGTTCCATCGATCCCGACATGAGTTCGGACTGGGTACAGAACCTGCTGTGGTCGCTGCTCTACACATCCATGGACTACGTCAACCGTGGCGCAGGCACCCGACTGCAAGCGTTGGATCTGACGGTTCGCAGTCTCCGTCGCGGAATCACGCCCGATCCCGCGGGCTAGGCCGTCACCGCCCGAACCCAAAGGAGTCAGCCATGCCAACTCACCCGCTCGATCGTCGCGTTCTCCTGAAGACCGCCCCGAACTTCCGCGACCTCGGCGGCATTGCCGTTGCAGGTGGCACCGTCCGTCCGGGCGCGCTCTACCGTTCGGCGACGCTCGCGAAACTCGACGGCGACGACGTTGCCGCGGTCGCCCGCTTGGACATTCGGACTGTGTACGACCTGAGGACCGCCGCCGAGCGCGACGGCGCACTCGACAATCTCCCCGACTCGACACGGACGGTCTGGCTCGACGTACTCGCCGACAATGCCCAGAACGCCGCAGCCACCGGACTACTCATGACGGACCCGGCCGCGTACGCCGAGACGATCAGTGGCGGGCGTGGGATCGCGCAGATGGAGGAAGCGAACCGCAACTTCGTCAGCCTGCCATCCGCGCTCGACGCCTACCGCACGTTCTACCTCGACCTCATCCACGAAAAACGCACCGGGGCAGCACTTTTCCACTGCACCACCGGCAAGGATCGCACCGGATGGGCCGCAACCTCCTTCCTGCTCCTACTCGGCGCCGACGAAGCCGATGTACGCGCCGACTACCTGCAGACGAACACCGACCTGGCACCCATGACCGAACCGATACTCGACTTCGCCGCAAGCAAAGGCGTCGACGCCGAACTGCTCCGGCCCCTCCTCGGCGTCCGTGACAGCTACTTCGACGCCGCCCTCGACGAGATGCGCACACTCTTCGGCACCGTCGAGGACTACGCAATCAACGGACTCAAGCTCACCGCAGAGCAACTCACCGCGCTCCGCGAGCGGTTCACATCACGATCGGGCTTCATCAGCGCGACGTGATCGGGGCCCTGACCGGACAGGCATCTTCGCCCTCGTCCCGCTCCTTCGGGCGATTGCCCACCCGGGTGACCACGACGACGGCGAGGATGCCCACCGCCAAGCCGAGCGCGGTGTACGGAGTGACGGATTCCCCGAACATCAGCGCACCCCAGACCCCGGTGACGGGAGCGATCAAGAACATCAACGTATTGACGGACGTAATGCCGACCCGACGGAGCAACAACCAGTACAGGCCGTAACCACCGAAGGTGGACAGCACGATCAACCAGAGCAATGCGATCCAGAATGTGTTGACACTCGGCGGTACGGCATTTCCGGAAGCGACCGCTAGAGCCGTGAAAACTATTGCGCTGGTTGAGCAGTGGATAGCCAGAGCCTGCAGTGGCGGCGTGGACGTGGGAGCACGTTGTTCGACGAAGGTGGATGCGACGAGGCAGAGCATCCCCAGGAACGGGATCGCGTACGACCACCACGGCGCCGCTGTACCGGCTCCGGCGTCGGCGGCGGTGACCAACGCGACGCCGCCCAGCCCGATCACCAACCCGACCCACTGTGTGCGCGGGACTGCGACACCGAGGACCGGGCCGAGCAGCGCCGCTGCCACCAGCGGCTGAATACCGTCGATCAGCGCAGTGGTTCCGGTGTTCACGCCGAGCTCGATTGCCCAGTACACAGACAACAGGTAGCAGCTCTGGGAGAGCATCCCGATCACCACCTGCCTGCCGAGAGTCCGCGGGGTCGGCATCATGTTCTGACGCCGGGCGGACAACCAGACAATCGGGACGAGTACTGCGGCGAGCGGGAGGAACCGCCACATCAGCACCGTGGGGATCTCGGCGCTGCCCGCGCCGAGTTTGGCTCCGATGAATCCCGAACTCCAGCACGCGACGAACAAGACCGACAAGGTAGCCGTCACGGCAGATCTCGGGATCGCGATCCGAGGTATACCGATCTGTTTACTCATACCTCGACTATACAGATCGGTATACTCTTGGCCATGGCAGAGGAATCCGTACCCGAGTTGACTCCGAAAGCGCGTCGCATCCTGGAGTCGGCGTCGAAGTTGTTCTACGAACAGGGGATTCACGCCGTAGGTGTGGATACCGTCGCACTGGACGCCGGGGTCACGAAGAAGACTCTGTACGAGCGGTTCGGCTCGAAGGACGGTCTCGTCGTGGAATATCTGAAGGACCGAGATCGGCGGTGGCGAGCCTTTCGCGACAAGAAGCTGGCATCAGCCGGAGACACTCGCGCCGAACAGGTGAGTGCGGTGTTCGATGCTTCCGCCTCCTGGTCCAAGGCGAGCGGAGGCAAGGGGTGCAGCATGATCAACGCGCACGCCGAGTTCAGTGATCGTTCGCATCAGGTGTTTGCTGTTATCGCCGAACAGAAGCAAGAAATGATGAATCTCTTTCGGCGCATCCTGGCGACAGAAGGGCAGGCCGACCAACGCCTCGTCGAGTCCCTCATGCTGCTTCACGAAGGTGCCCTCGTCGCAGACGGGATCGGTATAGGCACCGACCCCTTCGGCGTCGGCCGGGACGCGGCCCTCGAATTGCTGAAGAACTCCGGGTAATCGCCGAAGTCCCGCAGCATCAACCAAACATCACATCCCCACCCGCTTCGCCCCCACCGCTACTTCCCCACCCGCTTCGCCCCCACCGTGCACCTCGCAATCCCCAAATACCGCTCCACCAACTCCTCCGGCGACAATTCACCATCCGGCCGATACCACTGCGCCACCGCCACACACATCGTCACGACGGCCCGACTCGCGTCCACTGGATACTCGGCGTCGAATTCACCCGCTCGAACTCCGTCGAGAATGATCCGATCGACCTGCTTCTGCTGTTCGTCACGTTGAGCGATGTAGCTTGCCCGCCCCTCCGGTTCCATACTCCGAAGCTCTGAAGACGCGATGAACGACTGCTCCCGTCGAAACATGTGGAACCGCAACAGTGATTCGATCACCGCGTCGAAGCGGTCCGACGGATCTGGACCGGCTTCGATCTCGGCGGCACGACTGCGTTCGAGCAACTCGCCCATCACCACCGTGGTCAAGCCGACGAGCAAGGCCTGCTTCGACGGATAGTGGTGGTACAGACCTGGCACCGAGAGCCCCGCTCGCGCTGCGATGTCCCGAATCGAGGCCCCGTGGTACCCCTGCTCGACAAACGCTTCCAGTGCCGCCGCGAGAGGCTTGGACAGACCCAGGTCTTCGTAGTGTCGCCAGGATTCGGGCATAGCAGGCTCGTTTGTCATAACCGTTACCGTAGATCCACTTGCGCCGACACCGAACATGTCACCGTCATTGGTTACAGTCGATGTCCACCGATAAACAAGGGACCAGTCATGATCCACGTTCGCCATTCCGCGGTTGCCGCCGTACCCGTTGACGTCGCGTTTGCCTACATAGACGACTACCGGAATGTCGTGAACTGGATGTACGGCGTCTCCGAGTTCTACCCCGACGGCGAGTTCGATCAAGGTCTGGGCGCAACATTCGACGCCGCAATCCAAATTGGTCCGAGCACCGTGCGCTCGAAGCTCGAAATCACCGAGTGGGAGAAAGACCGCATCATCACACTCTCGTCACTGGGAGATGTCGCCAATTCGTCTACCTGGGAATTCACGCGGGTAGACGACACCAAAACCGAGTTGGCGGTCGATTTTGCCTACAAGCTGCCCGACGGCCTGACGGGCAAAGCCCTAGGCCTCGTGGTCGGGCCGTTCATCGAGAACGCAGTCCGCAACAGTGAGGAAACTCTGCGCCAGAATCTCGAAGCGGAGTTCGCACGCGGAACCCGCTGAGCCGATGCTACCGCTGCAATCGGAGCGCGTTGGCCCAAATCTGGGTAGCGGTCTTGACCACTTCTTCGAAGGGCACCGGCTTGCCGTCTGAGCCCGGTTCCTCAGACACGAACACGCTGTAGGCGAAGCGACTCACCATCGACGAGAGTGCTCGCGACGCCAACAACGGATCCAGCGACGTGTCGGCCTTCCCTTCCGTCTGCAACCGCTCGATGGCTTTTGCATTGCGCGTGATGAAGGTTGCACCACGATCGCGTCGTAGTTTCGCGAAGGCCGGATCGATCTGTGCCACCTGCTCGAGCAGACCCATCAATTTGGCATTGCGTTGGAAGGCCGTCAGGTACGCGCGGTTGCTCGACTCGAGCACAGCGTAAGGGTTGTCCGCGTCGCGTACGCGACCCATGCCGGGATGCAGCATGTCTTCCTGCGCGACTTCGAGGACAGCGGCAAAGATCTGCTCTTTGTTGTCGAAGTACGTGTAGAACGTGCCCGTGGAGCAGTTCGCTTCCTTCGTGATGTCAGTCAACCGGGCGTCGAGGTACCCCGCTCGCTCGAACACCGTCCGGGCTGCCGCAACCAGAGAAGCCCTGGTCCGGACCCCGCGTGCCGTCACCGGGAGGTCACGTAAAAGCTCCGTTGCAGCCATGGACGGCGGCGGACGGTCTTCCCAGTTCTCCGAGGGGTCGGCGTTTGAAGTCACCTGCTACTTATACGGCAAACGGGATGACCTCCCGTCATCGACGTCAGGTGATCGTGATCCCGCCGTCGACGGCAATGGTCTGGCCGGTGACATATCCGCCCGCCGGGGAGGCCAGCCACACCATGGTTGCCGCGAGTTCTTCCGGATCTCCCATTCGACCCATGATCAAGCGGGGAGCCATCGATTCGAGGTAGCCGTCGTTGTATTGGTCGGTCATTTCCGACTTGAAGAATCCCGGCGCGATGGCATTGACACGGATGCCCTTGCGGATTCCCCACTGCTGAGCCAGGTCGCGGGTCAATCCGACGATGCCGGCTTTGCTGGCTGCGTAGGCGGCCTGCGGCAGTCCCGCCGTGGTCAACCCGAGAATGCTCGAGATATTGATGATGGAACTGCCCGGCAGCATCACTCGACCGCACGCCTGCGCAGCCCAGTACGAACCGTTGAGATTGATGTCGATGACGGAACGAAACTCGTCGGGAGTTTCACGGGTTGCCGGAACCGCGGTTCCGACGCCGGCGTTGTTGACGAGTACGTCCACGCGACCGAACTTCTCCATAGCTGCGTCGACCATGTGCTGGGCCTGGGCCGGATCGACAATGTCGGTGGCCACACACAACGCTTCACGGCCTGCATCACGCACGAGCTTGGCGGTGTCTTCGAGCTTGTCGACGCGCCTGGCTGCCAGCACGACGTCGGCTCCCGCCTCAGCTGCGGCTTTTGCAAATGCCACCCCGAGACCCGACGACGCACCGGTCACGATGACAACTCGATCGGTCAGAGAGAACTTGTCGAGAACAGACATACGCGGTGATGCTCCTGTGGTCGAAGGGCTCGGGAGGAAATAGCGCTTGCGGTCGAAACTACAGGCCGAGGTCGCGGCCGATGAGTTCCTTCATGATTTCGTTGGATCCGGCCCAGATCTTGGTGACGCGAGCGTCCATCCAGGCGCGAGCAGCCCGGTACTCGGTCATATAGCCGTAGCCACCGTGCAGTTGGACGCAGTGATCGAGGACCTCGTTCTGTACCTGCGCGGTCCACCACTTTGCCTTGGCTGCGTCGATGGCGGTCAGCTCGCCGGCCGCATGAGCGGCGACGCAGTTGTCGACGTAGGCCTGGGTGACCTCGACGCGGGTCACCAAATCGGCGAGCAGGAATTTGTTCCACTGCAGCGAGCCGATGGGCTGACCGAAAGCCTTGCGGTCCTTGGCATATTGCAGCGTCTCTTCGAGGATCGGAGCAGCGTGCGCAATGTTGGACACTGCAGCGCCGACGCGTTCCTGCGGCAGCATTTCCATCATGTGGATGAAGCCGCGGTCGATCTCGCCGATGATGTTGGCGGACGGCACGCGAACGTTCTCGAAGAACAGTTCAGCAGTATCGGACTCGTGCTGGCCGACCTTGTCGAGCTTGCGTCCGCGCTCGAAACCGTCCATGCCGGTTTCGACGGCAAAGAGGGTGATGCCCTTGGACTTCTTCTCCGGGCTCGTTCGTGCTGCCACGATCACGAGGTCGGCGTTGTAGCCGTTGGTGATGAAGGTCTTGGAGCCGTTGATGATCCAGTCGTCGCCGTCCTTGACCGCCGTGGTCTTGAGCGAGGCGAGGTCGGATCCGCCGGAGGGCTCGGTCATGCCGATTGCGGTCAGCATCTCGCCGGTGCAGAACTTGGGCAGCCAACGCTGCTTCTGCTCTTCGGTGGTGAGCTGAACGAGGTAGGGAGCAACAACGTCGGCGTGGATGCCGAAACTCGAAGCAACCGCTGCACTTGCGCGCGAGAGTTCTTCTGCCAGCACCGCATTGAAGCGGTAGTCACCGGCTTCGCTTCCGCCGTACGCCTCCGGGACCTCGAGACCGAGGAAGCCGTTGCGTCCCGCTTCGAGCCAAATCTCGCGGTCGATGAAGCGCTGATCGATCAGCTTCTCTGCGACCGGAAGGATGTTCCGGTTGACGAATTCGCGAGCCGATTCGCGAAACGCCTCGTGATCGGGTCCGTACAGAGTGCGACGCATGAGGAGTTGCTTCCTTTCGGTGCGGCGTTCCCGCACGTGACGACCAATCTAAGCGCATGCTTAGAATCTAAGCACTTGCTTATAGTGGTTCGAGAGCGCGATATTGTCAACATCCGACATCCGTGACACCTGGAGGAACTGTGAGCGATTCACCTGACGTGGTGATCAGCCCCTCCAAAGCTGCAGCCCGCATCCGTGCTGCCGCCGTCGACGCGTTTGCCTCCGCCGGGTACGGGGGCACCACTACCCGTGACATCGCCGCGCGCCTCGACATGAGTCCCGCCGCCATGTATCCGCACTACCGCTCGAAAGAAGAGCTGCTTTTCGCGATCAGCTACGAAGGCCACACCGAAGCGTTGAAGGTTGTCGAGAGCGCTGACCGACCGGGTGAAGAACCGGCGGTTCGCCTGCGTGAACTGGTCAGCACCTTCGCCAGTTGGCAGGCCGGGCACCATTCACTCGCGCGCGTCGTCCAATACGAACTCACCGCACTCACCCCCGAGCACTACCGGACTGTCGTCGCCCTTCGCCGCAGCACGACGCGAGTGGTCAGGGAAGTCGTCAACGCCGGAGTGCAGTCTGGCGATTTCACGATCCCCGACGCAGAAGGTGTCACGCTCGCACTGATGTCCCTGTGCGTCGACGTGTGCCGCTGGTTCCCGGCCGGCAACTACACGAATCCGGAAGACATCGGAAAGCTGTACGGAGACTTGGCCTTACGGATGGTCGGCGCGAGCGCGAAGTAGCTACTCCACTATCTCCCCGAGACGACGCTCCAAGTAGGCCCGCTCTGGTTCCGTACCAACCAGTTTCAGAGCTCGCCGGTACGCGGATTCGGCTGCATCGATGCGCCCCAACCGCGCGAGTAGTTCGGCGCGCGCGAGGTGATACGGGTGATAGTCGACAAGCTTAGGCTCCGCGGACAGGTCCTCCAGAGCCATCAATCCCGCCTCATCGCCGTCGCGCATCGACAGCGCCACAGCGCGATTAACAGCCACGACAGGTGACGGAGTCAGGCTCAGAAGCACTCCGTACAGCGCGCAGATCTGCGGCCAGTCGGTGCTCTCCACATCCACTGCCTCGTCGTGCAACGCCGCGATTGCGGCCTGCACTCCGTACGGACCAGGCGCTCCCCCGGTCAACGCGACCACGACGAGGTCGCTGCCTTCCTCGATCATCGGCTGGTCCCAGCACCCGCGATCTTGATCGTCGAGGAGCACGATCCCGCCACCGGTGTCGGTGCGGACATCCCGACGCGCGTGGACGAGAAGCATCAACGCCAGCAGTCCCGCAATCTCGCGCTCATCGGGAAGCAATGCGCGCAAGATCCTCGCCAGCCTGATCGCCTCAACCGCCAAGTCGATACGTTGCAGATCCGGACCCGAGCTGGCGGCGTACCCCTCGGTGAACACCGAATAGATCACCTGCAGAACACCCGGAAGACGCTCCGGGAGTTCTTCGGCGCTGGGAGTTCGGAAGGGAATCCGAGCCTGACGGATCTTCTTCTTCGCGCGCACTATCCGCTGCGCCATCGTCGCCGAAGGCACCAGGAAGGCGCGGGCAACTTCAGGCGTCGTCAATCCGCCGAGGCAACGCAAGGTGAGGGCGATCCGGTCATCTTCCGCGAGTGCGGGATGTGAGCAGGTGAAGAAGAGCTGCAACCGCTCGTCGGGAAGTTCCCCGTCGACCACGGGCGGCGCAGGGTCGGCACGATCGGCGTCCACCTGCATCACGGCCAATCGCGCCGCATAGGCCTGATCACGCCGAAGCCGGTCGACGGCTTTGCGACGCGCCGTGGTCAGCAGCCACGCGCCGGGTTTTGCGGGCACTCCGTCCACCGGCCAATGCACCAACGCAGCCTCGACGGCTTCGGAGGTGACCTCTTCGGCCAGATCCAGATCACCGAAACGGCGGACGAGCGAGGCCAAGAGTCGTCCACGTTCCTCCCGGAACACTGACTCGACCGAGTTCTCAGCCTGCTCGTCCACGGCGAATCAGTCCCCGAACCCGGCCAGCGGACGCACCTCGACGCTGCCACCGTCACGGGCGCCGGGGCATCGAGCAGCCCAGGCCAGGGCGGCATCGAGGTCGGGAACGTCGATGACGTCGTAGCCGCCGAGGATCTCGCGGGTTTCGGCAAACGGCCCGTCGGTGACGGTCTTTTCCCCGGACGGCGAGACCCGAACCGTCGTCGTAGTGGTCAGGTCGGCGAGGGCATCGCCGGACACCCAGATGCCGGCGTCCTTCATTTCCTTGTCGTAGATCTCCCAGTCCTCCATCGTGCACTGAGGTTCGGTGTCTCCGCCGGGTGCGGTGTAGATGAGCAACATGTACTTCATGGCTGAACTCCCTGGTCTGTTGTTTCTCTTCCGGCTTTCTTGCCTTACAACATGACGACGAACGGTTCTTCCTCAAATCGACAGACGACGCGAAAAAACTTTTGGCAGGCACTCCGACGAGCTGCCGCTAGGCTGAAGTTTATGTCCGAACGCGACCGCGATGTCGGCGGAAAGCCACTCAACGCACGCCCGCGCGACGGTCTCGGGCGCCCTCTGCCTCGCGATTCCGCTGACGGTGTTCCCCGAATTCCGGACGACGTGCGTTTACCGCCGGACGAGGCGATCACCGAGGCACAACGCCTCCTCGATCACGGGATGCCGTTTCACGCACACGAGATTCTCGAAGGAACGTGGAAAAACGCACCCGCCGAGGAGCGCGACCTGTGGCAGGGAATGGCCCAACTTGCCGTCGGGCTCACGCACTTGCTGCGCGGCAACACCACCGGCGCGGTATCGCTGCTGACCCAGGGGCACGATCGGATCAGGCACTACGAGATCGAAAGTCCCCACGACCTCGACATTGCAGGTTTACTGACATGGTCCGAGCATTTGATCGCAGAGATCGATCGTCCCGGAGATTTCCCCGCCCCTCCGATTCCGAGGTTGAGAATTCCCTGATGCCTATCTTCCCGATGTTCCCGCTCGGCTCCGCGTTGCTACCGGGTGAATTATTGCCGCTCAACATCTTCGAGCCCCGGTACCGGGCGCTGGTCGAGAACGTTCTCGCGGCCGCCGACGGTCCACTGTTCGGAGTTGTCCTCATCGCTCGAGGTCACGAGGTGGGCGGAGGGGAATCACGCCACGATGTCGGCACATTGGCACGCATAGAATCCCATGTCGAGATGGGTGCCGGGCGGTATCAGTTGTACTGCCGGACGGAAGACCGAATTCGCGTCAAACAGTGGCTACCGGATGATCCTTATCCGCTTGCGGAGGTCGAATTATGGCCGGACGAGAACAACGGAACACCGGTCACCGCCTACGAATACGACTCTTTGCTCGAGCGCATCGAGTTCATGTACGGAATGTTGGGAAAGCTTGCGCTGCGGGCCGGGGAACAGACTCCACGAATGCCTGCCCCACCGTCTGCATTGGATCCGTTGGGTTCGCGGCTGTACGCCCTGGCCTGCAGCATTCCGATGGGCGACGCCGACCGCCTGGCGATATTGACCGCGCCAGGCGCCGACGAACGTATCCGCACACTGTCCGAAGCAGTCGAAAACACCATCGAGGTGGCGCAGTTCAATCTGCTCTGAGTGCGATTACGCCATGGTCTGACCCATATCGATGACGATCTTCGTTCCGGTGACTGCGCGGGAGAGATCTGTCGCGAGGTAGACCACCGCATTGGAGATGTCCTCGACCGTCGTGCGCGGAACGGAGGTGAGGGGCCACTTGTAGGAATTCATGTACTCGGGATGCGTTGTGAGCACCTTGCCGACGTTGGGATCGTTGCCCATCTCGGTCTCCACCGCGCCGGGGTGAATGCTGTTGACTCTAATGTCGAAGCTACCCAATTCCGTTGCTGCAGTGCGGGCCAAGCCCACGAGGCCGTGCTTGGCCGCCGAGTAGTGCGCACAACCGGGCGCTTCGGCGACGCCGGCAGCGCTGCTGACAAGCACAATGGAACCACCGTTGCCGGCCTCGATCATCGCGGGAACCGCAGCAGCCATCGTGCGCCAGACACCATTGAGATTGATGTCCACCAGCGTCGACCACTGCTCTTCCGGCATCTCCCAGAACCGATTCCACGTTGCGATACCGGCATTCGCGATCACGACGTCGAGGCGACCGAACTTCTCGACGCCTGACGCCACTGCCGCGCGCAGAGCCTCGAGGTCACGCACATCCGCTACCGCGGTGACGATCTCGCGCCCCTCGGCTCGAACGAGGCGCGCCGTTTCTTCGAGGTCGGCCTCGGTTGCAGCTGCGTAACCCACGTCCTCGGAGACGGACGCACACACGTCGACGGCGATGACGTCGGCACCTTCCTGAGCGAGTCGAATCGCATGATTGCGGCCCTGACCCCGCGCTGCTCCGGTAATTAAAACGACCTTGCCTGCCAACAGTTGTGTCATTCCACGGACGGTAATGCGACTGCGACTGGGCGAGGTCGTCGACTCCCGGACAACGGGAGCGGGAAAGGAAGTCGAGACGACGTCCTCTGCGCCGCACCTCGCACTCGACTTCCGAACACCGGGACTGACGTTTGAATGTGTCCTGCATCACCGCCACTGTTGTCAGCGAGTGGCGGGATACTCCCTGCCTCCGACGCAGTTGAGGACACCAAAGTCGTGAATGGAACGGTCACAACCTCCAAGGTCAGGCGAGCTACCCGAGAATCCATGTTGGCTCGCGTGACGTCGATTGTCGATGCATACACCTCACCGCACGAGCGGCTCAACCTCGAAGAACTGGCACTGCGGACCGGTTTGCCGCGATCGACTACCCACCGGATTCTCCTGGAGATGGTCGAACTGGATTGGCTCATGCGACACGATCGTGCGTACCGCCTCGGCCCTCGGGCGCTGGGCACGGTCGGCCCGGAAGTGGCGCAAGCGCATGTGCGTATTGCGGCCAACGACATCATTCGCGAGCTCTATCTGCGCACCGGCATGGTGATTCATCTCGGTGTTCTCCACGGTGGACACGAGTACTTTCTGGACAAGATGGGTGGACCGCTCGCCGCCGCGTTGCGCTCACGCGTCGGTGCACGATTTCCCGCGCACCGCGGCGCGGGTGGGCGTTCCATGCTGGCTCTGCTTTCCCCGGAAGAAGTCGATCCGATGATCGAGAGAAACCTTGCTGCTGTACCTTCCGACGACCCTCGAGAATTGGATGCCCTGCACGCCGAACTTGCACGTATTCGCACGTCGCACGGCATCGCCTATCAATCGACCGGGAGGGTCACGGGGTTCGGTTCCGGAAGAATCTCCAGCTTGGGTTGCGCGATAAGAACTCCCGACGGCGCGGTGGTGTCACTGTGTGTCGCGGGCGAGGCTGAGAAGGTTCATCTCGACCGAGTCACGCCACTGGTCAGGAAGGCCGCCGACGACCTAGCAGCAGCCGTTTGACCTGCTCCATCTCGATAGTCGAGATGCACCGACTGTCCATACAGAGCCTTTGGCTTACTGATTCGAGTACGGCACTAACTGCCCAAGAGGACGAGAGGAATCACCGTGGACGAATTCGAAGGCAAAGTTGCACTGATCACGGGAGCCGCACGAGGCCAAGGACGTTCTCACGCAGTGTCTTTTGCCGAGCGAGGCGCCGACGTCGTCATTGTCGATCGGTGCGAAAATCGTGAGACCGTCACATACCCCATGGCAACTGTCGAGGACCTGGACGAAACCGCACGGCTGATCGAGAAGACCGGACGCCGCGCGCTGATCGTACGGGCCGATGTGGCTGATCGAGCTGCGATGGACAGCGCGGTAGCGCAGGGAATCTCAGAATTCGGCCGTATCGACATCGCTGTCGCCAACGCCGGAGTGTCCGCAATGGGTGCCGTCCAAGCAACCTCGACAGCGCTGTGGGACGAAACAATCGGAAGCAATCTCACCGGAGTGTTCAATACCATCGGCGCCGTAGCACCGGGGATGATCGAACGCGGATACGGCCGGATCATCACCATCTCGTCGATGCTCGGCCGCCAAGGTGCGACAAACACCGCAGCCTACGTCGCGTCCAAGTGGGGCGTCATCGGGCTGAGCAAGAGTTCTGCGCTCGATCTCGCGCAGCACGGAATCACCGTCAATGTTGTTGCGCCAGGGAATATCAGCACTCCCATGATCCACAACGACAAGCTCTATCGGCACATGCGCCCCGACCTCGAATCCCCCACCGCCGACGATGTGGAACCCATCTTCCGGTCACTGCACAGCCAGCCTGTTGCCTGGCTTGATCCCTTCGAGATCACGCGCGCGGTGCTCTTCTTCGCTGCCGAGGGCAGCGCCCACATCAGCGGAACAGTCATGCCGGTCGACGCCGGTAACGCTGCCCGCGTCACCGGCTGATCACGCATCGCTCGAACAGTATTCGACCAAAGGAGCCTCACAATGACAACATCAGTACCCGACTCAGACGACGCTATCCGCGAGATTCAGGCCGGCGACGCCCCCACCCGATTTGCTCGCGGCTGGCACTGTCTTGGCCTCTCTCGCGAATTCAACGACGGAAAACCACACTCGATCAACGCTTTCGGCACCAAGCTGGTCGTCTTTGCCGGCGAGAGTGGTGACCTGAAGGTGCTGGACGCCTACTGCCGCCACATGGGTGGCGATCTGTCGCAAGGTGAGGTCAAGGGCGATTCGGTAGCGTGCCCATTCCACGACTGGCGTTGGGGCGGCAATGGTAAATGCACAGGAATCCCCTACGCCCGCCGTGTACCTCCGCTGGCCAAAACTCGCTCCTGGCCGACGCTCGATCAGGACGGAATGCTGTTCGTCTACAACGACCCCGAAGGCAATCCCCCGCCGCCAGAGGTAGCACCGCCGCGCATTCTCGGCGCACTGTCCGACGAGTGGACGGACTGGAAGGGCTTCAAGCAGATCGTCGTCAACACGAACTGCCGCGAACTCATCGACAATAACGTCGACATGGCCCACTTCTTCTACATCCACAAGTCATTTCCGACGTACTTCAAGAATGTCTTCGAAGGCCACGTCGCGGCTCAGTACATGAACGGCGTTGGCCGTGACGATTTTCGTCGGCCCGCCGCGGCCGGTGAACCGAAACTGTCCGGAAACAGTTCTTCGGCAGCGTATTACGGCCCGTCGTTCATGATCGACGAGTTGACGTACCACTACGAGAACTTCGATATCGAGTCGATTCTGCTTAATTGCCATTACCCGATCGACGAGAACAGTTTCGTGTTGACGTACGGCGTGATCGTCAAGAACTCCGAGCATCTCGACGGTGAAGCCGCGACCAGTATGGCCGAGAGCATGAGCGGGTTCATCAGCACCGGTTTCGAGCAGGACGTCGAGATCTGGAAGAACAAGGCACGCATCGACAATCCACTCCTCTGCGAACAGGACGGGCCGGTGTACCAGCTTCGCCGTTGGTACGAGCAGTTCTACGTCGACGTCGCCGACATCAGCCCGGACATGGTGGCCCGCTTCGAATACGAACTCGACACCACACGTCCCGTCGAGTCGTGGCGACAAGAGGTTGCCGACAACATGGCAGCACGTCAGTGAGCGAGGCTGTTCAGATCACCTGTGGGACATGCTCGGCCGAGGTTGTGGTGGAGAAGTTCAGTTGGCACCACACAACGGTGCAGTGGGACGCGGCGACGCTGTCCCACTGCACTGAACTCGGCGTTCCCGCAACCGCGACGCATGACATCGCCCCGATGCGCAGCTGCCCACGGCTACGCGACGCGATCAACGTGGCGGCAGTCGAAGGGAAGTTCGGCGACCTCGATTGACCCCCTCAGTCGACGATCACGACATGCAGATTTCGTGGGCCGTGAACACCTTCGACGCGTTCGAGTTCGATATCGGAAGTTGCCGACGGCCCACTGATCATGGTGGTGGGCCGTTCGGGGGTCAGCTTTGCCATCGCCTCGGGCACACCAACTTCCACGCTTGCGCGATGAACGACGCAAATGTGGGTATCAGGCACCAGAGTCAATGCGCGACGCCCCTGATCCGGACCGGCATCGAGAAAAATGGTGCCGGTCTCGGCGCAGGACACTCTGGACCCCGTAACCACCGCGTCCAGTCTCTCGAGCTCCGGCGCAGGCACCTCGGAGCTGTCGACCACCAGTTCGCCGCTGAAGCCTGCAACCCAGGAGCGGTCAAGGCCGACAGGTATACCCACGGTTTTCAGATCGTTCGCGATGAGAATGCCGTTGATCGTCTCCACGATATCTGTTGTGCTGCACTGATAGACATGCGCCTTGTAGTCCACCAAACGGTCGACAAGAAGCTCGATGCGCTCGGTATCGGGCAAGGTTCTGCCGGTGCGGTAGTGGCGCGGGATTTCGGCATCGCGAGCCGGAGCCAGTGTGATGGCGTCACGGATACGTCCGAGCACCACTTCGCGTGAGTTCATTTGCCTGCCTTACCTTCGCGACGAGCCTCGTCCAGCGCTGCTCGGCCTTCGTCGGAGTCCCACCAGGACCGGAAGGTCTGCTTGGGCGGCGCCGGGATATCCCTGGCCGCGGTCCAGCCGTTCAGCGGCGGCGGAAGCGTCGAGATCTTGCCCTTCTTGCCGGCTACGATGCGGCCCAGCCCAGCGGCCTTCTGCGCGGCAGTCCAGCGCGTCGACGAGGACATCGCGAACGAGGCTGCCTTCATCGCCACCGATTCAGCCGTCACACCGGCCTGTTCCACCTTCTGGTGTCTCAATTCGACAAGCAGCGAAGGGATATCGATCTTGACCGGGCAGGCGTCGAAGCATGCGCCACACAGGCTCGAGGCAAAGGGAAGCGTCGAGTTGGGGTCGTCTTTGCCGTGCATCCCGGCCAGCTGCGGTGTGAGCACTGCGCCGATCGGTCCCGGATACGTTGATCCGTAAGCGTGTCCACCCGTGCGCTCGTAGACAGGGCACACGTTGAGGCAGGCCGAGCACCGAATGCAGTTGAGCGCCTCGCGGCCGATCTTGTCGGCCAAGGCGGCTGTGCGGCCGTTGTCGAGCAGCACAAGGTGAAACTCCTGTGGGCCGTCACCGGGCGTGACACCGGTCCACATCGAGGTGTACGGGTTCATCCGCTCACCCGTCGAGGACCGCGGGAGAAGTTGGAGGAAAACCTCGAGATCCTGATATGTCGGCAGGATCTTTTCGATGCCCATCACGGTGATGAGAGTTTTCGGCAGCGTCAGGCACATGCGTCCGTTACCCTCGGACTCCACGACGGTGAGCGTGCCGGTGTCCGCGATTCCGAAGTTTGCACCCGAGATAGCTACCGGGGTGGTCATGAACTTGTGGCGCAAGAACTTTCGCGCAGCGCCGGCAAGGTCGGCCGGATTGTCCCCGAGATCGGGGTCCACATCCGGCATCTCACGCAGGAAGATCTCCCGAATCTCGGATCGATTGCGATGGATCGCGGGAACCAGGATGTGCGACGGTTTGTCGTGGCCGAGTTGGACGATCAGTTCGGCTAGATCGGTCTCGTACGCCAAAATTCCCTGGGTTTCGAGGTGTTCGTTGAGTCCGATCTCCTGCGTTGCCATCGACTTGACCTTGATGACCTCGTCGGAGCCGGTAGCTTTGACAAGCTCGGTCACAATAGAGTTGGCCTCGTTGGCATCTGCCGCCCAGTGAACGTGTCCGCCGCGAGCGATGACCGCAGCTTCGAACTGTTCGAGGAGTTCAGGCAACCGCGCCATGACGTCGGTTTTGATTGCAGATCCGGCGTCGCGCAACTCTTCCCAGTCCGGAAGCTCACCCGTTACATTGAGGCGCTTGGCGCGAATGGTGTGCGTGGCCTTGCCGATATTGCGTCGTAGTTGCGCATTGGCCAGCTCGTGATGCGCTGCGACGGGGAACTTTTCGGTTCCGCGCAGAAATCCCGCACCTTCGGGCGACCTCGGGGGAAAGCTGGGTAGACCCAGCGTCACGGCGCTCATGCGTGCACCCGGCTTTCCACAGATGCCAGGATCTCAGCGAGGTGAATGGTCTTGGCACCCATCTGCAGTCGCGACATTCCGCCGCCGATATGCATGAGACAGGACGAATCTCCGGCGCTGCAGAACTCTGCGCCGGTGTCGGCCACATGGCGAATCTTGTCGGCCAACATGGCCGTCGACGTCTCGGCGTTCTTGATGGCAAACGTGCCGCCGAATCCGCAGCAGGAATCGGCTTCGGGGAGTTCCACCAGGTCGATGTCGCGAACGTTGCGCAGCAACTGGAGCGGCTTGTCGCCTACTCGCAGCATGCGCAGTGAGTGACAGGTCGGGTGATAGGTGACCCGGTGCGGGAAGTACGCGCCGACATCCGTGATATCCAGAACATCGACGAGAAATTCGGAGAGTTCGTACGTCTTTGCCTTCACCGCCTGCACCTGCCCGCACAGTGACGCGGTGCCGTACCGCTCGGCGACGATCTCGTGTTGATGACGGATCGAACCGACGCACGATCCCGATGGTGCGACAACGGCATCGATCGACGCATCACCGAACGTATCGGCGTAGTTCGCGACCAGCGGCAGCGCGCCCGGCTGATAGCCGGTGTTGACGTGCATCTGCCCGCAGCAGGTCTGTCCGGGCGGAAACACGACGTCGTGCCCAAGACGGGTGAGCAGGAGGGCGGTGGCCTTGGCCGCATCAGGAAACATCGTGTCTCCGATGCAGGTGGCGAACAGCGCTACTCGCATGTGATCTCCGCAATCTTTCGGTGTGGTCAGACCACAGTAAAGCACGGTCAGCGCCACAAGGAACCCGAATACCCCGAAAAAACAAAAAATCCACACAATGCTCGATTGTGAGCCGGGTCATGGTGTACGTTCCTGTGGTCCGACCACACAAACCGTCATTCAGACCGTCTGTCAGGAGATACCAGTGGCTACCGAGCTACTCGCGGTGACTTTCACACCGTCCACTACCGCGATCGGCGGGTCGTTGACCGCGTCGGCGCTCGTCGGGCTGCTTCCCCTGGCGACGTTCTTCGTCCTTCTGACCGGATTCAAACTCAAAGCCTGGTACTCCGGACTCGGCGCGCTGGCAGTTGCCGCGATCGTGGCTGTCGTCGGCTTCGACATGCCCACGTCGCTGACAGCACTCTCGGCTCTCCAAGGCATCACCTTCGGGCTCTTTCCGGTCATGTGGATCGTGGTCACCGCCATCTGGTTCTACGAATTGACAGTCGTCAGTGGACGTTTCGAAGACTTGAGACGCGTCTTCAATACCGTGGGCCGGGGCGATATGCGCGTGCAGGCAATGCTCATCGCATTCTGCTTCGGCGGAATGCTCGAAGCGCTCGCAGGTTTCGGAGCCCCCGTCGCTATTACCGGCGCCATGCTCATCGCACTCGGTATGCCGCCGATCCGCGCGGCCGTGACCGTCCTGGTCGCCAATACTGCACCGGTTGCCTTCGGCGCCATGGCAATTCCGATCACGACGGCCGGCAACCTGACGGGCATTCCCGCTACCGAGATCGCAGCCGTCGTCGGTCGTCAGACTCCGATCCTGGCACTGTTCGTACCGCTTCTGCTTCTGTTCCTGGTTGACGGAAAACGCGGAATGAAGCAGGTCTGGCCCATCGCATTGGTCACCGGCGCCGTTTTTGCGCTCGCACAGTTCTGGTGCTCCAGCCACTTCTCGTACGAATTGACCGACGTCGTCGCATCTCTCGCCGGCCTCGCGGCTGCGGTCACGATGCTCCGCTTCTGGCATCCCGCCACTCCCGACGATCAGCGTTCCAAGGTCGAACCCGAAAAGCTCAGTCCGTCAAGAACCTTCCTGGCACTTTTCCCCTACCTTCTCGTAGTCGTGGTCTTCGGCGTCGCCAAACTCTGGACCGCCGGATTCGACCTCCCCGCCTGGCTGAGCAAGACCGATCGCAAGGTCGAATGGCCAGGTCTGTACGGAAATCTGCTGACCGACACGGGAACTCCCTCGTCGAGCGCGATCTACACGTTCTCGTGGCTGTCGAACCCCGGCACGCTGCTCTTGATCTGCGGCATCATCGTCACAGCCGTGTACGGATTCTGGACTCACGGCGGACGATTCCCGTTGACCGCCGGGCAATCGCTGACCACGTTCGGTACAACAGTCGTGAAGATGCGTCTGGCCATTGCGACGGTCGCCACTGTGCTCGGCTTGAGCTACGTCATGAACCAGTCCGGACAGACCGTCTCGATCGGCACCTGGCTGGCCGGCACCGGCGCTGCATTTGCCTTCTTCTCTCCCATGCTCGGCTGGCTCGGTACAGCCGTGACCGGTTCAGACACCTCTGCAAACGCCCTGTTCGCCAAGCTGCAGCAGGTTGCTGGACAAACCGCGGGCATCGATCCGACATTGTTGGTCGCGGCCAATACATCGGGTGGTGTCGTAGGAAAGCTGGTCAGCCCCCAAAACCTGACGATCGCCGCGACCGCAGTCGGCCAGGTGGGCAGCGAGCCCATCCTGCTGCGCAAAGTCATCGGATACAGCCTCAGCATGCTGCTGATCCTCTGCACGCTCGTGTATCTGCAGTCCACACCGGTCCTGTCGTGGATGCTCCCGTAAGCGCCACCTAGGCTCTTGGCTCATGCCCTCCGATTCGAGTCCACGCGCGTGGGAACAAGTACTGACGCACCTGGAGAAGCGGCTGACCTCGGGAGAAGTCGTCCCGGGTCAGCGGCTTCCGGGTGAGCGCATTCTGGCGGCCGAACTCGGCGTCGGCCGATCATCGGTACGCGAGGCTCTACGCGTCATGGAAGCACTCGGACTACTCAAAGCCCAGACGGGATCCGGCCCGACCTCCGGCGCGATGATCGTGGCCCGCCCTACCGGCGGCATGACCATGCTGATGCGGATGCAAGTTGCCGCACAAGGGTTTCCGGTGACAGATGTAGTGAAGACGCGCCTGGTTCTCGAAGCCGAGGTCATGCAGGAACTTGCGCGGACGCAACCCACACCGGACCTGGGAGCCGCTGTCGAATTACTCGACTCCATGGACAACTTTGATCTCAGCGCACACGAGTTCCTGATCCTCGACGCACAATTCCACGTTGCGCTGGCCGATGCTGCCGGCAACCAGGTTGTCGCGGCCATGATGACGGGGCTGCGCGAATCCATCGAGGCGTACGTCCTCTCCGGAGTGAACCTGGAGTGCTGGCCAACCACGTGCTGCCGGCTCCGAAATGAACACCGCGGAATAGTCGACGCCGTGCAGGCCGGAGATCCTGAGTTGGCGCGCGAACGCATCACCGGTCACATCCGTGGGTACTACGCGGAGAGCACCCACACCGGGGCCTGAACGTGGGTTGGTAATTGCACCCGTTTTTGTAGTGTAAGGTTGGTTTCACACCGACGCGGGGTGGAGCAGCTCGGTAGCTCGCTGGGCTCATAACCCAGAGGTCGCAGGTTCAAATCCTGTCCCCGCTACAAAGTGAAGGCCCGTAGGTTGCGCAAGCAACCTACGGGCCTTTTGCTGTGCGCGCCAATTCAGGAACGAGCCACCCGGCCCATCAGATAGAACTCCGGATTCGGCATCATCCCCGAGAAACTGGCCATTCTGTTGCTCAGGCCGAAGAACGCGGTAACAGCAGCGATGTCCCAGGCGTCCTCGTCACCGAAGCCGTGCTTGTGCAACGCCTCGAAATCCGCATCGCAGATCTCGTGCGACGCGGAGTTGACCTTGGATGCGAAGTCGAGCATCGCCCGCTGACGATCGGAGATCTCCGCTGTCCGATAGTTCACTGCCACCTGATCGGCAACCAGCGGCTTCTTTTCGTAGATGCGCAGGATCGCACCGTGCGCGACCACACAGTACGTGCATTTGTTCGCCGCTGAGATGGCGGTAACGATCATTTCACGATCACCCTTGGTGAGCGCCGAGTCTTCCTTGAGCATGATCGCGTCGTGGTAGTCGAAGAAGGCCCGAAACTCTGCCGGACGACGCGCGAACATCAGGAACACGTTGGGCACGAACCCTGATTTTTCCTGAACAGCAAGGATTTTGGCAGCGATATCCTCGGGCACGTCGGCCAGCTCTACTTGCGGAAAACGGTCGGTCACAGTGCCTCCTGGGCTGTCAGCCAATGATCAAATTAAGATAATCACCATTAACTGAGTTGTCCAGGGGCTCCGACATGCATCGCACCCGGATCCCCTAGTTCGCCATGCAGTCCGCTCAAGAAGATCCGCAACAACTCCGTGAGTTGCGCCTGCTGGGGAGCAGACAGCACCGAAACCAAGTCGGCCTCGCGGCCGAGCACACGGTCGACCAATTGCTCCACCACCTCATGCCCCGCAGCCGTCAGCGACACGTCGACAACCCTCGATCCCGACTTCGCCGACCGCTCCACCAAACCGGCAGCTTCAGCCCGAGCCAGCCTTTGTGAAATTGCGCCTGCCGTCACTCCGGTCCGTTCGGTGATCTGACGGGTCGTCAATCGATACGGCTCGCCAGCTCTCCGCAAGACGCTCAGCAGATCAAGCGTTGCCGTATCTGCGCCCGCGGCGGCAAGGATTCGCCGTCGGTCCTCACCGAGGAGTTTTGCGCACGCCCACAGCCTGGTCACGATGCCGATCCCCTCGACCGGAGTTCCCGGACGCTCACGCAACCAGGCCAAGGCAATCGCGTCGACGTCGTCGTCAGGGTCCAAGCCACCAGTCACATTGCACCTCATTTAGATCTAAATGATACGTTCTCGTATAGACCTAAACGTAGCTCACTGGAGGAAGACATGACACGCACAGTTCTGGTCACCGGCGGCGGAACCGGCATCGGCCGCGCCGTAGCAGCCGCATTCGCTCAGAGTAGCGACACAGTGTTCATCACTGGACGACGCACCGAACCGCTCGAGCAGACAGCAAGCGAACTGGGCTCGAACGTTCACGCCGTAACCTGCGACAACTCTGACCCGAAGGATCTGAAGCGGCTACAAGACACGCTCCCGGCAAACCTCGACGTCGTAGTGCATTGCGCGGGCGGTAACACGGACTTCGATCGAGAGGCGCCGTCGGATCTCGATACCTTGGCCGCCGGATGGCGAGCCAATCTCGATTCCAATCTATTGTCGGCGGTTCTGACCACTGCTGCCGTCCGCGATCGCCTCACCCCCGGCGGCCGCGTCATCACTATCGGATCCATCGCCGCAGACAAAGGTGCGGGCGCCTACGGCGCAGCCAAAGCTGCTGTCGCAACCTGGAATATCGACCTTGCCGCCGAATTGGGTCCACTGGGAATCACCGCGAACATAGTTTCTCCCGGCTACATCGCCGACACCGAATTCTTCCGTGACGTTCTCACCGACGCTCGACGGGAGGCACTGATCGAAGCCACGAGCACCAAGCGCGCCGGGACTCCGGAAGACGTCGCTGCCGCAGTTCTCTTCCTGGCCTCGGCGGGCGCCGGACAGATCACCGGTCAGGTAATCGCGGTCAACGGCGGAGAACGAACAAGTCGTTGATCTAGCCGCCGTTGATCTAGCGCAGATGACGGCCGAAGAACGCGTCGATTCTCCTCCAAGCATCTTCTGCCGCAACCGGATCAGGGCCCATCCCGAGGATTCGCTCCAGCGGACGCAACACCTTGGGGCCGGCTTCGGCATCGTTGAGGAACGCGTGTCCGGCCGTCGGATATTCCTTGATGTCGTGTTCGACGCCGGCCCTGTTCAGGGCGGTTTCCAGTTTCAGCGCCGCACCCCGCAAGGTGACGTCCTTGCCGCCGAAGCTACCCACCAGCGGGCATGAATCTGCCACTGCCGCATCAAGTTTTCGCGGGAGCTGTCCGTAGTTGACCGAAGCGACGTCAAAATCTTCGGCGCTGATCAGCGCGAATCCGCCGCCCATACAAAATCCGATGACACCGATCTTCCCGGTGCAGTCCGCGGATTCGACCAGCCAGTTTCGTGCGACCCCGATGTCGGTAAACGCCCGCCCCTGCCCGCGGAGCATCGACGTCATCGTCGGTACGAGGCAGCGCCTCGCCCCACCCGCGCTGTACAGATCCACGGCCAACGTCAGAAAGCCGGCGGCGGCGAGGCGTTGCGCCTGCCGCCTCATCACGTCGTCGAGCCCGAAGGCCTCGTGAATCATCACCACACCCGGCCACGGGCCAGGGGTGTCGGGAGTTTCGAGGATGCCACGGAGCGGTTGGGATCCGCCGACAACTGCGGCGCGGGCCGTCAGATCGATGTTCACCATTACCCGATCGTAAGCATTTGCCTGGTAAATGTGCCCGATTCACCCCATCTGAAGTGCGTTTTCGCACGCGGGCGTGCGCCCTGTTGCGCGGCATGGGAGGATGGGGGAATCGAGATCGGGACTTCGATGTGAAACCCGGATCGATTTTGTAGGGAGTATTTGTATGGCACAGGGCATCGTGAAGTGGTTCAACGGCGAAAAGGGCTTTGGTTTCATTGCTCCCGACGACGGAACACCGGACGTGTTCGTTCACTACTCTGAGATCTCAGGCAACGGCTACAAGTCGCTCGACGAGAACCAGCGTGTGGAGTTCGAGGTTGGCCAGGGCCAGAAGGGCCCCCAGGCCACCAATGTGCGCGCTGTCTAGTCAGTGACACAAGAAGAGGGTCGTACCCGCAAGGGTACGGCCCTCTTCTGTTTCTCCTACTGCTCTTGATCGTCCGCACGGGCTTCGATCACAGCAGCCACCGCGGCCTCGATATTCGATTCCGCGACAGCTTTGTCGACGCCGAGGTCGCTCAGAACACCGGAACCGTCCTCGAGTTCCAGCAGTGCTAGCAAGATGTGTTCGGTTCCGATGTAGTTGTGCCCCAAGCGAAGAGCCTCACGGAAGGTCAGTTCGAGAACCTTCCGGGATTGAGCGTCGTACGGGATGAGTTGCGGCAACTCCTCTGATTCGGCCGCAGGCAAAGCCTCTACGATGGCCGTGCGGACTGCGGCAGGTTCGATCCCCTGCGCTGCAATTGCCTGCGGTCCTAACGCTTCCGGTTCGGCCAGGAGCCCGAGAACAAGATGTTCGGGTCGAATCTCCGCATTACCGGCCGCTCGGGCTTCGTTCTGCGCAGCCATCACCACATTCTTGGCACGAACCGTGAACCGACTGAAACCGTCTTCGGGAACCATCAGCTTGCCCTCACCAGCCGCTTTCGGCACAAAACGCTTCTGCGCGGCTTGTTTGGAGACGCCCATGCTCCGACCGATGTCGGTCCACGACGCGCCTGAGCGCCGCGCCTGGTCTACGAAGTGACCGATCAGGTGATCAGCTACTTCACCGAGATGATCAGCGGCAACCATTGCGTCGGACAATTGATCCAACGCGTCGGTGTGAACTTTCTTGATGGCGGCGATGAGGTCGTCGAGACGGACTTGGTTTGTCATCTTCACTGGATCACCCATGCGTCAACCATAAGTTGACGCACGAGAATCGTCAACCCCGGGTTGACGATCGGCGGCTTCAGGAAAAGAACTCGCGCAACACCGGCACCATTGCATCGTCGGACACACCGTGTGCCTGCCCTGGAATCTCCAGCGCCTTTGCTCCCCCGATCCTTTCGCTGATTCGCGCCGCCGAGGAGCGGCCCCACTGCCCACTGTCACCGCCGTGCATGACCAAGGCGGGGACAGCGGCCGAGGTCAGCCAATCGAGCGACTGACTGCCGTGGTTACAGATGGCGACGTCGTACGGCAGGGTGTGAGCAATGGCGCACATGCCTGGCCAGTCCGAACTCTGCTTCATCTCCTCGACCATGTGCGACGACGCACCGGTCAGTGAGAGGAACCGGACCACAGCCCCCTCCTTGTCCCCGGCGGCAACCAATCGCCAGAGGTCACCCAGCGCGGCCGCATCCGACTGACCTTCGTCCATGTACGGCGCCTCGTAGACGGCAAGCTTCCTCATCGGAACGCCCTGCGCCGCAGCTTCCAACGCCAGTGCGGCACCCGACGAAAGCCCGTAGACCAGCGGCACCTCCCCAGTAGCGGCGATAACGGCGCGCAAGTCCTCCACCTCGGCCCCGATGGAATATGCACTGCCGTCGCCGCTGTCTCCGCGACCACGCCTGTCGTAGGAGTACACGGTGAAATCTGCTGCCAGCTCTGCGGCCAGGGAGTCGAACCACTGCCGATCGCAGAACGCTCCGGCGACAAGAACCACTGCTGGTCCTGCGCCGGAGCGTTCGTACGCGATCATTGTTCCGTCCGCGGAGCGCACTGTGTCCATGACCATCTCCTAGGGTTGGAGGACATCTCCTTCCCTGATTAGACCGCCGCAGACTCCAGAAGTCACCGATTCGGCATCAGCTGATTTTGGCGTAAAGAGCATCCCACCCCTGGGCGACGTACGAAATCGTGTAGATCGAACCGTAGAAAGTCGATCCGCCGAGGTTAGTGACGTTGCCCGCCTGCACCGCTGGGAGCCGCTGCCACAGCTTGCTGGCCACCAACGCCTGATACGCCGCACTGTCCTCGTCCTCGGTGATCATGAAACCGTCGACGCCGGCCAGTACGTCCAAACCCTCGAGGCTGACGCCGCCTTCCGGATCCAGACCTTCCGCAGTGACGGTCTTTCCGCCGATATCGCCGAGCGTCATGTCGCTGGGCTTGTCGCCCTTTTCCGACGTACGAATACTGGTGACGTACAGAGTGTTGGTGTCCGGCAGGAATGACACACTCGCAACCGTCTTCGACGCGATCTTCTCGGCATGACGCGATTGAATATCCGCAATTAGGTTGTCGTAGTCGAGAATCAGCTGGTCGAGCGTCTCGGTTCGGCCGAGCCAGCCCGACAGCCTGGTGAGGTTGGTTCGCCAGTCGTCGGTGAACTCGGTGGTGAGAACCGGTGCGATGGTCTGCATTTCACCAACGGGCCACCACTCACTTTCATAGTTCAGGCACACGATCAAGTCAGGTTCGAGCGCAAGAATCTGCTCACGATTAGGGATTTCGGACAGGAAAGGCACCGATGCGTCGACCGGCACCCAGGGGGTGGCCTGTGCATAGGTGTATCCGACCAGCGGAAGCTCCAGCGCCACAGCAGGTTCGAGATCGAGCCGAGAGTCGATCGCGACCACACGCTTGGGCTCGACGGGAATGTCGTACGTTCCGAGCGGGGTGGTCACCGAGCGCATTTCGTTTGCGGCGGCACTACTTCCGCTCTCGCCGCACGCCGCGAGAAAAGCACCCAATCCGGCGATGCCTGCACCGATTCCGAATTGGCGTCGAGTCAGATTCGAGACGATGCGATTATCGGTGTACCCCCGCGGGAGTAGCAGGGTAGATGAAGCGGGCATGTGCGCGGACCTTCCAGAAGAACGTGATCATCCACCCTTCGCGGGCGAATAAGGATGCCCTAATAGCGTACGTACCGTGCATCGTCGCGACCGGCCCAGAAGTGTTCGGTTCCGGCCACTGATCTCAGTTTGCCCCCAGCACCTGCCCGGACCACTCGACCAACGGCGTCAATGCGCGCCACGCTTTGCGGACTTCCTTCAGCGTCCGAGGACTGTCCAACCACGACGGACTGGGATAGCTGCGGCCGGCCGTCAACGACTTGTGCCGCAACAGTTCGATGCGCGGATGATCAACGGTGTACCCGCGCGGCGCCGTCTTGAGCGTGTCACCACCCACCGTGAATCCGGCCTTGCGCACACCTGCGAGAATCTTCTCGAGTTCCGCACCTCGGACGTCGTCGTCGACCGCCGCTCGGTACCGCGCAATCGTTTCGGACGTGCTGGCGTAAAAGCCCCCGGCAACCATCAGGCCGGCCGCATCGATCTGAACGTAGTAGCCACAACTCTGCGCAAGGCCCACAAAAGCACCTTGGTGCGTCTTGTACGGAATCTTGTCCTTCGAGAAACGCACATCACGGTACGGCCGAAACAGTTTGGCTGTGCCGAATTCGTCTTCCAATTCCGTGACCAACGCCGCCATCGGTCGACGAACAATCTCGTCGTACGTCTCCTTGTTGGCCGCCCACCACACCTTGCTGTTGTCCGCTTCGAGATCCTCGTAGAAGTCGAGTGCAGCAACAGGTATTCCAGTGAACGCAGCCATGCGTAAAGCGTAGTCGTACCGGTTAGAGAGGCCATCACCTCCCGATGTGAGCCATGCGCTGCAGTGATGCCCCGATCGGGCAGAATCCGTAGACTGCGTGGGGATGATTTCCGAAATGCAGGCCTGGCAACTGACCGATACCAATCGAGACTGGCTCATCCACCGACCCATCGAAATCGCGATCTATGTGGTGCTGGCGGTAATTCTGCGATTCGCTCTGCACCGTGTGATCGATCGAATGTCGAACGGGCGCAAGCCTTCGGTGAACGCACGCAGGACACAGCGTGCCCGCACCATTGGTTCCGTCCTCAAATCGACCGTCTCCATTGTCATCCTGGTCTGGTGTGTGCTGCAGATTCTCGGGATCCTGGGTGTCAACGTTGCACCGTTCATCGCCTCTGCCGGCGTCATCGGCCTGGCCATCGGTTTCGGCGCACAGAATCTGGTGCGTGACTTCCTCTCCGGAATCTTCATGCTGCTCGAGGATCAGTACGGCGTCGGTGACGTCGTAGATCTGGGTGATGCGGTGGGCACGGTAGAGACCGTCGGTCTGCGGGTCACCACGGTCCGAGATGCAAACGGAACCTTGTGGTACTGCCGTAACGGCGAGATTCTCCGAGTCGGAAACATGAGTCAGGGCTATGCGACCGCTGTACTCGATCTCCCCATCGCTCACAACGCCAACGTGCACCGGGCATGCGAAGTCGCAACGCGGGCCGTTCTCGAGGCGGCTGAATCCGACTCCATCCGATCGGACATGATCGAAAAACCGGAGATGCTGGGAGTCAATTCCGTTACTGCAGAATCGATTACCATCCGGGTTACCGCGCAGGTCAAACCAGGCCGGCAATGGGCAGTCCAGCGTGCATTTGCCCGCTCCGCCCTGACTGCGTTCGAGCAACACGGGATCGAGGCGCCATACCTACCGATCCTCCGCTGAGCAAAACTATTGACGCCGGCGCCTTCGACGGATGCAATTACTCGAGCACAGAGGGAGTTACGTGAGTACAGCGTCGGAGTTGATGGTTGACATACCCGGCGGCGTGGTCGATCTGCGTGACGACCGCAAGGCCACCCATTGGAGCGTCGACATCGCTCCCTTCCGGATGGCTCGATACGTCACGACCATGCGCGATTCAGCGAATCCCAAGGTCAACGTGTCCTGGATCGACGCGATCGCAGCGTGCAACAGCCTGTCAGCGCAGGACGGATTAACCCCTGCCTATCACGACATCGACAGTGAATCTCCGACGTGGGATCGCACATCGAATGGCTACCGGCTCCCTACCGAAGCGGAATGGCAGTACGCCTGCAAAGCCGGGACTCCCGGGTATCGCTACGGCCCGATCGATGAAATCGCCTGGTACGAAGCAAACTCCGGTGACACTTGCCATCCTGTCGGATCGAAGGCCCCGAACGCGTGGGGACTTCACGACATGATCGGCAACGTCTGGGAATGGTGCTGGGATCTCTACGACCCGGAGGTATACGGCACTTACCGCATCTTCCGCGGTGGCAGTTGGGCGGAGGTGGCGCGCGGTTGTGGCGCAAGCGTTCGGCGTCGTAGCCACCCGAGCTTCGCAATCGACGACTTAGGGTTCCGTATCGCCCAATCTGCCGGTCCCGGCGCATAACATGTGAAGAATCCGCGCACCGGAACCGGTGGGGAGAGAGGGCACAACAATGCAGCGTGAAGAGTCGTCGTTCACCGGAGTGTCCGGCACCAAGATCGTTTACGACGTGTGGACGCCGGACCGTGAGCCCACCGGCATCCTTGTCCTGTGCCACGGACTCGGGGAGCATGCTCGGCGCTACGACCACGTGGCCGCGAGACTGGGCGAACTCGGACTGGTCGTGTACGCACCTGATCATCGTGGACACGGACGTTCCGGCGGTAAACGCGTCCATCTCAAGGAGTTCTCCGACTTCACCGACGACGTCAACACCCTGTTCGGTATCGCCACCGCCGCCTATCCCGGCAAGGACAAGTTCCTTCTCGGCCACAGCATGGGCGGGGCGATCGCGCTCTCCTACGCCCTGGATCATCAATCGGATCTCAAGGCATTGGCGCTCTCCGGACCTGCCGTGATCATCGCCACCGGCACACCCAAGATCGTCATGCAGTTGGGCAAGTTCCTCGGCAAGTACCTCCCGGACGTTCCGGTCGAGAGCCTGGAAGCTGCGGCGGTGTCTCGCGATCAGAAGGTTGTCGACAAGTACAACGCAGATCCGCTGGTCCATCACGGCAAGGTTCCGGCCGGCATTGCGCGCGGAATGATCACGGCGGCAGAAGGATTCCCAGCCCGTCTGCCGTCGCTCACCATTCCCGTTCTACTGCAGCATGGTTCAGCCGACAGACTGACCGACCCGGCCGGAAGCAAGCTGGTCGCTGACCTCGCAGGCTCCCCTGATGTGACCCTGAAGGTCTACGACGGCCTGTACCACGAAATCTTCAACGAGCCTGAGCAGGAAGAAGTTCTGGACGATCTTGTCGAGTGGCTGCGCCCTCGCGTAAGCGAAGCTTAGGTTCGATGACACCGTGCGGGATCCTCTTGGCCGCAGGCGGAGGATCCCGCATGGGTACACCCAAGGCGTTGAAGTTCGACGCCGACGGCCGATCATGGCTACGCCGCGGTGTGTCGACTCTCCGCGACGCGGGCTGCTCGCCGGTCATCGTGGTGCTCGGAGCTCGAGCAGCCGACGCCGCAGCACTCCTGCTGCCTGATTTCACGGATACCCTTGTGGTGGAATCAGACTGGCAGAAAGGCATGAGCGAATCACTACGCTCGGGCCTGGAGGCGGCACAAAACCTGGATGCAGTGGCCGCCGTCATCACCCTTGTCGACCTACCGGACCTCGACACCACGACCATCACCCGGGTGATCGGCCCGACAGTTCAGTCAGATGACCTCCGACGCGCTGTATTTCACGGCACCCCAGGACATCCCGTTGTCATCGGCCGCAATCACTGGCCGGCCCTGATCGCTTCCCTGGCGGGCGACAGCGGCGCCAACGCGTATCTGCGCGCGCACCACGCCGATCACGTGGAGTGCTCAGACCTGAGCACCGGCCGGGACGTCGACTACCCGCAGGCCTGAGAGCGGTCGGAGCAGTGTCCCGCCATTTCGACAACGCGTGGCGTACGCGAGCACTCCGCCGTGTCCATCTGAGCAGCGGATGCCCTGCTGCTGTGCGCCGCCCGAGCTCACAAACCGGCCGGGGCGATGTTGGGATTCGCCCATGCAGGTGGTTCCCGGCGCGGCATCGAGCCCTGACCGTTCAGCGTCTTCACCTCGAGGCCCTGGTGCCAGGGAAAGTGCAAGCTGAACGCCACGAGCCCCGTCTGTTCATCGGCAGGAACCGTGCACATCGCGAGGACTGTCTCAACGAGGTATTCGACTGGTTCCGTCTCGTAGCCTGCTGGAAGCAGTGCGTCGGCGCCAGGCGTCGAAATAGCTGTCGACGGTCCAACCGCGTTGACTGCGATGTTGTCGTCGAGTAGTTCCGCTGCGAGGCCCTGAGTCAAACGATGCAGGGCAGCTTTGGCTGCCGCATAGATGACGTCACCCGATGTCTTGTTGTACTCGCGGAACGGCCTGATCGGACTCAGCCCTGTTGACGATCCGATGTTCACGATCCACCCCGCGCCACGAGAACGCATATGTGGAATTGCATTGTGCACCAATACAAAAGGTGCGCGAATATAGTGCTCCATGGTTCGATCGAACGTCTCGAGCGACATCTTGTCGATGGTCGAGTAGTCTGCAAACCCCGCATTGTTGACCAGGATGTCGATCCCACCGGTAGCCTCGACAACGCGGTCGATCAGGGTGTCACGCGCGTCGACATCTTCGAGATCGGCCGGAATAGCCAGCGCTCTACCACCATTCGCCTCGATCATCGCGATGGTCTCGGCCAGAGAGCCTTCGACTACGACGCTATCCCCGCCTCGAATCGACGATGTCGGGCCGGACGATCGCGCGGTGACCACCACCGTCGCACCTTCGGCCGCAAGTCGGCGAGCAATAGCACGTCCGATACCGCGACTACTTCCGGTGACCAACGCCGTCTTGCCCGTCAATGACTTTGTCATTTTGGTTCTCTCAGTCGTAGGTTTCGAGGGCGCAGGTGGTTAACGTGAATCTCATATCTTCAGGCTCGCTTGGTCCCTCGACAGGTTCCGCTTACCAGGATGATGCAATGGAGGCCGAACTGGTTGCCACTCTCCCGCGTGGCGGGAAACGACACTGTCCTGGCTTACCGCCGACAGACTGATACGAGAGATCAACTCACGCAAAACATCTACTACAGAATGCATCGATGGCCTGCGGTACACCAGCAATCGGAAACTTGTCTCCCGGTATGCGAGACAAGCACTACTGCAGGGGTTTTGATCAGAAGTAGTCTAGAAATATGGCAGGCGAAAAGATATTCGTGATAGACCGAATCCACACAGAACGGGGGTGCGGGAAGAGGTTCGTCGATGCATACACAACTCAGTACGTACCCCGCGCACAGCGCCGCGGCATGACACTGACAAATATTCTCGTCAGTCCCCCGCTCTGGATCGAGGACGAAACCAACATCGTGACGATTACCTGGACAGTGGACGGCACGTCCGGTTGGTGGAATATGACACGCCAAGGTCGAGCCGATCAGGAGTCCAGTCAGTGGTGGGAACGGCACTCTGCACTGACAATCAAGCGCAGTCGCACCATGGCCGCTGACGCAGCCGATATCGAGGGACTCTCCGATGTATAGCGTCACACGCATCGTCCACGCCGCCGAAAATCCATCGCACGAGATCTGGGACGACGCCGTGGCCTCTGTGACAGTGGCGGCCGAAGCAGCGGGTGCCATCCGCCTGGTTGTGTCGAGAACGCTGCCGGGAGTGATCAACGGTGGAGATTTGATCGTCCACTTACAGTTCACCGACGCAACGTCGTGGCAATTGGCGAGCGACGCACTCGACGCCAGCTTCGAGCATCCGGCCATCGAGCGGTTCCACGGCGTCGAGTACACGTCCGGATCGACCGGACGGTCGGCGATCGACACCCGTAACAGTGTCTACCGAACATTGCTCCTGCGAGTTGTGCCCGGCACCGAGGCAAGCAAGGTCGAGCATTTCGAACGCGATTTATTACGGATGCCGGCGCTGATCTCGTCCATCGGTGCATGGCGACTCAGCCGTGTCAGTTCTGCCGTTGGCCCGACTCCATGGACGCATGTGTGGGAGCAGGAATTCACTGACCAGGCTTCATTACTCGGGCAGTATCTCGATCATCCGATCCATTGGGCTGTCGTGGACCGTTGGTTCGATCCGGAGTGCACCGAGGTCATCGTCCGCGATCGGATCTGCCACAGCTTCTGTTCGATCGACGACGTCGTTCTCGCGAGCGATTAGCCACAGGCCCGGCCCCCTCGAGGGCCGGGCCTGCACCCATGCGCGATCGCCTATCTCTTTTCGAGCACTCCGCGAACCATTGCCCAGATGTCACGTCGAGCGGGTTCCGTGAACGAGAGCGAGGTGAATGTCAGAAAACCGTGAAACAGTCCATCGAACCGGTGATGGACGACGGGCACATCGGCCGCCTCCAACATCTGCGCATATGTGTCACCCGACGTGCACGGCGGATCGAGTTCGGCGGTGATGATGACAGCCGGCGGTAGGCCGGTAAGACTTTCTGCCCGCGTCGGAATCACACGAGGATCGTCGGTTCCGTTGGGTGCATATTGCTGCCAGTACCACTTCATCGCCGAAGTGGTGTTGTAGTAGCCGGTGCCGTACAGCCGATACGATTCCGTCTCGAAATCGTCGTCTATCACCGGGTACAGGAGAACCTGCGCCGCAATTGCCGGGCCCCCTCGATCTCGCGCCGCAATGGATACAGTGGCTGCAAGATTTCCACCGGCGCTGTCCCCAGCGAGGACGATGTTCGACGGATCTGCGCCGTAGTCACCCGCATTTTTTGCCGCCCATTCCAAGGCTGCGTACACATCATCATGCGCTGCCGGAGCCTGATGCTCAGGAGCAAGCCTGTAGTCAACTGCAATCACCACAGCGCCAACACCTTCCGCCATCGAGCGACAGAGTTCGTCGTGACTGTCGAGATCGCAAAATACGAAACCTCCGCCGTGTGCGAACACCACGACCGGCAGATCATCATGATCTGTGTGCGGCCGGAACACCCTCAACGACAGATCTCCTCCCGGACCGTCGATCGTGAGATCGTGAACATCGCGCATGCCCGGTAGCCCCTGCAGCGGAGCACGCCGACTACGAATCAGCTCACGCAGTTCTACTGGCGGGAATTTCGTCACGTCCGGGAATCCGGATTCCAGCGCGGCCAGCATTGCCGCAACTTCTGGATGGACTGTCATGAATGATCTCCTGATCGTCTACGAATTCTGTTATCTCGGTGCGGAAATCGCCATTTCCTGAGCCTCCGCTGCGTCCCGTTCAAATCCGTTGCATCCGGACTCCGCCACTTCGCGCCCACGCCATGTGCGGCACTCACGATGTGACACCCCTCTCGAAATCCGTCGCCGATACCCGACAACCGGAACACTTACGTGCTGCCACGATAAGTCGCCCACCTGGCGATGAGAACCGACTCTCCCGTCCAGTGGTCGCTTATGACAACGAACTCCCAGCCGTGAACTGCTATCCGAATTTGGCCCCGGCCGTCCACTAATCCTGACGCAAATGCCTAAGCCAGGTTTGGGAAGCGATTCAGCGAAACAGGATCGACGCCCGGGTCTCGGCCGTTCTGGCATTCCTTACCCGTGCAGAAGCCGACCAATAGAGAAAAGTCAGGCGCTGATCTTGCGCTTCGACGCCAAGGTACGTTCCAGGAACGCGACACTCAGATCAACGATCGTGCGCCCTTCGCGCAGCGCCTTGCCGATCACCGGGAAGGCATGGATCTGCCCACTCCAGATGTGGGTTTCGACGGTTTGCTCTGCCTTGATGAAGTTTTCGGTCATTATTTCCACGTCCGGGCGCATCAGTTCGTACTCAGCGCACACCAGAAACGAGGGCGCAAGCAACTTCGGATCGGCGTTGATCGGTGACTGCTCGCCGACAATGTTGTCCGGTCCGTTCAACCATCGATCCTTGAGTTTCTCGACCTGCGACATCGGCAGGTACGCATCGCGTTTCATGAAATCAGGATCGTGCTCTTCGAGGTCTACGTTGAGGAGCGGCGAGTACCCGACAACGGCGGCCGGGCGTGTGATTCCGCGCAGTGCTGCTATCTCGGCGACCTTCATTGCCAGGTAGCCGCCTGCCGAATCACCGGCAACCACAATCTTGTTCGGGTCTTCCGCGGTCTCGAGAAGTGCCGTGTACGCGGCCATGGCGTCAACCACGGACGTGCCGATCGACCCTTCGGGCAACTGCCGGTACCGAACGGAGATCACCGGGACGCCGGCTTTGGCGGACAGGAGGCCACACAGTGCTCGGTGGGTGGCAAGTCCGCAGAAAATGAATCCACCGCCGTGGAAGTAGAGAATGGTGGCTCCCGCAAGCGCGCCCGAAGCGCGGCGCGGGTGCGTGACCTTCTCACAGGAAACCCCACCCATCGTCAGCGGTTCGATGTCGAGATTCTTGGGCTTGGGCAGGCGGTCGGCAAGCGCGTCGAGCTTTTCGAGTTGCCGGATCCCGCGGTCACTGGTCGGCCAGTAGGTGAATGCGGGCTTCACAAATGTCCTGGTCACAGCAAAGATGAACCGTGCGCGCGGGCTCACGTTCCAGTGCCATACCGTCGAATCTCGCGTCCGCATAGCGTCCTCCCAGGTCAAGGCATTTTGTGTATCCGAGTTACACATACCTTGACTGAACGATAACCGACGCAATTTCGACAGGACAGGCTGGCGCCCGAACTCAGTATCCGAGCTCTTCGAGCCGTCGCAGAATTTCCTCCACTATCTCGACTGGACTACCACCGACGTCGATGATGATCGCCTGTTCATCCGGGTCGATCGGCTCGAGCGTGGAGATCTGCGAGTCCAGCAGTGACGGCGGCATGTAGTGGTCGAGGCGCGCGGTCAGCCGCTGGCCGATCTGATCGCGCGAACCGGCAAGATGAACGAACACGACGTTCTCACCCCGCAGTATGTCGCGGTAACTGCGCTTGAGTGCCGAGCACGTGACGATGCCCGGCTGCCCTGCATCGGTATGTTGCGTGATCCACTGCGCGATCTTGTCCAACCACGGCCAGCGGTCGTCGTCGTTCAACGGATGCCCGGTAGCCATCTTCTCGATGTTGGCCTGCGGGTGCAGATCGTCGCCCTCTTGGAGATCCCAGCCCATCGCGCCGGCAATCATTCCGCCGACAGTCGATTTGCCGGAGCCCGATACACCCATCACGACAAGCACGGGATTCTTCTGTGCTGCTTTCTCAGTCATGCCAATCCCCTAGATAATTGCGCTCAGGACAAGGACACCGGCAAGTCCGGACACCGAGATAATGCACTCCATCACCGTCCACGTCTTGAGGTTCTGCACAACGGTGACGCCGAGGTATTCCTTGACCAACCAGAATCCTGCGTCGTTGACGTGTGAAAGGAAGAGCGAACCCGCGCCGATTGCCAGCACCATCAACGAAACGTGAGTCGAAGAGAGCTCGGCGGCAACAGGAGCCAGGATCCCGGAAGCCGTGACTGTCGCCACGGTTGCCGAACCTGTTGCGACGCGGATCAATACAGCGACCAGCCACGCGAGGAAGAGCACCGGCAAGCTGCTGCCCTTGATCGCGTCGGCAATCACGTCAGCGATACCGGTGTCGATAAGCACCTGCTTGAAACCACCACCGGCGCCGACGATCAGCAGGATGCCGGCAATCGGCGGCAGTGAACTCTCGAGTGACTTCGAAATGGCCTTGCGATCCATTCCGCCGCCGCGTCCGAGCAGCACCATGCCGACCAGAACTGCGAGTCCCAAAGCGACAACCGGGGTTCCGAGGAAGTCCAGTACCGATTTGGGGAGCGATTCGGAATCAGGGGCGATGACCTCGGCCAGAGCTTTGCCGAGCATGAGCACCACGGGAAGCATGATCGAGGCAAGAGTGGCCGCAAAACTGGGGCGCTGCACCTTCTCCTCTTCGCCCCGATCCTCGCCTGTGACAAAGAGATCGGGAACTTTGACATCTACCCAGCGGGCCGCGATCTTGCCGAAGACCGGGCCGGCCAGGATCACCGTCGGGATGGCAACGAGTACACCAAGCGCCAATGTCAGACCGAGGTTGGCGTTCAACGCGGAAACGGCGACCAGCGGTCCGGGGTGCGGCGGAACCAAACCGTGCATCGCAGACAGACCCGCGAGGGTGGGAATCGCGATACGAATCAAGGACTGCCCGGACCGCCTGGCCACCAGAATGATGACGGGCATCAACAGGACGAGGCCGATCTCGAAGAACATCGGCAGACCGATGACGGCGCCAACCAGAGCCATCGTCCACGGCAGCGCCCGGTCACTGGATCGACTGACGAGGGTGTCCACTATTCGATCAGCACCGCCGGAGTCGGCCAGCAGTTTGCCGAACATGGCACCGAAGCCGATGAGAATGCCGACGCCGCCCATCGTCGAGCCGAACCCTGTCGCGAAGGCCGCAACGGACTCAGCCGATCCGAGTCCGGCAGCCAATCCGACGCCTACCGCTCCGATCGACAGAGCAAGAAAGGGGTGCAGATCGAGCCAGGTAATGAGCGCGATGATCACGGCGACGCCCGCAACGGCGGCGATGATCAGTCGAGCATCGCTTCCAGCCGGGACGACCTCGGCTGCCAGCAGTGCTGTGGTGTTCATAGGGACTCCAGTCCAACGAGTGATGGAGGTCACTGTTCCTCAATTAACCTACAATTTCAAGACCAGACACTAATTTGTAGTATTTATCGGACTTTCATCGGGCTTAATCCATACACATGGGACGATCTACGCATGGCCTCACTCCCGTTTCAGCAACTGCATGACTCGATGCTGGAACAACTGGGTCAGGACATCGTCAGTGGTGCCCTCGCGCCGGGCACCACGATCTCCGCGGATGAAGTCGCAACCCGCTACGACGTGTCCCGCACAGTCATCCGGGAAGTCGTGCGAGTACTCGAATCACTCGGCCTCGCATCGGTGCGTCGACGCGTCGGAATCACGATCCTCGGATCGGAGCATTGGAACGCGCTCGATCCCACTGTCATCCGCTGGCAATTGGCCGGCCCCGGCCGGTTCGAGCAACTGTCGATCCTCAGCGAACTACGCTCGGGAATCGAACCTCTGGCCGCTCGCTTGGCCGCGACCCGGGCCACCCCGCAGCAGTGCGGCGCGCTCACTGCGGCTGTGATCGGAATGTCAGCTACCTCACGGGCTGCAGACACCGACGCCTATCTGGGGCATGATTCGGACTTTCATCGCACACTGCTCGCAGCGTCCGGAAACCCGATGCTGCGTGCGATGTCACAGATCGTCGTGGAGATCCTCGAGGGCCGAACCCGCCACGCCCTGATGCCCCACGAAGCTGATCCGGAAGCCATTCACCTGCACGGAGTGGTCGCGTCGGCAATCCAGTCCGGTGACGCCGACGCCGCCGAAGCCGCGATGCGGTCGATAGTCGCGGAGTCCGCCGACGCCGTCGAAACCATGCGCACATCCGCGCCGCCGAGCACGACGTAAGTAAGCCGAGCCACAGACTCTGCTGATTTGCTCCGCAACCGCTCCGCAAGTGGAACGCTTGGAACCATGACATCACTCGCTACGCCCGAGAGCGCACTCTGATGGCCCGCCCGGTACGCGTCGTTGTACTCGGCGCAGGATCCTGGGGAACCACGGTTGCCGGGCTGGCCGCCCGCAACACCCCCACCTTGTTGTGGGCACGCAGTGCGGACACCGCTGACGAGATCAACTCCCAGCGCACCAACAGCAGGTACCTCGGTGAACGCAGGCTTCCGAAAGGCTTGAAAGCGACATCCGACCTGGTTCAGGCAGCGCGCGAGGCCGACGTTCTGGTCTGCGGCGTTCCGTCGCATGCCGTTCGTTCCACACTTGCCGAGATCTCCAACGAGGTTCGAGCGTGGGTACCGATCCTGTCGCTCGCGAAGGGTCTCGAACCCGGTACGCGTCAGCGACCCACCGAGGTGATCGCCGAGTGCCTGCCCGGACACCCTGTCGGGCTTCTCGCCGGACCCAACATCGCCAAGGAGATTGTCGACGGCATGGCCGCCGCCTCCGTCGTCGCGACGCAGGACGACCGCGTTGCCGCAGCACTGCAGCCACTCTTTGCGTCGTCGGTGTTCCGCGTCTATCGCAACACCGACGTCCTGGGATGTGAACTCGGCGGCGTCCTCAAGAACATCGTCGCGATTGCGTCCGGAATGGCCGACGGTCTTGGCGTCGGCGACAACACCCGCGCCATGGTGTTGGCTCGTGGGCTCGCGGAGATGACCCGGATGGGCGAAGCGATGGGCGCCAATCCACGAACCTTTGCCGGCTTGACCGGCGTCGGCGATCTGATTGCCACCTGCATGGCTCCCACCTCCCGCAACCGCCGGGTGGGCGAAGCACTGGCGCAGGGGCTGACAGTCGAGGAAGCCGTCGAGAAGCTGGGTCAAGTTGCCGAGGGCGTGAAAACCGCTCCGACGGTCATGGCTCTGGCCCGCGAGTACGGCGTGGACATGCCGATCGCGGCGGAGGTCGAGGCGGTCATCGCCGGCCGTCAAAGCGCCAACGACGCTTACCGAGGTTTGCAGAGGGTGGCTGCAGGCGACGAGGAAGACATCGCGTGATCAATATCTACAGGTATCTAGCCCATTAGCTAGATACCTGTAGATAGGTCAATTGATACTCAAGCAATGACTGGACGCAGGATCCACCAACCGCCGACAGCCAGCACTCCCACGTTCACCACGAAGAACAACGTGACCCACACGATCGCGGGTATCGGCGATCGTCTGGCCAGTTGATCCGCGTCGGAATCCGGCGCACCGCCGCGGCGGCTCCGCTGACGCTGCAGTTCGACGACCGGGCGGGGTCCGGCAAACAGCAGGAAGAGCGTCAAGAAGTATGCGGCAGCCACTTGCAGTTCCGCCGATCCCCACCACACGAGAGCAAACAGCGCCGCCCCCACTACGGCAAGCGAAAACACTCCGTACAGATTGCGGATCAACACCATCATCACCGCAACAACGAACAGTCCGATCCACAACACCAACACCGCCCGTTGCGCACCCAACAAGGCGGCCGCTCCCAGTCCGAGAATCGACGGACCCACATAGCCCGCGAACGTCATCACGATGACGCCGAATCCTGTCGGTTTACCCGAGGAGATGGCAACCCCCGACGTATCCGAGTGCAGCCGAAGACCTTTCAACCGGCGGCCGACCAGGACAGCAACAATGAGATGAGCGCCCTCGTGTGCGATGGTCACGACGTTGCGGGCAACCTGCCACAGGTGTGGTTCGAGGACGATCACCACGGCGACAAGCGCTGCCAGCGGAACTACCCAGGCTTGCGGAGCAGGGCTGATCGCCGTAACCCGATCCCACGCGGTCTCGAGCGCGTTCACTCTGCCTGCCCACGCAAGTAGCGGCCGAAGTGCGGCACCGTGAATCCGATCGAGCCTCGCTCCGCGGAGTAGATCAGTCCCTTCTTGATCAGCCCGTCACGCGCCGGCGACAACGATGCGGGCTTGCGTCCGAGTTCAACCGCGATCGCTGCCGTCGCCACCGGCCCGTCGTCACCGGACAGATCTGCCATGGCTCGCATGTACTCCCGCTCTGCCGGGGTTGCTCTCTCATACCGTGATCCGAAGAACCCGACCGCCAATTCCTCCTCGGCCGTCGGAGCACCTACCCGCACATCGTCTTTCGTGATCGGACTCGACGCGGCCACATCCCACGTGGCTTTTCCGTAAGCCTGAACAAAATAGGGGTAGCCGTCCGCCGCGGCGTACAGAGCGTCGAGCGCTGCGTCCGTGAACTCGACATCCTCACGTGCGGCGGGTGCGATCAACGCCTGGTCTGCCGCATCACGTTCGAGTCGATCGATCCGGTGGTAGCTGAACAGCCGCTCCGAATAGCTTTTCGATGCCGACAACACTGCAGGCAGGTGCGGAAGTCCCGCTCCGACCACGATCAAAGGTGCTGCGTCCTGACTCAATTCGTGGCAGGCCCCACAGATCGCCGATACGTCTGCCGCACCGAGATCCTGCATTTCGTCGATGAAAATCGCGATACCGACACCGACGTCCCGCGCCAACGACGACGCATCCATCAGCAGTTCGACCAAGTCGATTTCGATGTCGCCGCTGTCGGCCCGCCCCTTGAGCGCCGGCGCGTCAATACCTGGTTGCCACCGCTCACGCATCCCCTTGTCTGCCGTCGCCCGGAGCGCAAACGATTTCAGAACACCGAGAAACTGCTCGACCCGCTCAGGATCGCGATGCGAGACCGCAATCTCCCGGACGGCCATGTGCAGGGCCGACGACAGTGGGCGTCGCAGGTCTTGGTCGGGGCGAGCCTCGATCTTGCCCGTCCCCCAGCTCTTCGAGATGGCCGCCGACCTGAGCTGGTTCAGCAGCACGGTCTTTCCCACACCGCGGAGCCCGGTCAGGACAACACTGCGCTCGGGTCGACCGCGCGCGATGCGCTCGAGCACGACGTCGAACGCGTCTATCTGCTTGTCTCGACCGGCCAGTTCTGGCGGCCGTTGGCCGGCGCCAGGGGCATATGGATTGCGTACGGGGTCCATGCCCATCGACGGTACAAGTCAGCTAGCCGAATATGCCGTCATCTAGGGCGTGTCCTAGAGAGAACTAGTAAGCGCAATATCGACTGGATGCAAAGGTAGTCAGATGACCCCACATGTGGAATCGATCCTGGAAGGGCCGCGAGGTCGACGTTTGTGCCTCGAACTTGCCAGGGAGTTGGAACCGGACATTGCTAGCGCAATCTTCCGGCTCGCCCACGGTGTCGAGAAAACAAGTGAGGGGATTCTCGTTCCCGCGCCATGGGTGGACGACGCCGAACCCTTCCCCGCTTCCATGCTGGAGTACCTCTCCGCGGACCTTGCGTCGCTCGATCTGTCCGGCCTCGACACCACGCAGACAGTGACCGCTCTGGGACGATCGGTGAACTCTGCCATGTACTGGCAGGAGCCGGACGGTGCTGACGTGCTCGCGGGCCACCCGATCATCCGATCAGCCCTCGCCTACATTGCCGAGCGAATTGCGACGTCCCCGATCATGGAGTGGTTCACGGAGTCTCGCCGGACCGAGCAGTGGGCCATCGACTGGCGATCGGCCAATGCCTGGCCACCACTGCCGAAACATCCGCGACAAACCCTGCGCCAGTGGGCAATCGAGGAACGCGCCGAAGAAGAACGCGCCGCGCGGGAACGCCCACGCGACCCCAACGCCAGTTGGGGCGGAACATGGTGGTCAATCCCCCTCGGACTTGTCGAGACTATCGGTCGACTTCCTGCTGGGTTGGGCCTCGAGGAAGACGGCTACGGGTGGAAGCAAGCGACCTCGATACCGGTCCGCGGGGCCGGGCGGACGTTCGAGGTTCGTTCGGCCGAGGACTGGATCCTGCTGTGCCGTGAGTTTCCGCTCGAGGTCACCGCGCCCGCCGACATGTGTGGTTCCAGACCACCGGCCGCGACGGCCGGTGGGTCATCCCCGATTGGGAGCGTGTCGCGAATGAGTGGGACGCCGTGCACCTCACGCTTTTGGGTTATCTCAGCAGCGCGACGCGGGTACTTCATGTCGACGCCGAGACCGCCACAGTCATGGGCGGATGGGACCCCGACACCACCATCTGGCTCACGGATGTCGCACGCGAATGGGATGGCCCGCGACAGGATTGGCACCTCGACGGAGGCAGCGACACTTGGATTTTGACGCTATAGGCGCTTTCTGCCGGGATCTGGGTACTGCGAGAGCACTTTGTTCCGATACGCGCGGAACTCGTCGAAGCTCCCGGTGAGGGCCTGTAACAGTTCGGCGGGGCTCTCCACCCAAGCCGCGTCGTCGAGTTCCGGAAGGTCTTCAGGCGCGTGGTTGCGCTGCGGCACAAGAAACGTCGGATCACCAGAGGGGTTGACGATCATGAAACCGGCGGCGACACACAGCTCGTAGATGAACTCGCACTCTGCACCGGTAAGGCTGGCATGAAAGATACCGCCACTCAAAGGATCACTCTTGTCCAGTGGGTCGAGGTACAGGTCAGAGAAACGATCGTCGAAGCTCAGAGGCTTGCCGTCGAGATCGAAGATCTCTCCTCCGTACCGGCCCGCAACGAGTTGCAGGCCACGCCGTTCGAGGAAGTCGGCGACGCCGCCGCGGTCGGCATCAACCTGCTCGTCCTGCTTGATGCGCATGAAGGTCAACGAGAAGCCCATGTCGGCACACTAACCCGAACGCGCCAACTCACCGAGGCATGCGATCACGACCTGGACCGAGCCTTTGTCGGCGCGGCTATGGCCGAGCCGGTACCCCCTGACATCCATTCGGTGAGAAGGGTTTGCCACGACCCGCAGTGGCAGCGCAGGTAGGTGACAGTCCCTTCACTGGTCCGATGACGCGATTCGATTTCCCACCGGTGGATGCACCTGACGCTGGCAAGTTCTGTTTTCTTCATACGACAACCATGGTGTAATGCCATTATGCATCTCAACCCTTACGGCGAATATGCGGTGACTTTGGCCGCCGACCTGGCCAATCGCCATCCCCAGAACCTGAATGAACTCGTCGAACGTTGCGTCGAGGCGGGCATCATTCTCGATTTCCCCATCGCCGAGAAAGACCTCGGAGAGACGCTCGACCTCCTGATCGAATGGTCGAAAATCGTCGACGTCACAGATGAGAATGCCCGTGCCGAACTGGTGAACGTCATGTTGGAGCAAGCGTCGGCCTACCCACGCATGACCAATCACGCGGGCGATGGCTGGCATCTGCACTACCGCGATCCACAGCAGTCGCTTGCCGAGGTCCTGAAAGCCTTGTTTTCAGTTGGGACGGCACTACACCTCGTGGGCCGCGGAATGCATCGTCTGGGCCGATGTTCCCTCGAGGAGTGCACCAACATCTATGCGGACACCTCACGCAACGGCAGACAACGGTACTGCTCCCCGACCTGTTCAAATCGAGACGCGGTACGACGCCATCGCGCGCGAACCTGAACTCGCTACGAGGTGGGCACGACTACATCTATGCCCGAGCCGCCTTGGAAGTCGAAGCTCCCGAGATTGGTGCCGAGGCTCTCGCTGTTGCTACCGGTGTTGACGGCACTGCCGTTACCGCTACCCGAATCACTACTTCCGGCGGAGATCCGCTCCCAGGCCTCGATGAGATCGTTCACACTCTCGAACCCGAGACCTTCCAACGAGCCTGAAACACTTCCCGTTCCGAGCCCTTCGAAGAATCCGCCGACAACCACAACTTCGGGCAAGCTTATGGCCGGAAGCGTCGTGATCGGCGGAATGAGACTCGGAATGAACACGCAGGCACCGACAACCGCGTAAACCCCGGTGGGAATATCGGTGACAGTCTTGGTCAGCTCTCGCTGCGGAAGGACTCCGAACAGATCACCGATGTTCGTAACCTGTGGATAGACAAGGACACCGGGATCGAGCAACGACGCCGGGTCACTGATGACGGCGGGCAGATTCCTGATATCGACAATCGCCGGTGTGCAGTTGATCAGGCTCAGTCGCGGATTCGGATTCTTGATAGTGAACGTAATGTTGTTGCCCGACACACTCACCGAGAGCGGGGGTGGCAATACAACCCGTTCTGCCGACGCAGCAGCCGGCGTCAGAAATGCCATTCCGATCGCCGCAGCGGACGCCAGTGCAATGCTGCTGAGAATTCTGGTGAATCCACTTGTGGCCATAACCTTCTCCGCTCAGCTGCCGAACAGTCCTGTGAGACTACCGGTATCGATTCCGCCGAGGGGACCGCCGATGATAACCACGGCGGGAGTTCCGATTGTCGGGGTGAGTCCACTTCCGTCGCGGAAGTCGACGCATCCGCCGACAACGGCGTACGTACCGTCGGGAAGATCAGGTGCAGTCTTGGTAACGGTCGAGCCCACTCCGACTCCGAAAAGCGTGGATGGATCCGAAACATCCGGATAAACAACAACATTCGGATCGAGTAGTTTGCCGGGCTCCTGGGCAACAGCCGCCGCGTCCGCCGCGTTCAGGACAAATACCTGGCACCACGAGGTGATCGTCGTGTTGGTATTGCGCACCGTCAGCGTCAGGTCGTTACCGTCAACCGAGTACGACACCTCGGGCGCCGTCGTCGCTGCCGACGCGACGCCCGGGTTGATCAACACCCCGACACCGAGCGCTGCCGCGGCTACAGCGACGGTCCCGACTACCCGACGAACTGCACTTCGGCCCTGTATCTGCATTGACATCCCTCTCGATCACGTTCGACGGCATCCAGCAAAGGGTAGAACCACCCATCCCGCCGGGTCGTTCGAACCGCCGGAGTCGCATGGACCGAAGGCAGATCAAGGACCAATGTCCCGCATGCGGTTACACCCGAGTCGCCACTGCGCCGCGAACCAGACCACGACGCTCGAGGATGGGACGAACTCCCTCACCGAACTGGTAGGTTTCCTCGAGATGCGGATAGCCCGACAAGATGAAGTGGTCCAACCCGATTGTCGCGTATTCCGCAATTCTGTCGGCAACTTCCTCGTGCGAACCGACCAGAGCGGTACCCGCACCACCGCGCACCAATCCGACTCCCGTCCACAGGTTGGGCGCAATTTCCAGTGAACGCGCACCGATGCCTTCCCGGTATGCGGATCCACCGCCATGCAGTTCGTTCATCAGGCGCTGGCCCTCCGAATTCGACCGGGCGAGGTTCGCCTGCGCACGCTCCACCGTCGCCGGATCCAGAGCGCCGAGCAGACGATCAGCCTCAGCCCAGGCTTCTTCGGCCGTGTCACGACTGATGACATGCAAACGAATTCCGTAATCGAGCCGCCGCCCCTGGATCTCCGCCAAGTCCCTGATCCACGCGATTTTCGCGGCAACAGCAGATGGTGTTTCACCCCAGGTGAGGTAGGTATCGGCAAAGCGCGAAGCGACGGTTCCCGCAGCGGGCGACGATCCGCCGAAGAAGACGGGCGGAACCGGGTCCGGAAGGCGATGCAGCTCAGCATTTTCCACGCTGACGTACTCGCCGGAGAAATCGACCGGACCGTTGCCTGCCCACAGTTGACGGACGACGTCGAGGTACTCGCCGCAACGCGCGTAACGCTGATTCTTGTCCAGGAAGTCGCCGAACGTCCGCTGCTCGTAGTCCTCGCCGCCGGTCACGACGTTCAGGAGCAACCGTCCACCTGATTGCCACTGAAATGTTGCTGCCATCTGAGCTGCCAACGTCGGACTCGTCAGGCCGGGCCGCAGAGCGACAAGGAATTTCAGGGTTTCGGTGGTGTCGATCATCATCGCCGTCGTCAGCCAGGCATCCTCGCACCAGGCTCCCGTGGGAGTGAGGACTGCTTCGAAGCCGTTGGCCTCGGCTGCGGCGCCGATCTGATTGAGGTACTTCAGTGTGGCCGGTCGATCTCCGGACATGCCACTGCCGTGGCCACCGGCCATCAGATTCCGGGAATCGCCATAGGTGGGCAGGTACCAGTGGAAGCGCAAGGACATGGCAGTTCCTTCGGATCGACAACAACAAACAGGGGCAAAGACTCCATTAGACCGTTCGAGCGCGCCCGGCAACAGGGTTGAAATCGCGATGATTCTTACCGTCAGCCACCGCACATATACAGATATTCGTTAATCTTGTGAATTTTCTAGATACGGATAGAAACACCGGTCAAAGGCAAATTTATCGATACGCGATCGCATCGGATACATCCGTGTATCGTTTAGGAAACCAGCACAAGGAGGTACCGATGACGGATGTTGACACCTCCCCTACAAAACGTGTCACTAAACGTCGAGGTCAAACGCGTCAACGACTTCTCGACGCCGCCGCTGAGGTTTTTGGCGACCAGGGATTCGGACACGCAACCGTCGAGCAGATCTGCGAACGAGGCGGATACTCACGTGGCGCCTTCTACTCCAACTTCGACTCCCTTGATCAACTGTTTTTTGCCATGTGGGAACAAAAGTCCGCCGCGATGCTCGCTGACCTGAAGTCAGCCACCGCCGCAATCAGTACCGACTCCCTCGACATGACTGCCGTCGTCGGACGGATTGTTTCCGTAGTCCCGGTAGACGCGCAGTGGTACCGGATCAATGCCGAGTTCACGGCGCACGCACTCCGCAACGATGCACTGCGAACTGCAGTGGCCGACCGCGAAGACGCGATACTCCAGACTTTGCTTCCCCTGGTGCAGTCCGCACTCGGTGACGTCGGACGGCGCATCGTGGGAGATCCGACCACATTGGGGCGCGCCCTGGTCGCGGTTCACGACGGCACCAGCGTGCAGTGCCTGGTCGATCCCGACACCGACGCCGCGTTTGCCCTTCGCCTCGACATCTTTACTCGAATCCTGCTGTCCTACACCGAACCAATCCCGCCCCACCCATCATCAGAGGAGTCCCCATGAGCGAACATGCCGACGTCATCGTTGTCGGGGCCGGGCTTGCCGGCCTTGTCGCCACGTACGAACTGACCCGTGCGGGACGCAAAGTCCTTGTCGTAGAACAGGAAAATGCAGCCAACCTCGGCGCTCAGGCGTTCTGGTCACTCGGTGGACTGTTCCTCGTCAACAGTCCGGAACAACGCCGACTCGGCATCAAGGACTCACTCGACCTCGCCATGCAGGACTGGATGGGTACCGCGGCCTTCGACCGGGATCGTGAAGACCACTGGCCCCGCCAATGGGCAAAGGCGTACGTCGAATTCGCGGCCGGCGACAAGCGTCAGTACCTGCACGACTTGGGGCTTCGTTTGATGCCCAACGTCGGCTGGGCCGAGCGCGGCCGCGGAATGGCTCTCGGACACGGCAATTCAGTACCACGATTCCATCTCACCTGGGGAACTGGCCCCGGCGTCGTCGACGTGTTCCTGAGCCGAGTGATCGCCGCCCAGAAACGCGGACTGGTCACGTTCAAGCACCGCCACCAGGTCGATCAACTGGTGGTCACCGACGGCGCTGTCACCGGCGTCCGCGGCACCGTTCTGGAACCTTCCAACAACCTTCGCGGAGTTGAGAGTTCCCGGACCCCGGTCGGCGAATTCGAGTTCGCCGCACAGGCTGTCGTGGTGACCTCCGGCGGAATCGGCGGCAACTACGAGCTGGTGAAGAAGAACTGGCCGGAACGACTCGGCAAGGCGCCGAAGCACATGCTGACCGGCGTACCCGCACACGTCGACGGACGGATGCTCGAAATCACCGAATCCGCGGGCGGAAACATCGTCAACCGCGACCGCATGTGGCACTACACAGAAGGCATCCAGAACTGGAATCCCATCTGGCCCAACCACGGAATCCGCATCATCCCCGGACCGTCGTCGATGTGGTTCGACGCTACCGGCAAGCGTCTGCCGGTACCCAACTTCCCCGGGTTCGACACGATGGGCACCTTCAAGTACATCCTCGACAGCGGCCACGAGTACACCTGGTTCATCCTCGATCAGAAGATCATCGAGAAGGAGTTTGCCCTCTCGGGATCGGAGCAGAATCCGGACTTCACCAATCGAGATTTCAAGCTCCTCCTCGAACGCATCAAGAAGGGTGCACCCGGCCCTGTCGAAGCCTTCAAGCAGAAGGGCGCGGACTTCGTGGTGCGCAACAACCTTCGCGACTTGGTAGACGGCATGAATGCCCTGACCGACACGCCACTACTCGATTTCGAGGACATCGAGCGCGAAATGATCGCCCGCGACCGCGAGGTAGACAACAAGTACAGCAAGGACTTCCAGGTCACCGCCATCCACGGTGCCCGTAATCTGCTGGCAGACAAAATCGTGCGCGTCGTTGCTCCGCACAAGATCTTGGACCCCAAGAACGGCCCACTGATCGCTGTTCGTCTGCACCTACTCACCCGAAAGACGCTCGGCGGCTTGGAAACCAATCTGGACTCGCAAGTGATCAAGGCCGATGGCAGCGTCTTCGACGGCCTCTATGCAGCTGGCGAGGTTGCCGGCTTCGGTGGCGGTGGCGTCCACGGGTACAGCGCCTTGGAGGGAACCTTCCTCGGTGGCTGCATCTTCTCGGGCCGCGCGGCAGGCCGAGCGCTGGCGCGAGACCTGTAGCGAGCTGGTGACGCCGGCCTCGAGATCGTGCGACCTCGAGGCCGGTGCTCTACAACGATGTCCCGAACAGCATTCCGAGTAGATATGTTGCCGCCGCGGCGCCGTAACCGATGGCAAGCTGACGGAGCGCCCGCTTGAAAGGCGGACCGCCCGAAAGCAGTCCCACAACAATGCCGGTGCCCAGAAGGGCGATACCCACCAGCACCGAAGCCACGATCAGGGCCGTCACACCTTCCAGCCCGAACAGGTACGGCAGCACGGGAATGATTGCGCCGGAGGCAAAGAAACAGAAGCTGGCGGCTGCAGCTCCCAAACCGGTGCCGACAGACTCGTGAGTGTCTTCGACATCTGTCACACCGAAGTTGTTGTGCTTCAGGACCTCCGCCGCTCTCACTTCGGCTTCTTCTGCCGTCATGCCGCGGGCTCGGTACACCAGAGCCAACTCGTTGGCGTCGACGTCGAGCAATCCGACGGCATCGCGCGCGTCGGTACCTGGAGTGGACGCTTCCAACAGTTCACGTTGCGAGCGGACGGAAACGTATTCACCGGCACCCATCGACAGTGCGCCTGCCAGCAGTCCGGCCATACCGGTGAGCAACACGATCTGATTCGAGACTCCGCTGCCACTGATACCGAGAACCAGGGCCAAGTTACTCACCAGACCGTCGTTTGCGCCGAACACGGCCGCGCGGAAGGTCCCCGAAAGCCGATTGCGCCCACGAGTTGCCAGCGCGCGCACCACTTCTTCGTGGATCTTCTCGTCGGCACCCATCGAGGCAGTTGCATCCGCGTCGTTCGGGTAAGGCGATCGGGTCTCTGCACGTTGAGCGAGCGCAAGAACGAAGACCGAGCCGAATCGTCGGGCGAGGAACCCGAGGATACGAGTGCGTATGTCGCCGGGCATCGGCTTTCCGACATGTTCGCCGAGGAGGGCACGCCAGTGTGCCTCGTGCCGACCCTCAGCTTCGGCGAGCGCTAGGAGGATCTCGCGTTCCTCACCGGTGCGCCGCCCTGCGAGGTCGCGGTACACCGCGGCTTCTGCCTGCTCGTCGGCGAGATAGCGTCGCCAGCGCTTGATGTCATGTGGGTCGGGATCAGGCCTCGCGTTCGGAACTGTCGGCATCGAATCTCCTCACGTTCGGTGCGTGAAATGGCGCACTCAGTTGCCGCATTCCCGCACATCCCAACCATGATTCGGATATACCGGACACACATGTCGGCTGGCCGGAGGAGCGAACCATGAATCCCACAGTAATACGTCGGATCGTCCTGCTCGCAGCACCGCTGACCGCAATTGCCCTCGTCAGCGGTTGCGGATCCGACAGCTCCGACACAGCCACCAGCACTACTGTTCCCACCACTACCTCGGCGCTACCGACATCCGCAGCGCCCGGCCCGGCTCCGGCAACAACTACGCACGCGACCCACTCGGCAGCATCGAGTACACAGGTCAGTCCTGAGAACTGCACGGTCGCAGAACTCAGCGTCACCCTCGGACAGGCAAGCGGCGCCGCCGGTTCCACCGAACTACCGGTGGTCTTCACCAACACCAGCACGCGCACCTGCACCCTCGACGGCTTCCCCGGCGTTTCCTACGTAACCGGCGCAGACGGCAGCGAGGTGGGCGCAGCGGCAACGCGCACTGGCTCCGGATCTGCGGTCTCCCTCGCACCGGGTTCCGCTGGAACCGCCTTGGTTCGCGCCACCAACGTCGAGAACTATCCAGCCGACCAGTGTGGTGTCACCGACGTCGCCGGACTACGTGTGTACCCGCCCAACTCCTACGATGCGGTGTTCCTCCCCTACCCCACCGAGGGTTGCTCGATGACCGGCGCGAACATCAATCAGCTGAGCGTCGCACCGGTCACCGGCTGAGCATTACGGCTTGAGGCGTCGCAGGCCCCATAGCGCGGGGATCATGAACATTCCCGAAAGAACCAGCACCAGAGCTGCTTCCGTCACCTGGAATCGGCGGAACTGATCGGACGAATGGTAGCGGATCTCGCGGTGGTCTGCTCCGTGCTCGCGCAGACAGACCTCCATGTCTCGATCCTGCTGTGCCATCAGTACATCTATACGGATTGTGTACTCGGCGCCCGTCTCCTCGGGACGCTGATCGTACGGATTCTCGTCGCCAGAGCCATTCCAGGTGCATTCGTCATAATCAACGTCGACGAAATTTCCCTGGATGTCGACGTACCCCTGCTCGATTTCCCAGTCGCCGCCAAATTGGTCGTAACCGCCCAAATACGAAGAGTATCTACTGGATCCGTCCAGTGGCGATGCTTCGACGCTGAGCTCCGCGTAGTGCGGCCTCACGACAAACTGAAACATGGCCAGTACTGCCACGACACCGGCCATCGTCAGCGCCATTGCACCGATCGAACTCCGCACCAGCAACGCGAGAGCCGCGCCAAGAATCAGAGCCATGAATGTGTATGCACCCAAGGCTAATCCGCTGGACTGAAAGGAAGGATACGACAGGTTCGGTGGGTCGACGAATGTCGCTCGGCCGGCAACAAATGCGAAGTTGCTGTTGGCGGGCAGCCTCCGAGTCCACTCCAACACGAAACCGAGCAACGCAGCAGCGACGGTCAGCGGAACAAAGACAACCAGCACTCTGGTCCAGAACCAGCGAGCCCGGCTGACCGACTGGGTAAGCCCCAACACATGTGTTCCCTGCTCGATATCCCGGGAAAACACTGTTACACCAACCAATGCTCCCAGGAACACCGGCAGCATCGTTGCAATGAGAGTGGTCGCAGTCAGAGCAGTTTCAGCCGCACAGATCGCCGTTGTGTTGCCGAAACAACCGAAAAACGATCCGAAGGGGCGGCCACTGCCGTCGCTCTTGATAATTGCACCACCGACCAAGCCCGTAAGCGCGAGCACCGCAATGATTCCCAGCGAGACAATGAGCGACGTTCGATGGTGCCGCCAGGTAACCCAGATCATGCCGACACCTTCGCTTCTGCGCTCAGATGCCCGAGCACTAGATCGTCCAGAGTTGCATCGTCGACACTCCAACCTGGTAGTTCATTCGGTCGACGACCGGCCACGAGGTGGGAATTTCGACGCAGCCCGACATCGGTGTGAACAACAGTGCCGCCACCCACCACGTCCGACGGATCGCCATCACCAACCAATACGTAATGGGCTGAGACCAATTCATCCAACGATCCGGAGAGTCGAGCATTGCCGTCGCCGAGAAGAAGTAACCGATCCGAGACGTCTGCCAATTCGGAAATGATGTGTGAAGACAATAGGACGGTTGTGCCGTGCTCTGCGACATCTTCGAGCAGCGAGGTAGCGACAGACCGCCTGGCAAGGGGATCCAGATCTGCCAACGGTTCGTCGAGGAGCAGGAGCTTCGGCCTGCGTCCGAGCGCCAAAGCCAATGCCACCCTGGTTCGTTGACCGGGAGAGAGCGTCTTGGCCTTCGCGTCGAGCGGAATGTCCGCACGTTCCACCAAGGCAAGCGCGTACTTCGCGTCCCAGCTGTCATTGGTGTAGGCGCCGAACCGAAGTAGTTCCGCGACAGTGAATTTCGGGTACAACGGTTTGTGCTGGGCCAGATAGGCCAGGCCCGGGCTGATGCCGTCACGACTCGGAGCGGCGCCGAGTACGGAAATCGCGCCGTGATCCGGCGTCGTCAATCCCACTGCCAAGGACATGAGTGTCGACTTGCCGGCACCGTTGACGCCGACAAGCGCGGTGATGCTCCCTGCCTCGACTTCGAAGGTGCATGCGTCGAGCACCTTCTTGCGCCCGAAGCGCTTGTCCACGTCAGCCATGGTGAGCGCAGATTCTTGCTCGGTCACGATGTCTCCCCCTCACTCTCGGACGAATCAGATTTGACGAACTCACGCTCGAGTTCCATGTCGACCAGTGCCTCGATATCCGTGCGCTCGAGGCCCGCCGCCACTGCGTCACGCATCCACCGGGAAAGCTCTGCCCGCAGAGCGGAGTTCTCCGCCATTCCCGGCTTCGCGAGCGACTTGGTCACGAACGTCCCCAACCCCGGCCGCGGCGCAACAAGACCATCGCGTTCGAGTTCCTTGTAAGCCTTCAGAACAGTGTTGGGGTTGATGGCAAGAGCCCCCACAACATCCTTGGCGGTAGGCAGACGGTCACCGACCTGTAGGTCACCGAGCCGTAGTGCCTGCTTCACCTGGACGACCAATTGCACGTAGGTGGGAATGCCGGATCGGCGGTCGATACGGAAGTCGATCATCCGAACCCTTTCACTAGTTCATTAGTGGAATAGATATTTACCGTGCCTTTGCCGCTCGAGTCAAGAGTGGCCGCCCCTGTAAAGTGCAAATGCCCCGGGTTTCCGGGGTGCCACGCTGCTTGTGAAGTCCGGTGAAAGCCCGGCACTGTCGACGCAACTGTGAAGTTGTCCGTATACCCACGGATGAACGAGTCAGGTCACCCAGCCTCGTGGCGACACGATGGTCCTCGGACGAAGGACGCTCGTGCAGCCCAGCCCTCCGGCCGCGCCGCATGGCGACTTTCTCCGCACTGATGGAGGGGTGGCTGTGAACATTCGGCCGACACGCACGTTCCGATCGATCTTTGCGGCGCTGGCGGTGAGTACGGCGCTGTTGGCCGGTGCCTGCAGCAGTTCCACCACCTCCGACACCCCCACCACGTCAGCGGTCTCCGACGGCTCATTCCCTGTGACGGTGGAATCCGGTCCCACCGGTTCTGGCACCGACATCACGATCGCGGCGCGTCCGACGTCGATCGTCTCACTCAGCCCCAGCGCTACCGAGACGCTGTGGGCTGTTGGCGCGGGTGATCAGGTCAAGGCCGTCGACAACCAGTCCGACTACCCGGCCGGCATCCCGGTCACCGACCTGTCCGGCTTCTCGCCCAACGTCGAAGCCATCCTCGGCTACGCACCAGATCTGGTTATTGCGTCCGACGACATGAACGACCTCGTGTCCGGGCTTCAGAAGGCAAAGGTGCCGACTCTCCTTCTGCCGGCGGCAACGAGCATCGACGACGTCTACGCACAGATCGAACGCGTCGCGATCGCAACCGGCCACGAGGAAGAGGGTGCCGAGGTGGTCAGTGACATGCGCACCGAAATCGACGCAGCGGTGGCGAGCGTTCCGGCCCGCGAGCAGCCCCTCACGTACTTCCACGAACTCGACTCCTCGCTCTACACGGTGACGAGCACAAGTTTCATCGGCCAGATCTACGGTCTGTTCGGCATGAAGAGCATCGCCGACGCAGCCGCTCAGGGCGATTACCCGCAGCTTTCGGCCGAGTTCGTGGTTCAGGCCAACCCTGATCTGATCTTCCTGGCGGACTCGCAGTGCTGCGGTGTCACCGCGGAAGCTGTTGCAGCGCGCCCCGGTTGGAACGGGATGAAGGCTGTGACCGGCAACCAGATCCACGTACTCGACGAAGACCTGTCCAGTCGATGGGGACCCCGCGTCACCGACCAGGTGAAAGCTGTTGCCGCGATCGTGGCGCAGGTTCCGACGGCCTGAGTTCTCTGATGCACAAGGCCGGTCTCGCGAACCATCGAACCACCGCGCTGGTCGGTGCCGCACTCATTTTATGTGTGTCACTGTTGATCGGCGTTCTGGTGGGACCGGCAGGCCTTACCCCTGATCGGGTCATTCTCGAACTGCTCGACGGGATTCCGGGCGTCGATATCGATTCCGGGCTGACCGTTCAACAGCAGGCAATTCTCTGGCAGATCCGACTTCCCCGCGTAGTCCTGGGTGCCTTGGTGGGCGCGATGCTGGCCGTCGCGGGAGCCGCGTATCAGGGTGTGTTCCGAAATCCGTTGGCCGATCCATATCTTCTGGGAGTGTCCAGTGGTGCCGGACTTGGCGCAACGTTGGCTATCGTCTCCGGCGGGGCTGTGGGAATGTTCGGAATCCCCATGGCCGCCTTTGTCGGTGGCGTTCTAGCCGTATTCATCACGTATGCTCTGGGCCGCAGTATCGGCGGCGCCCAGAACGCGGTCGTCATCATTCTGGCCGGCGTTGCGGTGGCCGCGTTCACCAATGCCGCGCAAACTTTTGTGCAGCAACGGTTCGACGATTCACTGCGCGAGGTCTATTCGTGGTTGCTCGGCGGTCTGTCGACGGACGGTTGGTCGGAAGTTCTTGTTGTGCTGCCGTACGTGATTGTGGCCTCGGCAGTCATCCTGATTCACCGTCGAGTACTCGACGTCATGGCAGTTGGTGACGTGGAGGCAGCCAGTCTCGGTGTGGATCCCGCCCGCTCTCGACTCGTCCTGGTTCTTGCGGCAACTCTCGGTACAGCAGCAGTGGTCAGTGCCAGCGGCCTCATCGGCTTTGTGGGAATTGTTGTTCCCCATGCCGTTCGACTGGTCGCAGGACCTTCGCATCGACTGCTTCTCCCGCTGTCGCTGATGCTGGGCGCAGCGTTCCTCGTCCTCACCGACGTTGCCGCCCGATCATTGATGTCCCCCGCCGAACTTCCCATCGGCGTTGTGACAGCCATGATCGGCGCCCCGTTCTTCCTGCTCGTCCTACGCCGCAGTCGGGTGTCGGCATGACCGAGTTTGCCGTTCACTGCCAGGACCTTCGGGTTGTCCTGGGCGGCAACAACGTTGTCGACGGCATCGGACTCGACGTTGCAGAGGGTGAATGGGTTGCTGTTGTGGGACCGAACGGCGCCGGGAAAACCACGCTGATGCATGCGCTCGCCGGGTTGATTCCGTCTGCCGGCCAACTCACCGTCTCCGGCCGTAACCCTCGAGATGCCGGTCGCAAAGCCATGTCTCAAGTTGTCGCGCTGATGCCACAACGGCCCGTGGTACCGGAGGGCGCAACAGTCACCGAACTTGTCGCGCTCGGCCGAACTCCGTATCTACGACGCTTCGGCACGGAGACCGCCGCCGATCGCATGGTGATCAACAACGTCATTCAGCGCCTGGACCTCACTGAATTTGCCGATCGCCGGGCTACCGAACTGTCCGGCGGTGAATTGCAGCGAGTAGTGCTGGCCCGAGCGCTCGCGCAGGAACCGAAAGTGCTGCTCCTCGACGAGCCCACCAGCGCCCTCGACATCGGACACCAGCAGCAGGTCCTCGATCTTGTGGAGGCAATGCGCTTGTCGGACAACATCACCGTGATTGCCGCGATGCACGATCTCACTCTCGCGGGGCAGTACGGATCGCGCATCGTCTTGCTCGATCGGGGCCGCGTGGTGGCAGACGGACCACCGGCCGACGTTCTACGTTCCGACCTCCTCGGCGAGATCTACGGCGCCCGCGTCGAGGTTCTCGATCGACCGAGCGGACCCGTCGTGGTACCGATCCGCGAGAAGGACGGCCGCTGATGGAACTGCTGATGCTGGGTACCGGCGCCGCCGACGGTTGGCCCAACCCCTTCTGCGAGTGCACATCCTGCACCGCCGCACTGGCAAGCGGCACGGTTCGAGGGCACACAGCGGCCCTGCTGGACAATCGAATCCTGCTCGACTGCGGCCCCGAAGTACCACGCGCCGCTTCGCGATCCGGCCGCACCCTTGCCGGAGTCGAACACATCCTGCTCACTCACTCGCATCCCGATCATCTCGGCCCGATGGCGCTGCTCTTCCGGTCATGGGCCGATCGCACCGAACCACTGCAGGTACTCGGACCGCCTGACGCCCTTGATCTCTGCCGCGACTGGGTGGGGCCACACGACCCGGTCACCTTCACACCGCTTGTCGCCGGCCAATCGGTCACACTGGGTACCTATGACGTTCGTGCTCTCGAAGCGACGCACGAAGTTCCGACCTTGCTCTACGACATCACCGACCAAGCCGGTGCCCGCATCTTCTGGGCCACCGACACCGGGCCCCTCGCACCGTCGACAATCGCCCAGCTCGAGAACGCCTCGTTCGACGCGCTCTTCCTCGAGGAAACCTTCGGATTCAAGACCGATCATGGCACCGGGCACCATGATCTGCCCAGCTTCGCCCGGACGGTCGCCACACTGCGCGAGGTCGGCGCGGTCACAGACAGAACCGACATCGTGGCCGTCCACCTCGGCCACCACAACCCGCTCGCACACGAACTCTCGGCAGCACTAGAACAGTGCGGCGCACGAACCGTTCTCGACGGCACAGTGCTGCGCATCGGCTCCAGAGCGCCTGGCCGAACTCTGGTTACCGGTGGCGCCCGGGCGGGCAAGTCCACCTACGCCGAAGCACTACTGTCCGGATACCGGCACGTCACATACATCGCCACCGGAGATCCACATGACGACGATCCCGACTGGACGGAAAGGGTAGCGTCACATCGCGCGCGGCGGCCGGCAACCTGGGCAACGCTCGAAACCGTCGATGTAATCGAAATACTCTCCGGCTCAACCGACCCCATCCTGCTCGACTGCCTAGGTACCTGGCTGACCGCACAGATGAATCGCCACGATGCCTGGCTGGACGGCAACACCGCTGCGGTTCGCGAAGACATCGATCAGTTGCTAGCTGCCTGGAAGTCCTGCCCTGTCCCGATCATTGCAGTCACCAATGAAGTCGGCAGTGGAGTTGTTCCGGAAACCAAGTCCGGTCGTCTCTTTCGGGACCTGCTCGGCCTACTGAACGCACGCATCGCCGATGCGTCCGAGTCGGTTGTCCTGATGACCGCGGGACTACCCACCCGTCTACGCTGACATCTCAGATCAGCCCTGTGAGACGCCGCGCGCAATCGAGGAGAAAGCCCACCAACTCTCGGTCTTCCACAGTGACACGCTCGCACGAACCCTGGATACACAATCCGCCGGCGACCAGGTCGGCATGATCGCGAATGGGCACCGCTAACGCCGACCGCCCGAGCCGGGATTCCTGATTCTCGAACGCGAACCCCTGCAATCGAACCGAACGCAACTGCTCGGCCAGCATGGCACGATCATCGATCGTGAATTCGGTGAGTCGACGTAGTTCCAAATCGACAACGAGCCGCTCGTCGTAGGCCAACAGAAGTTTGCCCAGCGCATTTGCATGGATGTTCTTCGAAAGCGTGGTTATCCCGATGATCTCGTGATCAGGGTCCTTGTCGATGAATCGGAGTCGCCCGGCGTTGAACGACGCAACATGCAATCCGTATCTCGTGTGGGTACGCATGTCTTCGACTTGTTCGTGCAGCGACGGCGCCGGGCCACTCGTTGTTGCGGCATGCGACAACTCAGCCGTCCGACGCCCCAACGCAAAGCCGGACAGGTCAGGTACCCGCACGAGAAAACCCTCTGCCACCAACAGATTCAGCATCCGATACGCCGTGGCCGATGGAACTCCCGCGAAAGTGGCGATCTCCTTCGCGGTTGTTCCCGGTCCCAGATGCGCAACCGCCTCGAGCATCCCGAGCGCTTTCTGAACCGCTTTGGGTTGCTGCCCGCTGAAGTGCGATTCGTCGCTGGTCCGTTTGCCGACTCTGGTGCCGGTGGTGGCGCGGTCGGCGCTCACTCGCCCCACTCCGGTAGGTCGCGGTCTGCGGCAGAACGATCCGGCACCAGGCGTCGTCGACCGTCGTCGCCGATAAGGAGTGTTCCGGCCCCAGGTAGGAGGTCCGCAGTTTCAAGGCTGTCGAAAGCTCCTACCGCCGTCAGACTCTCAGGCCGCACCCGCCGGAGAATTGCACCCCAGATCACTCCGGATGCAGCAAGCGCTCCAGCAGCACACGGCAGCGCCCAGATTCCGTGGACGGCACCGTCGAGAATGATGTACACAAGCAAACCGGCCCCGGCGACGCTGACCGACAACGTGCACACACGTGTCACCGCTGTGTGCTCGCCGATTCGGTTCAAGAACTTCCAGGACGCAAAGGCCACCAACGTGTACGCGCACACGAGGGCAATTTCCACCACTCCGTCGAAAGAGCCTGAATCATCTCTCACCGCATCGGAAAACAGAAGAACGCCGACTGTGCTGACGGAGACAAACGCGAGGACCGCAATGTAAGGGGTTCGGAATCGACGGTGCATCCGGGCGAGCGATGACGGCAGCACCCGTTCGACGCCCATGGAGTACAACAACCTCGAACCCGCTTGCGCGCAGCCGAGAGTGCATGCCAGCCACGAGCACGTCATACCGACCTTGACCGCCAGAACTACCCCGGCACTGGCACCGGATGCCGTCCCCTGGAAGTACGCCCCGACGATGGTTGCGCCATGCCCCGTCATCGCCGCCCACGCTGCAAAGACGAATAGTAGCCCGCAGATGATCGGCGAAATCAGCACTGTGCGTGTGACAGTGATCAACGGGCGCTTGGCCTCTGGACCGAAGAATGCTGCACTCTCGAATCCGGCCATACTCAGAACAGTCAGCATCGCCAGAAAAGGAACCACGCTCAAAGACTGATTCGGCAGTGACACAGTGCTTGTCGTATCGGTACGGGTTGCCAGCATCACCGCGATGATCAAGATCAACGAACAGCTTTCGATCACCAGAATCGCGCGGGTCGCAAACCGAACTCCACGCACCGCTATCCACGCAACGGTGAGGGCGATCAGTACGGTCACCACTACCGTCGAAAGCGGCCCGCCTACATTGGTGCCGATGAGCGAAATCGTATCCAGCAGACTGGGAACCGCCTGGGCCAACACCGATATCGAGATCCCGAGATACCCGACGACCAACGCGGCTCCGACTAAAAGCGCACTTCGGGTTCCGGTACCTTGGAAGACAAAGCTGTAGAGCGAACCAGCCGCCGCCAGCCTGCGGGTGAAATGCGTGATGCAGAGCGCAACCAGAAAAACTGCCGACGTTGTCGCGGCGATGGCGGCCAAACCTGCGTACCCAGGGCTGTACGTGATCATCCACAATGCGATGAACACCATTCCCGTAGCCGGTGCGATGGTCGACAACGACTGTCCGAGAAGATCGATCGGCGTCAGCCGCCGCCGACCCAGACCGCGCAACGGCGAGTACACCGGCTCGCCGTCCTGATCCGCACTCTGTGCCCGCGCGAGTGCCGCGCGCAACGCCGCCGTCACGGCCATGTCTCACCGTCCGTCCGATATCTGATTCACCGATTTCGGTCAAGTTAGTCCGCATTTGTTTCCGGGCAGTTTCCACCGTGGCGCGCAGTGACGATCCAAGTGGGAATCCGCGCGCTCGAGGTCTCTCCCGCTGGCCCTGCCACAGCTCCGAACCATGTCGATCCCGTGCCGAAGAAACCTACTGACCTGCACAAATATCGATTCTCACCGGCGGTGCGCATTCCCAGTTGCGTATCCCCCGGACGTATCGACACCGAAGCATGTTCGCCGCATCACCAGTACAGGATGTGTCCCACACACCAGCGCTTGCCGACCTGAAAGGGAGGAATCATGGACTTCACCATCGCTGCCGTATCGGCGATCATCGGGTTTGTCCTACTGCTCGCCGGCATCCCCAAGCTGACGGACTACGACGGTGTTCTGCGTTCGGTACGTGGATACAAAGTACTTCCGAGCGGGCTCGAAGGACCGGTTGCCCGGGCACTTCCCATCGCCGAGACCGTGGCGGGCGCACTTCTCGTGACCGGCATCGCCCGGCAGTGGGCGGCCGGGGTTGCCGCACTCATGTTCGCGTCGTTCTTTGTCGGCCTTGTCGTCAACCTTGCTCGCGGACGACGCGACCTCGACTGTGGTTGCTTCGCATTCGGCATCGGCGAGATCCCGCGTATCGGATGGTTCCACGCGGTACGTGCCGGAATCCTTGCCGCTGCGTCACTCTCCATCCTGGCAATCGGCAGCGTCGCGGGCGCGGGCGCGCAAGCAACAGCTGCCACCCTCGCACTCCTCCTGGTGCTGGCCGGCGTCGCCATCGCACAGATCCGATCCGTCGTTCATTTCGGCAAGCGCCCCGTCGACGACTACCTCTCGAGTGCTTCCGTCCGACTGCGTGCCGCCGGCGCCACGTCTCGGTACGGCGTTTGACCTTCTCCCTATTCACCGACTGCGCAAAGGCAGGACTTCGACGATGACTACTTTTCTACTCGTAGCGACCGTGATTCTCGTGATCGCCGTGGCCGTACTGTTCTTGATGGTTCTCGCTCTCGCCCGTGAAATCGGCCGTGTGCAGGTGCGTCTCGGACCACTCGGTGCCCGAATGATGGATACCGGTCCCAAGGTCGAACAGGTTGGGCCGTCGTTTGCCGGTTTGATCGACCAGGAAGGTCGAACCGTCGGAGTTGGTGGTCATCGAGACAAGGCTCAGCTACTGCTGTTCACAGCACCGAGTTGCTCGACCTGCAAGAGCCTGCTTCCCGGCGTGCGGGCAATGGCCCGAGCCGAATCCGACCTCGACGTTGTCATCATCTCCGACGGAACCCCCGAGGAACACCGAGAGTTCTTGGCCGGCAGCGGCATCGGTTCCGAGCTCAGCTACATCGACGCTCGTGACGTCGGCATCGCCTACCAGGTGGGCACCACTCCGTACGGCGTAATTCTCGACGAGCACGGCAAGATTCGCGGAAAGGGCCTGTGCAACCACATGGCTCAGGTCGAGAGCCTGCTCAACGCACTCGAGTCCGGCACCCCCTCACTCCAGCACCTTCATGCGCAGGCTAAGTCGGGCAGCGCGGCCTGATCACCCTGAGTTCTGCTCGTTCCTCTTCACGAATCAGGAGAAATTTGTTGGACGACAATGCGTTTCCACAGCACAACATGACAGAGAACCGATATCCGGTAGACGAGGCAACCGTTCAAGCGCAGGCCGAATGGATGGCAGGCCAGGGTGGTTCACTGACCAGCCGCACCGGCCGCAAGCTCTCCGAACGGGTCTCGCGGCGGTCGATGATCAGCCGAATCGGCAAGTGGACCATGGGAGTATCCGGCGTAGCGCTGATCAGCACCTTGCCCGTCACTCGTACCGCATTTGCTCAAGAAGCCGCGCCTCCCGCTCCGGCACCGGGCCCGGAACCGCTTGTTCCCGTGTACGACGGCAAGGATCCCGCGGAATGTGAATACTGGCGCTGGTGCAACATGGACGGCACATCCTGCGCTGCCTGCAACGGCGGCGGTGTCACCACGTGCGCGCCCGGCAGTAAGCCAGGCGCCGAGTTCTGGGTTGGCTGCTGCACCAATCCCGATACCGGAAAGACCTATCTGATCGCGTACTACGACTGCTGCGGTGCGCCTTCGTGTTCCAACGCCTTCTGCGGCGAGCCGGACATGCAGGCAGTGATGTACAACCCGGTTTCCGGCAGCTACGACCAGGAAATCATCTGGTGTGTCTCCGACGAATCGCAGGCGTACACCTGCACCATGGCTCCCATCATCGGTGAGGACTGCCAGACCCGTCCGGCTGCACGCCCCAAGGTCGGTGCCGGATCATGAGCAGTTCACGAACCCGAAAGCTCGCCCGGCCCGCCGTCGCAATACTGCCTCTCACCGTTGTGCTCGCACTGGCCGGTTGCAGTTCGTCCGACAACGACGAACCTTCCAGCGCAGGTGATGTCACCTATCCCACCGTCCCGTTCACTGCTCCTGGTGATGGCATTTCGCTCGGTCACGACGATCAGGAAATCGGCGACACCATTCCCGAACCCCTGCACGTCGGCTCGATCACTCCGATTGCCGCTGACCGACTCCTCGGCGTCGAAGGTGGCTTCGGTCAGCTCGAACTCAGCGTCAACGTCATCGATCCGAAAACCGGTGTGGCCGAGAGCCGCATCACCGTCGGACCCGGTATCTGGGATCCCGTCATCCACGGATTCGTCGGTGACTCCGACGATGACCCAGCGGTGCTCGCCGCCGAAGTGTGGCGTCCCCGAGGTTCGCGTGGCGCAGCCGATTTCACGGTCAGCACCTACTCCGGCAACCTGCTGGAGCCGGCCGAGGTCATGCTTCCGGACGTCGCACGTGTGCATTCGCGTGCCGGCTCCAATGCCGTCACCTCCGACGGCAAGTTCTTTGTCACCTGGGACGACGGCCTGTACGGCATCCGTGTTGTCGACTTGGAGAAGCAGGAGGCGACCGGCGCCCTCCAAATCGTCGGATGTGGACCGTTCACCTGGATGGTCGGACACGAGCTCTACAGCGTGTGCGAGGACACCCGTGAGCTGCTGCAGGTCACGATCAGCGACGACGGAGTCCCCACCGAGACCGCCCGATCCAAGGTCTTGCCCGACGATTTCGTCTCGACTCGCAAAGTGACGTGGGCGGCCGACGCACAGAAAGCGTTGTTGGTCAGCGAGAACGGTGACGTCTTCGTCTTCGACTTCTCGAACGGACTACCCAAGGAAGCCGTCAAGCCCATCGGAAATGCGGGCCAGGATTCCGGACGCTTCTCCGAGAACCTCATCAATGCGGATGCAACGCGTCTGGCAATCGAGTACACCGACAGCGCAATTCACCCGGACTCCGCTCGCGGTGGTTCGATCGTGAAGATCGATCTCTTCGACGCGGCTACGTTCGCCCCGATCAAGAGTCTTTCTCTGGCCGACCTCGGCCTCACCGATATCGGAAGCACCGCCTTCTCAGTTGACGGTGCAACGTTCTACGTCCTCGGCACCGGACCGGAGGTAGAAGGCTCCGCTCCGCAGAAGATCTTGGGCTACAACGCAACCACCGGTGAGCAGGTCAGTTCCGTGGATATCTCGGGCAATGTCGGTGATGTCACCGGGTTGATCACACCAGAAGTACTTCGATGAGTCGTCCCGGATCCGGTGTAGTGATGGGCCGGCGCCGCTTCCTGAGTCTGGGAGCACTCGGCGCCGGGGCAATCGGGCTCGGCGCCGTGGGAACGATCGCCGGATGCAGTTCCACTGCAGCAACTCCGACGCCGCTGACCGATCTCGACTTCATCATGCCCACCGACCCCGAAGTTGCTGCTGCAGAGTCGGCACGAGCCTGGAACGGAACCACCGCCGCGTTTGCCTTGGCAGCCGGATTCTCGACGGTTGATCTCGGCGGACGCCTCGTGGACACATGGACGTACGGTGGCGCTGCTGTCGCTCCGGAACTTCGACTGAAATCCGGTGACCGGGTGAACGTCTCCGTCCAGAACAACCTCGATGCCGAAACCACGCTGCACTGGCACGGAATTCGAATCCGCAACGACATGGACGGCGCGGCACCCACCACGCAGGCTCCCATCGCGGCGGCTTCGACCTTCGACTACAACTTCGTCGCCCCGGATCCGGGAACGTACTGGTACCACTCGCACAGCGGACTACAGGCAGACCGCGGACTCTTCGGCGCCATGATCGTCGAGGACCCGAACGACTCCAGTGGGGCCGACGCCGATGCCGTTCTGGTACTCGACGACTGGGTCGACGGATTGGGTACCACACCGGATTCCATACTGATGGCACTCAATCCGGCAATTGCCGGCGGCCACGGCGGCCACGGCGGAGCCGCATCAACACCCGTTGAGCACACCGAGGGTGACATGGCAGTTGCGCAGCAGTTGGTGAGCGCCGGCCATGGTTCGTCCGAGCCTTTGGGCGGCATGACACAACACATCGCGTATCCACTGCACTTGATCAACGGGCGACCGCCCAACGATCCAGCTGTGGTGACCGCTGCGCCCGGTTCGACTCTGCGACTACGAATCATCAACGCGGCGGCCGAAACTCCGTACCGGTTTGCCGTGGCCGGGCATGAGATGACGATCGTAGCCACCGATGGCTTCGACGTGGAGCCGACTCCCGCCGACGCCATCATCGTCGGAATGGCTCAGCGCTACGACGTACTCGTGACGGTCAAGTCGGGAACATGGCCGGTGGTCGCCAAGGTCGAGGGCCGCGACGGATACGCGTCGACCGTCCTGCGCAGCACCGACGCGTTGGCACTCTCGAATCCGGATGTGGGTGGGGTGATCTCGGAGTTGGGCGGCCGTTTGGTGCTCGAAAGCGCTCTCCGTCCCGCGGAATCCACACGCCTCGAGACGAAGTCACCCGATCGCGACTACCACATCGAGTTGATCCAAGCCGGAGATCGTTACGTGTGGGGTATGGCCGGTGCCGATGCGGGCAAACTCGTGTTGAAACAGGGTGAACGCGTTCGGATTACGATGAAGAACACGTCCACCATGTGGCATCCCATGCACACTCACGGCCACACCTTTGCGGTACCGGATTACGGCGGGCTTCGCCGTGACACCGTCAACGTGCTACCAGGCAGCGAACTCGCCATCGAGTTCGATGCCGACAACCCCGGCGAGTGGATGTTCCACTGCCACAATGCCTACCACTTCGAAGCCGGAATGACGGCAAATCTGCGTTACGTCCGCTGACAAGTAAGAAGAATCGAGAGGACCTCTCATGAAGAAGCTCGTTCCCGCTTTCCTCGCCGCTTGTGCGGCTTTGAGTCTCACCGCCTGCAGCAGCGACAGTTCGGCGTCGGACGAACCCGCCGTCGTGATCGAGGTGAAGAACATGGCCTACACACCGGCGTCGGTCACCATCGAAAAGGGCCAGACCGTCGAGTGGAAGTTCGACGACGGCGGACTCCCCCACGACGTGGTCGGCAACGGTGAACTCGAAGGGAAACTGAAGAGCGAGTTGCTCACCGAGGGAACCTTCTCGTTCACGTTCGACGACGCCGGTACCTTCACCTACCACTGCACTCCCCATCCGATGATGGTCGGCACCGTGATCGTTCAATAGTGAGGAGGTGGATCGCCGGCTTAGGCCTTGCCGTCGCGGCAACGTGTGTTCCCGCGTGCGGCACAGAAGGTCCCGCCCCCGACGTCGTGGTCGAGATCAGCAATGTTCAGTTCAGTCCGATGGACGTCACCGTTGAACATGGCGGCACCGTCGAGTGGCGTTTCGACGACGGCGGACTTCTGCATCATGTGGAATCACCCGGACTGTTCGACAGTGGCATCACCGGAGACGGAACCTTCCGTCACACGTTCGAGAACGCCGGCGTCTACGAGTACTCGTGCTCCGTGCACCCGTACATGATCGGAGTCATCACAGTGTTGTGACTACTGGCTCATCATTTTTCGTGAACTACATACATTTTGGAGGATCTGATGACTACCGTTCTCTCACACGGCCCACTCCAGACCGATGTCCCTGACATTCGGCCGACCCTTCAAGGCTCAGTCGGCACGGCTACTCGCGCCAGCCTCATCGCCGCAGGTGCTGCGGCGGGTGCCGGCATTGCACTCGTGGCTGCGCCTTCTGCGACAACAGCTTTGACCACTGCGGTTGTCGGAGCCGGACTGGTCACCTCACTGGCCGCCAACTGGTCGACCTGCGGAATGTCGGTTGCCGGAGTTGTTGCCGCACCGAAGCAAGCCGACCGTAAGGGATCGTCAACTCCGGTACGCCGACTCGGTTGGCATGCACTGGGTTCGGTCACGACAGGTGCCGTCACCGGCGCCCTGATCGGCGCTCTCGGCGCCGCGGTGTCCGGTTTCATTCCGATCGGCTGGGCGTTGGGGGCCTGGGCTGTTGTGGCACTTGCGTACGGTCTGCACGAGTTGGGTGTTCTCACGATGCCGACTCCGATGCGGCGCCAACAGCTTCCGCGCCATCTGCGCCGCACCATGGCGCCGTGGAAGGTCTCACTGATCTTCGGCGCTATCATCGGGCCCGGATTCCTGATCTTCATCCGCTCGAGTGCGTACTACCTCCTTGCACTCGGTGTTATCGCCTCGGGCTCACCGGCTCTCGGCGCTGCACTGTTCACCGTTGTCTCCCTCGGCCGCTGCATGCCCAGCCTCGCGGCAATCGTGCACACCAATCGCGGTGGCTCGATGCCCGGTTTCCTCTCGGTCATGTGCGTCGTGGACCGTCGGGTGCAGAGCATCACGGGCGCCGCACTGATCGCACTGGGAGCATTTGCTGCTTTCGCGTTGGTCTGAGTTTCCGTCGAAAGTAGTGTGGCCGGTGAGCATTTGCTCGCCGGCCACACTGCGGTCCGGAGATTCGTACCAGAGACGAGGCTTGCCTCAGTCCGAGAGGAGGACAATCGGTGTCGCTTCGGGAGTTCTCCAACTCTCTGATCGAACGCATTGACGTCGCGGCCGCAGCCTATGGTCGGGACGGCCCATTCCCGAAGCAGCAGCACGTGAGCGGTTGGCTACCGAATTCATCGTGCCGGACGACGGCTACCTGGCGTTCATCGGCAGATGGGGCGGGTGCTACGTCGGGGTGTCCGTCCACGCCTGGGATCAGAGTTCACTCCTCGGGACAACCACGTGCCTGGAACTCACAGCCCGTGCGCGCGATGACTTCGGCGAGATCAGGTGCGGATGCGCCGAGATCGCCATGCCGTCCTTGCTCTCGCACGGCGGCGGTTGAATGTGTTGTGGGCGATGGTCCGTGACAAAGTGGTCTACTTGCCAGGACCAACTGCCGCATTGGCCGCGTAGATAACTTCTGAATCGATCAGTAACAGACCCGAATGGACTGTGTTCTGGCCCGCGTCCATTCGTAAGCCGTATCAAGCTTTGTCGCTATGCGGCAGGGACACCCGTCGACTGGTGCGGGTGCGATGTGAGCAGTGACTCAATCGAGACAGAACTCATTACCTTCGACATCTTGCATTACGAGGCATGACTCGTTGTAGCCATCGGCGCGCAGTAGTCGCACACGTACCGCACCGAGTGCGATCAATCGTGCGCATTCGGATTCGAGCGCGGCCACGCGTTCTTCGCCCACGAGTCCCGTACCGACTCGCACGTCAATATGTAGTCGATTCTTGACAACCTTGTTTTCAGGAACGCGCTGAAAGTACAGGCGCGGACCTATACCCGAGGGATCGATACATCCCGATCCGTTGCGCTCGTAACCTAATACTTCGCACCAGAATTCCGCTACGCGCTCAGGCTCCTCACAGTCGAAAGTGACTTGAATCTTCTTGATCGATGCCATCGGATCACAGTAGAGGCGGGTCTCTTCGTTTGCACGTTCTTTATCGCATGGTTCGCGCTAGACGTGAGCTGCGGTGAGAATTTCGTGAATCCGTCACCTTAGTGATCGAGTGTCGAATCCAAGAACTCTTTGGTGAATACCGATCGCGCACAGAACTACCGAAACATCAGCGCCAGCTCCCGAAGGGCGAGAGCTGCGTTCCTGACCGCACCGCCAGTGGTGATGACATCTTCGACCAGGGTGACGGTCTTCCCTGCGACGTCGATTCCCTCTGCCAGCTTGTTGGTTCAGTACGACTTCGGTTCCTTACGGATAAAGACCGCCGGTAGACCGGTTGCCTGGCTGAGCATAGTGACGATCGGGATACCGCCCATTTCCAGTCCGCCGAGTATTTCGGTGTGTTCTGGAACCAACGGGGCCATGCGGTCGGCGATGCGACGTAGAAGGTCCGGGTCGGTTTCGAATAAGTATTTGTCGAAGTACTGGGAAGCGGTTATTCCGGAGCGGAGAGTGAACTTGCCCGTCAGGCGGCGTGAGGAGGGGCAGATCTATCTCCCAGTTTGGCGGCATGTGCTCGCATACAGGTCCTTCGTATCTGCATCGCCTCCGGCTCAGCCAGACGGAACGGCCCGCAGCCGTGCTTGACAAAACCTATTGAGATTCCTTTCAAGTGTTATGGGCTCGAGCCGTCGGCTAGAGCTGACCACCCGCATCGACGGTATGCGTGGTTCCCGTGACATAGCGTCCGCTGTCTCCGACGAGGTAGAGCACTGCCTCGGTGATGTCGGATGATTCGAGCGCGGGCACCGGCAGGGTGTTGAGTGTCAATGCGGCTTCCTCGAAGTCAGCGCGTGTCGGCGCGGCGAGGTCCGGCCGGAAGAGCTTGTAGGTGGCGTCGTTGAGGATCATGTCGGTTGCCACGGTGGTGGGATGGATGGTGTTGACTCGGATATTCTGCGGCGCAAGCTCTTTGGCGAGCACCTTCATGAACCCGACCAGACCCGCCTTAGCCGCTGAGTAATGCGCGGTATTCGCGTTCGCTTTCAGAGCGGCGAGTGAGCTCGTGATCACCACAGAGCCACCCCGACTACCCGCGACAATATGCGGCACCGAAGCGACGCAGGTCTTCCACACTCCGGTGAGATTGATATCGATCATCGTCGACCAGGTTTCCTCGGACATCTCGAGCGTCGGAGCAGGCACCGAGATACCGGCATTGGCGAGCACGATGTCGAGGCGGCCGAGCTCATCGACACCGGCGTCGACCACTGCTTTCAAGCCGTCGAGGTCCCGGACGTCGACTTCGCGGGCAACAATGCGACGACCGAGCGCTTTGACCGCACGCTCGGTTTCCGCGAGGTCGTCCGCCGTGGCGGTCGGATACGGCACTGTGTCGACCTGACGACATACGTCTATCGCGATGATGTCGGCTCCTTCTTGCGCGAGCCGTAGCGCATGGCTGCGCCCCTGGCCCCGTGCAGCACCGGTGACGAATGCAACCTGACCATCGAATTGCCCCATGACAGCAAACCTTTCGGCACATGTGGCACCGACCTTCAGCGGTGCCGCGTCGTACAACCGAGGTTATGTCAGTCGATGCCAAAACATGGCGTTTTGAGAAAACTCACCACCCGGGCGATACGGGTAACCCGCCCAAGCCCGAAGGCCGACGCCATGGCCGGGCGAACCTGGAACGATGGACGCGTGATGAGTACCGACAACCGAATCGACCGCGGTGGCAGGCCGGCGGCAACAACCGCGCACCACCTCGCCGCCGTCGCCCAGAGACTGTTCGTCGAACGCGGCTTCGACCGAACCAACGTCGAGGACATCGCGCACGAAGCGGGAATCAGCACTCGAACCTTCTTCCGATACTTCCCGACCAAGGCCGACGTCCTGTGGGTCGAATCGGACGCCGAGATCAGTCGGCTACGACAAGCACTGGCCGACAGCACCGCGACCGAACCGTACGAAGCCGTCTTGGTGCGCGCCGTAGTCACCGCCATGGCTTTCCCCGACGACCAGATCGAATGGGCCAGACACCGCGCCCAACTGGTCCTTACGGAACCCGCCGTGCAAGCGCAGGCATCGCAGCGCCACACGCGGTGGCGAGCCGCTGCCACCGAATTCGTCAGCGCTCGCACCCCCGACGATTTCTTCCCGATTGCGGTGGGACACGCAGTACTCGCCGCCACACAATCGGCCCACGAGTACTGGATCGCGCATCCAGAGACGCAACTCGCCGATCAGCTCGAACGTGCACTGCTCCTGCTCCTCCCACCCCTACCCACAGCGGTCTAGCTCGCATCGACCTTGGAATCGAGATCCAATGCTCGGCTTGAATTACCTCCGCTCGAGGTAAACCACCAGGACAGCGCAGCGAAAGAATTGTCCGTCCCGCTGGGCGCACCTCGAGATGCGGAGGTTCCGATGCCCGAGCTCGACAACAACTCACCGCCCACGGGCGGAGATGCAGAACCTGCTCACGGCGACGTAGTCGGGCAACCCCATACCTCCGCCGAGGGGCAACCGATCATCGCTGCAGAACAAGACGCTGCCCGAATCAGCTCACCCGCCCACCCGCTGGGTAAGCCCGGACCGAGCTTCGACCGCAAGTCTCCGTTCATGATCGGAATGGCCGCAGCCGCGGGAGTGGCCGTCACTTACGGCGGGATCGAGTTACTGATCGCAGCACACGGCGTACTCGTCCTCATTGTCATCGCCGCGTTCCTCGCAGCCGGCCTCGAACCCGTCGTGTCTTGGTTGGTGCAGCACCGAATTCCCCGTTGGGCGGCTGTGACCGTGGTCTTTCTCGCGGCCTTCGGCATGCTCGCCGGTTTCCTCGCTGCCGCGATACCCCCGATCGTCACCCAAGGCAGCGCACTCGTGGACAACGCCCCTGGCTACCTGCACCACCTCCAAGAGCGCTACCCCGCCATCGACGAACTCAATTCTCGATTCCATCTTCAGGACAAGCTCCAGCAGACGATCGGTGGCGAAGGTGTCCCGGATGTCGTCGGCGGGATCCTCGGTGCCGGTAAGTTCGTGTTCAGTGCGATCAGCGGAACCGTCATCGTGGTTGTCCTCACCGCCTACTTCCTCGCCAACTTCCCCCGAATCCGCGCCTCGCTCTACCGCCTGGCACCCCACTCCCGCCGCCCGCGGACCATCCTGATCGGCGACGAGATCTTCGCCAAGGTCGGCGGATACGTCCTCGGAAACATCCTGATCTCGCTCATCACCGCCATTCTCACCTTCATCTGGCTGATCACCTTCGGCGTTCCATACCCGCTATTGCTCGCCGTACTGGTCGCAGTACTCGACCTGATCCCGATAGTCGGATCGACGCTCGCCGGAATCGTCGTAGCACTGGTGGCTTTGACTGTGTCACTACCTATTTCGCTCGCCACCGTAGCCTTCTTCATCATGCTCCGACTCGTCGAGGACTACGTGCTCGTGCCGCGCATCATCGGCCGGACCGTCCAAGTACCACCCCTGATTACGGTCGTTGCTGTCCTGCTCGGCGGGGCTCTGCTCGGAATCGTCGGCGCACTGCTCGCCATCCCGATCGCTGCCGCGATCTTGCTACTGGCCCGCGAAACACTCCTCCCCCAGCTGGACCGTCGATAATCTGCCGGGGTTGTTTCGAACTCCTGCGTTCACGGAATAAGCATGGTCTTGATGGAGCGTCGCTCGTCCATGGCCGCATATGCCTCAGCGACCTGATCGAGCGGCAGAGTCAGATCGAAGACCTTGCCCGGCTGGATGTGCCCGTTCCAGACGCGGTCCAGAAGATGGTCGAGGTATGCCCGCACCGGTGCAGGTCCACCGCGCAAACCGACGTTCTTCCAAAACATGTGCCGCTGAGGAAGATCCGCGACATGGGGAACGCCGACCCAGCCAACCATGCCGCCAGGGCGCGCGGACCGCAGGGCCTGCTCGACGGAATCGTGAGTACCGACGCACTCGAGCACCGAATCTGCTCCGATTCCGGATGTGAGTTCCTTGACCCGCTCGACGCCGTCGTCGCCGCGCTCGGCAACGATCTCGGTGGCGCCGAATTCCAGTGCGAGACGCTGCCGATCCTCATGGCGGCTCATCGCGATGATCCTCTCCGCGCCCAGTTCCGCTGCTGCAAGTACACCGGAGAGGCCCACCGCGCCGTCACCCACAACCACGACCGTGCTTCCCGGCTTGACGCCTGCGCTGACCGCCGCATGCCAGCCGGTACACATGACATCGGAGAGCGCCAGGATGTTCGGGATCATCGTCTCGTCCGGCAGTTCGGGAGTGGCGACGAGTGTTCCGTCGGCATTCTGAACACGGATCAACTCTGCCTGGCAGCCGTCGTATCCGGTGCCGTGGAGACAGTTCGCGTGTGCGCCGACTTTGCAGAGCGCGCAGGTGTTGTCGCTGGTCAAGAATCCACCGACCACAAACTGTCCGGGCTTCACGGTGGTGACGTCGCTGCCAACCGCTTCGACGATGCCGACGTACTCGTGCCCGATCGGCGTCGGCTTGGTGACCTCCGCGATACCGCGGTAGCGCCACAGATCCGAACCGCACACGCACGCTGCCACTGTGCGGACTATCGCGTCGGTGGGCTCCGCGATCACGGGATCGGGTCGGTCCTCGAAGCGGATGTCATTGGGACCGTAGATAATTGTGCCGCGCATGAATAACTCCTTCGCTGCCGTTTGCGTATCAGGCGGGGAAAACTTCGAGGGTGGCCGAACGGGGGCCACTTTCGACAAGGTGATCGACAATGCTCGGGTACTGGCGGTACTTCTTCCGGTAAGCACTGTCCACAAGCGGGAGGTCTGCGTCACCGGCCTCGACGAACTTCACCTCGTACGCGCTGCCGCCGGAAATAATCTGCCCGGTTCCGGTCGCGATCGCGCCCTTGAACCAGGCTGCGGGCCTGCCGTTAGTGGATCGGATGAAGAGCCGGTCACCGTCGCCGACGATCCAGATGATCGTGGGCTTTCTCAGCGAACCGTCGGCCCGCCTGGTCGCGACCTGCACTTCCTGAGGGTTCGCGATTGCCGCTACCTGCTCTTCGCTCCAGCCTGTCATTGCCCGTACCCCTTGCGTCGACGACACGTTCTTTCAGCCAACCCCAGATCTGCCACGGGCGCGAGGGCCAGGGGTTACCGGCAATGGCAGTGCCTCCTTCGAGGGAGTTCGGCAACCTGACACCCTTTGTGCGCAGCGAGCACCCCTTGCTGCATGCCACAACCGTTGTTCACTGTGCACAAACCGTGCTCACTCAACAGCTCTTGATATGCAAGCTCCAGCTTGCCTATAGTGGTGCCGTGGTCACCATCTACCGTGCTCTCGACGACGACACGAGGCGCATCATCCTCGACGAACTCGCGGCACATGACGGCCAGACTCTGTTCGAGATCTGTTCACTGCTCACGATGCGACACGGTCTGGGCTTCACGCGTCAGGCGATCTCTCAGCACCTCGGTGTACTCGAGTCGGCTGGACTGGTCGTGACCGAGCGGCGCGGACGCTCCAAATTCCACTACTTCAATCCCGAGCCGCTTGCCGAAATCACCCGGCGATGGCCCATCGAGACAGGAACACCATGCAAATCAAACTGACAAGCATCTTCGTCGACGACCAGCGAGCAGCACTCGCCTTCTACACCGATGTCCTGGGTTTCACGAAGCACCACGACATCCCACTGGGCGAGGATGCGTGGCTCACCGTCGTCTCGCCGGAGGCGCCGGACGGCCCGCAACTCCTGCTCGAGCCCGCGAAGCATCCGGCCGTGAAGCCGTATCGCGATGCACTTGCCGAAGAAGGCATTCCGCTCGCCCAGTTTGCAGTCGAGGACGTGGAGGCCGAGCATGCCCGTCTGACGGAAAAGGGTGTGGTGTTCACGCAGGCTCCGACGGATATCGGCACCGCCGTCATCGCTGTCTTCGACGATACGTGCGGCAACCTGATCCAGATCATCGCGGAGAAGCCGGCTCAGTGAGACTCCTGCTGTGCGCCTTCAGAACCGCCCCCGGTTAATAAAGGCGCACAGCAGATTTGACCGAATCCTCCGGCGGACTCGTAACCTTGGCATCACGACCGGACAGCATGTCGATTGCCGCTTTCGGCTTGGCAAGAATCCACTCTCGGGCAGCATTTTTGACCAACGTCGTTGTTGCGCAACCACAGTCACTGTTCACGCCGTCCGCATCGATTCCGGCGTCACGGCACAACGCGACGGCGCGGGGAACATGGTAGCCCTGCGTGACGATCAACGCCTTCGACACACCATACGTATGTATTGCCCTCGAGCAGGTGTCATATGTGTCCAGGCCGTACGGATCCCCGACGATACGACGCTCATCGATCCCCTGCTCTACCAGGTAATTTGTCATGGCCGCGATCTCGTCGCCCGAAGCCCCATTCGCGTCCCCGGACACCAGCACGGCGCTCGCTTTACCGTCCTCGACCAGTTGAACGGCCGCGTCGAGGCGCCCTTTCAGGAACGCCATCGGCTTGCCGTCCTTGATCTGAGCACCCAGAACGATTACCACCGGAGCCTCGGGCGCATCCGCGACGTCGAAGGTGTGCCCCTTCGCGGCAACGGAGATCCAGACGACGGACCCCACATAGGCAACGACGCCGAGTGCAACGAGACCCGCAATCCATCGCTTCACTAGCGGAAGAGATTCGCGACAAACGGAATCGTGTCGGCTTGCGATTCGATCAACGCGCCGCTGTGGTCGGTGTTGTACGCCTTGAACGTCACGGGTTCACCATTCGCAACCAGAGCCGCGACGAGCGAAAGTGCAGACGGGGCAGGCACATCCACGTCCAGCAAGCCTTGGCCGATGAAAATGGGGCGGTCGTAACCGCTGGTCGGCACACCCATGTAGTCGTTCAGGAGACCGTAGAAGTTCGGGATTTCGTTCAGCGGGCGAGACAGCACATCGCCCAAAACGAGCTTCTTCGATGCATCTTCCAAGTCTGCGGCGCACAGTTTTTCGGCCAGATCGACCTGCTCGCGACCCAGCGGAGTCAGGTACGAGTTGACGTCGATTTCCGGGTGAGCTTCGCGCAGACCCGCCAGAATGTAGAGGGCGTACGAGGTCAAGCCTCCGCCGAGTGCAATGGGCGGAAATCCGGGACCGGCCGGCAGGAAGACCAGTTCGATGTTTGCCGGCACACCCGTCCCCACACCGCCCCGGTAGTCGAGAGAATCCCCGCCGTATTCGGTTGCGTATCGCGCGGTGGTGATTGCCGCGCCGCCGCCTTGCGATTGTCCGACCACTGCCCAACGATTCGAGATCGAGGAATCGAGGGCGCGAGCGGCCTTCACGGAATCAACGACGCTGTGCGCCTCCACTTTTCCGTCGAGGTATGGCATGAGGCCCGGAGTTCCCAGCCCGACGTAATCGGTTGCGACCACGGCATAGCCTTCGGCGAGCCAGCGGCCCAGATACGGGTAGTCGCGTTCCGGGAGTCCTGGCCCGACCAAGGAAGGTGCGCAGGAGTCGTCGAGGCCGGTGGTTCCGTGCGCCCACGCGATGACGGGCCAGCCGCCTTCGGGGGCGGGGCCAGCTGGTACGTAGTACGCACCGCTACTGAGGGCAGGGCTGCCGTCGGAACCGATGGTCCAGTACGTGAATCGAGTAGCGTCGACGGTCCCCGGAATCCAGAGATCGCGAGGTAGCGGTTCGCTCGACACAACGGTTCCGGTCGCAACCGAAACCCCAGGTGCCTCCGCAGACGCCATTGGCGCCAAGACCACCGAACTAATTGCCGCAGCACACAGCGCCGCAATAATCGACTTCGACTGAAAATTCACGTCCCGACAACCCCTCACTCCGATGCACTGGAGTCATCGTAGGACGTGGTTCCGATCGGCGCGGCTGATTGTCACGGCCGCGACGACAACACCGATCACCACTCCGATGAGGGTGTCCGCCACTCGCGCGAGCGCCGCGCTGGTCTCGATGGGTGCGCTGAGACCGATGAGCACCAGGGCCATCGGCGTCACGGCAACCGACGTCAACGCGTAATTCTTGACGACAAACAGCTCTGCCGCGGTCTGCAGAATCACCACTGCAACAACAGCCTGCCAATAGCCGAGCGTCAGGGCGATCAGAGCGGCAGCGATGATCGCTCCGCCGACGTTGCCGACAAGCCGTTGGATTCCGCGTTGAACGGTCTGCTTGTAGTTCAGCCCCTGCATTGCTGCCATCGCACCCATCGACGCCCAGAGCGGATGCTCGAGTCCGGCGCCCGCGGCAACCCATCCGGCCAATGCCGACGCCATGACAATACGAACGGCATTCATCACCACGGCGCGCGAGTACAGATGCCGTAGACCGGCGACGACGTAGTTCTCCGGCGCGGGCAATTCCGATACAGGCTCGAGCGAGTGCTCGATCATGCTGGAGCGCTTCATCTTACGAAGCTCATCCTCGTGCGCTGCAATATCGCGAATCAGCGACGCGTCGCCATGCTCGCTCCACAATCGCACTGCGGCATCCGCTTCGCCGAGCACCGCCATCAGTTCACGACCATGACCCAGCGTCGACTTGATCCGACTGCTCGACGCGATAACCGTCCGCGCATGGGCAATCGACGCCCGCGCAGTCGGGACTGAACCACCGGCCTCTAGCTTCCCGACGTTCGCAAGCGCGCGAGCGACAGCCAGACGTGCGGGGCCCATCGGCAGCACAAGCGCGGGAAGCATCGCCGCGGCCCATCCGATCAGTACACCGATCGTTCCGGCGACCACCAGCCGAACCAGATCCGCAAAGCTCGTGGCGAAGCCTGCTGCACCCGTCGCGGCAAAGACAAGAATCACCGGCCCTGGACCAGTGATGCGGAAGCCGGAGATGAAGCAGTAGGCGGCGCCGGCCGCCAACGAGAGAACACCGATCTGCGCCCAGACCGGCACACCGAACATCCCCAGAGCCGCACCAAATGCAATGAACGCAACCAACGCTGCGCCCACTATCGCGAGTTTGCCGGCCAACCGGGGGTATGGCTCGTATCGTCCGAACGCCGCACTCAGCGCGCCCAGCGCTGCAAATCCCGCCAGCTCTTCGTGCCCGAGCGCACCACCCAAGATCAGGACTACCGCTGTTGCCAGGCCGACCCGTATTGCCGGGGCAATTCCAGCGTCGGCGGAGCCGAGCCGGAAAGCCGCCCGCCACGTCTGCGCTGACACCGAATGCGCAATTGCTCCGCTCGAATGGCGGAGTCGGCTCGATGTCGTGGTGGGGGTCGGAGTAGGCGTCACTAAACCAGCATACAGTTATTTCACTAGTAAATTACTTGTGAAGTACTGTGAAATCAGTCGCTAAGATGTGTGCCATGGATCAGGCCAACAGTCCCGAAGACGACTTCATCGACAAAGTCCGTCGTGAATGGAATCGTGCCTACCCTGACATCGACACCTCGCCGGTCGAGGTGATGGGACGGATCACCCGAATCAGTTCGCAGTCCCTCCACCAACTTGATCGCGCCCTGGCTCCCAGCGGCGTCTCCCGCGCCGAATTCGACGTGATGAGCGCACTGGCCCGCAGCGATCGCCCACTACGCGCCAGCGAGGTCACGGCAGTCACCATGTTCAGCGGCGCCGCCACCACCAAGCACGCCGATCGACTGGCCAAGCTCGGACTGGTGGAACGTCAACGGTTCGAACGCGACGGACGCGTCGTACTTCTCCAATTGACCGAAGCCGGAAGAGCTTTGGTAGAAGCAGAGTTTCCGCGCCGGGTCGAACGCGACCGCCGGTTGCTATCGGGACTGAGCGAGGACGAGAAAGTTAAACTCACCGCACTCCTCAAGCGAATCTCGGTCAACATCGACGCCGGATTACCCGACTGAGCTACTTCGGCAGCGGAACGTTCTGCAAGCGAACCTGTCCACGTGCCACTTCTTTTCCCGTTTCCGGATCGGTGATGACAACCGACCACAACTGCTGAACGCGGCCCTGCTGAATCGGAAGTGCCACGACATCGACGCGTCCGCCGGTGCGGGCTCGCAAGAAGTCGGTTCCGTTGTGAACGCCAACGGCAAATTCTCCACGGTCCGCGACAGCGGTACTCGCACCGATACTTGCCGCCGATTCCACAGCCGTTGTGTAGACGCCGCCGTGCACCACACCCCACGGCGTGTGATGAGCGTCGGACAGATCGATATGTCCGACAACTTTGGTGCCGGACACCTCGTCGAGTTGTAATCCTGCGGCGCTCACAAAAGCGCTCGCTGCCTCGAGATCCACATCGGCCACGTCATGCTCCTCGTCTAGTCGGTTGGATTTCCCAACTCACAGTGCGGCATAGATTTGATGCCGTCAAGTGCTAAGTTGGATTTCGCAACCCACTGTCGATCGGAGTGAGCGTGACACCCAAAGGTCGTAACTGCTCCATCGCCAAGGCGTTGGACCTTGTGGGCGAGAAATGGTCGCTTCTGATCCTGCGTGAGATCGTCCTCGGGCAACGACGCTTCGACGCCATCGCGAGGGGCACCGGGGCCAGTCGGGATATTCTTGCCGCCCGGCTTCGGACGCTCGTCGACGCCGACGTGCTGACAAAACGCCTGTACGAGGACCATCCCCCACGCTACGAATACGTCGCCACCGAGTCAGGTAAAGCGTTGTATCCGATTCTGATGGCGATCATGGAATGGGGAGACACCTACGCGATCGACGGCCCACCCCCGACCGTCGTCGAACATCGGTGCGGCGAGCAACTGCACGCGCAAGTGGTGTGTTCGCATTGCAATGCACCGCTTGAGGCGCGGGACGCCACCGTCCTGCACCTCTCGCCGACAGCTCCCTAACGCTCCGGCGGAAACCCACCTGTTGCGATCGGTCCCCACGAATCGACGGTGACGCGGATCAGGCTCTTGCCCTGCTTGTGCATCGCTTGCCGGTACTCGTCCCAGTCGGGATGATCGCCGGCGATCGAGCGGTAGTAGTCGACCAGGGGCTCGACGGATTCCGGCAGGTCGATGAGCTCGGCCGTCCCGTTCACCTGCACGTACGGTCCGTTCCACTCGTCGGAGTGGATACACAACGACACCGTGGGAGTACGACGCACATTCACCGCTTTAGCCCGCTCCGGGTAGGTGGAGATGACGATGCGGCCTTCGTCGTCGACACCACACGTGATCGGTGAAATCTGGAGTTCGCCGGACTTGCGGACGGTCACGAGAGTGGCACGGTGGCGTGGTCTGATGAATTCGAGTAACTCGGCGTGCGAAACCCGGTCTGCACTCGCAATTTTCGACATACAACCAGCCTAGGTGGGTTTACGCGCTCATGGCATCTCGATGGTCTGAGCGCGCGCGATCTCGCCAATCGCGGTGGTGATGTACGTCGTCAGCGGTTTCTTGACAACCGCGGACAAGCTTCCGATCACAAGCACTGCCGAACGCAGGTATGCACCGTGGCCGATCCGGAACGAATCGTCTTCGAGATCGGTAATGCCGAGGGCGCCGGTGTACACGGCGGCGAGAGCCTGCACGTCGAGGTCGGGAAGCCACACGATGGTGGCCTTGGCGCAGGCAGTGAGCGCGTCTTGCACATCTTCGCTCGAGAGTCCGTCCGGGTGGGTGTCCTCGAGGAGTTCACGAACGATAGCCGCGTGCACCGATGTGACCTGCTCGAACGACAGCGTGCGCAGTTCATCGACCGCCTCGGTCAACGCATCGCGGTTGGCCGCTCGCACCGCAGCCAGCGCGTCTGCCGTGGCAGCGGCGATGTCGCGGGCAACCTTCGGCCACTCGGTGGGCCAACTCTGCTGGGGGTTCACGTTCGGTTCTCCTTGTTCGCGCTCGCGTGTGAGCTTGCCAGGTGGCACCGACAGCACACATTCAGATGAAGCGGGCCAGGAATGCCATCGCGTTGTGGGGCGCAAAACCCTTCATGTCGTTGTCGAAGTACACAAACACGTCAAGCTCGTCGCTCATCCAGCCCTGAGCGCGTTCGGACCAGCTGTCCAGGGCTTTGTCGGTGTAACCGCTTGCGTACAGTTCCTTGTCGCCATGCATGCGCACGTAGACAAAATCGCTGGTCGGCGTAGTGATCTGGGGGTACCTTCCCGCGGTATCGGCGACGACAAACCCGATGTCGTGCTCGCGCATCAGTTCCACCGCTTCCGGAGCGGCAAAGCTGGCATGGCGTGCCTCCACCGCATAGCGGATCGGGAGTTCGATCTCTGCGTGCGCCAATACCCTGTCTTCGGTCAGCTTGTCGTCATGGTGGGCGGCCAGTTCGGCAGCCTGCGTCGTCGTACGCGGAAGCAGTTCGAAGAAGCTCGCCAACCGTTCGGGCTCGAAGTGCAAGGTGGGCGGCAACTGCCAGAAGATCGGCCCGAGTTTCGGACCCAGCGCAAGCACACCCGCCGCAAAGAAGTTCGCCAGCCCCGTCTGTGTGTCGAGCAGCCGCTTCATGTGCGTGATGTACCGACCGCCCTTGAGGGCAAACACAAAGTCGTCCGGTGTTTCACTGCGCCACTTCGCGAAACTCTCCGGTTTCTGAAGCGCATAGAACGAGCCGTTGATTTCGATCGAAGTCAATTTCTCTGCGGCATAGGATAATTCCTTGCGATGCGCAAGGCCGCTCGGATAGAAGTCTCCACGCCAGGCGGGATATGTCCACCCTGAGATACCTACTCGGATATCTGCCACCAGTTCAGACTAGACGCCCGATACCCCGGCACTGAGCGCAACGGACACCGGCACGACGGTCAGGCACACCACTGCTGCGACAAACAACCCGATGACGAGCCGACGATCCCACTTTCCGCGGGCGCCGCTTGCCGCGAGCATGAAGATCACAAAACCCACACAGACAGACACGATCGTCACGATCACCGGAGTACCAACCATGGGTTGATTGTCCCCTACCCCTTTGTGGGTATACCGCTCGGAGGTGAATACCCCTGCCGAGCAAGGAGTCGAAATGCCGAAATACCTCTGGCAAGTGACGTACACACCAACCGGGGCCGCCGGCCTTCAGAAGGAAGGTGGCACCGCCCGCCGCGATGCAATAACCCACATGGTCGAAAGTGTCGGTGGCACAGTCGAATCCTGCCACTTTGCACTCGGTAGTCATGACATGTTTGTCATCGGCAGCCTTCCCGACGCTGTTGCCGCCGCGGCATTGAGCATTCGCACCACCGCCGAGGGAGCGGCTCGATCCGAATCCGTCACCCTGCTCACGCCGGAGGAAATCGACGAAGCAGTCAATCGCCCCACCGACTACCGTGCGCCCGGTACGGAATAGATCCAGGTCACACTCGGGTTACCACCACCATGACTGAACCGACGCAGACACCTGACCTGGGCACCTACGGAATCTGGCGAGGAGCCGCCGGATTGAAACCGGATCTGGGGGCGGCAATCGAGAAACTCGGGTTCGGCACCATCTGGATCGGGGGTTCACCGCGAGCGGACCTTCTGGTGGCCGAGAAGCTACTCGACGCAACGGAACGCATCACCGTGGCGACCGGGATCGTCAATGTCTGGTCGTCTCCCGCTGCTGAAGTTGCCGAGTCGTACCACCGACTCGAAGCCAAGCACCCCGGACGGTTCCTCCTCGGAATCGGCATCGGACATCCCGAGGCCACCGGCGATTACTCGAAGCCGTACGGCACCTTGGTGTCCTACCTGGATGAACTCGACGCAGCTCAGGTTCCGGAATCTCGTCGTGTCCTCGCCGCTCTCGGCCCCAAGGTATTGAAGCTGTCGGCTGATCGCGCTGCCGGTGCACATCCTTATCTGACAACTCCGGAACACACCGCCGAAGCACGCGAGATTCTCGGGCCGTCGAAAATTCTTGCGCCGGAACACAAAGTTGTTCTCGAGACCGATCCGGACAAGGCGCGAGCGGTCGGCCGTCCGGCTGTCGCCAATCCATATCTGCACCTACGTAACTACACGACAAATCTCGAACGCCTCGGCTTTGCACCCGACGAAATTGCGAACGACGGAAACGATCGTGTCATCGACGCGCTGGTGGCCTACGGGACCGCCCGTTCCATCGCGGACAGGTTGCGTGAACATATTGCGGCCGGGGCCGACCACGTTGCGATCCAGGCGCTTCCGGCCGATGGTGATCCAATTGCGACGTACGAAGCATTGGCCGCAGAACTGTTCCGGTAACCCTTGACTTGGATAAGTCGTGTCCGAGTATACTTGGACACGACTTATCCAAGTAAAAAGGAGACAGGCATGAAGATCGTCATTTTCGGGAGCGGGCTCATCGGAAGTCAGGTCGCGTCGAAGCTCGGTGACGCCGGGCACGACGTGAAGGCACTCGGCCGTGCGGACGGTATCGACACAACCACGGGCGAAGGCCTCTTCGAAGCCGTGACCGGTGCAGATGTGGTCGTGGATCTTACAAATTCCCCTTCGTGGTCGGACGACGACGTCATGGCTTTCTTCCGCGACGGAACTGGCCATATCCTCGCGGCGGAGGATAAGGCGGGCGTCGGGCACCACGTCATCCTGTCCATCGTGGGTGCCGATCGACTGTCTGATTCCGGGTACATGCGAGCCAAGGTCGCCCAGGAAGACCTGGTCAAGGCCGGCCCGATCCCCTACTCGATCGTCCGCTCGACCCAGTTCTTCGAGTTCATCGCCGGAATTGCCGATGCCGGGACCGTGGACGGCACAGTCCATGCAACGCCGGCGCATCTTCAGCCGATCGCGTCGCGGGACGTCGTATCTCACGTCGCCGAGGTTGTGACCGGTCCGCCGTTGAACGGGACGGTCGAGATCGCCGGACCCGAACCGCTGGGTATCGACGAATTGGTACGACGCCTGTTCTCCGTCACCGGGGACGGCCGCTCGGTGACGCCCGATCCGGAGGCCGGCTACTTCGGCGCGAAACTCGACAGTGCCGCGCTCACACCGACTCCCGGCGCGAACGCCTGGATTGCGCCGACAACACTGGACGAGTGGTTGGCCTCGAAGGCCTGAAAAAAGACAACACCACCGATGTCCGCCCCAAACCGGTTTCCACGGCGTCGATAGAGTTCTGGCATGAAGCTTTCCGGAGGAGTGGAGTGGTCGCTCCATTGCTGTGTGGTCCTCAGCCAGGCGCAAGGCCCGGTCCCCACGGCCAGACTCGCCGAACTGCACGGGGTGTCGAAGACATACCTGGCAAAACATCTGCGCGCCCTGGCGCAGGCCGGTCTTGTCAATCCGACTGAGGGCCGCGACGGCGGATACGTCCTGACCCGGCCACCCGAAGACATCACAGTTCTCGACGTCGTTCAGGCCGTCGACGGTAAGGAACCTGCCTTCCGGTGCACGGAGATTCGGCAACAAGGGATCCTCGCCGCGCCACCGGAGCAGTGCCTCGCCCCGTGCGGTATCGCCAAGGTTATGGCCGACGCCGAAAAGGTATGGCGTGCTTCGCTGTCGGGAGTCACCATCGCAGATCTTGCGGCAACTCTCGATCTCCCCGCTCTCAAGAAAGTTCTGGCGGCACCGTCGAACTGAGTGCTCCTACAGGGAAGATTCCTTGTCGTTGGCGGGATCCAACTGATCCTGGGTAGCCGCCCAACTCGCCAAGACTTTGAGCGCATCTGCCGTCGGAGTACCCGGCGCCGCGGTGTAGACCAGCAGCGTCAGCCCGGGGTTGGACGGAAGTTCCATCGCCTCGAAGTTCAGCTCGAGGTCTCCGACAACGGGATGATGAACCTTCTTGAAACCTGTTCGATGAAAGCGCACATTGTGTTTCGCCCATCGCGTGCGGAATATCTCACTGCGCGTGGCTAATTCACCGATCAGTTCGGTCAGCGCCTTGTCGTGCGGGTTCTTCCCCGCCTCAGATCGGAGCATTGCCGCAATATCATCGGCAGCACGTTCCCAGTCGGTGAAAAATTCCTGCGAAGCCGGGTCGAGGTACACAAACCGCGCATTGTTCGCGGGACGACGTGGATCCGCCAATACCGGCGAATACAGCGCCCGGGCCATGCGATTGGCGGCCAACATATCGTGCCGGGCGTTGCGAACCCACGCCGGGGCGTCGGTGATGGCGTCGAGTATCTGCTGAATGGCCGGACTGACACCTTTGGGGGCTGATCGGCGCTTCGGCGGAGCCGACGCACTTGCGGTCTTCGCCAGATCGAACAGGTGATCCTGCTCGGCCTCGTCGAGTTGAAGTGCCCGGGAAAGACTTTCGAGTACCGAGTCCGATGCTCCGGCCAGATTGCCGCGTTCCATTCGCACGTAGTAGTCGATGCTGACACCCGCCAGCAAGGCAACTTCTTCGCGGCGCAATCCTTTGACCCGACGGTTTCCGCCGTACGCCGGTAGTCCCGCCTGCTCGGGAGTGATGCGCGCGCGGCGGGAGCTGAGGAACTCGCGGATCTCGGCTCGGTTGTCCATGCCGATTACGTTACTCGAGTCGCCGAACCTCAGGGAGGTACTGCCGGTACCTGGAACGACAGGAACTCCCGCCGTCATGATTCGGACGGTTCACTGGGTATCGACACCGCGAACCGAACAACCCGAGAGGATTCATCATGCGCGCAACCATCATGTACAGCGCCGGAGACGTTCGCGTCGAGAACGTGCCTGACCCGGCACTGCAGCAGCCGACCGACGCCCTGGTACGCATCGTTCGAGCATGCGTCTGCGGATCCGACCTACATCCGTACCACGACATGCCTGCCACACCGGGCGGCACTCCGATGGGCCACGAATTTGTCGGCGTCGTCGAAGAGGTCGGCGGCGACGTAGCCACGCTGAAGAAAGGCGACTTTGTCATCGCCCCGTTCGCCTGGTCGGACGGAACCTGCGAGTTCTGCCGCGAAGGACTGCAGACGTCGTGCCGCCATGGCGGATTCTGGGCAGGAAACGGCATCGGTGGCGCCCAAGCGGAGGCCATCCGCGTGCCACTGGCAGACGGCACCCTCGTCAAAGCACCCGTCGGCGAAGACTCGGAACTGCTCCCCTCACTGCTCACCCTGTCCGATGTCCTGGGCACCGGCTACCACGCTGCCGTCAAGGGTCGAGTGAACGAACGCACCTCGGTCACCGTCATCGGCGACGGCGCAGTCGGCCTCATGGCGGTTCTCTCCGCCAAACGACTGGGCGCCGAGCGGATCATCCTCATGGGCCGTCACAAGTCGCGCACCGATCTGGGCATCGAGTTCGGAGCAACCGATATCGTCGCCGAGCGCGGCGACGAGGGCATCGCCAAGGTCCGCGAACTGACCGGCGGTGACGGCACCCATGTTGTACTCGAAGCCGTGGGCCACATGCCCGCCTACGAGCAGGCGATCGGTGTCGTCCGCCCCGGCGGTGTCATCAGCCGCGTCGGTGTACCCCAGTACGAGGTGGCACCCGTCGGTTTCGGCAGCCTGTTCGGACCCAACGTCACACTCACCGGTGGTCCCGCTCCCGTGCGCGCGTACATCGAGGAGCTCATGCCAGACGTTCTCGACGGAAAGATTCAGCCGGGCAAGGTTTTCGACCGAACAGTCAACCTCGACGAGGTACCGGACGCCTACCGCGCGATGGACACACGTGAGGCACTCAAAGTTCTTGTTCGGCCGTAATCCATGACCACCGTCGACACTGCCCGGACCGGTCGCGTCAACTCCACGGCAATCCTCGCGATCATTCTGATCAGCTACTTCATGATCCTGCTCGACAACTCGATCATCTTCACCGGGCTGCCAAGCATCGCAGCCGAGATGGGGTATTCGGCGACCGGGTTGTCCTGGGTGCAGGACGCGTACACCCTCGTGTTCGGCGGCCTTCTCCTTCTCGGCGCGAGACTCGGCGACATCTTCGGCCGTCGCCGCGTCTTTGTTGCCGGGTTGGCGATCTTCGCAGCCGCGTCGTTCCTGGTCGGGGTTGCTCCCAACGGTTGGTGGCTCATCGCGGCCCGCGCCCTCCAGGGCGTCGGCGCCGCGGTGGTCGCACCGGCATCACTGTCACTCCTGACGGCAAGCTTCCCGCCAGGGCGCGAACGGACACGCGCGGTTGCCTGGTACGGCGCAGCCGCCGGAATCGGCGCGAGCCTCGGCCTCGTGATCGGCGGTGCCCTTGCCGATTGGGTGTCCTGGCGCGCAGGATTTTTCATCAACGTCCCGATCGGCATCGCGATGATCGTTCTCGCACCGCGGTTCATTCCCGAAACAAAGCCGAGCACAGGACGTTTCGATGTAGCCGGCGCCGTCTACGCCACACTCGGAATGGCCGCACTGGTCTTCGGCATAGTCAACTCCGCCGAAGCCGGATGGGCATCACCGACCACCTTCCTGACGCTGACCCTCGGTGCGGTTCTCCTGGCTCTGCTGATTCGCAATGAATCGCGCGCGGAGCAACCCATCATGCCGCTTCGACTCTTCCGCTCTCGCGAACGATCCGGTGCCTACGCCGCCCGCATGCTGTATCTCGGCGCCATGATCGGATTCTTCTACTTCACCACTCAACTTCTGCAGGGCGCAATGGGTTTCAGCGCTTTCCAAGCCGGTGTGGCCTTCTTCCCGATGACTGTCGTCAATTTTGCAGTTGCACTGCTGATTCCGCGATTGACCCCTCGATTCGGGAATGCTCCGTTGCTCGCCGCGGGTGTGGCACTCACATTGGTAGGTATGACGTGGCTCAGCTTCGTGCATTCGGGCAGCACTTATCTGAGCGGCGTTGCACTACCGATGATCTTGATCGGCGCAGGCCAAGGTCTCGCGTTTGCGCCGCTCACCGCTGCCGGAATCGCCGGGGTGAAGGCCGACGACGCCGGAGCCGCGTCCGGACTGGTCAACACAGCACACCAACTGGGTAGCGCACTGGGACTCGGCATTCTCGTCGCGATCTCAGCCGGGGCCGGATCCGCTGCGGAATCCCCGAAAGAAGCACTCACCGAGCATGTCTCGACTGCACTGACCGCAGGTGCCGGCCTCCTTGCCGGTTGCCTCGTCATAGTTCTTGTCTTCATCGTGCCGCCAACGGGTAAACGAAAAACAGGTCGAAGAAGTGCGAGTTTGCAGAGACAGTCAATCGAACATCGTTCATCCACAACATAAGGAATTCCCATGGAGATTCTGAAGCAACCGCCCACGAGCAAAGCTCCCGCAGACTGGTTCACCGGCGACGTCTGGTGGGACGTCATCTACTCAGGCCAGGAACCGTCACGCATGCGCGCCAACATGGTTCGCTTTGCGCCGTGCTCACGCACAGACTGGCACTCCCACGCGCTGGGGCAGACCTTGCACATCGTGTCCGGCACCGCCCTGATTCAGGCTCGCGGCGGCGAGATCATCGAGGCTCACCCCGGTGACACCGTCTACACACCGCCCGGCGAAGAACATTGGCACGGCGCGGCGCCCGACCACTTCATGAGCCACCTCGCCTTGTGGGAAGGTCCCGGCGACGGCAGCACGGAAACAACCTGGGGCGACAAGGTCACCGACGAGGAATACAACGCCCCTCGTAGCAATCGCCGGTGAAGTCCGAATATCAAGGAGCGCAACATCGTGACTGAGACCATGACTGCACTGTTCGGTGGGCAGGGCCCGGACTGGGTGGCCCGCGAAGTTCCCGTTCCCGAGCCTGGCCCCGGACAGGTTCTTGTGCGCACTCATGCCGTCGCACTGAACAACGCCGATCCGCAGATGCTCGCTGAGTTCGACACACCGGGCTCCGACAACGCGTACGTCGCCGGATACGAATTTGCCGGTGACATAGCAGCACTCGGCCCCGGTACCCACAACCTCACAGTGGGCGATCGTGTCATGGGAACTGCGCCGAGCAGTTTCGCACAGTTCGTCCTCGCGGATTACCGGCACGTCATAGCCATGCCCGACAACCTGGAATACAACGAAACCACAGCCCTGCCGACCGCACTACTCACCGAACACGGGGCTCTGATGCTCGCCGGCTACACGCCGGGACAGACGGTACTCATCACAGCGGCCACGTCAGGCATCGGCCTGCTGGGAGTTCAGATCGCGAAGGCGCTGGGCGCAGCCGCCGTCATCGGCACCACACGATCTGCGGACAAGGAAGACGTATTGATCAAAGCCGGCGCAGACACCGTTGTCGTCACGACGAATCGAAATCTCACGGACGCCGTACTCGAAGCAACAGAAGGTCGAGGAGTCGATGTCGTACTCGACCACGCCGGCGGGCAGACTCTAGCCGCCTGCTTACCCGCCACCCGAGACGGCGGGCACCTCGTCAATATCGGACGCCTCGACGCCGCGCAGTCCACGATCGACCTGGACGCGCTCTCCTACCGCCATCTTCACCTGCATGGAGCATCATTCGGCTTCGGTCGAGCAGAAGAACTCGGGAACGTGATTGCTGCTCTCGCCGACGAGGTCATGCCTGCTGTCGCCGACGGTCGGATACGTCCCGTCATCGACAGCATCTATCCCTTCGCGGAAGCGGCCGACGCGGCACACCGCATGCGTAGCGGCAATACCGTCGGAAAGATCGTGATGCCGATGCCCTGATCGATCTGTGCGTCACACCCCAACAGGATGAATGGTTCGTTTTCGGTCTGACTCATGGCACGCTGATCCCATGGAGCCTCTCGAACCGATGCGGCCGGTGAGCGTTCACGCGCCGATTCAGACGTCGACCCCGAGATGGAAATCTGCGGCGGCCATGCTGGGAACGATGTGCGTCTTTGCGTATGCCCTGCTCTCGACTAGAACCGGAGCCGGCCCTGTTGTGATGGGAGTTGCCGTCGGCGTTGTCGGCATAGTCCTCTATGCCATGTCGATATCGCGCACTCTCAGAGAGAACTCGGGCAAACGCATACCGATGTGGGGCGCCCCTCCGGTGTCTCCGCGCGAGATGGACCTGCTTGCCGGAGTCGGTATGCCGTTGTTTGCAGCCGGCACCTTGACTGCACTCCGGGCGTCGGGAATGAATTGGTCATTTCTCTTCCTCGGGCTGTGCGTGATGGTGTCAGTTCTCGCTTTGATACTTCCTGCCCTCATCCATAATTCACGCGTGAAACGGGCACTGTCAGCCTGAGAACTTCACCGCATTCCGGTATCCCGAAGCGTGATGTTCAACCGGCCGGACATCAATCCGCTGTCCGGATATGCGCTTCCTGCAATTACTTTCGGGACTCCGTGATAAGCGAAGCGTGAGGCACCGCCGAACACGAAAAGATCGCCGGACTGAAGTTCGATGTCGGTGTACGGCTTATTGCGATTCTCAGTGTTCCCGAACCGAAAGACACAACTCTGGCCGATGCTCAGGGACACGACGGGCGCGTCGCAGCGCTCGTCCTTGTCCTGATGCATTCCCATCCGGGCGCCGTCGTCGTAGAAGTTGATCAGCGCCGTGTCGGGGGTGTAGATCTCACCTGAATCTCCGTATGCCACTCGCACAGCTTTACGCCCCAACTCGATCAGCCACTCGGGAAGTGCGGCTACAGCCGCACCGTTCACGTCGTCGGCCGTGCGCGTGTATTTGTACGGCTGCCAATGCCAGCCGAGGCACACGGTTTGAACGGACATCTTGTGTCCACCGGGGACCACCGCCGAGCGCATCGGGACCGGGGCGGTTGCCCACCGTCGGCATTCGCTCACGAGCATGCGCTGTTGGTCTGCGCCGAGCCAATCCGGAACGTGAACAGCTCCCGGGGCTACCACCATCCGCGGGCGCGGGATCAGCGCGTTCATGATTTCCAGGCTAGTAGGCGATGAGGCATTGACACTCTCCGCATGGGCTCGTATCGTAATCAACAGATTGGTTGATAAAGGAGTTGATTGACAAGTGATCGTGGACCCCGGGGCTGATGATCGCCTCGACAAGGCATTCATGGCACTTGCCGACCCGGTACGACGACGGATCATCGCCCGCCTGAGCACCGGACCCCAGACGGTTAACGAGCTGGCCGAGCCGTTCGAAATCACGAAACAAGCTGTCTCCAAACATATTCAGGTACTCGAGGCAGCGGGGTTGGTCACTCGCAGCCGCGACGCCCAGAGGCGCCCGGTGCATCTGAATGCCGCAGCACTCGAGGCTTTGACAGCCTGGATCGACCGCTATCGACTGGTCCACGAACAACAGTTCCGAAACCTTGATCACCTACTGCACACCACACAGAAGGAGACACAGCCATGAGCACCACCAATCCCGTCACGATCACGGCGCCCGAGGGCGTTCCGTTCATCGACATCACACGCGAATTCGACGCACCCGTGAGTGCCGTGTTCGCGGCTCACTCCGATCCCGACCTGGTCAAGCAATGGCTCGGCCCCAACGGGTACGAGATGGACATCGAGGAATACGACTTTGTCAGCGGCGGTCGATACAAGTACATCCACCGCGATCCAGAGGGTGGCGAGTACAAGTTCAACGGCGTTTTCCACGTTGTTCGTAAGAACGAATTTGCCATCCAGACCTTCGAATACGAGGGCTTTCCCGATGTGGTCAGCATCGAATCCATGACGTTCGAAGATCTGGGCAACGGGCGCACCCGCCTCTCCGGTCACTCCGTATATCCGAGTCTCGAGGCGCGCGACGGCATGATCGAGAGCAATATGGAACGCGGCGTCGTCGAAGGTTACGAGCGCCTGGACAAGATCGTCGCACAGTCCTGATCACCTGTTTGCCCGATCACTCACTGCGAAAGGCACTCTCATGGATTGGACGCTTGAAGTTGTCATAGTTCCGGTCAGCGATCTGGGGCGTTCCATTGCGTTCTATCGCGATCAGGTCGGATTCAATCTCGATCACCACACCGTGAACGAGCACATGACGGTCGCCCAGCTCACCCCACGTGGATCGGGTTGTTCTATCGTCATCGGCAACCTGCCGTCACAAACCGAGATGCCTCCCGGCTCTTTGAAGGGCTTGCAATTGGTTGTGTCCGACGCGGCAGCGGCCAGGCAGGAGCTCATCGACCGGGGCGTCGACGCCAGCGAGGTCACAGTTTTCGACGAGCGTGACGGCGGCACCTTCTTCGGGTTCTCCGATCCTGACGGAAACACCTGGGCGGTTCAGCAACTGAAGGTTCGCGGCGAAAAGCCACTCATTCCGAAGGAGTACCAGGACCGCTTCGGCCAGTAGAAGCAGCCTTCCACACTGCGTAGTCCGCGGGCATGCAGACAGCGCAGGGTCGATAGCCGGCCGCAATCGCGGTCGGCTCGTCGGCGAAGAACACCCGACTGGCGACATACCCACCGCGCGCGATCGCCCGCGCAGCCCCTCTGCAGTCGAGTCGACCGTAGATCTTCGTTTTCCGGTGTCCACCAAGCACTCCGGGTGCCTGACTCTCGTACGGCTTGTTGTCGGCATCACGGAGGATGTACGTCCTATTCGGCATCATGAAGCACCAATCCCAAGGTTCGACGCGCCCCTGACTTCACGACGCTGACACCATGACGCACAGGCGCTCTGGACCAACCGCGCGCGCTGGGAACCGGCCTGTCCCTGGTGGTGAATATCAGGGCATGTCCTTGCTCGAGCACTACGACGGTTCCCTTGGACTGGGCGCGCGGCCGCTGCTCCACGATCATGAATTCACCGCCCGTGTAATCGATGTGCGGCTTGTCCAGCCCGATCACCACTTGCATCGGAAATACCAACTCGCCGTACAGGTCCCGGTGCAGCGCATTCCAGTCACCGAGGCCGTAGGACAGCAGAATCGGCGTCGGACGCTGTTGGCCGCCGTCATGGCACAACTCGATCCATTCGTCGAAGGTATCCGGCCAGGGCGCGTGATCCCCCACGTTGAAAGCCCACTCACGCGCAACAGGCAGAAGCTGCCGGTAGAAGGCGGCTCGCATGACCGTGATCGGGTCCGGTACCGGATCACGAAAGTATCGGTACTCCCCTTGCCCGAATCGGTACCGCGCCATGTCGATCGTGCTCCGAAATCGGCCCACCTCCGCGTACCAGGACGCAATTTCCTTGCATTCCGACTCGTCGAGCAACGGTCCCGTTTGCGCACACCCGCTCGTGTTGATTCCCTCGATCAGCGCAGGCCAATCGAGGGAATCAACACGAGCGGGCAAATCGGTGAACTGGTCCATACGAAGTAGACGATGCTGCGCGCAGAAACGTGAGAACGGCCCCTGCTGTACGTAGGCTGAGGCATTGCCCGCATTCGACAAGTTAGTGTGACTCGGCATACTGACTAAAGTCGAACGTCGAACAAGGGAGAGCCGTGCCGGACCACACACGACGTCCAGTCGGTCCCTACTCTTCAGGGGTGCCCGTAGGCGCTCTCGACGTACGTATGCCTGACCTGGAACGATTCGGCCTCCCTCAGCTGTGGCGATCGGCAGTCATCGCGGTGGTGCTGTCCACGTCGATCATGCTTGCCCTGATCGTGTGGCCGTTCCGCAGACGCGGGCGCACCATCGCGGACGCGGCTTCCGACGGCTTGGTGGACGGCTTCATCACCCTCGGCCCGACGTTCGTGAAGCTCGGTCAACTGGTTGCGTCGTCGTCGGGTATTTTCCCGGCACCACTGGCCAATGCGTGCCTTCGGTGCCTTGACGACGTGCCACCTTTCCCAGCGCAGCAGGCTCGCAGCGTCGTGGAAGCCGACCTCGGATACTCGATCTCCGAACTGTTCGCGACGTTCGACGATCATCCGCTGGCGGCTGCATCGGTGGCGCAAGTGCATGCGTGCGTCCTGCACGACGGACGTGAAGCCGTCATCAAGATTCAGCGGCCGGGTATTTACGCCCGCATGCTCATCGATCTCCGGGCCGCATATCGAGGCGCGAGAATTCTGGAGAAGTTCGTCGAATTCCTACGGATAGCCAACGCCACGGCCATTATCCGCGACCTGCACAGTGCCACGATGACGGAACTGAACAGTGCCGTCGAAGCCGATCGGCAAACAACGTTCCGGAACAACATCGGCACCTTCGGCGACAACAAGGGCGTGACGACACCCGAGGTGTACTGGGATTACTGCGGGCCGCGGGTGATATGCATGGAGCGAATGCGCGGTGTTCCTCTCGATCGCTTTGTCGCGAGTCCGGACGGCGTCGACGAAGCCCGCATGCTTATTCGACGCGGCGTGAAAGTATGGCTCGAATCCGTCATTGTTCACGGACCATTCCACGGCGATGTTCACGCCGGAAATCTCTGGGTCCTCGATGACGGTCGGATCGCGATGCTCGATTTCGGAATTGTCGGAGTTCTCCCCGAAACGTGGCGAACAATTCTCACCGACATGTTTCGTGCAACATTGATCGACGGAGATTTCGCCCGTGTCGCCCGCGGTATCCGCGCCTTGGGATACGCCACCGACTACGAGGTGGACGACGACCAACTCGGCTTGCAGGTTGCCACCGCTTTGGCGCCGATTCTGGGCCGCGACCTGGGAGAACTCAAATTGAGTGAACTCATCATGGCGTTGATCCAGTTGGGCAGACAGTGGGGTGTGGCCAGCCCCGAGGAATTGGTTCTGTTCGGCAAGCAACTCGGATATTTCGAGCGATATGCCACCGCGCTCGCACCGGGCTGGGTTATCGGTCAGGATCTTTACCTTTTCAAGAATGTCTTTCCCGACGACGTCACGGCCAAGGCGCACAATTTGGGAATCACCCTTCCGGAATAAATCTGTCGAACTTAACTACTACGACAATCCAGGCGTGGGGATTAATCTGTTACAACCCCCTGCGCAAGGAGCACGCCGTGCAAACAGCACCCGCCACCATTGCCGAGAAGAAGTCCGCAGAGTACCGAATCAGCGGATCGACCCCTGCCACCACTATCGGCACGCTCATCTCGTCATTCGACAGTTCCATCATCGAATTACTCGTCAGTCCGAGTGGGCTGGACGTCGAAATTCGATCAATGGCACTCCTCGAAGACTCCGACATCGACGGCACGGAACCCGCGGGCGCACTGTCCGACGTATATCTGCCGGTCGGAGTCCTGATTGATTCGGTGATCGACTGGCTGGTCGCGTCGGAGCACAAGCCGAAGCTGATGCTCGTCAAGAATGCCGTCAACGAAAGCGCATTGCGGGCGGCTGCGGAAAGGTCGGGAATCGCGCTCGCGTCCGTTCACCCGCAGGCCAGCTCCGGTCATATCTACTCGCTGATACAGCAGTTGCTCATCAAGAACACCTACCGCCGTCGTACAACTGCTCAGGGTTCTGGGCTTGACCCCACTGGCGATTCCGATTTGTTCGCGCTCTCCGAGACAGTCGCAGAACTGACCGGCGGCTTGGTCACGATCAACGACAATGCCCAGCACATCCTTGCCCATTCCATCGGACACGAGAATGAGGACGAATTACACCAGCGGTCGGTGCTCGGCCGCGAATGGCCGAGCGGTTACAGCGAATGGCTACAGAAGCGAGGCACATTCGAACATCTACGACGCTCGGACGAGATCATCGACATCCCGGCCGCACCGGAGTTCGGCGCCGCACACCGGCTGGCCGTCAGCATTCGGCGCCGCGGCACAAGCGTCGCTACCTCCGGCGTGCACCAGCAGCATCTCGGAACCATCTGGGTCCAGACTGCGGGAACACCACTTCACGACGGTTCCGACGAGGTGCTTCGCGGCGCAGCAGAAGTGGCCTCGCGCATCGTGATCCGGATCCTCGACGCGTCCCGCCGAGAGAGCGCCCAGATCCAGCGACTGTTCGGCGCCCTTGGCGGCGGAGTCGATATCACTTCCTTGGCGGATTCACTCTCACTATCCCTCGACGGACCGGCCGCAGTGGTGGGATTTGCGACCACCGAGCAGACGCCGGCCGAGTTGCGGCGGATGACGAACTCACTGCGCCTGCACGCCAGCGCTTTCCGACGTGACGCCGTCACCACGGCGATAGTCGACCGGATATACGTGCTCTTCCCTCTTGCAGAAGGCGAATCGCTGATCAGCGATTGGGCCTCCGACACAGTTCACTACCTGGAGAGTTCGACGGATATCGTCGCGCGGGCTGCGGTCGCAGTGATGATTCCCCGGCTGTCCGGGGTGCCAGAGGCCCGAAGAGAAGTCGACCGGGTGCTCGACGCTCCCGGCGACACGCCCTCCCGCGTCACAACTCTGGCTGCCTCCCGCACCGCAGTGCTACTCGGCGAAATCCTCGACCTGATCGGGGACAACGACCGACTGCGCGATCCCCGGGTGGATCGCTTGTTGTCTTACGACGACAAGAACTCATCGGACATGCAATTCACACTCACGAACTACCTCGCTGCGTTCGGTGATGTGAAAAAAGCTGCGGCCTTGCTGAAAGTGCACCCCAACACGTTGAGGTACCGCGTCCGTCGCGCTGAGCAGATCATGGGAATCTCGCTCGACGAACCGGACACACGACTACTGACAGAGCTTCAACTAGCACTTGTCAGCCGGGAACCGTCCGAACCCGAACGGCTGACACCCACCCTCTGACGCCCACCGCTGAACCACTCCCGCAACCGCGCGCCGTCCGATCAACGAGACACGTCACGTACCGCGCACCACTTGCGCGGTACATAACACTCGTCAATGAATCGAACGTCTAACTCAGGAGCACCCTTGAGAACTCGCGGAGCCGTCATCCGTCAAGCGCCCGGCAAGTACGAGGTCGTCGACCTCGAACTCGATTCACCTCGCACCAATGAACTGACCGTCAAAATGGTTGCCTCCGGCCTGTGCCATTCCGACGACCACATCGCCAGCGGCGATCACGCAGTGGGCCGCTACCCCATCTGCGGTGGCCACGAAGGTGCAGGCGTTGTGGTCGAGGTCGGCCCGAACACCGAGGGATGGACAGAAGGCGACCACGTCATCTTCTCCTTCCTTGCCGCCTGTGGCCGATGCCGTTGGTGTGCAAGCGGAATTCAGAACCTGTGCGACAACGGCGCAGCAATCATGACGGGTGGTCGTCCCGGCGACGCCGAAAGCTACCGCATGTCGTTGGACGGCGAACCGGTTTCACAGACCTGCGGCCTCTCCACCTTCAGCGAATACACCACGGTCAGCACACTCTCCGCAGTCAAGGTGGACAAGCACCTTCCGCTCGAGACGCTGTGCCTGCTGGGCTGCGGCGTCGGCACCGGTTGGGGTGCAGCCGTCAACTCCGCCCAGGTGTACCCGGGCCAGACCGTGATCGTCATGGGCGTCGGCGGCATCGGAATCAATGCAGTTCAAGGCGCCGCGCACGCCGGCGCCGCGCACATCATTGCGGTGGACCCCGTCGAATTCAAGCGCACGAGCTCCCTGAAATTCGGTGCCACACACGCAGTGTCCACGATGGAAGAAGCAACCGATATCGCTCGGTCCTTCACCAACGGCCAGGGCGCCGACTCCGCGATCGTCACGGTCGGCGTGACCACTGGAGACCATGTGGCACAGGCTTTCTCGTCGATTCGCAAGGCCGGAACCTGCGTGGTCACCGGACTGGGCAAGATGACGGACATCGGAATTCCGGTGAGCCTGATGGAACTCACGCTGTACCAGAAGAGAATTCAGGGATCGCTCTTCGGCGCCTCCAACCCGACTGCCGACATCCCGTGGATGATCGATCTCTACACGAGCGGAAAGCTCAACCTCGACGGGTTGATCACCAACCGCTACTCCCTCGATCAGATCAACGACGGCTTTGCCGACATGCATTCCGGCCGGAACCTCCGCGGCGTTATCAACTTCTAGCACACGCTGTCTGGACTCGACCTCAGGTCGAGTCCAGACAGAACTCGCAGCATGACCGGCTACTTGATCGAGGATCCGTGTTGCGTCAACGGCATGACTTCGATGCTCATGTACGGGAACAATGGGAGATTCCAGAGAATCTCGTGCAGTTCGTCAGCCGACTCGACGTCGAAGATACTGATGTTGCTGAACTGACCCACGATTCGCCACAAATGCACCCACTTGCCCTGGCGCTGAAGGTCTTGCGAGTACGCCTTCTCCGTGGCTACGGTCTCCGCGCGCACCACCGGGTCCAGATCGCGTGGAATGTCGACGTCCATCCGTACGTGAAACAGTGCCATATTCTTCTTGTCCTCTAGTTCCTGGTCCAGGTTTTGACGGCGTCCATGTTCAGTTCGACTCCCAGGCCAGGCCCGGAGGGAAGGTGCAACTGACCTTCGGAATACTTCAGGGGTTCCTGGAGCAATTCCTCACTGAAGAGCAACGGTCCGAAAAGCTCTGTTCCGAAGTTGATTCCGGGCTCGGCGCAGGCGAAGTGCAACGAAGCCGCTGTACCGATCGGCCCTTCGATGGACGTCGCACCGTGGCACGCGATACCCGCAGCCTTGGCAATCGCGACGACCTCGCGGCTACGCTGCAACCCACCGCACTTGGTGGTCTTGAGCGCGATGACGTCGGCAGCGCTGCGACGTGCGATTTCCAGAGCGTCGTGCGGCGTCTGCACGCTCTCGTCGGCCATGATCGGAATCGGTAACAGCCTACTGAGTTCTGCGAGAACCTCGATTTGGTCTGCCGGAGTGGGCTGTTCGATCAACTCGACGCCCCCCTCGGCGAGTTTCGGCAGGTACCGCAGCGCAGTGAAGCGATCCCACCGCGCGTTGACGTCGACGCGGACACCGGCATGACCGTCGAGCGCCTGCGCGATCTCGACGATGCGCGCAACATCGACGGCAGGATCAAGTGCGCCCATCTTGAGTTTGAAGCTGAAATTGAGTCGGGCTTCGAGCTTTTCGTGAGCTTCTTCGATGATCTCTGCCGCCGGCGCCGCACCCAGTGCCCATGTGACGTCGACGCTTTCACGGAAGGCCCCGCCGAGCAGCGTGTGCACCGGCACGCCCAGGCTGCGAGCCCAGGCATCGTGCAACGCCACGTCGACGGCAGCCTTCGCGAATCGTGCATTGGCAACAACCTTCTCGATGTCGGCCATGATCGCAGTGATCTGGTCAACGCGCCTGCCGACAGCTATCGGCGCAATGTACTTCTCGATGATGACCTGCATCGTCTCCACCGATTCGCCGCCCCACCACGGGCCGCCCGGAACGACACCTTCGCCGTAACCGATCACTCCGTCGGACGTGCGGATCGCGACCAGCAACAACGGCTGCGCCGTCATCGACGTGGTGGCGAACTTGTGGGGGCGAACCAGCGGGACGTCGAGGATGGACGTCTCGATGGAGACGATCGACAGGTCTGTCATCAAATCACTTTCTTTCGAACAGTTGTGGATCAGGCCGGGTCGAGCACGAAGTCGTACGTGACCCGGTTGATTCCATCGGCACCCGGCTTCGGATCGAGAATCAGTTCGGGCTTCGTGGCGGTTGCCACGTCGTTCTCGATCCACTCACCGTCCTTGAAATAGAGCTGCGTAGTGATCGTGCGCTTGCCGGGAGCCTTCACCATGAGGTGCAGGTGCGCCGGACGCCACGGGTGCCAGCCGGCCTTCTCGATGAACCAGCCGGTGGGTCCGTCGGTCGGAATCTGGTACGGCGCAGGCTGAATCGTGGTGATCTCGAACCGTCCCTCTCCGTCGGTCACGATCGTTCCGCGGAGGTTCCCGTCGGGGATGTGCGGCGCGAAATGGGAGTAGTAGCCCTCGTCGTCCGCATGCCACAGCTCGACGGTGGCCCCGTCCAACCCGTTGCCGTCGAGGTCACGGACCTGCCCCTCGAAGACCAGCTTCGATCCAACCTCGTTGTCACGCATGGGAAGTTCGCACTTAGCCGCCAATGTCTTGGCGTCGGCCACGTAGTACGGCCCCTCGATGCTGCCCTTCGTACCGCTCTGGCCGCGGTACGCAACCTCTTCGACGTTGTGCTCGAGGAAGACGTCCAGCCACAGCGGCCATTCACCGAACTGGCCGATGTCGATCAGCCACTGCTTGAGAACCCGATACTCGGGGTAGGTGACACCATGCTTGTCGATGACGCCGGCAAGTGCTTCGAGGACGTCCTTGGCGATGGCCGAGACACGCTCGGGCGGGGTGTCCGCACTGACTCGTTCCTGGAGGAACTTGTCGGTGGCGGCGGTGCCCGAACCTACTGCGGTGGGGCTCTCGGAAGTGGTCATGTGGTCCTCCTCGGGGCCGTGTATGGCTGTTACCGGGTGGGCGCCGTACTGCTGGGCTGAGTCGGCTTCCCAAGTCTGGTTGTACGCTCTGCGTACATCTGTTACGCTGTGCGTACGCTTGTACTGTGCGCCCAATCACAGACCTTTGTCAACCTTCGGGCGTACTACGTCGACATAACCGCAGCTGAAGGGCTATCCCGTGACCGAGAACGATCGCGATTACATCCAGAGCATCGAGCGTGGATTTGCGGTACTGACGGCATTCGACGAGAAGAATCCCAATCCGTCGCTCGCCGACCTTGCCGCTGAAACAGGGCTCTCCCGCCCTGCCGTGCGGCGCATCCTCCTCACCCTTCAAAAGCTCGGGTACGTCACCGGCAACAACAGTCGGTGGTCGCTCACCCCTCGCGTTCTGAGCATCGGACAGCACTACTCGGCGTCACACGCCCTGACGGAGGCGGCACTCCCCCGCCTGCTGGAGATCGCAGAACACACTCACGAGTCGGCGTCACTGGGCGTGCTCGACGGCGCCGACGTGGTCTACGCCGCCCGTGTACCCGTCCGCCGGATCATGAGCATCAACGTCAGCGTCGGCACCCGAGTGCCTGCATATGCCACCTCCATGGGCCGCGCCCTGCTCGCATGGGCGCCAACCGACATCGTTGACAACGTCATCGCAAACTCCACGTTCGATGCCCTCACACCCACCACCATCACCGACGAAGGCGCATTCCACACCGCGCTTCGTGTTGTGCGCGAACAGGGCTACGCCCTCACCTCCGAGGAACTCGAAGACGGTTTGATCTCCCTCGCCGCCCCCGTCCGCGATGCCGGTGGAAGCGTCGTCGGCGTGACAGCGTGTTCAACCTCGGCGGGACGAACTACCCCGGAAGCCTTCCGCGCCGACGTCGCACCCTTCCTCGTGGAGAAGGCAAATCAACTCAGCGCAGACATGGGATACCGGAGCTAACTTCTCAATACTTCAGAAGGCAACAGACCGTACTTACGCCGGAATGACGACGCAAACCGTCCGGTGTGCGTAAAACCCCATCTCACAGCAACATCGGTGACCGTCGTCGAGTCGTCGGCATCGCGCAGATCTGCGTGGACCCGTTCGAGACGGATGTCGAGCAGGCATTCCGACGGGCTCCGGCCCACGTACTGCCGAAATCCTTCCTGCAATCTCCGTACGCTGACGCCCGCCACCTCGGCCATCTCCGCTGCGGTCCACACTCTGGCCGGGTCGTCGTGCATCTCGTCGAGTACGCGCTTGACGATGCGCGGCCTGGCGTGTCGCACCGTATCCTCACTTTCGGGCATCGCGGCAAGGACAAACGCCGAGATCACAGCGCCGGAGAGCTGGCCTGCCACCAGTTCGTTGTGCAGCACTCCAACCGGGCCGAGTATCTGATCCGACAGTGAGCGAACAAATTTCAGCCACCTGGCTCCGTCGTCCCCGCGGAGATCCACTTGATCGGGCAAGTGCATTCCGGGTCGGCCGAGTACCTTCTCCATCTCGCGGTCGAGGTATTCGCGGTCCATCCGGACTCCGACAATCTCGCAGTCCGCGCTCCACCGCGTGATTCTTGTGGTGATGTCGGGTGGACACACCGTCGCCACGCCCTCCGTCGAGAGCACGTGCGAGCCCGCGAACACCGACTCGAGCTCGCCTGAGAGCGGGATGTTCACCCCGTAGGCACCGGGATGATCGGATTCGACCGCGACGTCTGCTCCCCATCGAATATGAGCGATCCTCAGCGGTCCCAACTCGGCGGTGCACACCCCGACTCCGCTGGCCGCGTGCCGTGACAACGGCGTGAGCGTGTGCGGAAAATAGGCGTCCGAAACCGCATCACACGCCTCGTCCCAGTCGCGGGGAGCTGTACCGATCATGGAGTCGACCATCGTCCTTCTTCACCTTCCAAACCCGTGACCAGCCACATTGCCGAGCATGAGCGCTGAACATCATTGAACACTGTGTCCCCGGTCACTTCCAAGAGGAAACGGATACAGGCTTCGATCGGGTGCGCAATCCGGATAGACACCGCGCTGTACGGATCGACCGAAGGCCGCGCTCGCCGTACGTTCGTCTTCACTCCCGGCACGAGTCGTCTGCTACTTCCGCCTCCCGCACTTCGCGGCACTCTCACTCACCAGCCATCCGACAAGGAGGTCCGGTCATGGAACAAAATCAGCTTCGAGGCATCTTCGGCCAATTCGCCAGCGGCGTCACCGTCATCACCTGCACCAACGCCGACGGTCAGCCACATGGGGCCACGGTCACCGCATTCACGGCAATCTCCCTGGAACCACGCCTGTGCCAGATCACGATGACGCGAAAGTCCAAGGCGTGCGGCTACCTCGGCAACGCGCCGTTTGCCGTGAACATCCTTGCCGCCGACCAAGTGGATACGGCCATGCATTTTGCAGGCCGGCCACAGCGCACCGAGCCGCGATGGATCGACGGACCGACCGCTCCCCTGCTCGACGGCGCCGCAGCAACCATCTCGTGCATCCCGTGGAAGGAGTACGACGGCGGTGATCACATCATCTTCATCGGTGAGATCGTCGACGCACAGTCCAGCGGCAAGGATCCACTCCTCTTCTACCGAAGCACTTTTCACGATCTAGGCGCTACGTCGTCGACCACCGTCTGGAACGGCAGTCAGGACGACCCGCACAGCGGGTGGTTCGACGCCACCACTTCCTTCACTCCGATTCATCTTCAGCCCGCATCTCAAACGATCTGAAAGGCTTTGCCATGACGACCACCGAAATTCCTCCCACCGGCGTCGACCCCGCAGATTCCGGAGCGCCACAGGCCAATCCGGCCGCTGATTGCGAAGCCAACCGCACGAAGAACTTCGCCACCCGGCCGATGACCGGCGACGAGTACATCTCGAGCCTGCAGGACGGTCGCGAGATCTGGCTCCACGGAGATCGTGTCAAGGACGTCACGACGCATCCCGCTTTCCGGAATCCGATCCGTATGACCGCAAGGCTGTACGACGCTCTGCACACCGGCGAGCACGTGGACGCCCTGACTGTTCCGACCGACACGGGCAACGGCGGTGTCACCATGCCGTTCTTCCGCACCCCGACGTCGTCGGCTGATCTGCTCAAAGAGCGCGACGCCATCGCGACGTGGGCTCGTATGACCTACGGCTGGATGGGCCGCTCCCCCGACTACAAGGCAAGTTTCCTGGGAACCCTCCACGCCAACAAGGAGTTGTATGCACCGTTCCAGGACAACGCCGAGCGCTGGTACCGCGAATCGCAGGAGAAGGTTCTGTACTGGAACCACGCGATCATCAATCCCCCGGTGGATCGCCAACTTCCACCGGACGAGGTCGGCGACGTCTTCATGAAGGTGGAGAAGGAAACCGACGCCGGTTTGATCGTCAGCGGCGCCAAGGTTGTTGCCACCGGGTCGGCGATCACCAACTACAACTTCATCGCTCACTACGGTCTGCCGATCAAGAAGAAGCAGTTCGCCTTGATCTGCACGGTACCGATGGACGCTCCGGGTGTGAAGCTGATCTGCCGCACCTCGTACACCGAACATGCTGCGGTGATGGGCAGTCCGTTCGATTACCCGCTGTCGAGCCGCATGGACGAGAACGACACCATCTTCGTCTTCGACAAGGTGCTGGTTCCGTGGGAGAACGTCTTCATGTACGGCGACGTCGACCGGATCAACGCATTCTTCCCTCAGTCGGGATTTTTGCCGCGCTTCACCTTTCAGGGCTGTACACGCCTGGCTGTAAAGCTCGACTTCATCGCCGGCCTGTTGATGAAGGCACTCGAAGCCACCGGCGCCGGCGGCTTCCGCGGAGTCCAGACCCGCGTCGGTGAAGTGATCGGCTGGCGAAACCTCTTCTGGTCGTTGACCGAATCGATGGCACGCGATCCCGAACAGTGGGTCGGCGATTCGGTGATACCGAAGCTCGAATACGGCCTCACCTATCGAATGTTCATGATCCAGGGGTACCCGCGGATCAAGGAAATCATCGAGCAGGACGTGGCATCGGGTCTGATCTATCTGCCGTCGAGCTCACTCGATTTCAAGAGCCCGGACGTGCGCCCCTACCTCGACAAGTACGTTCGCGGCTCCGACGGAATCACCGCCGTCGACCGCGTCAAAGTCATGAAGGCTCTGTGGGATTCGATCGGTACCGAGTTCGGCGGCCGGCACGAGCTGTACGAGCGGAATTACTCGGGTAACCACGAGAACGTCAAGGCGGAACTCCTCTTCGCCGCGCAGAATCGTGGGCACGCCAGTTCCATGAAAGGCCTGGCGGAACAGTGCCTGAGTGAATACGACCTCGACGGCTGGACGGTTCCGGACCTTATCGGCAACGACGACGTCTCGTTCTTCAAGAACCGGTAACTCCCGCCACCGTCAGGGCGGACTCGCGGTGCCGAGTCCGCCCTGACGGCAGGACCACGTTCACGAACACCATGCCCTGGGTCAGGACTAGGCATATGCCTAGTGTGACCTGCAACACAGAATGTCAAGGTGAATCCAGTACCGGACGCAGCCCCGTCCGGAAAGCAGGCCCCAAGCAGATACCGACAGCCCTCGGTAATCGCAGCTGGTCGCCTAGTCGAGCTGGAGGACCCCATGACAGATATGTTGGACGCTGCTCAGAGCACGGACAAATACGCGAAAATGCGCGCTGCCCTCGACGACGCTCTCGTCGAGGACCCGGAGACCGGCCGCTACCAGGTACGGCGCAGCGTCTTCACGGACGAGCAGCTGTTCGACCTCGAGATGACCCACATTTTCGAGGGCAATTGGATCTACCTCGCGCACGAGAGTCAGATCCCCAACGTCGGCGACTACTTCACCACCTACATGGGCCGTCAGCCCATCGTCATCACCCGAAACAAGGATGGCGAACTCGGCGCACTGATCAATGCCTGCAGCCACCGCGGTGCGATGCTCTGCCGCCGCAAGACAGATAACCGAACCACCTTCACCTGCCCGTTCCACGGATGGACGTTCAACAACAGTGGAAAGCTCCTCAAGGCCAAGGATGCTCGGACCGGCGGCTACCCGGAACAGTTCAACAAGGATGGCTCACACGACCTGACCAAGGTCGCACGATTCGAAAATTATCGAGGGTTCCTCTTCGGCAGCCTCAATCCGGACGTCCTGCCCCTCGAAGAACATCTCGGTGACACCACGAAGGTAATCGACATGATCGTCGACCAGTCACCCGACGGACTCGAAGTGCTGCGCGGCGCCTCTACCTACACGTACGACGGCAACTGGAAGTTGCAGACCGAGAACGGCGCTGACGGCTACCACGTGTCCTCGACGCACTGGAACTACGCCGCCACCACAGCCCGCCGCACCGCCGGAGAATCGGCCAACGAAACCAAGGCGATGGACGCCGGTACCTGGGGTAAGCAGGGCGGCGGATACTTCTCCTACGACTACGGACACCTCCTTCTGTGGATGTGGTGGGGCAATCCCGAAGACCGCCCACTGTTCGAGCGTAAAGCGGAGCTGGAGGCTCAGTTCGGTTCCAAGAAGGCCGAATTCATGGTTGGTGCGTCAAGGAACCTCTGCCTCTATCCGAACGTCTACCTCATGGATCAGTTCAGCAGTCAGATCCGGCACTTCCGCCCGATCTCTGTTGACCAGACCGAAGTCACGATCTACTGCATCGCGCCCAAGGGCGAAAGTGCCGCAGCCCGAAGCAACCGCATCCGTCAGTACGAGGACTTCTTCAATGCAAGCGGCATGGCCACCCCGGACGACCTCGAAGAGTTCCGGTCTTGCCAGAAGACCTATCAGGCCGCCGGTGCGCCGTGGAATGATCTGAGCCGTGGTGTGACACACCAAATTTCCGGACCCAATGACGTTGCCAAGGACCTAGGCATGGACCGCGTTCTCTCCAGCGGATCCAAGACCGAGGACGAAGGCCTGTACCCGATTCAGCACGGCTACTGGCGCGACGCCATGATCGCCGCGGTCGATGCCGAACAAGCCGCTTCTGCCCGGACCAACTGAGGATCTCGATCACCATGACACTAGCAACCGCCAATGCCGTCACCCTCGAATCCGTGCAGCAGTTCCTCTACCGCGAAGCCCGCTATCTCGACGATCGTGAATTCGAGAAGTGGATCGAGTGCTACCACCCCGATTCCGAGTACTGGATGCCCGCCTGGGCCGACGACGGTGAACTGACTACCGATCCGCAGGCAGAAATCTCATTGATCTACTACCCCAACCGGGGCGGCATCGAAGATCGCGTATTTCGCATCCGCACCGATCGTTCCAGCGCGACAAGCCTTCCCGAACCGCGCACCGGCCACAACATCACCAACGTCGAAATCCTCGAGGCACGCGATTCGGTAGTAGACGTGCGCTTCAACTGGTTCACGCTGTACTTCCGCTACAACACCGTCGACACCTACTTCGGCACCTCGCACTACACAATCGATTTCGCGGGCGAGCAGCCGTTGATCCTGAAGAAGAAGGTAGTCCTCAAGAACGACTACATCCATCATGTTGTCGACATCTATCACTTCTGACGTTTACGATCGAATCGAGCTGTTCCCCATGACCTTTCAAATAGCACTGAGTTTCGAGGATGGCATCACCCGCTTCGTCGAATGCAACACCGACGAAACCGTCGCCGACGCCTCCTACCGCGCCCGGATCAACATCCCCCTCGACTGCCGCGACGGAGCCTGCGGCACGTGCAAGTCGCTGTGCGAGTCAGGCACTTTCGACGCCGGCGACTACATCGAGGAGGCACTCACGGACGACGAGGCCGAGCAGGGATACTGCCTGCCGTGCCAGATGGTGCCGGAATCCGACCTCGTACTGCAGATCCCCACCACCTCCGCCGTGGCCAAGACTGCTGCCGGTTCGTACACGTCCACCATCACCGAGATCGTTCGCCACTCGGATTCGACTGTCGGCTTCACCGTCGCGGTCGACAATCGCGCAGAACTGGTCTTCCTTCCCGGTCAGTACGTGAACATCCTCGTTCCGGGAACCGAAGCAACACGCTCGTACTCGTTCAGCACCGGCCCCGACGTCGAGTCGGCGTCGTTTCTGGTCAAGATCACGCCGGGAGGGCTGATGTCCGACTATCTCAGTCTGCAAGCGCAGGTCGGTGACACACTGGAATTGACCGGCCCGATGGGCAGTTTCTTCCTGCGTAGCGGGCAGCGACGCGCACTCCTGCTCGCCGGGGGAACCGGTTTGGCGCCACTGCTCTCGATCCTGGAGAAAATGCAGACCGACGGTGTGACTCGACCCGTTCACTTGATTTACGGTGTGAACTCAGACCTCGATCTGGTCGAACTGGAGAAGCTGAGTGCGTACGCAGCATCGTTGCCGCAGTTCACCTTCGACTACTGCGTATCCGATCCCGGCAGCGCAGCGCCGAACAAGGGATACGTCACGAGCTTGATCGAACCGGGTCATCTCGACGGCGGAGACGTCGACGTCTACCTGTGCGGCCCGCCGCCGATGGTCGAAGCCGTTCGCCAGCACTTCAAGAACGTGTCGATCACACCCACGAACTTCTACTTCGAGAAGTTCAACAGCGCGGCGACCCCGGCTGATTCACCGGCAAGCTCGATCGAAGAAACGGCAGCCGACACGTACGAGATCGGTGAAGAACACCTGCCTGTCGCGGAATCGGACGCACAGTTCGACGCCCGGATGGCGCTCGAACTCGGCGCAATGGAACTCACGATCGGGCGCCTTACTCCGGCACAGTTGACGGAGTACCGCATTCTGGCGGAGAACTCGGCAACCTCCATCGACCGCGACCACTTCACGGACGCAGCGGCATTCACCGAAACCAACGCCCTCTTCCACGACTTCCTCTTCCGCTGCACCGGCAACGACATACTGCTGCAGGCCTACCAACGTCTCGAGGTCACGCAGCTGATGAACCGAGTACTCCGGACCGCGGACTGGGTGGACGAACATGTCGCAGAGGATCACTCACGCATTGTGCGCGCATTCGAGCAGAATGATCGCGCCGCGGCCCGTGAGCTGATCGTTCAGCACAGCAAACACGCGAAGTCGACGATGCGACGTGCCATCACCGACGCTCGGGTCAGTGTGGCGTCGTGAGCGCACGTTACTTCTCCGGCCGGTTCGACGATCGGGTCGTTGTCGTCACCGGAGCGGCCCAGGGGATCGGGCGCAGCGTAGCCGAAAGAATCTCCGCCGAAGGCGGTTCCGTTGTTCTCGTGGACCGAGCAGAGCTGGTCCACGAGATTGCGGCACCGCTGGATCGTTCCCATTCGGTGACCGCAGATCTCGAGACCTTCGAAGGTGCCCAGCACGCAATAGATTCCGCGCTGAGACACTTCGGACACGTCGACGTACTGGTCAACAATGTCGGCGGCACAATCTGGGCAAAACCATACGAGCATTACACCCCGGAGCAGATCCATGCCGAAGTCACGCGTTCGTTGTTCCCCACCCTGTGGACGTGCCGAGCATTGCTACCCCACTTGATCGAACGGGCGAGCGGAACCATCGTCAACGTCTCCTCAGTCGCTACCCGGGGCGTCAACCGTGTTCCATACGCTGCGGCCAAGGGCGGAGTCAGCGCCATCACCGCGGCACTGGCGATGGAAGTCGCGCAGTACGGAATACGAGTCGTGGCAACAGCTCCCGGTGGAACGGAAGCGCCACCTCGCGTCGTGGCCCGCGGCCCCGGTGCACAGACCGACGAAGAGAAACTCTGGTACCAACAGATCGTCGACCAGACCGTCGACTCGTCACTACTCAAGCGTTACGGCACCCTCGACGAACAAACTGCCGCCATAACCTTCCTTGCCTCCGATGAGGCGTCGTACGTCACCGGAACGGTCCTTCCCGTTGCCGGCGGCGACCTCGGCTGAGCGAGTCACCCCAATTCCTGATCTCTCGAACGGAGATTTGTCATGTCCTCGATCGAACGCGGTTCCTGGGCCAGCGCCCGCCATCGCTCTTCAGTGCTGTGGGTAGTCACCATCGCAGCCATCGCCATCTTGTTCGACGGATACGACCTCGTCGTATACGGCACGATTCTGCCCGTCCTGATGGACGATCCCGGCCACATCGGAGTGCTTTCTGCCTCTCAAGCTGGAGCATTGGGCTCGTACGCCCTTGTCGGAGTCATGGTGGGTGCGTTGACGTGCGGCGCAATCGGTGACTACTTCGGACGCCGAAAGATGATGCTGATCAACATCGTCTGGTTCTCGGTCGGCATGGCGCTGGCGGCGTTTGCGACCAGCATCACCACCTTCGGGCTCCTGCGATTCTTCACCGGCATCGGCGTCGGCGGACTGGTTGCGACTGCCGGAGCAATGATCGCCGAGTTCGCCCCGCCAGGGCGTCGAAATCTGTTCAACGCCATCGTGTACAGCGGCGTCCCGGCCGGCGGCGTCATGGCGTCGATCCTGGCAATCATTCTTCGTGATTCCATTGGATGGCGGGGACTCTTTCTCATCGGCGCACTTCCGTTGATCATCCTGTTTCCGCTTGCGTGGTTCAAACTTCCCGAATCTCCCGCGTGGCTCGTCGCCCGCGGTCGGAGTGACGAAGCTCGGGCAATTTCCTCGAAAACCGGAATTCCCCTGCCCGTTATCGCCACTAGCCCCGCCGATTCGCCCGCAGAGCGAGTCGGCTTCCGAGCCTTGGCCAGCAAGCAATATGTTTGGGGCACAGCACTACTGGGCCTCATGAGTTTTGCCGGCCTTCTTCTGACCTACGGACTGAACACCTGGCTGCCCAAAATCATGGAGAACGCCGGATACAACGCCAAGGGTTCACTCTCGTTCCTGCTGGTCCTCAACGGCGGCGCGATCATCGGCGGACTACTGGCGTCGCGGATCGCCGACATCACCGGGCCCCAGCGGGTTGTCGCAACCACTTTCGGTTTGGCCGCATTAGCACTCCTACTGTTCACGTTCGGCTTCCCGCTACCCGTCCTTCTCGCATCTGTTGCGATCGCCGGGGTCGGCACAATCGGAACTCAGGTGCTCATCTACGGATTTGTCTCCAACTACTATTCGACGGCGGCCCGAGCGGCCGGCGTCGCGTGGTGCGCAGGCTTCGGCCGTCTCGGCGGCATCTTCGGCCCGCTGATCGGTGGAAGCTTGATCAGTGCCGGTATCAGTTCCGAGTCCGCGTTCTACGTGTTTGCCGGTATCGCCGTGCTTGGCTCCATCGTGACCTTCTTCGTACCTAAGCAGGCCCCAGATCTCGATACTGCCGCAACTCCTGCCGCAGAGGTCCGATCGGAAAACGAATCTCGCGGTGAGCCCGGCGTTACGGTAGTCAGGTGACACTTCGGGACGTGCTGGTGGGCCGAGAACGCGAACTGAGCGTTCTCGGCCAGGCATTGGCTGCGGCGAAGGCAGGCACTCCGTCCCTCGTTCTCGTAGAGGGCGATGCGGGCAGTGGCAAGTCCACTCTGGTCAGCCGGTTCTCCGAAATATCGGCGCAGCACACTCTTCGATCCGCTCGCGGATTGGAGTGGGAGTCTCAGACGCCGTTCGGGGTCGTCACACAACTACTCGACCATCCGGTGTCGGTCCACGATCCCGTCGTCATTGCCCAAGAGATTCTCGACAGCACTGACCAGTTGACCATGGTTGTCGTCGACGACGCCCACCACAGCGATGTCGGCTCACTTCAGGCGATTACTTCAGCGCTCCATCGGGGTCGGGGCGCGCAACTCTTGGTTGTGCTCGTCGTCGAGGATTCACCGCACATCAACGCCGAGGTCCGGCGCATTCTCGAACTTCACTGGTCGCAGCGACTGCACATCAGCGCCCTCGACGCCGCTGCCGTCATCGACATCGCGCGGGTTCGCAACGGAATTGATCTCAGTTCCGGCGTCGCGCTCCAACTTCAGGAGTTCACAGCGGGCAACACACTCGACGTCGTCTCGCTACTCGACGAATTGCCGCCGACGTACTGGACTCAGTGGCACCGCACCTTGCCTGTTCCCCGCTATCGCGCAGCGTCGATCGCAGGCACACTTGCGCAGTGCTCCGAGGGTGCACGCACTTTGGTCGAAGCCGCCGCGATCCTCGGGCGCAGCACGACGTTGTCGCACCTCGCTCAACTAGCCGAAGTCGACGACATCGTCAGCGCGCTGGACAACGCCTTTGGTTGCGGTCTTCTCACCGTGCACGAGCAGCGCGGCAGCACCGAAGTATCCGTTCGAGGAAAGATGGTTGCGGCTGCCGTGAGCGCCACCTTAGGACCTACTCGACTGCACCAACTGCATTGTCGCGCAGCCGAGATCGCCTGGGGAGACGGCGAGCGGTTGTTCCATCTGGCTGCCGCCGCCACGACGCACGACGAAGCACTGGCCTCAGAACTGGTGACCTACGCCGAACTCCGGGCAGCCGACGGCGCGTGGTCCGAGGTGGCCGACGCAATGGTCACCGCCAGCCGTCTCACCACCAGCAGAAGCGACCACGAGACTCGACTACTGAGGGGAATTGACGCGCTGACCGGTGCTGGCGACATTCCACACGCCATGGACTTCGTTCCCGAAATCGAGAGTATTACGCGCGGACCGCTGCGCGACGCCGTCCTCGGATACCTCGCGATTCACCGGGGACGCCCAACCGAAGCTGCTGACCTACTGACTCGCGCTTGGAGCAGTTGCCCTGCGGATCTCGATCCCGCAGTCGCGGCAATGATCGCCCAGCGAATGGTCCTGCATTCTCTGGCCAGACTCGACGGCGCTGCTTTGGTCCAGTGGGTCGACCGCGCAGTCGAATTGGTCGGTCCGTCAGATCCTGCCGCAGTGGAGTCCGAAGCGATAAAGGGCCTCGGACTGGGTGCCACCGGACACACCGAACAGGCGCTCGCGGCCTACGAAGAACTGTCGGACCGCATCAGGCCCGGCGCGCAAGCTCAGCGATTCCAGATGGGCCGCGGTTGGCTCGAGCTGGCAGTGGATCATCCCGAGGCGGCTCGTCGCGATCTCGAAAGCGCAGTGTCCACTGAATTTTCCAGCGGCTCGGCGCGTATCTCGCTGTGGGCGCAGGCCTGGCTTGCCCGCACACAGTTCGCCTTGGGGGCGTGGGACGACGCACTGTCGACGATCGACAGTGCCGCCGCGCAAGTCGATCGTTTCGAAATCGACATCGTCCGACCGTTGGTGCATTGGTCCGGGGCACAAATTCACGCGCTTCGCGGAAACTGGGACCTGGCCCGCAATCACGTGCGCCGCGCGCATGTTGGTGCACATTCCTACGAAATCATGTACGTTCCTTCGCTTCTCGCCCGGGCACAATTCTCCGAAGCTGCGGCCGACTACGCCGATGTACTGGCAGCGCTGACGCCCCTGACCTCGAGCACGTCACAACAGTGGCTCGACGAACCCGGGTTCTGGCCGTGGGTCGATCTCTATGCGAATGCTCTCGTGATGGTCGGTCGGGTCGACGACGCCGATACCTTCCTCCAACCACACGAGAAGACCGCACGCATTCGCGGGCACCGTTCTGCCACAGCACGTCTTGGATATGTTCGTGGCAGAATCCATGGAGCCCGAAGCGAACTCGGCGCCGCCAGAAACTGTTTCGACGACGCGCTTCTCAGCCTCGAGGACCTGCCACTCCCCTACGACCGTGCCCGAATCAATTTTGCCTACGGCCAAACTCTCCGGAGAGCCGGCAAACGCGCAGAGGCAGACGTCGTACTGAGGGACGCACGCGAGCTCTACTACGCGCTGGGCGCAGCGACATACGTCGAGCGTTGTGAGCGTGAGCTGCGTGCCGGCGGGTTGAACCTTTCACGTATGGACAAGGGAATCACCGATCTGACCCCACAAGAGCGAGCCGTTGCGGATCTTGTCGCTGCCGGCAAGTCCAACAAGGAAGCTGCGGGCGAATTGTTTCTCTCTGTCAAGACAATCCAGTATCACCTCACTCGTGCGTACGCAAAGCTCGGACTGCGCTCTCGTAGCGAACTTGCGGCGCTCTTTCGTGAACGCGAACTTGGCGATCCACACCAGGAGACCTGAAACATGTCGAACACCTCGACAATTGCACCCACTCGTGTCATCACCGAGCCGCTACCCCAACCTCTCTACAGTCCTCGGCGCGTCTTGCGAGACTTCGGCGGAACATACGGCGCAAACGCAGTTATCGGGATTGTCTTCTCTGCCACCGGCCCAGTAGCGGTCATCCTTGCTGCCGGCTTGGCCGGCGGGCTGAGCCAATCACAATTGGCCTCTTGGATTTTCGGCGCCTTCTTCGTCAACGGAATCTTGACGATCACCGCGTCCTGGCTGTACCGGCAACCACTGGCGTTTTTCTGGACGATTCCCGGAACCGTCGTCGTCGGCGCGTCCCTGCATCATCTTCCGTGGGAGCAGGCGATCGGAGCATTCTTTGCAACGGGCGTTCTGATCTTGCTGCTGGGATTGACGGGGTGGATCACACCGATCATGAATGCACTCCCCATGCCCATCGTCATGGCAATGGTGGCAGGCGTTTTCCTTCACTTCGGTACCGACCTGGTAGAGGCGCCCGCCCACGACGCCGCCATTGCACTGCCGATGATCGTCACCTTTGTTGCACTCAGCGCCTTCGCGAAACTGGGAAGGTATATCCCTCCCGTTCTCGGTGCCTTGATTGTCGGGGTGGTGGTCGTTCTCGCGACCGGACGGTTCGCACCTACCGGCGGCGATCACGAATGGTTTGCGCACCCAGTGCTGTCCACACCGGCATGGTCGTGGCAGGCAATGATCGAACTTGTTGTGCCGCTGGCGATCACCGTGGTCGTTGTGCAGAACGGCCAAGGGATCGCAGTCCTGCGAGCGGCCGGACATCAACCGCCGATCGGCAGCGCAACGATTGCGTGTGGCGTGTTCTCACTCGTGAACGCGGCGGTGGGGTGCGTGTCAACCTGCCTGACCGGGCCAACCAATGCTCTCCTGTCAGCATCCGGGGAACGAACACGGCAGTACACCGCCGGCATCTTCTGTGGGGTACTCGCGGTTGTCTTCGGCCTTTTTGCCCCGACCTTCGTGTCGATGATGCTGGGCACGCCCGCTGCGTTCATCGTGACACTGGGCGGATTGGCAATGCTGAAGGCATTGCAAGGAGCTTTCGTCACCGCATTCGGGTCGCGATTCACCTTCGGTGCGTTGATCGCATTCCTCGTGACGATCTCTGACGTCGAACTGTTCAATATTGGCGGCGCATTCTGGGGACTCGTGGTGGGAGTGATCGCCTCACGCATCCTCGAGCGCTCCGACTACTCCTGAAGACTGCCCTGACATGCGAATATTCGCATGTACGACTTTGACAATCATTTACATTAAGCAGTAGATCTATACCCATGCACCTCACTACCCGCGTATCGCGGCGCCTCACTCTGGCCACATCAGTGGGCCTCTCACTTGCCCTTGTCACAGGATGTTCCTCCGACACCACGGACGCGGCGGAGGCAACAACCACCGCCGCGTCGTCAGCACCGAATGAACAAGCTTCGGCAACACCACGTCTCGCAATCTCCTACGACGGCGGCGTCCTGGTACTGGACGCAACCTCGCTCGACGTAGTCGGCGAAACCGCGATCGAGGGCTTCACGCGACTCAACCCGGCCGGCGACGGTCGGCATGTCATGATCTCCGCCGGCGAAGCGTTCAAGGTTCTCGACACCGGCACGTGGTCGTCGGCACATGGTGACCATTCCCATTACTACACAGCCGATCCCGTGATGTCGGACGTCGAGTTCGCAGCCAACGAGCCCGGACACGTTGTACGACATGCCGGAAAAACTGTCCTCTTCAACGATGGATCCGGCCTGGTCGAAATCTTCGATCCCGTCCAATTGGCCAAGCGTCAGCCACGCGTCGAGACCTACACAACCCCGGAACCCCATCACGGGGTGGCTGTCGCACTCGCCGACGGAGGGCTGTTGACCACCATCGGAAACTCCGAGTCCCGCAACGGAATTGCAGTGCTCGATACCAACCGCGCGGAGGTCATGCGCAACGAGCAGTGCCCCGGCGTCCACGGTGAAGCCGTTGCAGCAGACGAGACGATCGTGCTGGGCTGCCAGGACGGCCTGCTCGTGTACAAGAACGGCGCGATCACCAAGGTCCAGAGCCCCGATGTGTACGGCCGCATCGGCAACCAGGCCGGTTCCGAAGAGTCGGACATCGTGCTCGGTGACTACAAGACCGATCCTGACGCCGAACTCGAACGACCACAACGAATCTCGCTCACCAATACCACCACGTCGGAACTGAAGCTCGTTGATCTCGGCACCAGCTACACCTTCCGATCACTCGGTCGCGGACCGCACGGCGAGGCCCTTGTTCTCGGGACCGACGGCGCTATCCACGTCATCGACCCGAACACCGGCGCAGTGACCAAGAAGATTGCCGTCATCGGCGAGTGGACCGAACCCACTGAATGGCAGGAGCCCAGGCCCACCCTGTTCACACTGGACCACACCGCCTATGTCACCGACCCCGCGTCGAAGAAGCTGATCGCCGTCGACCTCGAAGACGGCAGCATCCTGACCGAAACCACACTCGATCACACCCCGAACGAATTGACCGGCGTCACTGGCTGATTCGGATTTCGCTTCTGCCCCCGTCTCACACCGAGGTGGGGGCCGAAGCCGTCTTACGAGCACGGATCCCGAACGGCATGTCGACCACCAGCCACATTTACACCGAAGCCACCGGCGAATACAGCGTTCTGCAGGTATTCAGATTTCAGCAACCGAAGATGAACAGTCCAGATCCATTTGATTCCTCTTCTTCAGAAAGTTACCGACGACGAGACCGCAGGGGAAGCCTCGAATCGCGACGGGATTGTTAGTGTCGAGGACGTGCTCACACATGGATTGACGGTGGACGGCCAACCAACGCTCGAACACATTGATTTCGCCGTTTTGGATTCCTTTCGTTTCCCGGATGGGGACGGCTTCCCCGCTTCATATCGTGCATTTATCCGGCATGCAGGTTGGGCGCGGTCCTTCGGACTCTGGCTCATCTACCCGCCCGTGCATCCCGGATTTGCCGATGGCTGGCAAGGGCGCGCAGGGTATCTCACCGCGAACCTCCATTCCGCCTACCGAGAGGGTCACAGCGAGGAGTTCGATTGGATGGTCGAACCCGACGGCGATTGGTCGCTCCCCGCCTCGCTGCACGTGTTCGGATTGAGCGAGAACGGCGACGCTCTGCTGTGGGATACAACATCGCGCGGCACCGACGGGGAGTTCCCAGTCTGGGAATCACGCTCACTCAACTCTCTCCACCGACTCGGCGACAGTCTCTCCGAAGCACTTCCGTCCATCCGCGATCGAGCTTTGAGCTTGTTCGGACCGCGCACTTACGACATCGAACCACTCCCTCCGATCCCACTCTGAAGCACGAGGAGTGACTACGCCGGGCTTTCCGCGGCGGAGACGTCGAGGATCCAGGTCACCCCGAACGCATCGGTGAGCATGCCGAAACCGGGGCTCCACGCTGCCGCGGCGAGGCCCTCGACGATGGATGCGCCGGCCGAGAGCTTGGCCCAGTAATTCTGCACCTCTTCGAGGGTCTCCCCGCGAACGGAGACGAAGAACGGTTGGTCGGTGATCGTGGTGCCGTTCTCGCGGTGCGTCGAACCGGCATTGCCTGCCGAACGGCTCGACTGTCCTGGGATGTCGTACGCCATCACACGAAAGCCGTCCTCAGTCTCGATCCGGCCGAATACGACGCCCTGCGCGCCGGGCACGTCTTTGGGCATCCCGAAGTCGCCGTAGGTTGCAATTGTGACCTGGCCACCGAAGACGGACTGGTAGAACTCCAGGGCTGCTCGGGCGTCGCCGCGAAAGTTGAGGTGGGTCGTTGTCTTGATGCTCATGCCTGCTCCTAGTAAGAACGCTGTCCGGCTTTCTTCTTGACGACTGCCACTCTCACAGGCGTCTAGGACGGTTTTTGTCCTAGACTCGAACTAATCTCGTGAGATGGCGACCACGTCCCGGCTCTTGAATCTGCTGTCCCTGTTGCAGACCAGGCGTGACTGGCCAGGCGCCCTACTCTCCGAGCGGCTCGACGTCAGTCATCGCACGGTCCGCCGCGACATCGACCGGCTGCGGGGAATGGGCTACAACATTGTGGCAACCATGGGCCCGGACGGCGGATACCGACTCGATGCGGGCAGTGAGCTGCCTCCCCTGCTGTTCGACGACGATCAAGTCATCGCGTTGGCTGTTGCCCTGCAGACGGCGACCATGACCGGCGCCGGAATCGAAGAGGGTGCAGTTCGTGCTCTGACCACCGTGCGGCAAGTGATGCCGTCGCGTCTGCGCCATCGGCTCGACGCTCTCGCCTTCACTGCGATTTCGGCCCGCCCCGGTGACACGGCGTCCGACTCCGTGTCACCGGAGGTACTCGTTACGATGTCCACAGCGATCCGCGCTCTCGAAGTGCTCCGTTTCGATTATGCGAGCGACCGCCCGGCCGACAGTTCAACCGATAACGGCGAACCAGCGCCCCCACGCCGGGTGGAGCCGCATCATCTCGTGACCTCCAATCGTCGCTGGTACCTCGTCGCGTGGGATCTCGAGAGAGACGAATGGCGAATCTTCCGCGCCGATCGAATCGCCCCGCGCACCCCGAACGGCCCCCGTTTCACGCCGAGGGAGATCCCCGGCGGCGACGTAACCGAATACGTGTCCGGGCGCTTCAAAGGCTCGGAACAAACCAACAAGTGGCCTTGCCATGGCAAGGTCATTCTCCATCGGCCGGCCAGTTACGTTCTCCCCTTTGCCGGGGACGGCATCGTCGAAGATCTTGGCCCCGACCGGTGCAGTCTCGAAGCCGGATCATGGTCCTGGGTGGCTCTCGCAGCATCTCTCAACCGATTCGACACCGACATCGATGTCGTCGGACCAGCAGAACTGACCCGCGCCTTTGCGCAACTCGCCGCCCGCAACGCTGCGACCGCTGCGAATTAGATGCTCTCCCCGGCGACAGGTCCCGCTAGCGAACAAGCCAATGTGGCGGGGCTGCAACACCGGCGGGCAAACATGTGTCACCGTTACCTCTGGCTGCGTTCACCTGGGGCTGGGTGACGAACAACGCGGCCGAGAGATCCGCGCCATCCAACCTGGCATCACGCAGATCCGCCCCGAGCAGATCTACCGCTGTGAGGTCACTTCCCCTCAGATCCACGGCGATCAAGCAGGCCCCTCGCAGATCGGCCCCACACAACCTGTGTGCGCGCAGGTCCGATCCAGCAAGGTCCACTTCGGCGGCGATGCTCGGGTCCAACTGATCAACTTCGGCAAAGTAGGAAGCCCGAACTTCCGCACTGATCTCCATCAGCACTGCCCTGACCACAGAATGTAATGCGCCGATGTCAGTCGAGAACAGTTCGGCCTGTCCGCCGCGGATCAGTGCGGCAATTGTGGATGCGAGTTCGCGAGCTTCGTGCGCAGCGTCCGGGTCATAGGTGCGTTCCTGCGCCTCGAACAGGTACCACAGCATCTCGTGCAACTGTTTGACGATCTTGAAGGCGGAGAACATGTATTGCTGCGCATCAGGACGCTCGCGCCAGCTGACGCCGGAGAACAACTGCTGCGACACAACCTGTCCCGCACCGAAGCAGTCGAAGACCGTGCAGCCGCGGAACCCCCGGGATCGAAGTCCTTCATGGACAGTGCAGGAGAAATTCGAGCCGAGGTGCCGGCACGGAGAACCCGCGGGCTTGTCCTCGGCAAAATCTACCGATCGCGAGAACCCGAAGGCCGTGCAGCACAAGGCAAAACAGTTACTGCAGTCGGCGCGCAGATCCTCGCGCCGAACAGATGAGTGTGTCGATGACATGATGAAGTGAGCTCCAAAGTGGGGATTCCAATGCAGGACAGGAGGCGGGAACCCGAGGTCGGGTTCCCTCTCGGGACACACGGAATCACCACCGCGCGCAGGCGCGGCACACAATCATCGCGACGGGTCTGGATCACAGACAAGTTTTGTTTATCACTGCAAACAAAGTACCAGTTCAGGCACGACGAGTCCGCGACAGGTCGAGCAACCGAACGACGGCGTACCAATGATAACAATATTCTGTTATCGTTGATTACATGAGCTCGAGAGCAAAGATACTGGCGGCGGCAACCGAGTTACTCAACTCCTCTCCGGACGGCGACATCTCCACCCGCGCCGTCTGCGAGAGAGCCGGCGTTGGCGCCCCCGCGCTCTACCGCCAGTTCGGCGACAAAGACGGCCTGCTAGCAGCCGTCGTCGAAGCCGGGTTCTCCGAGTACCTCGCAGGCAAACGCGCTGCGATCCCCTCCGCAGATCCGGTAGCCGATCTACGTGCCGGCTGGGACGCGCATACGGCGTTCGCGCTCGCACATCCTGCGCACTACCGGTTGTTGCATTCACCATCCGCACAGAGCGCCGACACCGCCATGCAAGCCCAGGTGCTACTTCGATCCGTTCTCGAACGCTGCTCTGCCGCAGGTCTTCTGACCGTATCCGTCGACGTGGCAACGCAGATGGTGATGTCCGCCAATGCGGGCGTCGCACTGATGCTCGTCGTGAGACCGCAGCAGTATCCCGACCCGACACTGTCGGGGCGTGTTCGCGACGGAATCCTCGCATCCATCATCGACGAATCCGGCACCCCGCAGGACGCCTCGCTCAACACCGTCGCATCCACCCTGGAGACCCAACTCGCTACGGCAGATTCAACTTCCCTCTCCACCAACGAGGTTGGACTGCTGCGCGAGTGGCTCCGCAAGCTGTCCGACGCACCCGAACCCACTTCAGGAGTTACATCATGACTGACACCACCACCCGCGTCGCCATCGTCACCGGAGCGTCCGGCGGCATCGGCCGAGCAACTGCAGAGAAGCTCGCGGCCGACGGAATGGCTGTCGCCGTTCACTATTCGGGAAATCTTCAACGCGCCCAGGAAACAGTCGACACCATCGTCGCAGCGGGCGGGCACGCCATCGCGGTGCACGCCGATGTCGCAGACGAAGGTGAAGTAGCCGCACTGTTCGACACGGTCGAGCAGGAGTTCGGAGGCATCGACGTTGTTGTCCACGCAGCCGGAATCATGATTCTCTCGACCGTCGCCGAATTGAACTTCGACGACTTCGACCGGATGCACCGCACCAATGTTCGGGGCACGTTTGTTGTCGATCAACAAGCCGCGAGGCGGGTGCGCAGCGGCGGTGCCATCATCAACTTCTCCACCTCCGTGAAGAAGCTGGCCTTCCCGACCTACGCTGCGTACGCGGCCACCAAAGGCGCAGTGGACGCGATCACGCTAGTTCTTGCGAAAGAGCTACGTGGACGCGACATCACAGTCAACGCCGTGGCACCAGGCCCCACCGCCACCGACCTGTTTCTGGACGGGAAAGACGAAGCGACAGTGGAGAACCTGTCGAAGATGGCGCCCCTCGAACGGCTCGGAACTCCGCTCGACATCGCGGAGGCAGTCTCGTTTCTCGCCGGCCCGGCGCGGTGGGTCAACGGTCAGGTGATCTACGTCAACGGCGGCGTCGTCTAGCGCATCTCCCCCGCTCCCACGTATGGATTAAGGCTGACGAGAGGCTTTCCCTCGGCAAATCTGCTGAATCGGAAATCGTTGCCGTCCACGGCCGAATCACTACTGATGCCATCGAGAATCAGATCGGCAACCAGCCGTCCGACAGCCGGGGAAATCTTGTATCCGTGTCCGCTGAAACCGACTGCGAGGAAAAGTCCGTCGACAGGTGACGGGCCGATGATCGGGTTGTAGTCCGGAGTGATGTCGTAACAACCCGCATACGACGACGCCAAACGTGGATCCGGCATCGACGGCAGCAGACGCTCGAGCTTGCCGATCGCGGTCTCCACAAATGCATCCCCTGCCCGGTTCAGGTAGTTGTCCGGGTCGGCAAACTCAGGCGCAGAGTGATCACTGTTGCCTACCAACAGGTCTGCGTTGGGTTCGCGCCGGATGTACTGCAGGTTCACCAGGTCCGAGAAGGTGGGCACGAGCGGGGTAGGTTCCCCCTGATCAACGAGCAGCAATTGCTCCCACTGCACCTTGATCGGAATGTCGACTCCGACCGTCGCGGCCAACGCGGGCGACCATACGCCGGTAGCAAGAACAACAGTATCCGCATGGATCTCGGCGCCGTCGGCAAGTGTGACGCCGTAGACGGATCCATCCCCTCGCGTCAGAAGTGTTGTCACTTCGGTCGATTGACGAACTGTCACGCCGAGTTCGCGCGCTTTCGTGCCGTATGCCATCCCCGTCATGTACGCATCGCCGTGCCCACCCAACGGTTCGTAGGCAAAGGCCGCGAAGTCGTCCAGGTTGATGCCCGGCCAGAATGCTCGAACGGCGTCGGCGTCGATGAGGTCGACGGGCACACCCAGAGCACGATGCATCTCGACATTTGCCAACAAGGGTTCTGTGTTGTTGCCGCCAACCCCGACTATGTAACCGGTCTGACGGAAGCCGATATCGGTGCCGAGTACCTGTTCTGCATCCGAAAAGACCTGGACCCCATGCCAGGCCATCGCCGCCAGCGACGGGACCCCGTAGTGGCAGCGAACAATTCCACTCGATTTGCCCGTCATCCCCGAGCACATCGTATTACGCTCGAGCACAACTACATCCGACTCGCCCCGCAGCGCAAGCGACCACGCAATCGCAAGGCCCTCGAGGCCACCTCCCACGATCACTATCCGCGCATGCTCCGCCATCACTTACTCCTGTCTCGAGTTTCTCAACAAGAGACAGTGTTTCATAAAATGAAACCAAGAGTGTGACGGCGAAGTAAAACTTCGCAGACTCACTCGTTCTTCGGTTGTGGCTTCTCCGGGTTCGGCGTGGCCGGATCGATGGTGTCCGCCTGATCCCGCTTCTCGTTCAACTCATCCTTCGAGCTTGCTACGTCCCGCCGATGCTGCGCCGCATGCTGTTGCAGGGCAGATGCTTCCGCAGCTTTGGCATCGGCCTCGGCTTGCACCATGCGAGCCTTCGCCTCACTTTCCTTGGCCCTGGCCTCACGCTGGCCTACTTCGAACGACGACTCCGCCACGTCCTTGCGAATCGCCTCGGCCTCGAGGTGGCGCCGCTCGTTACGTTTGTTGCGAGCCGTCCACACCAGAAGCGCAACGACCACAATCACAACGACCACAACTACAATTGTCCAGATAACACTGCTGGTACTCATACTGAAAGCAGTACCCACCAGCAGATTTCTCACACGCCCATGTCCCCCAGACTTACGTTGGCGCCACACAGAACGACACACAGCTCACCGTCTCGCGGCGGTGAAACCGTGCCGTCCAACACCGGAACCAGCGCTGCGGCGGTACCCAACTCCACGAGTATCCGAAACTCGCGCCACAGAAAAGATCTAGCCCGAACGATCGAATCATCATCTACGACAACACTGTCTACCGCGTTGTCGGTGACGGTCGCCCAGGCTATTGCGCCTACGCGGGACGCTCCGAGAGAATCGGATGCAATGCTGTCCAACTCGATATCAACAGGGTGTCCGGCTTCCAGCGCAGCATGCAACGTGGCGGCACCGATCGGCTCTACCGCAACAACTCGATCCCCTGGCCGCGCTGCGGCGGCGATCCCCGAGACCAGTCCACCGCCGCCCACAGCGATGCAGTACGTTATCGGCCCGCTCGCTTCCTCCGCGACCTCGAGCGCGATGGTTCCGGCACCAGCCACAATGTCGGGAAGATCGTAAGCGTGTAGCTCCAAAGCTCCGCTCGACAAGGCAATCTCGGACGCTGCTGCTGCCGCGAGAACATACCGATCGCCCACCTTTTCGACCGTTGCCCCCAACGCGCCGAGCGCCGCAACTTTTGCATCGGGCGCAGTTTCCGGCACGACCACGGTGCACCCCAACCCCCGGCGACGCGACGCCCATGCAGCTCCGATAGCCGCGTTTCCACCCGACGCGATCACCACCCCCGCACTGGGCATCGTGCCGTCAGCAGCTGCCCGCTCGATCGCGTTGAAACTGCCGCGCACCTTGAACGACCCACCGTATTGGAGGTACTCGAGCTTGAACAGGACCGCAACGTCTCCGTGCGGTGTCGGGACCGTGGTGCGAAAGATCGGAGTCCGTCGAGCCAACCCGTCGATCCGCTCGCGGGCGGCCTCGACGTCAGCGCTCGTCAGGGCTACTGATCCCGTGATGTTCTCGGTGCGAGGAGTCATAAGGCAACCTTACGGATCGGCACCCGCTTTACCGACCACCTGCCACATGGACCACGCTGGGCCACACACGTCACTGGAGTAGCCGACCTCACGTGTCTGGCACTCGACTACTTCGAGTGCTAATCTTGCTGGTGCACAGTGATTTCGGTTGCTGTCACAGGGACTGCGACCATGGGAAACATGGGAGGTGAGTTGCTGTGCTTCGCTTCGATCCGTTCAGTGATATCGATTCGATCGCGAAGTCGCTGCTCGGCGCAGACGTAGGCGCCGGCCGAGTTCCTCGTTTCATGCCGATGGACCTCTACCGGGTCAACGATCACTACGTACTCAACGCCGATCTTCCCGGAGTAGATCCAGGAACCGTCGACGTGAGTGTCGATCACGGAATGCTGACGCTCTCTGCCACGCGTACTGCATCGTCGGACGAAAACATGCAGTGGCTCGCTTCGGAGAGGTTCGCCGGGAGCTACCGGCGGCAACTGGCACTCGGAGAGAACATCGATGCCGACCGAATTTCCGCGACGTACAACAACGGCGTTCTGTCCGTCACGATTCCGATTGCCGAGCAGGCAAAGCCTCGACGCATCGAAATCAGCCGAGCGGGAGATTCCGAACAGACGATGATCAACCCGACGCGTGAGCACGACTCCAATCGTTGATCAACTACCCGCACGTCGTACACGGTCGAAGGAGGCGAGGTCCAGGGTCCGAATACGATGTCTTTGATGGTGATCGCCATTCGGTGGTCACCATCTCTTTGTGCAGCACCGATACCGATGCCCCTTCGCACCGGCATTTACACAGTGTTCACCTGCCCCACTTGCAGGCCTTACACAACCAGTCCACTCTCGGATGACGGTGATTCACCGCATAAGACACATCGCCGAACACACGTCGCATTCGAACGGCGATCACTCCGGACTCAACAAGGTGGACACATATGGATCAGGCAATCATTGCCGCAGATACCGCGTGGATCTTGGCTGCATTCACTGCCGTATCTCTCATGGTTCCCGGACTGGCCCTGTTCTACGGCGGAATGGTCAGTGTCCGAAGCACTCTCAATATGGTCATGATGACCTTCGGCGGCTTTGCCGTTGTCGGCGTTCTCTGGATCATTTTCGGATACTCCGCAGTCCTCGGCAATTCACTGGGCGGACTCGGATTACTCGGCGACCCACTCGAATACATCGGTTTGGGGCAGCTTCTCGAAGCACCCGCCGAACCTGCGCTGCCGCCCGCATTGGTGGCAGGATTCCAGCTTCTGTTCGCCGGCATCACCGTCGCACTGATCTCAGGAGCGTTTGCCGACCGCCTCAAGTTCGGCGCCTGGATGATCTTTGCCGGGATCTGGGCCACTCTCGTGTACTTCCCGGTTGCGCATTGGGTATTTGCCTTCGACTCCGCCGACGGCAGCGTCGTCGGCGGCTGGATCGCCAATAAACTTGCCGCAGTGGACTTCGCGGGTGGAACCGCTGTGCACATCAATGCCGGTATCGCCGCACTCGCGGTGATCCTGGTACTCGGTAAGCGTCGTACATTCCCGAACGCGCCACGGCCGCACAGCGTTCCACTGACCATCCTCGGCGCCGGCATCCTGTTCTTCGGCTGGTTCGGGTTCAACGGCGGTTCTGCACTGGCTGCCAACAACAATGCGTCGGTAGTCATCTTGAATACCGTCGCCGCCGCGTGTGCCGGCATCTGCGCCTGGCTCGTCGTCGAAAAGTTCCGTGAGGGTCATGCTACGACGCTCGGCGCTGCTTCCGGCCTGATCGCGGCCCTGGTCGCCATCACCCCTGCGTGTGGTGCAGTCTCACCGATGGGTGCGTTGATCGTCGGTGCAGCAGCAGGCGCGTTGTGCTGCTTCGCCATTTCGTTCAAGTTCAAGCTCGGCTACGACGACGCACTCGACGTGGTCGGGATCCACCTCGTCGGCGGCATCCTCGGCACTCTGCTTGTCGGTTTGCTCGCCGTACCCGAGGCGCCCAGCGGCGCTCAGGGACTGTTCTACGGGGGTGGCCTCGAGCTACTGGGCAAGCAGAGCGTGGCAGTGGCCGCTGTGGTCGCCTACTCGTTTATCGTCACGTTCATCATCGCAAAGGGTATCGACCTCGCGATGGGCCTACGTGTCAACCCGGAAACCGAGTACGAGGGCCTCGACGTGGCTGTTCACGGCGAAACCGCGTACGTCATGGATTCCGTCTCGATGACCAGTTCCACGAAGCACCAGCCCGACGCGGTATCTGTTGCCGCCGAATCCATGACCACCAAAGCTGCAACCGCAGTAGAAAGCAGTTCGTAGTCTCGCAGACGTCCCGAAGTGTGCCCCTGCTCTCGACATCGAGCGCAGGGGCACACTGCTGTTCAGCCTTGGTGATTGTCAGGGTAGGCAGTCACTGCCAGGAAGCGAATAGGCAACTGCACCAACTCGTTCGGCCCGTGCAGCCCCTCACCGTCGAGCAGGAGCGAGTCTCCTGGACGCAAGCGATACTCCGAGTCGCCATGGCCGTAGATCATTTCACCTTCGAGCATGTACAGCAGTTCGGTACCGGGGTGCTGAAAGAGCGGAAACACTTCACTGGCGTCGGTCAACGTGACAAGAACGGGTTCGAGTCGTTTGTTCTGCCCGCGCAACGCACCGAGCAGTTCGTAATGGTGCCCGACCCGGGTGCCGCGGCCGACGATCTCCGCACCGTGGCCGGCTTCGACGAAGACCGCGTCCCGCTTGGCATCGGCTCCGCGGAAGAGAGAGGTGACCGGCACATCGAGACCGGCCGCGAGGCGGGCCAGGGTGGAGAGGCTGCAAGACGTCTGGGCATTCTCGATCTTGGACAGCATCGCCTTCGAGATCCCGACTCTCGTAGCCATGTCTCCGACCGACAGACCACTGGCCAACCGGAGCTTGCGCACCTGGGCTGCGATCACCTTCTCGAGGTCGAGGCCGGTCGGAGTGTCCGCAGGAACTTCGCGCTGCTCCGGTGCCGGGTCTCCCGTGTCTCGGTGGACACTGCGCTTCGACGTCGTCATAGGCACAAGCCTAACGGCGCGTCTACTGGGAGTAGACGCGCCGTCACTGATTGTGTGGCTTACATTCGTGTTACATCGCCCCGGGGATCCAGGTGGTGCCGGCTAGCGGCACCCGAGCCATTGCCGAGGCCTCCACTGTCAACGCAACCAGATCCTGCGGTTCGAGATTGCGGAGGTGCGATTTGCCGCAGGCCCGCGCCAGGGTCTGTGCTTCCATCGTCAGAACCCGCAAGTAGTTCGCGAGGCGTCGACCGGCGTCAACCGGATCGAGGTTCTTTGCCAACTCGGGATCCTGAGTGGTGATTCCGGCCGGATCACGCCCCGCCTGAAAATCATCGTAGAACCCGGGAGCAGATCCGATCTCCGCGTACTGCTCCGCAAACCGGGGGTGGTTGTCGCCCAGCGCAATGAGTGCCGCTGTCCCGATGGCAACAGCGTCTGCGCCCAACGCCATCGCCTTGGCAACATCTGCGCCGCTTCGGATTCCGCCGGAGACGATCAACTGCACCGAACCGTCACCGCTCCCACGATGAACGCCCATCTCCTGCAACGCTTGCACTGCTTGTGGAATCGCGGCCAGCGTGGGAATTCCGACGTGTTCGATGAACACGTCCTGAGTGGCAGCCGTCCCACCCTGCATACCGTCCACCACCACGACATCGGCGCCGGCTTTCACGGCAAGTTTCACGTCGTAGTAGGTGCGTGTTGCGCCCACCTTGACGTAGATCGGCTTCTCCCAACCGGTGATCTCACGCAATTCGATAATCTTGATCGCCAAGTCGTCAGGGCCAGTCCAGTCCGGATGGCGGCAGGCGCTTCGCTGGTCCACCCCCATCGGCAGCGTTCGCATTCCGGCAACACGCTCGGTGATCTTCTGGCCCAACAGCATTCCGCCGCCACCAGGCTTGGCGCCCTGACCGAGCACGATCTCGATGGCATCCGCCTTCCGAAGATCGTCCGGGTTCATGCCGTAACGCGACGGTAGGTACTGGTACACCAGATTCTTGGACTGCCCCCTCTCCTCCGGCGTCATTCCGCCGTCGCCGGTGGTTGTGGATGTGCCCACTTCACTGGCCCCGCGCCCCAGAGCTTCCTTGGCCTGACCGGACAATGCGCCGAAGCTCATCCCCGCAATCGTGATCGGAATATCCAGGTGCAGCGGAAACTTCGCATGACGGCCACCGAGCACCACATCGGTGTCGCACTTCTCGCGATACCCTTCCAACGGGTACCGCGACATCGACGCGCCGAGGAACAGCAGATCGTCGAAATGCGGCAGTTTTCGCTTTGCGCCCCAGCCGCGGATGTCGTAGATCCCGGTGTCTGCTGCCCTCTGGATCTCGTGGATGACCCCGCGGTCGAAGGTCGCGGATTCACGAAGCCATGGTGCGGTTGTGCTCGGAGTGGTCATGGAAGGCTCCTTCGGAGAAAAAGATTCAGTACGCCGAAGCGTTGTCGACGTGGAAGTTGTACAGCGACCGGGCGGAGCCGTAACGGGTGAACTCACGTGGATCTGCGTCGAATCCGGCTGCGCCCAGCAGTTCCTGAAGCTCGACGAGATGCTCGGGGCGCATCTCCTTCTTGATGCAGTCGGCGCCGAGAGACGCCACGGTTCCGCGAACGTAGATCCGAGCTTCGTACAGCGAATCTCCCAACGCTTCACCGGCATCTCCGAGAACAACCAGCCGACCGGCCTGCCCCATGAACGCGCTCATGTGTCCGATGTTTCCACCGACCACGATGTCGACGCCCTTCATCGAAATACCGCAGCGCGCAGCAGCATTGCCTTCCACCACCAACAGTCCGCCGTGGGCCGTCGCACCCGCGGACTGCGACGCGTCGCCGCGTACCCGCACTGTCCCCGACATCATGTTCTCGGCAACTCCGACACCGGCGTTTCCGTTGACGGTCACCGAGGCCTGCTGATTCATCCCGGCGCAGTAGTAGCCGACGTGCCCGTCGATTGTGACGTCTATCGGCTGATTCAATCCGCACGCGAGTGCATGCTTACCGGCCGGATGACTCACGCTCACGCTGCTCGGAGCCTCGGTGGACTGAAGTGCGGCGTTGAAATCTCGGGTTTCGGTGATATCGAGATCAAAAGATTTGGTAGAGAGCGTGACCGGTGCGGAATCTACCGGAACTGCTGTCATCGGTGCCATACGTAAACCTCTTCCGGCTCTGGTTCGAAAATGTGTGCCTGGTCGATTCCGGGCAATCCCGCAAGTGCGCGGTATTCGGAGGCCATCGCGACGTACTGATCCGTCTCGGCGACGATCGCAGGCTTGCAGGCAATCGGATCACGCACTACCGCAAAGGAATCACTGGTCGAGACCAGCAGGGTGTAAAACCCGTCGAATCGCTCACCCAACAGTCGGAGCGCCTTCTCGAGGTCGACACCTTCGGAGAGTTGCTTGGCTACGAACCTCGCACCTACCTCCGTGTCGTTCTCACTGTCGAAGACCACACCTTCCGATTCGAGTTCACGTTTCATCGTCAGGTGATTGGAGAACGACCCGTTATGTACGAGGCATTGGTCCGGGCCGACGGCGAAGGGATGTGAACCTGCCGCCGTCACAGCCGATTCCGTTGCCATACGGGTATGCGCAACACCTTGCCACCCCGATGCCGACGGCAAGCCGAATCCACGCGCCAACTCGAGCGGGTTGCCCATTCCCTTCAGAACGGTGACATCCTCACCGAATCCGATGATCACCGCTGCGGGGAGCATCTCACGGACTGCCGCCAGAAGAACGTCAGTCGGAACGGCGGCGTGGATGACGGTGGTGGGATCCGCCTCGAGTACAGTCACCGCAGCACCCACCGACTCGGTGAGACTGTCCGCCAAGAACACAGCGTCTGATCCCGCACCGAGTACCGACACCGAACTGTGCCCGGCCGGTGACCACGTCGGGTCTCCGTAGATCGCCATACCGGCAGAATCCGGTCCACGATCCACCATTTCGCCCAGCATTCCGGTGAGCAGTTCACCGAGGCGGGGATACAGCGAGGGCTCTCTCAGATGAAGCCCGACAATGCCACACATGGGCAGTCTCCTTGTCTCTTGCGAAGGAATACGAGAATCAGAACGCGGTGAGGTAGTTGTCCACTTCCCAGGGAGTTACCGTGTTGTGCCACTGGAAGAACTCTTCACGCTTGAGGGTCGTGAAGTACCCAGCCACGTCGGCGCCCGCAGAATTCAGCGCCCCGGTCACCACGGGGTCTGCGGCCAAGGCATCCATGGCGTGCAGCAACGTCATCGGCAGCGAATCCGACGTCGATGCGCCTCCCGGTTCGCCTGGGTCCAGTTCGCGCCGAATACCGTCCAGACCGGCTGCGATCGTCGCGGCGGCGGCAAGATACGGGTTGGCAGAGCCGTCACCACCACGCAGTTCGACGCGGTTGCGATCGGGAACCCGGAGATAGTGTGTGCGGTCGTTGCCGCCGTACGTCGCATGCCGCGGTGACCACGTTGCGCCACTGGTCGTTGCGGTGGCTCCGGTTCTCTTGTACGAGTTGACCGTCGGGGCAATCACTCCTTGGAGTGCACACGCATGGTCGAGAATTCCGGCGATGAAGGAGTACGCGGTCGACGACAATCCGAGGCCTCGCTCGTCCGTCGAATCCGGGAATGCCGATTCTCCGTCTCGCCAGAGCGAGAGATGCATATGCATGCCGCTCCCCGTACGGTCGGCGAAGGGCTTCGGCATGAATGTTGCAGTCATACCGCGTTCTTCGGCAAGGACGGAGATCAGGTAACGCAAGGTGATCACTCGGTCGGCGGTGGTCATCGCATCCGAGTAGTTGAAATTCTGTTCGAACTGCCCGTTTCCGTCCTCGTGGTCGTTGGCGTAGTTTCCCCACCCCAGCTTGTTCATGGCAGTAGAAATCGACGTCAGGTGCTCGTACATGCGGGTGACATCGCGGGCGTCGTAGCACGGTTGGCGTGAGGTATCGAGAGTGTCTGCGGTGCGCAGGGCTCCGCTCTCGTCCTTGTCCACGAGGAAGTACTCGATCTCCGCTCCTACGTTCACGTCCAAGCCCATCTCCGCTGCCTCCGCGAGCACGGATCGCAGCATCACTCTCGGTGCGTAGGGCCAAGGCTTGCCCTCGACATGCGGATCGCAGTGCACCAGCGCAAGGCCGGGCCGGATAAATGGAATAGGGGTGTAGGAGGTTGGGTCGGGGATCGCCACGAGATCGGGATCCTTCGGCTCCTGCCCCATCGCGCCGGCTGCGTAACCCGCAAATCCGACGCCCTCTGTCTGCAGTTCTTCCACCGATTCGATCGGCACCAACTTCGCGCACGGTTTACCGGCGAGATTGACGAATACCGCGAGGATGAATCGTGTTCCGTCGGCCCGCGCTCGCGTTGCCAGGTCCATCGGGCGCTCACCTGTCACTGCATCCGGGATTGCCTGGGGCACTGCATGCAACTCTGCCGCTGTTTCATTCAGTTCGGCGGTGTCGATCGCCATCGAGACTCCTAGTTTCACGCAGGGCCCTAGTTCCACCCAACGTGGTCGGCTGTTCCGGTTTCACTGGGTGAATCACTGTCATCTAACAGGAAACAAGGTTGATATGTCCATCTCGTTACGCCCAAGTGAGGTTGTGATGACGGCACCGTCGGCACTGGTGAATTTCTAATCAAGTTGCAGCAAAACAGATTACGGAGATTTTGTTTACCGCCACGTAACCGAAAATCAGTTTCCTCTCATTACAGTAAGTTTCACGTCAGCGATCACATCCCTGCGATCGGACGCTCTTTCAACCATCCCATTCCCTCAGGAGCACCGATGAGCATTTCTACGACGTCCACCACACCGGCAGAGTTCCGCGTCACCGCAGACTTCTGGGCAGACCTCCCCCAGATGCCCGAATCCGAGTACCCCGGCACCAAGGGATTCATCGACGACGTCTACTCCAATCCAGACGGTTCAGCGATGTCCGCGGGCTACTTCGAATTGATCCAGACCGACGCTCCACTCGACTACCTCTACGAATACGACGAAATGAAGGTGGTCCTCGAAGGCGAGTTCGTTCTCGAAAACCTTGATACCGGCCAAGTGAGTGTCGCGAAGGCCAAAGATGCGATCTTCTTCCCCAAGGGTTCGCGCATCAGGTTCACCACCCCCGATCGCGCGCTGGCCTACTACGTCGGCCACCGCTCGTTCGCACCGTAAGCCAACCGTCGTGAGTGTCTGTGCCCGGTCGACCAGCGTTCCGCGCTGGGACGCCGAACGGCTTCTCAGCGATCCGGACGGACGCTACTTCACCGTCGCCTCCTTCGGCAACCGCGCGCACACCGATGCTGCTCAGGTGGTCGGAGAACACTCCGGCCACCGGGTCAGCTGGCTGAAACTCGGGCCGCAGTGGAGCGCCGCGACATCGGCGGTGTTGCAGCGGGAGTTCGCTGCCGCGAGAGTGGGTTGGCGATTGATCGTGATCGGCGCCGAAATCGAAGTACTACAGGCACGTTCGGCGGCAATCGCCGCCGGCGCCATACCCGCAGAGATCCTGACGTACGTCACAGGCGACGCGCAACGCCGCGTCTACTGCGTACATTGCCGGCACGTTCACCAAACAGATACACCTGTCGGAGCACTCAGCCCCTGTCCGCGATGCCGTACCGACTTGTTTGTCTACCACCATGTATCCCGTAGGTACGGAGCCTATCTCGGGTTCATGGCCGATGCCGAGGAGCAATGATGACCGCAACAACGGACGCACCTGGCGTCACAGACACCAAGTCGTTGACCTTGGTGCTCACAGAGGCCACCATGCTCTGCGGCGGTGTCCGATCTCTCCGCCTCGAAAGCGCCGACGGCTCAACACTTCCGTCCTTCACGCCCGGGAGTCACCTTGTTCTCGACTGCGGTACAACACCCCAGGGAATGCCGCGGCGCAATTCGTATTCGATGACCGGGCCGGAACTCGAACCGGATCACTATTGCGTTTCGGTCCAGCTGGATCGAGGCGGTAGAGGTGGATCACGCTGGATTCACGACTTGGAGATCGGCACGAGTATCCGCACGTCGCGCCCGCGCAGTGTGTTCGCTCCGGTACTCACAGCACGGCACCACCTACTGATTGCCGGCGGAATCGGTGTGACGCCGATACTGTCGCACGCGCGGGCCGCCGCACAATGGGGTCGATCCTTCACCGTCCTGTACGTGTGGCGGGGAACCGACGCAGCGCACCTGGCCGAACTACGCGAACTGTGCGGATCACGTCTGCACGTCTTCTCCTCACGCCAGGAGTTGTGGGCCCACCTGGGGCCGGCTCTGCTGAAACAACCACTGGGCACCCACCTGTACACGTGCGGCCCCAGCGCGATGATCGACGCCGTCGAGGGTGCCGCCAAAGCCGCGGGATGGCCGAGTGCCCGCATTCACTACGAACGTTTCGGCGGCGTGGGGCTGGACCCCGGACAACCGTTTACCGTCGCATTGCGCGGCAGCGGACAAGAATTCGACGTACCTTCCGGAACAAGTGTCCTCGAGACTCTCGAACAGCACGGCATCACCATCCCCAATCTCTGCCGTCAAGGAGTATGCGGCGAGTGCCGAATACCGGTGGCAGACGGGAGCGTTGCACATCGCGATCTATATCTGACCGACGAGGAGAAATCCCATGGCACATCGATGATGGCCTGTGTATCGCGGGCCGAGGGGTCACGATTGGAGTTGAACTTGTGAACGCATCGGCAGAACTACTCGACGTGCCCACTCGAATTGCGAACTTCCCGTTCCCTTTTGCCAAGGACTCGTACCGCTACAGCACCAACGTCGAACCTGCCGGGACACCTGCAAGAACGGCCGCCGGCGAGTGGGGCAAACACACGATCGAGATCGACGAGAACTACCATCACGAATTGGCCGAGCGAACAAGGATATTGGCTTCGGACGCCAGTCGATATCAGAGTCTGCCCCACATGATGCCGGCGCAGTGGGACGCCATGATCTCGATCATGCGCATGCTCGCCGAGAGCTATCCGGACTCCATGAGTCTCGAACGCGACGGCACGGCTTGGATCTGGCGAAACGGACTGCTCGATACCGAGCAACGGTTTGTCGTCGGCGATCTCGGTACGCTTCCGATCGACCCACTTCGGTTTGCCACCAACCAGATTCAGGAAGATGTCGTCCTCCTCGATCAGCGAGAAGGACAGCTCTGGGGCGACGCCGGTGTAGTCACTTTTGCGGCGGATTGGTCTTTACGATTCGACGTCGGCATGAGCTTTCTGCAGATCCACGGCCCGGTACCTCGCGTGCATGCTGAGGGTATTGTCTCCCGCGCCCAGAGTTTTCTCATGCGCCTCGAACCCGGTGAGCGATACCGCCGAACCAACTGGACCTTGACCGTCGACGGCAAACTCGATACCTCCACCGAGACGTATCCGCAGTGGGGACCCGACCGAACCAGCCTGGCCCAGGGACCACTCGAGGATGTCGGCGACCGACTGTTCCTCCGCGTCGAGGTACAGCACCTGATTCGCTTGGCAAACTCCGGTTCGATCATGTTTCTGATCCGGAGTTACCTTCTGCCACTGCGAGATATCGCATCGGTTCCCGTCTGGGCTCAGCGTCTACACGCAGTGCTCGACGACCTGCCGGAAGACATGGCCGACTACAAAGGGATTACCAAAACCCGCGGACCGGCAATGGAGTGGCTGCGCGCGCATGCAGGAGTGGGCTCGTGACCGAAGCCCCGGAACTGGATATTGCCGGGCGCGAGTTTCTCCTCATCGCACTCGGTGGTTGTCCCGACGGTCGAAACACCGTGATCGACTGGGCAACCGAGGCAATCGCCGCCGGGCGATCGGTGACTGTTCACGTTCAGGATCAACTCGATCTCTCGCGCATCGAGCAGTCGGTGGCAGGTTCCCACACCGGTGCCCGCATTGCCGTTGCCGGTCCAGAGTACGACGTGATGCAAGCACTGGCCGCCATACGTGCCTGCGGCGCACTGCCATGCGAAGTGCGATCCAGCGTCACGAGCACGGGAACAATTTCGCTCTTCTGCCCACATTGCGCACACACCCATCGGGTCGAGACCCGTCCCGGCTCGGCACACGAATGCCCTTCGTGCCGACTACTACTCGATATCCGGGTACACAGAAATTCACATCAAGGGAGCTACCTCGGCTCCGTCGCCGCGTAACACCCCCTTTCCGCTCGAGGAGTGCAGTTGTGAGTGATCTGAAAACCTTGCCGTGGCCGTTCCCCGACGAAGACCGAACCTTTCGCTACGGCGTCAACGTTCAACCGGCACCGCGGTTGACGACAACTCTGGCAGGCGAATGGGGTGAACACGTCGTTGATCTCGGCGACGACTACCTCTACATGATGCAGCTACGACGCGACATCCTCGATCGGGATCCAGGCCGGGCACAGATGCTGCCGCACATGATGCCGGCGTGCTGGGACGTCATGCTGTTTCTCATGCGTCAACTCGCCGCGTCCTATCCGGCTTCGATGTTGTTGGAAGGCAAAGACAATCACTATCGCTGGACCAATCGGCTACTGGGGATCGAACAGAGCTTCACACTCGGAGATCTGTTCACCCTTCCCGAAGACCCACTGACATTCATCGGTTGCCAGGTACCCGACGATATTCTGCTGCTCACCGAACGCGACGACCAATTGTGGTTCGACGCCGCACTGGTCACCTCGTCTGCCGACTGGTCCGTGAAATTCGATATCGGAATGAGTTTCGACGAGATTCACGTACCGGTACCTGGGTTGACCGCAGGCGGTGTGAGCGGCAGAGCCCAGAGTTTCATGCGGATGCTGACAACAGACCAGATCTATCGCCGGGTGAACTGGACGTTCTCCGCCGTCGGTTCCCGGTTGCGTGACACCAGCCTCGAAACGATGCCACAGTGGATGCACGACATGCCGGAGTTGATCTCCCAGAAAGACTGGGGCCGAATCCAACTCCGCATAGAACTCGAACACCTGATCCGACTTCCCTTGACCGGAGCACTGGTCTTCAATATCCGCACGTACCTGGCCCCGCTGTCGGACATCGCCGCAATCCCACAATGGGCGGAGCAATTGGCGGCCATAGTGACCGAACTACCTCAGGAAATAGCCGAATACAAAGGTATCGACGGTTACCGCATGGAAGCAATGGCGTGGCTACGTGCACAATCCGAGGTGCTCGCTGCGACGGGCTGAGCGTTCGCTTACAGTCGGAGAATGGACATTCTCTCGAGCACGGTGAACGACGTACCGCTGAGCATCGCCCGACCCGAATCGCCTGCCACGCAGAAACCTGCGGTGATCGTGCTGCAGGAGGCCTGGGGCGTCAACGCTCATATCGAGAGCATCCTGTTACGCCTCGCCGACGCCGGATACCTTGCGGTCGCTCCGCACCTCTACCACCGTGGATCACAGTCGTTCTTCACCGATTTTCCATCGGCCAAGAATTCTCTCATGGCGCTGAACAGCGAGGGGATCGGTCACGACGTACGTGCCGCCGTCGCGTACTGCAAGTCCGAGGGAGCCGGCAAGGTCGGCTCCCTCGGATTCTGCATGGGTGGCACCGTGTCACTGTGGTGCGCCGCTGTTCCTCTTGTCGATGCCGCGGTCACCTACTACGGCGGCGCGGTTGCCGAATCACGATGGTCAGGAATCGCTGCCGGGACCGAACTTGCAGCCCAACTGAAGGTTCCGTGGCTCGGTCACTACGGCGACCTCGACACCGGTATCCCGCCGGAGAGCGTCGAACAATTACGCGGGGCCGCCTCCGAACTCGCCCGGGTGTACCGGTATGCAGACGCGGGCCACGCGTTCAACAACGACACCGCCGGCGACCACTACAACCCCGACGTCGCAACACTCGCTTGGTCAGGCACTATGGAGTTTTTCGGCGAGACTCTGTGACGCCGGGTTCCGGTCAGGGAACGCGCCCTGAAGGTCGGTGCGAACACACGCCGTGCTCGCACCGACCGTTTCTGCCGCAGTCAGGATCCGGCGCGGATCCATTCCTCGAGGTGCGGCGCCTCGGTACCGATTGTGGTGCCGTCACCGTGACCGGTGTGAACCGTGGTCTCGGCAGGTAAGGCAAACAGCTTGTCGCGGATCGATCCGATGATGGTCGGGAAATCGGAGTACGAGCGCCCCGTTGCACCGGGTCCACCGGAGAACAAGGTGTCGCCGCTGAACAGTTCCCCCGCCTCGGGCAGGTAGAGGCAGGTCGATCCCGGCGAATGGCCCGGCGTGTGCATGGCCAGAATATCGGTGCCTGCCACCGAGATTCGCTGCCCGTCTTCCAAACTCAGGTGCTTGACGCCTGGATGTGTCATCTCCCAGAGGACGTCGTCAGCCGGATTCAGGTAGATCGGAGCGTCGAGCTTCTCGGACAGTTCCGGCGCAACGGTGACGTGATCGTTGTGTCCGTGAGTACACACGATTCCGACAACCTTGCGGCCGGCAACGGCGTCGATGATGGGCTGCGCGGTGTGCGCAGCATCCACGACAACCACCTCGTTGTCGTCACCGATCAGCCAGATGTTGTTGTCCACGTCCCACGTTCCGCCGTCGAGGCTGAACGAACCTGATGTGACGACGCGATCGACTCGCAAGGTCACAGGACCACCACCGAGCGCAGGACCTCGCCGCGGTGCATCGTCTCGAAGGCCTTCTCGACCTCGTCGAGCTTGATGCGCTCGCTGACGAACTTCTCGAGCGGCAGACGCCCCTGCTGGTACAGATCGACCAGGACCGGGAAGTCGCGCTCGGGCAGGCAGTCTCCGTACCATGACGACTTGAGTGCGCCACCACGGGAGAAGAAGTCGACAAGTGGCATCTCGAGAGTCATGTCCGGCGTCGGAACACCTACCAGCACTACGGTTCCCGCGAGGTCACGCGCGTAGAAGGCCTGCTTCCACGTCTCCGGGCGTCCAACTGCGTCAACGACGACATCTGCGCCGAAACCACCGGTCAGCTCCTGAACAGCTTCGACAACGTCGTCGACCTCGGTGGCGTTGATCGTGTGGGTTGCGCCAAGTTCTGTGGCCCACTCCAGCTTTCGCGGATCACGGTCGATGGCGATGATGGTATTGGCGCCGGCCAGACGCGAACCCATGATGGCGGCGTCGCCGACACCACCGCAGCCGATGACGGCCACCGAGTCGCCGCGGCCGACGTTGCCGGTGTTCATGGCGGCACCCATACCGGCCATGACACCGCAACCGAGCAGACCGACAACAGCGGGATCAGCCGACGCATCGACCTTGGTGCACTGGCCTTCGTGGACAAGGGTCTTGTCGGCAAACGCGCCAATGCCGAGGGCCGGCGTCAGTTCGGTTCCGTCTTCGAGGGTCATCTTCTGCTCGGCGTTGAAGGTGTCGAAGCAGTACTGGGGGCGTCCGCGCTTACATGCACGGCACTGCCCGCAGACGGCGCGCCAGTTCAGGACGACGAAGTCGCCGACCTCGACGTGCGTGACTCCCGCGCCGACGCTCTCGACGATGCCCGACGCCTCGTGCCCGAGAAGGAACGGGTATTCGTCGTTGATGCCGCCGTCGCGGTAGGTGAGGTCGGTGTGGCACACGCCGCACGCTGCGATGGCAACAACCACCTCGTTGGCACCGGGATCGGGAATCGTGATGGGAACGATTTCGACGGGGGCACCCTTGGATCGGGCGATGACGCCGCGTACCTGCTGTGGCATGGCTCTGCTCCTGGCTTGTGCGTTTTCGGACATGTCGTCACATAGCAATATATGAACGCACTACGAGGTTAACCCGAATACCCGAGCCGGAACCCTGGCCGAAATAACTGACCGACCTATCCGAAGAGCTAGGGAGCTGGTTTGACACCGGCTTCCGCGCCTACAGCTGCGGCAGCACCGCGGCTGTCGACGCCCAGTTTCTTGAGAACTCCCGCGACGTGAAATTTCACGGTGCTCTCACTGACACCGAGACGCTCGGAGATCGCCTTGTTCCGACGACCCGCGACCAGATGCTCGAGCACTTCGATTTCTCGCGGACCCAGATCGGACAGCGTGTGGTCGACGGGCGTCGCGGCAACCACGTCGAGCGGAATGGTGGCACTGATCCGGCTGCCCCAACCTGTAGTCGACTCCGAATCTATTGTTCCGCCCAACGTCTCTACCCGCGAGCGCAATTGGCGTTCCAGATCGGCAACGTCGGCTTCGCCTCGCCCGTCGTCGCGGATGTCGATCAACAGAGCGGAACCGTCGAGGCTCCACTCGACCCGAATCCGCGACAGCGTGTGTTGATCCGCAAGAGCAAGCACCGCACCTCGCACCACCGCCCGCGCGCCGTGCGCAACTTCACCGGGAAGCCCACGCCCCTCGACCGGCGGTTCCACCAGTTCCAACTCGACGTTGCGGTGTTTGAGCAGTGATCGCAACTCCCCGCGCATCCGCGCAAAAGCCGTGGTGATTGCCTCTTCCGCCAGTTCCCGATGGACGTCGACAGCGGACCGCAACCGGATCAACGCCGACGACGTGGTCTCCCTGGCAGCTGTTCGCGCCCGAGTGTCGTCGAGATCATCCGAACGCAACGTGGCCAGGACGGTCTCCAGCGTCGCCGCGTGAACCTCGGTCATCTCGGCAACCGTGCGCGCGCGTTCCGACGACGCGGCCCGCGACTCCGCCAAATAAGCCGGGCTGGCATTGCGGACCTGCAGTTGAATGCCGGTCGCGACCACTCCGAACAGTGCTGCCGTCAACTCGAGCGCCGTTGCCCGAGTTGCCGTCGAGCGCGGCAACAGGACCAGTACCGTGTCTGTCCGATCGAGAACAGCAACCACTTCACGCTCCCGGCCGGCAACCGCCAGTTGCCCCCGAAAGATCTGTCCCACAGCAAGATCGGTACGGATACGATCGAGCTCGGCAATGGTGACTCGATCGACGACTGCCGGATCTCCAGCCACCTTGCGTGGCCGGCCGGTGCATTCACGTGTGAAGATCACGAGCGCGGTGTGCGGCACCAGATCAGTGAGCAACACCGAGAACCGGCGGCCGATCTCGGGCAGCGGACCCACCAGTACGTCGCGCAGGTCGGAGATGAGGGTGGGGAGTTGTTCGGTGGTACTCACCGTTCAACGATAGCCACTCACTTTTACAGCGTCGTCTTCATCAACATCACGTTGTAGTCCGACCACGTCGTAGCAAGGAAGTACAAATCCTGCCCCTGAGACCACGGATGCATGTACGCGCCGTAGAGGCCAGGGACGGCGCCCGGTTCGATCACGATGTCGGCGGCACTCCACGGGCCGGTCAGTTGGTCGGCGGTGCGCAACACCAGAGCACCCCATTCGTTCGAGTACATCGCAACGAACTTTCCGAGATAGTTGTTGTACTGCACCGACAGTTCGCTGACGTCGCCGTCGAGAACCGGCGTCGCTACATCGGGTTTGTTTGGCACCCAAGCCTTTCCGTCCCAGTATTCGTACGCCGCGACGTCTACGATCGACTCTTCCTTCACTCGCGAAAGTCGCGCTTCGCCGAACCTGCCCGACGGTGTCCCGAAGTTGTAGACATACCCACCGTCCTTGACGAAGGACCCCATCTGGAAGTTGGCGTTACCGGTCAACGGCAGGTTCGGACGCGCCGACGCCGGTTCCACCTGCCACGTTTCGCCGTTGTCCCGGGAGGACGCGATCTGCGAGAAATTTGTCACCCATTCTCCTGATCCTCCCCACGACCGCACCGACATGTAGTTGACGTACTGCACGCCACCCACCGCGATACCCGTCGTAGGAATGCTGCTGGTTTCGACTCCGGTGACTTTGAGGCTGTCGATGATTTCGCGGGAGCGATTGGGGCGATCGACCGGTGAGGAGTCGATATTCATGCCGTCACCGAGAATGCCGTCGGCGCTGCGAAAGAGGACGTTGCTTCGCCAGTCACCCACAACGCCGCCGCACGTCGGGTCCGAATTCAATCCGACCGTATCGCCGAAGACCGTCAGAACCTGGCCTGCGCCGTTGTCCCACATGATCCCGAGATCGGTGCCGAGCACATTGAACCGTTCGACCGTCTGATTGGGGCTGAGCGCTCCGGTGATGTATTCGACCGCAGACGTGCGGCCTTGCATGTCGGGGAGATTCCCGTCGGTTCCGTTGAGCCACGGAATCGGGTTGGTCGGCCCACCTGACTTGTCGAAGATCGCCGAGATATTGCAACCCCACGGCGAGGCCTGGGCTGTTGTTGTGACAACGCCGGCGGGCACAAAGGCACAGGCCAATGCGACTACCGGCAATTTCCATGACTGTTTCATCGCTCCCCTTTCGCGGGGAGGATGCCCCGAAGAGAGGCGAACGTAACTTCGCTTCTATTCCGCGGCCTCTACTCGGGCACCGACGGCGTGAAGTATCACGATGTGCGGACCCCAGGGCACCAACGCGTCGACCGCACGCTCGAGGTCGTCGACAGGCGGCAGATCCTGCGGTCCCAGTACTTCGATCACCGCGGTGTGCGCCTGCCACGTGACGGACCCGACTTGAACGCCCGGAACTCCAGCCAGCCACTCTTCGGCGGCATCATGGATCTGGCTCGCCCACAACGAAGCCAGAGAATTCACCACCATCGGGATGGCAACAACAACCAGGGCCGACGCCAACACCAGGTAGACCCGTCGATGTCCCGCGGCAGCTGCCCCTGATTCGCGCGCATAACCGGCGATCACCAGTACCACCGTCGCCGTGATCACCATGGCAACGACATTCGACGCAAAGAGGATCAGCGCCCCCAACGCAAGCGACGGTGCACCCGATCCGAGACAGACACCCACAACGGCAAGAGGCGGAACCAGTGAAATCGCGATCGCCACGCCGGGGAGCACGTCACCGACATCGCGCCGGGTAATCGCGATCGACCCGGCAAACCCCGTGGCGATGGCCGCCGCGAGATCCGTCAACGTCGGGGTGGTTCGTCCAGTCACCTGAGAGTTGGACAGCACACTCGTCGGGTTGAGCAGAACAAGGGAGAACAGAAAACCGAGAGCAACAACAACAACGAGCCCACCCGCGACGTACACAACACTGCGGGCAATGAGTGCGCCCCGACCGGTAACGATGCCGAGGCCGATCCCCAGAATCGGCGTGGACAACGGAGCGACGATCATCGCCCCGATCACGGTGGCCGTCGAGTCACCCACCACCCCGGCGCTCGCGATCATCCCGGAGAGAACGAGCATTATCCAGAACGCGGAACGTTTTGCCGCCTTGTCTCCGGTGGAGAGATCCAGCCGATCGTCAAGTTCCTCGAGGCTGCGACGCTGGCTGTCCGGAATCAGAAATGAGCGCATAGCCGATCCTTTCGGACAAGAACCCGGACATTCTCCACACCGTAAGCCTTGCGCGGCTGCTTCGGGCCTACCTGGCCGAAATCGACTTCAGCCACCTGTTCATGACCGTCGCGGCAAACTCGAGTCCTTCGGTTTCCGCGGATGCCAACTGCTCGATGAAGATCCGAGGTCCGTCGGCGCCCAGCGAAGTCAGGAGCGACTCGCGATACTCGTCCAACTCCATCCAATCGCGTGCCACCTCACACGACGCTTCGAGGTGAAACTGCACGCCGTAGCTCTCCTTGTACCGGAAGAGCTGGTTCTGGTACTTGGAAGAACCTGCAAGATGCACGCCGCCCTCCGGGATCTCGAAAGTATCCGAATGCCATTGCATGGCAGGAAAAGTGGCGGGCAGACTCCCCCAGATCGGATCCAGTGTGCCGGCCTCGGTCAACGTGACGTCCTCGACGCCCACCTCCGGGACTGCCCCGGTGTACACGCGAGCACCAAGCGCTGCCGCCAACAATTGCGAACCGAGGCACACTCCCCAGACCGGAACGTCTGCGTCGACGAGCGCACGAATGTACGCGATCTCGGAGGCCAACCACTCGATGTCGTCTTGATCGCCGACGCCCATCGGGCCACCCATGACGATCACCGCGTCGAACTCGACATGTGTGGGAAGCGGGTCGGTTCCCAACAGGACGGTCTGCACATCGCCATACGTATCCAAGACCGGAGAGTACGCAGCCGGGGGCTCGCATTGTGCGTGTCGAAGTTCCAAGAATCGCATGTCGCTGATTATTCCTCGCATTCCTCCCGGATGAGTTCCAGCGCCGATTTGTCGGCTGCGCACCAATTATGCGGAAAACCTCACGCCGAACTCGATTGCTTTGTAGTGTGACCGAGCTGGACGTATGTCCAGCGCATTCGGAGTGCCCCGCCGTCCACTCCGGTTCACGAGAAACGAGCCGTTCATGGTGTCCACATCCGCTCACGACGCTTCGCCCCGGCGTGCGCATGTCATTCGCACGATCCTCGCGGTACTGGTGATCGCGCCGCTCTCGATTGCCGCCTTCTACATGTGGGCATTGTGGGACCCGGGCGACACTGTGAACCGTCTGCCCGTGGCCATTGTCAACGCCGACAAGGGCACCGATCTCGACGGCACCCACATCGTTGCAGGAGACGACGTGGTGGCCGCACTGGTCGACAGTGGTGACGTCGCCTGGAAGGTCGTCACGGCTCAGGAAGCGCAGACGGGCGTCGACGACGGCACGTACTACTTCTCCGTCGTGATACCCGAGTCGTTCAGCGCCGATGTGGCAAGTGCGGCTACCGGTTCGGGACGGAAAGCCCAATTGAAGGTGGTCTACAACGACTACAACAGCCTCGTCGCCGGCCCCGTCGGCGAGAGCATCATCGCGCAGGTACGTTCAGCCGTCTCCGAATCCATCGGCGAGCAGTCCATCGACCAGGTTCTGGTGGGACTCGGCGAACTCGGAACCGGCTTCGGAGAAGCAGCCGCCGGCGCACAACAGCTTTCCGACGGCTCCGCTGCCGCACTGGCCGGCACCAACCAGCTCTACGCCGGCAGTACGGAACTTGCGGCCGGTCTCGGCGAGGCGAACCAGGGCGGACAGGAACTTGCGGCGGGAGCGGGCGAACTCGCCGCGGGTACCGATGAGGCCGCAGCCGGGTCTCGAGAACTCGCGACCGGAATGCAGCAATTGGTGGGCGGCGCGGACGAACTGGGCGCCGGGGCGCGCCAGATCAGTGAAGTGGTCGACATGGTGACGACGCCAATCCTCGACATCGCCGACTCGGCGGGTGCTGTGGTCGGTCAGATCGACGCGTTGACGAATTCGCTTCGGCTCGCAGGTGACCCCGTGTCCGCCGGACTTGTCGACGCGCTCTCCACGTTACGAACCTCGCTCACCGCACAACCTGCAGATGACGACGTGATGGGCCAACTCAGCCAACTCCGGGACGGCGCCAGGGAAATCACCCGCCAACTCACCGATCCGGCAAGTGACTATCGCGGCGGATTGAACGCCGCTGCCGCCGGCGCCGGCGAATTGAGCACCGGCCTCGGGCAACTGTCCGATGGTGCGCACCAACTTGATGCGGGAGCAAACGAACTATCCTCCGGCATCGACCAACTGGCAGCAGGCAGCGTCGAACTCCGCGACGGTCTTGGCGAGTTGAATGTCGGCATGGGTGAACTGAATGCAGGCTCGGGCGAGCTGGCCCAGGGACTCACCGACGGCGCCGCCCAGGTACCGCAGTTCACCGACGAGGAACGCGCCACCACCGCCAACCTGTTGTCGGCACCCGTCGCGGTTGACGCTCGAAACAACTACCCAGCGGCTGGATTCGGACCTGGAGCAGTACCGGCAGTGATGTCCGTAGCCCTGTTCCTCTGCGGAATTCTCACCTGGTTCGTAGTCCGCCCACGTCGTGGGCGCTCGCAGCAAGTGCATGGCTCGATGCTGCGTGAAGGTCTGCGCCGCTACCGCATTCCGGCACTCGTCACCCTTGTCACTGCTTTGATACTGTCCGTGATTGCGCTGACCGTCGCGGATGTGGACCCACCCAGCGTGGTGGCGATGGTCGCCGTGATGATCCTTGTCGGTGCAGCTGCAGTTGCCTGCGGACGCCTGTTCACCGTTGTATTCGGCGCCGTCAACGGAACGTTCATCGCACTGAGCGCCTTGATGATTCAGATCTTTGCATTCGGTGCGGTGTATCCCATCGAACAGATGCCTGCCCCGCTGCGGTGGTTGCACGCCCTGATGCCACTGACCTGGGCACGCAACGCGATGCGCATGGTCCTGGTCGGCTACTACGGGCCGAGGTTCTGGCTGGCCGTAGCTGCCTTGGCAGCTCTGGTGATCGGAGCCGTCGTGTTCACCATCTGGTGGCGGTGCCGACAAGAGCCGCCAATTGACGATGCGCCGATCACAGAGGAGATCGTCTATCTGCAACCGGCGCAGACGTGACCGTCGTCAGCCGATCAGCGCGCTCCGCTCGTTCCACCATCGAGGGGAATTACCGTCCCCGTCAAGTAGGCGCCGCCGCGTGAGGACAAGAAGATTGCAAGACCGGCCGCATCCTGTGGCGTTCCGACCCGGCCAAGCGGAACAGAATCCGCCACCGCCTGCGCGCTTTCCTCGTTCTCGAGCAAGAAGGCCATCATCTTCGACGGAAAGGGCCCAGGCGCAATGGCATTGACCGTGATCCGTTCGCCGGCAAGCGTCGCCGCCAACTTGCGGGTCAACATGTGCACTGCGGCCTTACTCGCTCCGTACGAGAAGTTTTCCGAGCCTGACACCACAAGACCGTCGATCGATCCGATGTTGATCACTCGGGCGGGATCGTCTACCGTCGCCGCAGAACGCAACTGTGGCAACAACTTCTGCGTCAGCAGGAAGATCGCCTTGACGTTGATGTCGAAGATCTTGTCGAAGCCGGCTGCCGGGAAATCGTCGACGGGGGCGCCCCACGTTGCGCCGGCATTGTTCACCAGCACGTCGAGTGTCGGCGAAATCTCGGCGACCTTCGCAGCGAGGCTCTCGATTCCCTCGTCCGTGGACAAGTCAGCCGGGTGCGAGATGCAGGTGCCGAACTCGGAAAGCTCTCGCGCTGCTTCATCGCACGCTTCCGCTTTACGGGCCGAGATGACTACCGTCGCGCCGCCTTCGACAAATCCTCGAGCGATCATGTAGCCGATTCCGCGCGAACCACCCGTCACGACGACAGTCTTGCCACTGACGTCGAACAATCCCTCCAGCAAGCTCATGCGACCTCGAAAAGCCCGGCAGCACCCATGCCGCCGCCGATGCACATGGTGACAACAACCAGCTTGGCGCCGCGGCGCTTCCCTTCCAGGAGAGCATGGCCGACCAACCGCGCACCCGTCATCCCGTATGGATGTCCGACGGAAATTCCGCCACCGTCGACGTTGTACTTGTCGGGGTCGATGCCGAGCTTGTCGCGGCAGTACAGCGCCTGAGAAGCAAATGCCTCGTTCAATTCCCACAGATCGATGTCGTCGATCTTCAGTCCGTGCAGGTCGAGCAGACGCGGAATCGCGAATACCGGACCGATTCCCATCTCGTCCGGTGCGCAACCGGCAACAGCCATTCCGCGGTAGATGCCAAGAGGAGCCAGGCCGCGACGTTCCGCCTCACCAGCCTCCATCAACACCGATGCCGACGCGCCGTCGGACAGTTGTGACGAATTTCCGGCGGTGATGGACGCTTGCGCGCTGACGGTACCGTCGGCCAGCACCGGACGCAGGCTCGCGAGGCCCTCCAACGTGGTGGACGCACGATTACCTTCGTCGCGAGTGAGTGTGACCGACTCGGTGCCGATTTCGCCGGTCTCCTTGTTCTGAACCTGCTTGACCGACGTCAGCGGCACGATCTCGAGATCGAAACGGCCTGCTTCCTGAGCTGCTGCAGTGCGCTGCTGGGACACCAGTGCAAACTCGTCCTGCTGCTCACGCGTGACGCCGTAGCGTTCGGCCACGATCTCGGCCGTATGCAGCATCGGCATGTAGATCGAGGGTTTGTTCTCCTTCAGCCACGGATCTGCCGCACGGAAGTTGTTCATGTGATCGTTCTGGACCAACGAGATCGATTCGACGCCACCACCGATCGCGATCTGCATACCGTCGTCGACGATCTGTTTTGCCGCCGTCGCAATGGCCATCAGTCCGGACGAGCACTGACGGTCGAGGGTCATACCGGACACCGAATCCGGCAGTCCTGCCCGCAGCACTGCCTGACGCGCGACGTTTCCACCCGTCGATCCCTGCTGCAACGCTGCGCCGAGGATGACATCCTCGACTTCGCCGCCCTCGAGCCCGGCGCGCGCAACGGCATTCGAAATAGCATGTGCAGCAAGCTCTTGAGCCTGTGTGTTGTTGAACGCGCCGCGGTACGCCTTGCCGATCGGAGTGCGGGCGGTGGACACGATGACAGCTTGTCTCATGAGGACCTTTCCAGTGTTGTGCGATTCAGGGTTGGAACACGACTCGGCCGACCGTGGTGCCGTCGCCGAGGCGACCGATACCGTCGGCAACGTCCGTCAACGACAACCGCTCACTGATCAGGGGTTTGACCAAGCCTGCGTCGGCGAGCCTGGTGAGCTCGACGTGGCAATCGTCGATGGCCTGCTGGTTGTACGCCTTGTAGAGGCCCCAGTGCAGACCGATGATCGAATAGTTCTTGATGAGAGCATGATTGAGAGCCGGTTGCGGAATCGTGCCACCGGCAAATCCGATGATGACGATCCGACCTTCGAACGCGATGCACTTGGTCGACTTTGCGTACGCATCGCCGCCAACCGGGTCGAAGACCACGTCGGCGCCCTTGCCGCCCGTGAACTCCTTCACCGCGGCAACAAAGTCCTCACTGTGACGGTCCACCACGAGGTCCGCCCCGAGCTTGCGCGCGTACTCGGCCTTCTCCGGTCCGCCGACAACACCGATCACCTTGGCACCGGCAGCTTTCCCGAGTTGCACTGCGGCACTGCCCACGCCACCTGCGGCGGCATGAACCAGCAGGGTCTCACCTTCGAGCAGTTGGGTGCGACGGTGCAGCGCGAACCACGCCGTCTGATAGCCGATGCTCAGCGCGGAGGCTTCGGCGTCGTCCAGTGCCGACGGCGCCGGAAAGGTGTTGTTCTGGTCCAGCACCGAGAGTTCGGCAAAGCCACCCGACGGCAAGCTCGGATTGCCGATCACGCGATCACCTACCACAAACTTCGTGACCGAATCACCTACGGAGACAACCTCACCACACAATTCCACACCGGGAGTGAAGGGCAGCGGCGGCTTGATCTGGTACTCACCACGGCACATGAGTACGTCGGGGAAGTTCGCCGGTGCTGCGAGCACCTTCACCAGCATTTCCGTGGCACCAGCTGTGGGCTCCGGCACCTCCTCCAACGAGAGGACATCGCGGGGTTCACCGAGTTGATTGACGCGCCAAGCCTTCACAGTGTTTTCTCCAGTTTCGGTAGTGAGGGTGGTTCAGGACGAGATGGGGAGGTCGACGAGCTCGGCAAGCCGCGCCCGGTGCTGATATGCAGTTCCCAGCGTCAATTGGTCACTCTTGGCTCGCTTGAGATACAGGTGCGCCGGATACTCCCACGTCATACCGATCCCGCCGTGAAGCTGTACACATTCCTCCGCCGCGTGAACCGCGACTCCGCTGCAGTACGCCTGAGCGAGCGTCGCAGCAACTGCCGCGTCGGAGTCACCGCGTGCGTAGGTATCAGCCGCATAACGCGCGGCCGCACCCGCAGAGCTGACTTCGAGCCACAGGTCCGCCAGACGATGCTTGATCGCCTGATACGAACCGATTGCGCGGCCGAACTGCTTGCGTTCCTTCACATAAGCCAGCGTGGTCTCGAGGCACCACTGCGCCACGGCGAACTGCTCCGAGGCCAGGAGTGCACTTCCGCAGAGCAATGCCTCCTCGACAGCCTCAGCGGCATTGCCACTGTCGACGCGGATCGATGGCGCCTCCGTGAACTCGACGTCCGCCAATCGGCGCGTCATGTCCAGGGACAGGATCGGTGTCACAGTAGCGTCAGCGATCCGAACGGTGTGCAGCTCCACACCACTCTCACCGGCAACCGGAACAACAAGAACATCGGACTCGGCGACGCCGGCAACCGTGGTGACGCTGCCGACGAGTCCGCTTGCCGTCGCTCTGACCGTGGGCGCGAAAGTACCTGGTGCAGTGGATAACGGGATGATCAGAGCAGCCGTCGAATCCCCGGCTGCCAATCGACCGAGCACCTCGGTTTCGCCGGCTTTCAACAGCGCCGTCGTCGCCAGCACCGCACTCGTGAAGAACGGAACGGGAGCGACCGCGCGGCCGATCTCCTCCATCACGACCGCGGCCTCACGCGTGGACGCACCCGCACCGCCCAGCTCCTCGGGTACCAGCAGTCCCGCCAAACCGAGTTCCGACGCCAGGGACTTCCACAGCCCGGTGAAGTCGGCGGACACGTCGTCGTAGGCAGTGACCACGGTGTCGGCACCTGAGCGCGCACTCAGCAAACGTCGAACACTGGCACGCAGGTCTTGTTCGGTCTCGGAGTACAGCAGATCGGCGCTCATCGGGGCAGGTCCTTCCAGGCGATGTCCTTGTCGACGCGATGCTCGGGCGGCAACCCGAGAACGCGCTCTGCGATGACGTTGCGCAGGATCTCGGACGTTCCGCCCTCGATCGAATTGCCCTTGGCTCGCAGATACCGGTAGCCGGGTTCACGCCCGGTGAAGTCGACAAAATCCGGACGACGCAGCGTCCAGTCGTCGTACCGCAGCCCGTCTTCGCCGTGCATTTCCAGCTCGAAACCTGAAATCTGCTGTGCCAAGCCTGCAAACGCCAGCTTCATTCCCGAACCTTCAGGCCCCGGTTGGCCGGCGGCAAGCTGTTGGCGCAGACGCTCACCCGTCAGACGCGCGACCTCCGATTCGGTCCAGAGCCGCATCAACTCGTCGTGCATCGCCGGGTTGCGCAGCTCAGGCTCGTCGCGCCAAGCCTGCGCGACCTTACCGATCATTCCGCCCTCACGCGGTGCACCGGAACCGATGGCCACCCGTTCGTTGTTCAGGGTGGTGGTTGCAACCTTCCATCCCTGGCCTTCGCCGCCCAGCCGGTTGGCATCCGGAATCCTGACGTCCGTGAGGAATACCTCGTTGAACTCAGCCTCACCGGTGATCTGGCGGAGCGGCCTGACATCAACTCCGGGATCGGTCATGTCGCAGATGAAGTAGCTCAATCCTGCGTGTTTGGACCGCTCCGGATCAGTCCGGGCAACAAGAATCGCCAGCTGCGCGTTCTGCGCCCCCGACGTCCAGACCTTCTGCCCGTTCACTATCCAGTCGTCGCCGTCGCGGACAGCCCGGGTGGCGACGGCAGCCAGGTCCGATCCTGCACCCGGCTCACTGAAGAGCTGGCAGTACACCGTTTCGGATGTCCACAACGGCCGCAGGAATTTTCTTTTCTGCTCTTCGGTGCCGAACGCTGCGATGGTGGGAGCAGCCATGCCGAGGCCGATACCGTTCTTGCCGGTGTCCGGCCCCGGGGCTCCCGCTGCCGCCAATTGCGCGTTGATCTGTCGCTGAAAGCTCTGTGGCAGATCAAGACCGCCGTGGCCTTCGGGAAAGTGAACCCACGCCAGTCCGGCGTCGAATCGTGCGGCGAGGAAATCCGATACCGATACAGCGTTCGGATCATTTTCCGCGAGAAGCGTGTTCACCTTTTCGGTGAGGTCACGCGATACTGCCTCTTCGTCGAAAGCCATGCCCATTCCTTCGGTTCGAGCGGTGAGCGGACGGTCAGTCCTTCGGTCCACCGGCGACGTAGACGACCTGACCGGAAACGAAGCCTGCGCCTTCACTGACGAAGAACGACGCGGTGTGCGCGATGTCCTCGGGCTGACCGACGCGGTTGACCGGAATCTGCGAAGCGGCAGCGGTCTTGAAGTCCTCGAAGCCGACTCCCATGCGCTCGGCCGTTGCGGCGGTCATCTCGGTTTCGATGAATCCGGGGGCAATGGCGTTGGCGGTGACGCCGAACTTGCCCAATTCGAATGACAATGTCTTGGTGAATCCCTGCATGCCGGCCTTGGCTGCGGAGTAGTTGACCTGTCCGCGGTTGCCGAGAGCCGATGTGCTCGAGAGGTTCACGATGCGGCCGAACTTCGCTTCCACCATGTACTTCTGCACCGCGCGCGACATGAGGAACGCTCCGCGCAGGTGGACGTTCATCACCGAGTCCCACTCGGCAACGCTCATCTTGAACAGAAGGTTGTCGCGGGTGATGCCTGCGTTGTTGATCAGTACGGTCGGCGAACCGAGTTCTGCTGCCACCCGCTCCACTGCTGCGGCGACCGACCCTTCGTCGGAAACGTCAGCGCCGACGGCCAGGGCTTGCCCGCCTGCGGCCTTGATCGCGTCGACGGTTCCGGCACACGCTGCTTCGTCGAGGTCGAGCACGGCAACGGCAAAGCCGTCTTCCGACAGTCGCTTGGCCACTGCCGCACCGATTCCGCGTGCTGCACCCGTGACAATTGCGGTTCTACGTTCCTGGCTCACTGGCCCTCCATGATTTCGTGATTCGACGGATACCGGACGATCTCGTCAGATCCCGGCCTGATCTGCAATTTCCCTGGCTTTTGCCACCAAGGCGTCAATACGTTCCACTGTGGGAGTTCCACTCTCGGCCGCATTCTGCGGTTCGTCGCGGGCACGACGCATCACGCCTTCGGCGATCACCGCAATCTTCCACAGGCCCAAGGTATGCCAGAACTTCAGCGCAGCCGGATCTCTCCCGGTAGCGTCGAGGTAGATCTGAGAGATCTCGTCTCGCGACGGGAATCCGGGTAGCGCCGACGCCGGGAAATCGCCGCCCGTGTTCTCCCCCGCCGCCGGCCAGTACGCCAACAAGCTTCCGACGTCTGCCAACGGATCGCCGAGCGTGCAGAGTTCCCAGTCGAGGGCCGCGACCACTTCGCCGTTGCTCGCCGAGGTGATCACGTTGCGTAGGTGAAAGTCGCCGTGCACCAACGTGGTTTCGGTGTGTGCCGGCTGAGCTGCAATCAGACGTTGCGTAAGATCGTCCAGATCAGGGCATTCTCGTGTCTTCGACTGCTCCCACTGTCCACCCCAACGCTTCAGTTGTCGTGCAGCGTAAGGCTTGTGGCTTGCCAGATCGTCGAGCCCGGCCTGCTTCAGGTCGACGGCATGTATCTTCGCCAGCGTCTGAGCGAGCGAGATGCCGATTGCCCGGCGACGATCCTCCGACAACGCCTCGGCAAGTGGCATCCGGTCGACAACTTCGCCGTCCACGAACTCCATGAGCAGCAACGGAACTTCGGTGACAGCCGGGTCCTCGGTCAACCCGAACACGCGAGGCGAGGGTACATCCGTGGATTCGAGAGCTCTCAGGATTCGAGCTTCGCGCGCTACGTCGTGAGCCGAAGCCAGCAGATGCCCCAGCGGTGGGCGTCGGAGCACCCAACGGTTACCGTCCTGATCACGTACCAGGTACGTGAGGTTGGACTGCCCCAGGCCGATTCGATCGAAGGACAACGGCCCGGTGAAGTTGATCCCCAGGCCTGCGATCCACCCGGTGACCGCTTCGGTATCGAGTCCCACTACTCCGACGCTAGCCACCGACGGACGCTCCGCGCCGGAACGGGAGCGCGTCACCCAACAACTGGCCACCGTCGATGGTCATGATCTCTCCGGTGATCCACTGGGCTGCATCCGAAACCAGGAAGGCGATGGCAGCAGCCACGTCCTCGGGTTCACCGATGCGTCCGAGAGCGGTCGACGCCGATACCGCTTCTTCATGTTCTTTCCACAGAGCTTCGGCGAGTTTGGTTCTCACCACTCCCGGAGCAACGGCGTTGACACGAATCTTCGGTGACAGTTCGAGCGCAAGCTGTTTGGTGATGTGGATCAGAGCAGCCTTCGACGCGTTGTACGTGCCGATTCCGGCCTCGAACGCCATGCCGCCGATCGAGGCGGTGTTGACCACGGATCCACCGTGCTCGCCCATCCAAGCCCTCGCTGCCAGGCCGGTCCACAGGACTGGAGCCCACACGTTGACGTCGAAGGTCTTGGCGAAGCGCGAGTGATCCTGGTTGATGATCGGCCCGAATGACGGGTTGGTGCCCGCGTTGTTCACCAAGATGTCGAGACTGCCGAAACGCTCGATCGTCTGCTCGACGCACTTGCGGGCAGCATCCTCGTCCGTCGCGTGAGCGCCGACGCCGATCGCGTTGCCGGTCACCTGTGCGGCAGCGGAATCTGCGGATTCCTGTGAGCGCGAAGTCAGTACGACGTTTCCGCCCGCCGCCGCAATCGCCTGCGCGGTCGCGAGGCCGATGCCACGCGATGCGCCGGTGACGATCGCAGTCTTGCCGGTGAGGTCCAGTCCTGCCATGTCAGTTCGCCTTGACTTCGCGGTACTTGCGCAGCTCCTGCTTGGCGATGGCGCGCTTGTGTACCTCGTCCGGGCCGTCGGCGAGCCGAAGGGTGCGCATGTGGGCGTATGCCATTGCGAGCGGGAAGTCGTCCGTCACGCCGCCGCCGCCGTGAACCTGGATGGCGTGGTCGATGATCTTGAGCGCGATGTTCGGGGCCGCAACCTTGATGGCCGCGATCTCGGTACGTGCTTCCTTGTTGCCCACCGTGTCCATCATGTGTGCGGCCTTGAGCGTGAGTAGCCGAACCATTTCGATATCGATGCGCGCCTCGGCGATCCAGTCCTGGATGTTGGCGTTGTCGCTGACGGGCTTTCCGAAGGTGATGCGGGTGGATGCGCGCTTGCACATCAGTTCCAGTGCGCGCTCGGCCATTCCGATTGCACGCATGCAGTGGTGAATGCGGCCGGGGCCGAGGCGGGCCTGGCTGATCGCAAAACCTTCACCCTCGCCGGCGAGGATGTCCTTGGCCGGGACGCGTACGTCCTCGAAGGTGATCTCGCCGTGTCCCTCGCGGTCCTGGTAACCGAAGACGGGCAGGTTACGCACGATGGTGACGCCGGGAGCGTCGATCGGCACGACCATCATCGACTGCTGGCGGTGCGTCGCGGCATTGAAGTCCGTCTTGCCCATGACGATCAGAACCTTGCAGTTCTGGTGCAAAGCGTTGGAAGCGAACCACTTACGGCCGTTCAGTACGTACTCGTCGCCATCGCGATCCATGCGGAGCTGGATGTTGGTGGCGTCGGAGCTGGCAACCTCGGGTTCGGTCATGGCAAAGGCAGACCGGATTTCGCCTTCGAGAAGCGGCTTGAGGTACTTCTCCTTGTGCTCGTCGGTGCCGAAGAGCGTGAGCACCTCCATGTTTCCCGTGTCCGGAGCGGCGCAGTTGGTGGCTTCGGAAGCCAGGTGACTGCGGCCCATGATCTCCGCGAGCGGTGCGTATTCCAGGTTGGTCAGGCCGGGGCCCCATTCGGGGTGCGGGTGAAAGAGGTTCCACAGCCCACGCGCCTTGGCTTCCTTCTTCAAGTCGTCGATGATCGGCGGCTGGAAGTGCGGGTTACCGGACTCACGCATCTGCGCTTCGTAGACCGCTTCGGCCGGATAGACGTGCTTGTCCATGAAGTCGAGCAGTTCGGCCTGGTACTTCTTCGTGCGATCCGAGAACTCAAAGACTGACATGTGAACTCCTGACAGAGAGGGAAGGAAAATTAGGTGGCCGACGCTCCAGATGACTCGCGACACCTTCGACGACGTCCGGTCCGCGAAATGCGTTGACCATGAGCGTTTCCGCGCGCTGCGTGGATTCGTCGAACGTGCCGGTCTCGTCGGCGCTCAGCTGGGATTTCATGACGGACAACGAGGTCGGCGAGCAGTTGGCCGCAATTTCTGCGGCGTAGGCAACCGCAGCTTCTACGACATCACCGTCGACCAGGTGGTCGATCAGTCCGATGCGGTAGGCCTCGTCGGCTCCGACCATTCGACTCGACAGCAGTAAATCGGTGGCCCGACTCCGGCCGACAAGTCTAGGCAACATCCATGAGATGCCGTACTCGGCGATCAGCCCACGCTTGGCAAATGCGGTGGTGAATCGTGTTGCAGACGAACCGAATCGAACGTCGCAGTACAGCGCTTCCACGAAACCAAGTCCGGCCGCTACTCCGTTGATGGCGCCGATCAACGGCTTACGTAGCGACGTGGGAAACTCGCGAGACCGAGGCCTCACCAGATCCTCGTCGGAAACGTCGCCGACGTTCTTCAGGTTGCTCAGATCTGCACCCGAGCAGAATCCGCGACCCGCACCCGTGATCACGATTGCCCGGACGTCGGGATCGTCGTCCGCGGCGGCCAGTAGATCGAAGTACACGTCCTCGAGTTCGTTTGTCCAGGCGTTCAGGACATCCGGACGATTGAAGGTCAGCAGTAGGACGGGCCCACGCTGCTGCGAAAGTACAAGTTCCGGAATCATCGCGTTCCGGCGAGCAACGACGCCTGGTAACGGCGCATTCCGCTGAGCCAGCGATCGTAGTCAGCGCCCTTCTGCCGGTACATGTCCAGTACCTTCGGGTGCGGGAGGATGAGGAAGTGCTCGGCGTCCATTGCAGCCAAGACGATTTCGGCACACTGGTCGGGTTCGATCACCTCGCCGGCAGCGAGGACAGCTCCCGTCGCAGCGACTCCGAGGGGATCACCGGTCTCTTTCCCTTCATAGAGGAGCTTGGTGTTGACACCCATCGGACACAGACAGCTGACTCGGACGCCCTTGTCTCCGTATGTCATCGACAGCCACTCGGCAAAACCCACTGCCGCATGCTTGGTAACCGAGTACACCGCCGAACCGACCTGCGTGAGCAGGCCGGCGGCCGAAGCGGTGCTGACGAAGTACCCTTCGCCGCGCTCGACCCATCCCGGAACCAACAAACGAGCAGCGCGAATGTGGGCCCGCACATTGATGTCGAAGGCTACGTCCCAGCCGTCCTCGTCGACGTCGAGACCGAGGCCTCCGGTGATACCGGCATTCGCGAAGTAGAGATCAACGGGACCGAAAGCCTCCTCGGCCTGCGCGATCAACCCCTCGATCACACCGGCGTCGGACACGTCGCCACCGGCGGAGACCGCCGATCCTGGGTGCCCTGCGTTGACCGCGTCGGCCACAGCGGCAGCTGCATCGGCATCGAGATCGGCCACAACTACGCGGGAACCCTCCGCCGCCAACTTCCTGGCGAGCGCTCCCCCGATACCGCCTCCACCTCCGGTGACAATTGCAACCTTCTGGGCGACCTTCATTGGCGATTCCTCTCGCTTGCATTCACCGAAAGCTTTTACCGTGATCCACGTCTCTTGTCATGTATAGTTGAATCCGGCGTCAACTTCAACCGTCGCCGCTGGAATCTATTTTCCAACCTCCTGAACTGCGAGTAAAGGACCACGATGACTGAAGAGCAATTGCCCGTCCGCCCGTCCACGTTTGCCGAGCTCGAGAAGTTGATCGGCCAGGAACTGGGACCCACCGACTGGTACGAGATCACGCAGGATCGCATCGACGCTTTTGCCGCGGTCACCAACGATCACCAGTGGATTCACGTCGACCCAGAGCGTGCGGCGGCGAGCGCATTCGGCACCACCATCGCGCACGGACTTTTCAGCCTCTCACTGGGCCCACAGTTCTCCTCCCAACTCCTGGCCTTCGACGGCTTTGCGCACAGCCTCAACTACGGATACGACAAAGTGCGCTTCCCCGCGCCGGTCCCGGTGGGCTCGCGACTGCGGATGCGCTCAACCGTGGTGTCCGCCGAGCAGTTGCCTGGCGGTATCCAGGTAAAGACGCGCCAGGTGCTCGAACGCGAAGGTTCCGACAAGCCTGTGGCCGTCGCGGAAGCGGTAGCTCGCGTCGTCGAGAAGAGCTGAGACGATTTTCGAAGCGCGCCCTGAGCACTCTCGACCAGGGCGCGCTTCGTCAGCTCCGCCTCGGGAACTTCAGCGCATTGGCCCACAGATCCGTCACGGTGCCGACAATCTCGTCGAATTCGACCGGCCTGCCTTCCACTCGCCCGTCACCCAACGTGAATACACTGTGGGCAAATCGACTCACCATGCCGGACAATGCCATTGACGTAAGCAGAGGATTCAAGCCGGGATCAACGACACCACGTTCTTGCAGTTCGGCGATACCTCGCGCGTTGCGCAGAATAAATGCATCTGCCCGCTCGTTGCGAATCCTGCGGAACTCCGGGTCGATACTGGCAACTTGCTCCATCAATCCCATCAACTTTGCATTCCGTTGATATGCCGCAAGATACGCCCGATTACTTGCCTCCAGAACGGCATATGGATCGTCAGTGCCCGCAACCCTACCGATGCCCGGATGCATCATTTCCTCACGAGCTACCTCGAGGACGGCCGCAAAAACTTCTTCCTTGTTGGCAAAATAGGTGTAGAAGGAACCGGTAGCACACCCAGCTTCCTTCGCTATATCTATCAATCGCGCATCCAAATAGCCGGCCCGCTCGAAAACCACACGTGCAGAGGCGATCAGCGCAGCCCTGGTGCGAGCACCCCGTTCGGTGCTCGGCGGATCACGATGCCCCGCCGGCGGAGCAAGAGGCAGTTCGGATATCCGCGAGTCGTCATTCACCACGCTACTCACCTTTCCGAAGTTCACTGCTACTGAGGGATATTCACGACAAACTCAATGTTGACACCGAGTTCAAGTGTACGCTCGGCAAGGACATCAGGACACACAATCGGTCGATTCTCCTGAAAGGCATATCCATGGTCAGCGTTCTCGATCCGGTAACCCGTTACGCCGCAGCCACACCGGACAACATCGCGATTCGCGGTTCCGGCCGGGACTGGACATACCGACAACTCCACGACGCCTCCCTCTCGTTTGGCGGCCGAATCCGCGCTGCCGGATTGAGCGAAGGAGATCGGGTGTTGCTCGCCGCTCCGTCGGTTGCGGAATTCATCGTGGCGTACATGGGAATTCAGGCTGCCGGTTGCGTTGTCGTCCCGGTCAATACAATGTCGGCACAGCCCGAGATCGAGTACGTGCTCGACGACGCCGATATCTCACTCGCCATCGCCTGGCATCAACTCGGGCCGGCGACCCATGACGCCGGCGCTGCCCGCGGCGTTCCGGTCTGGACCCTTACCGAAGAATCGGCGAGAACCGACCAGGAACCGACAGCGATTGCCGACCGAGATGTACACGACACCACTGCGATTCTCTACACCTCCGGCACCACCGGACGCCCGAAGGGTGCTCAGCTGACCGTGGGAAACCTGTTGTCGGCCGGCGAAATCGGAGCCGAGAGTAGCCGCGGAAACTCTTCGGACCGAACGGGAACGGGTCTACCGCTGTTCCACATCTTCGGACAGGGCTCCGTGATGATGGCAACCTTCACCGGCGGCGGATCACTCTCCCTGCTTCCGCGTTTCGATCCGACCGCCATGCTCGATCTGGTCCGCAAGGACAAACTCACCATAATGGCCGGTGTTCCGACGATGTGGAATGCCATGCTCCACGCAGCAGCCGACGTGGACAGCTCCGACTTCGAGCAACTCAGAATCGCAATCTCCGGCGGAGCCTCCCTTCCAGGCGAGGTGGCCCGCGCCTTCGAAACTCGGTTCGCCTGCACGATCCTCGAAGGGTACGGCCTTACCGAGACAAGCGCGTTCGGAACGTTCAACAGCATCGACCGTCCGCCGAAAATCGGCTACACCGGCCGGGCCGTCCCGAGAACCGAAGTCGAGGTTCGCGATCACGACGGAAATCATTGCCCCGCAGGCACAGTCGGAGAGGTCTTCATCAAGGGCCCCACTGTCATGAAGGGCTATTGGAAACGCCCGGACGATACCTCGGCGGTACTCTCCCCAGACGGGTGGTTCCGCACCGGCGACCTCGGTGAAACCGATCCGGACGGAGACCTTCGTATAGTCGATCGGGTCAAGGATCTGATCATCCGCGGCGGGTACAACGTGTACCCCGGCGAAGTGGAGGAGGTGCTGTATCAGCATCCCGACATCATCGAAGCTGCAGTGATAGGTATCCCGGACGACTACTACGGTGAGGAAGTCGCGGCAGTCGTAGCGGTGCGATCGGGTAGCGCCGTCGATGCTGCCGACGTGACTACATGGGCACGGGAGCGCCTGTCGGCGTACAAAATTCCTCGGGTTGTGCAGTTCATCGACGCACTGCCCAAGGGTTCCACCGGCAAGATCCTCAAACGCTCGATCGACCGCACCGGACTGGTCACTCTGAAACAGAGCTGAGCACGCGGGAAAGCCCCGGCAGAATTGTCTGCCGGGGCTTACCTGTCTCGCTACGACGCATACAGATGCGCACCGGGGATCGCCTCCGGATCGTCGCGGACTTCCTTCGGATTGGTCTCGGCAAGCGCCCACGCACTGAAGAAGGTCACCAATCCCATGAGTGCGACGAACACAGCAACCAGGGTCGTGGTTCCCGTCTTCGCGATCAGCGCCGTCATGATGAACGGTGTGCCACCGCTGACAGTGATCGCTGCCAGTTGATAGGCAAGAGACGCTGCGGAGTAGCGGACATTCGGGGCGAACAACTCGCCCATGTATGCCGCGATGGGCCCGTATGTCATCGACTGGAAAACGCTGCCGACGGTGACAGCAACAAAGAAGAGCGGTAGCGACTTGGTGTTGATCAGCCAGAAGTACGGAAAGGCCCAGACAACGATCGCGGCCGCACCGATCAAGATCATCGGACGACGCCCGATCCTGTCCGACATCTTTCCCGACCACAGCACCACTCCGACGGTCAGGAGCGCGCTGAGGAGAGAGATGATCAGAAGAGAGTTCCTTTTTAGGCCGAGTTCCGTTGTGCCGTAGCTCAAAACACCGGCAATGCTGATGTAGAAGAGCGAGTTGGTAGCAGCCAGAAGTCCACAGCCGAGAAGAATCTTGCGCCAATGAGTTTTGATCGCTTTTGTCAGCGGCGCCTGCACCACTGCATCCTTCTTGTTGCGAGCCGCTTCTTTCTGTAACTCCAGAAATTCCGGAGTGTCTTCGACCTTGGTCTGGATGTACAGGACGACTGGGAAGAGTAATGCGCTGGCGAAGAAGGGAATTCGCCATCCCCAGCTCAGGAATGCTTCGTTCGAGATCGTCGCGGTGGCGATCAGAAATACGACGTTGCCGAGAACCACGCCGAACGAAACACCCATCTGTCCAAAGGTTCCGGAGAATCCGCGCTTCTTCGGACTAGCCGACTCCGTGAGAAGCAAGACTATGCCGCCCCACTGCCCGCCGCAGGCGAGACCCTGAATGAATCGCAAGGTGACCAACAGAATCGGAGCAGCGACGCCGATTGCCGATGCACTCGGAATCGCGCCGATCAGGAACGTCGCCAATGCCATCAGGAGCAGGCAGGTAACCACGGCAGGCTTACGTCCGTACTTGTCCCCGAAATGGCCGGCAACAATCCCACCGATCGGGCGAGCTACGAATCCCGCCCAGAACGTACTGAACGAGAGCAACGTACCCATGAGGGCAGACGAGTTCGGAAAGAATACATGCGGAAAGACAAGCGCTGCAGCCGTTCCATAGAGAAAGAAGTCGTACCATTCGATCGAGCTGCCAAGAAGTCCGGCGCCGAGAAGCTTGCGATGTGCACGCTTCCTGGTGCGCTCTTGATCGGATACGCGCCCTGTGGGCCCTCCCGAATTCACTACCGATCTAGTCATGCCTACTCCTCGATGGGTCGTAGCGATTGCACCCGAACGAAGCGCCGCCCCGACAGTAGAAACTGACGCCAACTTCAAGTTCGGATGATGTGACCAGTGTGCGACACGGGCGGAGTGATGTCAATCACTGAATAGTATTGTTATGCACTAGATTTGATGTCAGATCAGCCAGACACGACAATTGCCGGCCCATCACGATTCGAGGAGCCGGCAGTTGTTCGAGTGCGGAATTAGCGCGTAACCCTCAATTCACGACGAAGAATCTTGCCGCTCACAGTCTTTGGAAGATCACTCATGACCTCGACAATGCGTGGGTACTTGTACGCCGCCAGACGGACTTTGCAGAATTCCACCAGTTCATCCGGCGTCGCCTCCAGCCCCTCCTTGAGTGAAACGAAGGCTTTCACGGTCTCTCCGCGATAGGGGTCCATGACACCCACTACTGCAGCCTCACGAACGGAAGGATGTTCGTAGAGAACATCTTCCACTTCGCGCGGCCATACCTTGAATCCCGAGGCATTGATCTGATCTTTCATCCGATCGACCACGTAGAACCATCCGTCAGCGTCCATGAAACCTACATCGCCGGTGTGGAAACGGCCGTTGGGCATGGCGTGGGCGGTCTCTTCCGGCTTGTTCCAGTATCCGAGCGCTACCTGCGGGCCGCTGACAACTATCTCCCCGTACTCCCCAACCGGTACCGGATTGTCGTTTTCGTCCACCACCTCGGCATGCGTACTCGAGACAGGCACGCCGACCGCTACCGCACCCGACGCGGGGTCGACCGGCGCTTCTCGTGAGTTCGGCACAACGATTGCAGGACTGTTGGTTTCGGTCAAACCGTAGCCGTTGTGGATGTAGTGACCGAACTTCGCCCGAAACGACTCGAGCGCTGCATGCGGAATGGGCGCGCCACCCGAATAGACCGATTCGAGACTGCTCAACAGCTCCTTCGATACTGCCGCATTATCCGTCCACGCGATGAAAACGGTAATTGCACCGATGATCGCTGTGGCGCGATGCTCCGAAATAGACTCCGCCGCAACAACGGGGTGGAATCTACACGTGAGAATTGTAGCGGCCCCCGATAGCAGTGGCGCCGCGACGTGTCCGATCAAACCAGTGATGTGAAACAACGGGGCTACGGCAAACATCGCGCCACCCGGGCGCAGGCCCAGCCAGTCCCGATAGATCTGCGCTGCGAACACCACATTGGCGTGCGTGTTCATAGACCCCTTGGGCGGACCCGTCGTACCGGACGTGTACGGCAGATACGCAAGATCGCTCGGCTCGAGGTCAACGGGATCGGGTGCGGCGCCGCGGTTCTCCTCGATCAACTCCAGCAGGTCGTGGTAACCCTCGTTCCTCACGCGGCTGGCAGACCCGAAAATCCTTTGATCACTTCGTGATTGAAAATCGAGTTCCGACGTAGTGATAACACATCCAACATCCGTACCCACAGACGCCGCCACCACCGTCTGGGCCGAGGACTCGAGGCAGATCACCGCAACGGCACCGCTGTCGAGCAGGACCGTCGCCAACTCACGGTCGCGGTACATCGGATTGACCGGAACCACAACGGCTCCCAACTTCCAGACAGCCAGAGTCGCGACAAAGAACTGCGGCACATTCTGCAGGACAAATGCCACCCGATCGCCGAATCCGATACCCTCACCGGCGAGAGCCACTGCCAAAGCGTCTGACATCGTGTCGAGCTCGCCGAACGTGAGAGTCGCGTCGAAGTATCTGATTGCGGGAGCATCAGCGTCGCGGGCCACCGACGCACGGAACATCTCCAGGGCATTGGTGTATTCGATGTTAACGGTTGGCGCAGTACCACTGTCGTAGCGCGCAAGCCAAGGACGTGGCACCGACAGCTTGCCCGCATACACGTCGTCCATGATCAGCTCTCGAAATATCGACGCGGATTGTCGACCAGCATCGTCGTGATCTGGTCTTCCGTGACACCTCGCTCTAGCAAGGTCGGGATGACGTGATCGCTGATGTGCGTGTAGTTCCAGTTCGGCACAGCGGCAGCCTTCGCCTCGCTGGAGAACCAGTCGATGAAGCACGACGCGTCGTGGGCGAGGACCATTTTCTCCGCGTAGCCGCGACGAGCCATCTCCACCACGGTGTTCACGCGCTCCTCGAACGGCAAGAGCACATCCAGACCGAAGCGGTCCATACCCAGTAGGGAGCCGGCATCTGCGAGCGCACACAGATAGTCGAGATCCGTCGAGTCACCCGAATGACCGATCACGACCTTGGTCAGATCTGCGCCCTCGTCGGCCAGGACTTTCTGTGCAACGAGCCCGGATTCGGTATGCGGGTCGGTGTGGACGGTTATGGGCACACCCGTTTCGACCTGCGCAGCTCCAACTGCGCGCATCACTCGCTCGACTCCGGGAGTCAGCCCGGGCTCTTCGATGGCGCACTTGAGGAATGCTGCGCGAATACCAGTGCCGGCGATGCCTTCTCGAATGTCTTTGACAAACAGATCGACCATCGGCTCTCGCACATCGAAGAGTAATCCCGGTCCTGTGTGATGGAATTGGAACGGAATGTCGTTGTAGGTGTAGATGCCCGTGGCGACGATGATGTTGAGATCGACCTGCTCGTTGATTCGCGCGATGCGCGGAATGTATCGACCGAGTCCGATCACGGTGGGATCGACGATTGTGTTGATCCCGCGGGACTTCAGTTCGGTCAGCTTGGCAACTGCGTCCGCCACCCGAGCGTCTTCGTCCCAAGGCTCCGGGTAGTCCGGATAGTTCTGGCGCATCTCCTCTCCGAGAACAAAGACGTGCTCGTGCATCAACACCTTCCCCAGATCGGCGCTGTCCACCGCCCCGCGAACGGTCTGTACTGAACTCATCGACAAAACCCCTGACTGTGATCGGCATCACCAAGCTGAGACAATGAGCTAGTGTGTCTCACCTAGGAGGGTTCGTCAATAGATAGCCAGAGCCGTACACAGACCCGAAAATCGACACACCGGCCCACCGGAGAGAATGCCTGTATGCCATCCGACCGCGACCGCCGGCGCGCCATCGACACCGCCGCGAGCATGTATCTCGCCGAAGAGGCGCTTGACATGTCACTACTTGCCGAGCGCCTCGGAGTAGGCCGCGCGACGCTCTACCGATGGGTCGGAAATCGCGACGAACTACTGGGGACGGTGCTGGCGGAAGCCACCGAGCGCACGTACCGCAAGGCGATGTCGCAAGCGTCAGGCAAGGGCCCGGAGTACGTCATCGACGTATTCGGCCGAGTGATGCGTTCAGTAGACTCTTCAACCGAACTTCGCGCGCTCACCAAGAGGGAACCGATGGTGTTCATCAAGCTCGCGCTGATGCCCGGTGCCATCGAGTCCATTTCCGCGTCCATTGCCGCCGAGATCCTGCAGTCGCAGGTCGATGCCGGCCAGTTGACCCTCAGCTTGTCGCCACAAGTGCTGGGCCAGGCACTTGTTCGTATCTGCGACATCCACCTTTACGCACCTCTACTAGGTCGAGAGAAGGCAGAGATCGAGACAGCTCTCGATTTGATCGCACTTCTGCTCGGGGTCCCGCGCGTGTGAGTGCCCATCGAACACACCCGCTAAGGGTTAGTCCTCAGACGTCTGATGACTTGTTACGCTAGGCGAATTCGATTCGAAAGGTAGCAATGACCGACGACCACGGTGGTTTCGTTCTGCGCAGCGGTCCCCTGGTGCCGCAGATCGAACAGATCTTCCGGTCGAAGATCCGCCAATCGGTATGGCTGCCGAAGCAGCGGATCCCGAGCGAAGCCGCACTCGCCGTAGAACTGGGAGTCGGGCGCTCATCCATCCGCGAAGCGATCCGGCTTCTAACTCAAGCCGGGTTGCTGGAGGTACGGCACGGGGTCGGAACGTTTGTTGTCGCGGCGGAGGATCTGGAACACGCTGACGAATTCACCCGGCTACTACGACGCTCACAGATGCTCGAGGTTTTCGAGGTGCGCCGGGCGTTGGAGGTCGAGGCCGCCAGACTCGCGGCGGAGCGCGCACAACCGGAAGATCTCGAGCGTCTTCGACGCCGACTTACGCTCCGCCACAGCCACTTCGAACGGGATGTCGAGAAGTTTGTCGACACCGACCTCGATTTCCATACAGAAGTCGTTCGACTCTCGGGAAACGCTGTCCTGCTGTCACTGTTCGAATCGGTGCGTCCGCTTCTCCGCAAGACTCTCATCGACATGGTGGACATCGAAGAGGGAGTTCCCGATACTTCACAGGCCCACGACAGACTGCTCGACGCGCTATGGGATTCGGATCCCGACGCCGCAGTAGCTGCAACACGCGAAAACATCGACACCGTCCTCCGTCAGCTACGCATTCTCGATTCATAGAGAGGCTTCATCCGTGAAACACTCCAGCGGCACAGTGCTGTCGACCGAACATGTCGACTTGGTCCGAGACGGCCGGTACTTGTTGCAGGACATCAACATTTCGATCGAGCCCGGCCAGCATTGGGTATTGCTGGGGGCTAACGGTGCGGGAAAGAGCACTCTGCTGAGCCTGTTCGGGGCAACTGCGCACCCCACCCGCGGCTCCGTATTCGTTCTGGGCCACAAGTTGGGCCGTGTCGACATGCGTGAGTTGCGGATGGACATCGGGCATGTCAATCCGCGTCATACGATCGGCATTCCGATCACGGTGCGGAACGTCGTGATCACCGGACTCACCAACACCACCGAGTTGATGCCTCGCTGGTCACCAACTCCGGAGCAGGAAGCACACGCCGACGCCTTGATCGACCTGCTTGGCATGAGCCCCCGATCGAATGCACTGTGGCCCAATTTGTCTCAGGGAGAGCGCGGACGCGCACTGATCGCCAGAGCGCTCATGGTCGAGCCACGATTGCTTCTTCTCGACGAGCCCGCCACCGGTCTCGACTTGGCAGCCCGCGAACAGCTGCTGAGCGCGCTGGATGACCTACGTAGTCAAAACCCGTCCCTGGCAAGCATTCTTGTCACCCATCACATCGAAGAAATCCCAAGCACGACAACACATGCACTACTGATCAAGGACGGCGTTGTCACGGCAACCGGACTTGCCGACGATGTGATCACGTCGGAGAACATCAGCGACTGCTTCTCACATCCCATCAAGATCGAACGACGCAATGGACGTTGGAATGCCAGGTCCCACCCTCGCCAACGGAACCAACTGAGCCAACTGATCTGACAGTTCGTCAGATCCGGCGGGCGCCCTGCCCGCCCAAACCGAGTTCGTCTCCCGGATTGAGCAGGTTGCAGGTTTGCAGTGACAAGCACCCGCACCCGATACACCCGGTCAACTCCTCCTGGAGGCGCGCGATCGCCTGTTTACGATCCTCTAGCCGCTGATTCCAGGCTGTCGAGATCTTTGCCCAGTCCTTCTTGTTGGGTGTGCGGCCCTCTGGCAGGGAGGCGAACACTTCCCCGACCTCCGACAACGGAATGCCGAAGCGGACGGCCAACTGGATCAACGTCACTCGCCGTATGGCATGCCGCGGAAACTTTCGCATATTGCCGGCAGTGCGAACGGCAGGAACCAGACCCAGGGTTTCGTAGTACCGCACGGCCGACACCGCAACGCCTGTGCGGGCCGACACCTCGCCGATAGAGAGGAGTTCGTCGCTCTTGCGGATCATCCTCGCCTCCCGTCTGGCGCCCGAAGTTGACCTCAAGCGCACTTGAGACTCTACCTTCATCGACATGCATTCCCCTACTGATGTCTCCGCCGGCACGTGGCGTCAATTACTGAGCGGGCGGCATCTCGGGACCGCTACCGTCCTGGCGGGCGGAGTGGCGCTGTATGCCACGAACGTCTATCTCACGACCAGCTTGCTTCCGACGGCGATCGACGACATCGGCGGGCAACGGTATTACGCCTGGACTGCAACAGTTTTCCTTATTGCCTCAGTCATCTCCTCGATGCTGGTCACCCGAATCCTCGGCGCGAAAGGGCCTAGAGGCGCGTATCTGATTGCGCTTGCGATCTTCGCGTTCGGCACGATCGTCTGTGCGCTCAGTCCGTCGATGGAAATGCTTCTGGTCGGGCGTGCTGTTCAAGGTGCCGGCGGTGGACTGCTTGCGGGTCTCGGTTATGCCGTGATCAACGCCGCCCTACCCAAGCAGTTGTGGACGCGCGCATCGGCACTCGTATCAGCAATGTGGGGTGTCGGCACGTTCGCCGGGCCGGCCATCGGTGGAGTGTTCGCTCAATTCGGCGCTTGGCGCTGGGCATTCGGTGCCTTGGTGGTCGCGACAATCGCGGTTGCCGCGCTCGTCCCCAGCGCGCTGCCGGCACATACTGCAGGCAGCACCACCAGCAGTCCGGTTCCGATTCTCTCGCTGGCCCTGCTGACCGCAGCAGCGCTGTTGGTGAGCGTCGCGGGAATTCTGTCCAACCTTGCGGTGACCGCCACACTGGTTCTTGCGGCAGTGATACTTCTGATTGCTTTTGTCGCAGCAGACCGTCGCGCGAGCCATGGAGTACTCCCGCCGTCGACCTTCACCGCGTCGTCCCTCAAATGGGTGTACCTGACCATCGTCGCCTTGGCCCTGAGCTCGACGGTCGAAACGTTCATTCCGCTGTTCGGTCAGCTCCTCGCCGGTCTGACACCGTTGGCCGCCGGTTTCCTCGGCGCCGCCCTCGCCCTCGGCTGGACCCTCGGCGAAATTCCGAGTGCCTCGGCAACGTCACCTCGCGCTGTCCGCACAATCGTTGTCGGCGGACCTGTTCTGGTCGCATTCGGGCTTGCTCTGACGGCCGCGTTCCTCACCGATCAGGCCGGCGCCGGCGCAATCGCAGCGTGGATCGTCGGACTGGTCATTGCCGGGGCGGGTATCGGCATCGCCTGGCCACACCTGGCTGTCGGTGCGATGAACTCGGTTTCGGAACCAGGCGAAGGCGCAAAAGCCGCCGCGGCGATCAATACCGTGCAATTGATCGCCAACGCGTTCGGCGCCGCTCTCGCCGGAGTTCTGGTGAATCTCGGCGCACCCTCGACTTTGCGTTCCGCACAATTACTCCTGATCACATTTGCCGTCGTAGCCTGTATCGGTGTGGCGATCGCAGCGCGCGCCTTCCCGTCGTCTCGAGGAGATCAACCGTGACCGAATCTCAGTCTGCACAGCCCGGAGACGGTTTCCCGAAAACCAGCGCGCCTGCAACGCGGGCTCTTCTTGCCGCCGGTTACACCGAGTTGTCGCAGCTCGCATCGGTATCCGAATCGGAATTGGCAAAGCTTCACGGAATGGGCCCCAAAGCCCTTCGCATTCTGGGTGAGGCACTCGCCGAACGAGGGTTGTCGTTCGGCGATTGAAGAAGTCTTCACACGACGCTGGCACGCACCTGATTTCCACCCTCACGTTTGGCTTGATACATAGCCGAATCGGCCACCCTGAACAGTGCGGAAACAATCTCGTCCACGGTTTCGTCCACTTCTCGGGGCGCCGTACGAATCGCGATTCCGATACTCGAACTGATTGCCGGTACGTCATTGTCACCACTCATGAATGTGGTGATCCGCGTCGACAGTTTTGCCACCGAATTGAAGGGCGCCCGCTCGAGCACTACAAATTCGTCACCGCCGACTCGAGCGATCAGAGCCGACTGCGACGTCCAGAGCCTGATGCGCAAACCGGTCCTGATAATTGTGTTGTCGCCGATATCGTGTCCGTGGAGATCATTGATCTCCTTGAATCGGTCGAGATCGATCACCACAACCAGAAGTGCATTGTGTTCGTCTATCTGCTCGCCCACGATGTCCGTCGCCCGACGTGAAAGCCCACGTCGATTGAGAAGCCCGGTCAGCGGATCGAATTCCGATGTGGTTGCATCGGAACTGAGCATCGCCAACATGATCTGTGAGACGACGGGAATCACATAGACGGTCGCGAGAGTGACACCTATTTTGGCAATTCCCAATCCTGGATCCGTGTTGTCACCAAACAGCAGCGGCCACCCCGCCATAATCGTGACCAGGGTGGCGAATACCAGGTGCCCGAGCTGCAACGTGGGGTTGTGGAAAAACGCGATGTAGCCACCGATCGAGGCAAAAACCACACAGCACAACAATCGTGCCAGCGGATCGACGTCCGAGAACGACGCCGCCGCGATAGCAATATCGGAGCCGACAACAAAGGTGTAGGACCACAGCCGGGTTGGCGGAAACAGCCACCAAATGAGGGCAGCGATCAGGCAGGTTGCGACCACAATCAGGTTGACGGATCGCCAGAACGAACCTTGCGGTCCCACAGCACTCCACCTCATGAGGACGAGGATCACCCCCATCCCGAACGCAGTTCCGCCAACCAGGATTCGGCAAGCCGACACAAGACCACGGTCTTCGAGGTAACGCATGAAACTCTGATACTGATCGGGCAGACGCCACCACTGCGCGATCAGGTCGATCAACGCTTTCATGACGGAGCCTCGATCATTCGAGGGCAAATCTCTCGCTTCCCCCAGGGTGGCCCACACTTTCCTGATTTCCCCGAAAATTCGGCCATAGCGTGCAGCATAGCCAAAACGGACGGTCCGACCAACACGTTGCGCTTGCAATATCGCCTGGTCAGGCAACTATCCAGCTACGGACCGTCCCGAATCAGACAATAGATCAGTCACCGCATCAAACCGTTAGGAGATTCTCGCCGACTCCGCAGTCGACGACGCGAAGCCGCGGAGTCTACGAGCCAGGGCTATGGCTAATTTGCATTCGGGTGACAATGAATCCGGAACTCGCATCCCGCGCCCCTTCTGGTTGGATGAACACCGGAAGTCGACGCACCTAAGGGGTAGCAACAGTGGTTTCAGATCCCATCTCGGGCCTGCAGATGGAACTCGCCGATATGTGGCAGCGCGGGCGCGCTCGCGCCCGTAAGTACGCGCGGGCCATCCACCCCAAACTCGATCCGGCGCTCTACTCCGTCCTGGTTCTACTGAACCGTTCGAATGCGGTTCCGATGTCGGATCTCATTGCTGCGCTCGATATCGAGAAGTCGACATTGACCAGACAAATCGATTCGGCCGAGCGCCTCGGGCTGGTACAGCGGATCCCCGATCCCGATGACGCCCGGGCAAAGTTGGTTGCCCTGACACCCGAGGCCCGGGAACGTGTGACCACCGTCCAGAATCGTCAGGCCGACGAGTGGCGTGCACGATTGGCGACGTGGGATCCCGAGGACGTCATCGCGCTGACGTCGCTTCTGCATCGACTGGGCAGCATGGAAAACTAATCGCAAAACCGTTGCGTTCTACAACCAACTTAACCTAATGTTGCATGTGTCAACTAACTAAGTGGGGTCGCCGTGGTCACGCATGAAGAAGTCGGATCGATCCGCCTGCAGGAGGCCCCCGCCGCTCCGATGTCGCACCGGCAGAAGATCGAGGCGCTTGTCGGACTTCTCCTCGGAATGTTCGTGGCCTTCCTATCCTCGACCATTGTCTCGAATGCCCTGCCGACCATCATCACCGAACTACACGGAACCCAAGATCAGTACACCTGGGTCGTGACGGCAACTCTTCTGGCTTCCACAGCCACAACGCCCATCTGGGGCAAGTTCTCGGATCTCGTGAGCAAAAAACTGCTGGTTCAACTCTCCATCCTGATCTTCACCATCGGATCCATCCTGGCCGGACTCGCACAATCCGTCGGCATATTGATCGCCTTCCGAGTTGTGCAGGGCCTGGGACTCGGCGGCTTGCAGGCACTGGTCATCATCGTGATCGCAGCCATGTTCAGTCCTCGCGAACGTGGCCGATACCAAGGTCCGATCGCAGCCGTCATGTCGATTGCCACCATCGCCGGTCCACTCATCGGCGGCGTCATCGTAGATACCAGTTGGCTAGGGTGGCGCTGGACCTTCTTCGTCTGCGTCCCGTTGGCAGTGATCGCACTGATAGTCGTACAGCGCACCCTCAATCTTCCTGTAGTACGCAGAAAGGTCAAGATCGACTACGCCGGTGCGACTCTCATCGCCGGCGGCGTAAGCACACTCCTCATCTGGGTGACTTTGGCGGGCAAGAACTTCGAGTGGTCCTCCGGTATGTCGTTCTTCCTGTGCGGTCTCGGAATCGTGCTTATCGCCGCGGCAGTCTGGGTCGAGAGCGTGGTGGAGGAACCCATCATTCCCCTGCGGCTTTTCCGTGACCGCACCACCTCGCTCGCGACCTTCGCCAGCATCACCGTCGGTGTTGCCATCTTCGGCGGCGCGGTATTCCTCGGACAGTACTTTCAGATCGCACGCGGTTACTCACCCACTGTCGCAGGGCTTCTGACACTTCCGATGGTGATCGGATCCACCCTGTCGTCCAGTATCTCCGGCTCACTCATCACCAAGTTCGGTCGATGGAAGATCTTCCTCGTTGCCGGCGCGAGCACGATGACACTCGGATTCTTCCTGCTCGCCACCATCGACCACGCCACCTCAGTCGTCTGGATCGGCGTGTTTTTGTTCATCGCAGGCACCGGCATGGGCATGGTGATGCAAAATCTTGTTCTCGCAGTGCAGAATACGGTCGATGCGAGCGATCTCGGAGCGGCCAGTTCAACCATCACATTCTTCCGCTCGCTCGGCGGGGCAGCCGGAGTCTCGATCCTCGGCGCCGTTCTGTCGACACACGTGGCACATCTGACTGCTCAGGGCTTGAGCGCAATCGGCGTCGACGCAACGGGAGGCGCCGGGCTGTCCAATCTCAATGAACTGCCCGACGCCCTTGCCGACGTCGTCCGCATCGCGTACGGCGACGCCACCGCACGCCTGTTTCTGATTGCCGGAATTCTGGGGCTGCTCAGCCTTGTTGCCGTCGCCTTCATCAAGGAACGTGCTCTGCGCGCCCAGAGCGGTGACGAGCAACTGCTGGCCGAAGCAGAGTTGATCAAGTCGCAGCAATAACGCCGGCGACAAGCATTCTGCCTGCCACCGCAACCCTGAAGTCGATCATCGCCCGCTCGACATGGTTGGCGCTCGACACCACGACAACGCCGGTTGCTCCGCGGTCGGCCAAGATCTGCGAGGTGAACTGCGCGTTCTGCACTGTCGAACCCGATCGGCCTTCCTCGGTTATGCGGCCCGGGTGAACGCCATTGGCCACCAGCCAATCCCGCATAGCCCTGGCTTCGGTGACACCCGACTTGGGCGCACCGCCGCTGGTGATGATCGGTGCGGCTGGATACCTCTGCGCGAGGTACAAGGCAGCTTGCAGACGGTCGACCAACATATCTCGCATGGTGCCGTCGTCGAATAGCCCAGCGCCGAGCACAACGATGTTGGTTCCGACCGGATTCAGATCGAGGAGAAGCGGCGACCGCCTGGTCAACGTCTCTGCGCCCGTGCAGAACACGATCAATTCACGAATGGTGGTTTGACACCCACCAACTGTGGACAGAACGCCGTTGACCAGGGTAACGGGCGTGACATCAGCGCTGGCTGTTGCCGGCGAGAGTCCTACTCCTGCTACCGCAACCAACGAGGCTGCAACAATTCCTCTCAACACCGATTTACGCACAGTGACCATCAAATTGGACCCCCTGAAATGTCGGATGTCCGGTCACGGTAACGAGAATTTTGTCTTATTTACCCGTTTTGGCAGGATTGTTATTCAGGAAAGATCCTGGATCAACCGTCAGTTCCAGTCGATCTTGACCGCCGAGAGCATCGAACGGAGCAGGTCCGGCAGCTGCGCGATCATGCCCTGACCCGCAATCCGTTGAGATACCGGGGCGGCCAACGTCTCGCGCCACAGGACCGGTTGATCGTTCATGAGATCGCGGTAGACGGGAAGCAATTGGTTGGTGATGTATATCCAGCGCCCGTCTCGATCCGCCCAGTTGAAGTCCGGCAACGGAGTCGCGATTCTTGCTGCGCCAACCTGGAACTCGAGCGAATCGGACTCACGCGGTGGGATTACACCCGGCATCGACGGCGACGCGGCAAACGTGGTCAAATACGTCAGCGCCCGACCGACGCTTCCGCGATAGTTCTTTGCCTCGTCCCATTGATCGCCGACGGATTGGTACTGCTCACGCCGAAGCAGTCGCACATTACCGTCGAACACCGCTTCCGGATTACCGGATGCAATGTTGCGCCAGGCAATTCGCGCATTTTCGTCGAGCAGGCCGGCCCGGTCCAGTTCGCCTATCCCGTCCGCCCCGTTGTGTATCCACGCCATATGCATGGGGATGAGATCCGAGAAAATGTGTTTGCTCATGGCAATTACCTTGCCCTGAAACCACATCACATCCTCAGGTCGAATTTCGTGCCCCACCTGGAGCAACGCCTGGAGGTCTTCGGGCGCTGCCATCGATTGCGCGATGGGTGTGCCGACACGATCGAGTTCGCGCCACACCACGGCCATAGCGTCGCTGATCGCTCTGATGTTCAGCACGACCCGCCCGAAATCCACGTCGAGTAGTCCCGCTGCAAAAGCCGGACCAACCATCCCACCCATTCCAGCCCACTGTAATTCACTGTGTTCGAGTTGGAGGCGCTCGTAGAACGCAAAGGTATTGGTCAGGTTGCCGAGATTTGCGTGAACACCGTCGAACGGAGTCCAGGAGGCAAGGTCGATTCCCGCGGATTCCGTTCCGACTGCAAGCCAATACTGCTTCAGCAATACCTGATACCGCCGCGGATCCACCCCTGCCGATCTGGCCTCGTCGAGCAGGACACGAAGTTTCGCGGAATCGGCGGGCAGAGTCGGATGAAGCCCACCTGCGGCTTCGGCATCGGCGTTGACCGCGGCGAGATCGAGGTACCGATCCACCTCGCGCGCCGAAGCAGTTGTTCCTACCGCCATCGCGCTGCCAAGTGCAACCGAGCCCACCATAACGGTGCGGGCAAAATCTCTGCGCGTCAAAGACTTTCGGATCATCTACTTACTCTCTGCTTCATCGAATTCCGCAGCCAGCCAGGCGACGTCCTGCATCCCGAGCTGATCGGTAACCGTCTTGTACAGGTTGGTGACATAGTCGAGAGGCCCACACGGCGAAGGAATCAGATCGACGTCACCACCGTCGGCGCGATACGTATCCGCCAATTCCTGCGCCTCACTGAAGGGCACGAGAAAATCGTCTTCACAGGACGAGATAAGCAACTTCGACTTCGGTGCCTGCTTGCCCAAGGTGTTGTCCTCGTAGGCGGCCGCCAGCGCCGGAATGGTTCGGGGCGCGGGGTTGGTCAACAGAACATCGAACGGAACGAACGGAAGCGCCAAATACAGTGCTTGACAAGATGTCCGAAAAGCCGCAGCAACGTCGCGGCCAACCGGAGTGAAGTGATCGTCCAGCTTGATCTCCGGATACCCGGCATCAAAACCGAGGACGGACGAGAAGACAAACCCGGAACCGATGCCGCCGGCTGCAGTTGCCTCGAACGTTGCCGGATCGATCATCATCGCCTGGATCGCACTGGCCGTCACGTTCAGCTCTGGCGCGTAGGTATGGGCCTGCTCCGCCGCAAAGCCCGCCGCGACACCGCCACCGGCAACTCCGTAGATGCCAACCGGTGTATCGGATGCCAATCCGGCCTCGGGAAGCGCCAGCGCCGCTCGTACACCGTCGAGGGTGGCCTTGCCCGAGAACTGACCGACGGAGAACGGGTGCGGCGAGGTATCCCCGTCGTTTCCGACATCGCTCATCATGACGGCCCAACCGCGTCCGAACATCTCCGCAACGGGTCCGAGTGCCGAGAACATGGCCGGGTCGCTCTGATTTCCACCGGTCCACTGGTGACTGGGAGCACAGTTTGCCCCGAGGCTGTCGTTCGCCTCTGCATACCCGATGATCTTGCGATCAGCGGGAGCGGTGCCGTCCTCGGGAATCATCAGGATTCCGGTGCTGATCACCCGACGTCCGAAATGATCGGTTGTCGTGTACATGAGTTGGTAGGCACTGACCGCGTCGGGACGCACCTGATAGACCTGGACACTCACAGGGCGGGCTTTCAGAAGGATCCCCGGCGCTGTGTCGCCGCTGAGCTCCGGTTCGTCGAACCACGGATCGTCCGACGCGAGTCCCAGTGGAGTGAACTCCCCCGAGATCTCACCACCCTGGAGAGCTCGCACAACCAGCGGATTGAAGACCTCGGACAGGTCGGCGGCCTCCTGCGCCCCGGCCGGTGACCCCGCCGCGATCAGGGCAGCTGCCAGGACAGATGCAGCGCCGACGCACACTGCTCGTCGTCGTGACGTCGAGTTCACCATCGCCCACGCTTCCTTACTTCCGAGTAATATTGTCCGTTACATAACCATTGACCGGCACGAACCGACAAGTCGCACTGCGTTCCCCTGCCCAATTGCACAATCACGCCTAGGCTGACGACACCTATCCGGCACGTCTGGCTTGGGAGGTTTTACGAGTGAGTGTTCCGACCCGCGTACCGCACGCCGGTGCCGATTCAACACGGTCACGCCCACGCCCGTCGAACGTCACGTGCAAGATTCTGATGGCAGTGACGGGGCTGATCTTTGCGGCATTCGTGGTCGTCCACATGATCGGCAATCTGAAGGTGTACACCGGCGCCGAACACTTCGACGACTATGCACACTGGCTACGAACCGTCTTCGAACCGTTCCTTCCCTACGAAGGATTGCTCTGGATTCTCCGCAGCGTTCTACTGGTCTCCCTGATCGCCCATGTGTGGTGCGCGTGGCTTCTCACCCTTCGCGCGCGCAGAGCCCGAGGACCGTTCCGCCGCAAGGGGTTAGGACTTTCGTCGTTCACCGCCCGGACAATGCCGGTGACCGGAGCAGTTCTCCTGCTGTTCATCGTCTTTCACATCCTCGACCTCACAACCGGCACCCGCCCGATCGGCAGCACCGAATACGAAGCGGCCACCCGATCGCAGAGTTACGCCTACGACAATCTCGTTGCCAGCTTCGAACGCCCCGCTGTCGCTGCCTTCTACATCCTCGCGATGGCCCTGCTCGCTATGCATCTGGCCCACGGATTATGGAGTGCCGTCAATGATCTCGGTGTGACCGGTCAGCGGTTCCGCCAAGTTGCGGTCGCGCTCGCCGGCATCATCGCACTGGTTGTCATGGTGGGAAACATGTCGATCCCCATCGCCGTTCTCACCGGACTCGTCTCGAAAACAGGAGCGTGATCAGATGAGCAGCTTCGACGCCGACGACCTGCGAACCATCGGTACCCCGATTGAAGGTAATGTACCGCCGGGAGATCCGTCGAGAGCCTGGCCGAACCGCAAACTCGACTACAAACTCGTCAGCCCACTCAATCGCCGCAAGTTCACGGTCATCGTTGTCGGTACCGGACTCGCCGGCGCGGCCTGTGCCGCATCGCTCGGCGAATTGGGTTATCACGTAGAGTCGTTCACGTTCCACGATGCACCGAGACGCGCACATAGCGTCGCCGCTCAAGGCGGCATCAACGCAGCCCGCGCCCGCAAGGTCGACAACGACAGCCTCGATCGATTTGTCAAGGACACCGTGAAGGGCGGCGACTTCCGTGGACGCGAGGCGGACTGCTTCCGGCTAGCCGAGGAATCCGTGCGGGTGATCGACCATATGAATGCCATCGGCGCTCCGTTTGCACGCGAATACGGCGGCACGTTGGCCACCCGATCGTTTGGTGGCGTCCAGGTTTCGCGCACGTACTACACGCGTGGGCAGACGGGCCAGCAGTTGCAGATAGCATCGTCGCAGGCACTGCAACGACAAATCGCTGCCGGCACCGTGAACCTGCATACCCGCACCGAGATGCTCGATCTCATCGTCGCAGACGGACGCGCCCAGGGCATTGTGACGCGCGACCTCGTGACCGGCGAAATCAGGTCCACCACAGGACATGCGGTTGTCCTCGCGTCGGGTGGTTACGGCACGGTCTTCCACAAATCGACTCTTGCCAAGAACTCCAACGCCACTGCCGCGTGGCGAGCGCACCGGCGCGGCGCATTGATGGCGTCTCCGTCCTTCATTCAGTTCCATCCCACCGCACTTCCCGTCAATTCCGAGTGGCAGTCCAAGACCATCCTGATGAGCGAGTCGCTCCGCAACGACGGCCGCATCTGGGTACCAGCACAACCGGGAGACAGTCGCGAACCCGGAGACATCCCCGATAGCGAGCGCGACTACTACCTCGAACGCAAGTACCCCGCCTTCGGCAATCTCTCACCCCGCGATGTTTCCTCGCGTGCCGCCCGCGAGCAGATCGATACCGGTCATGGCGTCGGCCCACTGAAAAACAGTGTGTACCTGGATTTTCGAGATGCGCTCGCGCGATTGGGTCGAAAGACCATCGAAGAGCGGTACGGAAACCTCTTCTCGATGTATCGCGATGCCACCAGTGAGGATCCCTATACAGTGCCGATGCGTATTGCACCGGGCGCGCATTTCACCATGGGTGGCCTCTGGAACGACTACGACCAGATGACGTCGATCCCAGGCCTGTTTGTCGGTGGCGAAGCCGGCTGGGGGTACCACGGAGCAAACAGGCTCGGCGCCAATTCCCTGCTCTCCGCCTGCGTCGACGGGTGGTTCACCCTTCCCTATGCAATTCCGAACTACCTTGCACCCCTGCTCGGTACTCCCGAACTCAGCCTCGACGACGAGGCGGTGGTGTCGACGCTCAACGACGTACGAGGACGAGTCGAACTCCTGTTGTCTGTAGGTGGCAAGCACGGCCCCGACAGATTCCATCGCCGACTCGGCGAGATCCTGTATGCGGGTTGCGGAGTCACCCGTTCGGCAGAAGGGTTGACAAAGGCCATTACGGAGATCCGGGAACTGCGCGGCGAATTCTGGTCGGACCTGCGGGTTGTGGGAACCGGAAACCAGTTCAACCAGGAACTCGAACGGGCTGGGCGGGTTTCTGATTTTCTCGAACTCGCCGAACTGATGTGCGTCGACGCGCTCGACCGGGACGAATCATGCGGAGCACATTTTCGTGCCGAGCACCAGACGTCGGATGGTGAAGCACTACGCGACGACGATCGCTGGTGCTTTGTCTCGGCCTGGGAAACCGCCAAGGACGGTCGGCACATCCGTCACGACGAACCGTTGTCCTTCACCGCTGTTCCGCTGCAAACGAGGAACTACGCATGAAAATCACTGTGGACGTGTGGCGCCAGAATGGACCTGAATCTTCCGGCGCCTTCGATACTTATCAGGTTGACGACGCGAGCGTCGAGATGTCGCTGCTCGAACTTCTCGATCGACTCAATGATCAACTCGTCGAAGAGGGCAAGAGCCCCATCGCGTTCGATTCCGATTGCCGCGAAGGTATTTGCGGTTCGTGCGGTTTCACCGTCAACAACACCCCGCACGGGCCGGTGGCCAACACGCCGACGTGCCGCCAGCATCTTCGTAGTTTCTCGGACGGTGATCGAATTGTTTTGGAGCCGTTCCGTTCTGCGGCGTTTCCGGTGGTACGGGATCTGGTGGTCGACCGGTCGGCTATGGATCGCGTTCTCGAGGCCGGTGGCTATGTTTCCGTCAACGCCGGCACGGCACCTGACGCCGACAGTCAACCGCTCTCCCATCAGAATGCCGAAGCCGCGCTGGACTTTGCGGCCTGCATCGGATGCGGCGCCTGTGTTGCCGCGTGCCCCAACGGAGCGGCCCATCTGTTCACGGGTTCCAAACTCACCCATCTGTCGCTGGTAACGCAGGGTCGCAACGAAAGAGGCAAGCGCGCCCGCGCGATGTCCGATCAGATGGAAGCCGACTTCGGGCCGTGCTCGACCTACGGCGAATGCGCAAAGGTGTGTCCAGCCGAGATCCCGTTGACGGCAATCGCCGCCGTCAACAAGGAATCCATGCGGTTCAGCTTGCGCCGCAAGGACAACTGATCACCAGGCACCGATCACTTTCATCCACGCGCCACCGATGATCGTCCAGATGAGGATGAGCACAACGCTCATGACAAACCCGATTCGGAACCACTCGGAGGTCTTGATGTACCCGGAGCCGTAGACAACTCCGGCGGGTCCGGACGCGTAGTGCGAGATACCGCCGAACAGGCTGCCGATGAATCCGAACACCAAGGCCGAGAACAGTGGTGGAGCGCCCGTGGCAACCGCTGCGCCGAGGAACACGGCGTACATCGCGACGATCTGCGCCGTGTTGGAAGCAAACAGGTAGTGCGCGTAGAAGTAGACCAGTGTGAGAATCGCGAATGCCCAGATCCACGGCAGCCCGTCGACACTGGACGAGACCTGGCCGCCGATCCACGCGATCACGCCCAACTCTTCGAGATGACCTGCCATACCCACCAATACAGCGAAGAAGACCAGCGTCTGCCATGCTCCTTTATCCGTCACCAGGTTGTTCCAGCTGAGCACCTTCGTGACAAGGAGGATCGCGATGCCGACAAACGCCGTGGTGGTGGCGTTGACGTTGAGTTGTGTACCCAGGCACCAGAGCACAAGCAGCAGAATGAACGTTGCGGCCATGATCTTCTCGTCGCGGCTCACGGGACCGGCCTTGCGTAGTTCGTCCCTGGCCTGCTCCGGAGCTTGGGGGGTTTTCAGCATGGTCGGCGGGAAGATCTTGGACATCACCCACGGGATCGCGATCAAGCTGGCAATTCCCGGCACCGAAGCCGCCAATGCCCATTTACCCCAAGATATCTCGATACCTAGCTTGGCGGCCGCGTCGACGGCTACCGGATTACCGGCCATGGCGGTGATGAACATGGCCGAGGTGACCACGTTGACCTGAAGTGAGGTGAGCAGCAGATACGCGCCGAGCTTCTTCCGGGATTCCTCCGGTTCCGGATTGGAATCCTCGAGTTTGCTCAGCGAGACGATGATCGGATACACCACGCCGCCCGCTCTCGCGGTATTCGACGGTGTTGCCGGTGCAAGAATCAGATCGGTCAGCGCCATCCCGTAAGACAGTCCAAGACTTGACTTTCCGAGTTTCGTGACGAACATCAACGCGATCCGTTTACCCAGACCGGTGACCAGAAAACCTTCGGCAATGAAGAACGAGGCCACAATCAGCCAGATCGTGGTGTTACTGAAGCCGGCCAGCGCCTCCGAAGGCGTCTCCGTCTGTGTGATCATCGCAATCGACAAGCCGACGAGGGCAACTGATCCGGTGGGCAGCGGTTGCAGGATCAACGCGACGATCGTGCCGACGAAGATGCCGAGCATCTGCATACCTTTGGGATCGACACCATCCGGCACAGGCAGGAAGAAGATGATCAAACCGAGGATCACGGGCACCGCAGCGGGGTAGTACCGCTTCATCATCGACGGTTCGGGTTCAACTACAACATCGGTGTGCTCGGATTTGGCCTCGGACATTTGCATCTCCTCGACTTGTCGCCTGACGGTGATTGTCCCCCACTTGCCCGAATTTCGTGCAGTCAATCGCCACAACACCTCTCGACATGTCCCGGCGCGCAGGCAATTATCGAAGTTACCTATTGTCGACGACCGGGAGACCGCATGCGCTCACAACGAATCACGACCAACCTCAAAGTTCCCGATGTAGAGACGGCTAAGAGTTTCTACGCCGACTTCCTCGGCCTGAGCACCGAGGAGTTCAACATGGGTTGGGTGGCACGCTTCGCGTCTCCCGACTCCGATGCGCATGTACAACTCGTCACGCATGATGCGACCTCCCCTGAGGACTCGGTCATCTCCGTCCACACCGACGACGTCGACGGCGCGTACGACGAAGCCCGGAAACTCGGATACGAGATCGTGCACCCACTGACAACCGAAGTGTGGGGTGTGCGCCGGTTCCTGGTCCGGGCCCCGGACGGCAACGTGGTCAACATCGTGGCTCATCGGGACTGACACCGGGACCGTTCGACGTTTTAGGTCATTTGACCTAGAGTTGGCTGCATGACCGACACACTGCGCCACGACCCAGACGGCGCCATCCTCGTAGCTGGTGGATACGGAACCGTCGGCAGCGCGCTGACCGCCCTGCTTGCACCTGACTTTTTGCTACTCCTGACCGGACGTACCCCCGAGAAGGGCGCCGAGTTGGCCCGCCGGCACGGAGCTTCGGTCCGCCGCTGGGACCTCACCGATCCGACGCCTTTCGACGCCTCGGCACGTGCGGTCGTGTCGACCGTCAACGATCCACACGATCGTGTGTTGACTGCCGCGGTCCAAGCGGGAATACCGTACGTGGACATCACCCGCTGGACTACGAGGGTAGCCCGCGCAGCCACGTTGGCAAGCCAGATGTCGCCCACCGCAACGGTTTACCTGTCGTCCGGCTGGATGGGCGGTGTCACCAACATCGTTGCCGCCGCGCTCGCGGAAGAGCTCGGCGGCGCCGAGCTGATCGACGTCTCGATTCGCTACGACGTCAACGACATTGCCGGCCTCGACTCCGTCGAGTTCATGGACCGTCTCGGTCAGGACTTCGAGGTTATGCAGAACGGAAATCCGATCACCGTCAGCCCCTTGACGGATACCCGCTGGGTGGATTTCCCGGGATCGCGCACCAAAGTCGGAAGGATCGATACTCCCGAGCAATTCACGTTTCCCATGACCCTGAACGTCGACACTGCAAGCACTCGAATCGGTTTCAGCTCGAATGCTTCCACGACAGCACTGCTTGCCGCCAAGAAGGTCGGTCTGTTTCGGTGGGGACGCGGAGAACGCTTCACCTCGCTACGACGCGGCTTGCTGTACTCACCCGGCACAGGCGGTAGCGCTCAGGTACGAGTCGACGTCACCGGTGCCAACGGTGCTACAAGCGCAACAATTGTCGATCCGCAAGGCCAGGCGCATCTCACAGCAGTAGGCGGTGCACTCGCAGTGCGGCACGTCCTGAGCGACGACGCACGTCCCGGAGTTGCTTTCCCCGAATCAGTTCCGAATCCGGGCCACGCTATCTCCGAGCTGGAGAATCTCGGCGTGGCAGTATTGCGGACATGACCCCGACCAAGGGCGCCATTCGCGCGGCAGCACTACTCGACGCTGCAGAACAGGTACTGACGACGCAGGGCAACGCAAACGCGGCCATGCGAGACTTTGCCGCCGCGGCCGGTGTGCGGGTGGGGCACCTGCAGCACTACTACCCCACCCGTGCCGACCTGATCCGCGCCGTCATGGCGCGCGCGTTGACCCGTTCGCTCGACCGGCTGGCCGCCGTGACGGACACACAGCAGACCGTGTCCCGCGAGGAATCCGAGCAGTTCGTCAGAATCCTGCTCGGCGAACAGGACGATCCTGCCACTGTTCGGCTGTACGTCGAGGTGTGGGCGTTATCCGCCGCCGACGAAGAAGTCTCCGTTGTGGTCCGAGATTTCTACGCGCAGTACATCGCGCACGTGGAGCGGGTTGTCGTGTGCACACAACCAGATCTTGATGCGGCGGGGCGAACAGCAACGGCGCAGACGATTGTCAGCCTGCTCGAAGGTTCTGCGGTTCTCCGCTCGGGAATCGCGGGCCGCAAGTCCGAGGATTCGGACCGGGCACTGGTGAGCACGCTGCAGTACCTGATTCACGGGTCCTGACGCGGACGTATCGTAAAGCCCATGAGCGTTGCAGACGAATGGGGTCGAATCACCACCTGGTGCCGCACACACGCACCGGTGACGGCTGCCGCGTTTCAACCAGGACTCAGCGACAGCATCATCGACGAGTTCGAGGCGTCGACCGGTGTTTCCTGGCCCCAGGATCTGCGTGACCTCTATCGAGTCCAGAACGGCAGCCTGACTCACGACGACAGGACCGGACTCTTTCTCGGAAGCGTTCTTCCCGACAAGTTCTTGTACCCCATCGACGTCGCGACGGAGGTTCGTCTCACGCTGCTCGAAACGTGGGACGAGACGATCTACGAGAATCCCGACCTCTATCCCGCAGACGAAATGGATCGACGCGATCGGGACGATGCAGGTACTGCTGCAAACATGTTCATTCCGACGTTCATTCCCTTCGCCGGACTGGACGAGTACCACTTTTTCGTGGACACACGGGGCGGTGCCCTGCACCATTGCGTCACCGAATACGCCTCGGACGGGACCGACAACGGCGGACCGATCTGGGCGTCTGTCTCGGTCATGCTGGCGGCCCACGCCACCGCACTCGAGACGGGCGATACCATCGGAGTGTGGAAACCCGTTGTGAGCAAGGGAGTTCTGGAATGGGAAGTTGACGCATGACGCCAGCGGGCGGTCCGACGCGTCGTACACTCGCCGACGGTCGACACATCTTCTACTTCGACGACGCGGGCACCACCCACACGCGGACCGCCCGCGATCTACGCGAACTACCCTCCGCCACAAACGAGTCGCAGATGCGCTACGACGTACTGACCGGCGAGTGGATCACGATGGCGTCGCATCGTATGACGCGAACGCACCTGCCCACCACAGCCGAATGCCCGCTCTGCCCCACCACTCTAGCCGGCGCGCCCACCGAGATACCCGAGGCGAACTACGACGTCGCAGTGTTCGAGAACCGGTTTCCCAGTTTTGCGCCCGCGCAAGACGAATTATTGTCCGCCAACCGCTTCGGGCCCGATGATCGGCGCGCGGTCGGCCATTGCGAGGTGATGTGCTTCTCGAGCGATCACACCGCGTCGGTGGGCGAACTACCTGCCGAACGCCTGCGCACTATCGTCGGCGCGTGGATCTCGCGGACCGAGGAGTTGTCGGCGGATCCGTCGGTGGAGCAGGTGTTCTGCTTCGAGAACCGCGGAGAAGAGATCGGTGTGACTCTCACTCATCCCCACGGCCAAATCTACGCCTACCCCTACGTCACACCGCGAACCCAGGCAATACTGGCTCAGGCGGACAAGCACTTTCAGAGCACCGGACGCTCACTCCTCGCGGACGTCCTGGCCTTCGAACGACAAGACGGCGCCCGGGTGGTGTACTCCGGGAAGCATTGGAGTGCCTACGTCCCGGCCGCCGCGCGCTGGCCCATCGAGATTCATCTGGCACCACACCGCGATGTTCCCGACCTCCCGTCACTGAATACCGAAGAGCGCGAAGAGCTTGCGCAGGTCTATCAAGACCTACTCCAGCGTATCGACAGCTTCTACCCGGGAATCGACCGCGTGCCGTACATAGCGGCGTGGCATCAGGCCCCGATCCGCATCGACCGGCACCTCGGGCGGTTGCACCTGCAGTTGTTCTCGATCCTGCGTGCACCCGGCAAGCTCAAGTATCTCGCCGGGTCCGAATCGGCGATGGGCGCCTGGATCAGCGACACGGTGCCGGAGGCAGTTGCGACCCGCCTACGTGAGCTCGCCTGATGAGTTCCGTATCGAAAGATTCTGTACTCCATCAGTTCCACAACGCGTACGGATATCAGGCAACCGGCGTGTGGTCGGCGCCGGGCCGCGTCAATCTGATCGGCGAGCACACCGATTACAACAGCGGGTTATGTCTGCCCGTCGCTCTCGAGCAGCGGACGCTGGTAGCAGTTGCCCTGCGCGACGACCAGACAGTTCGCATACACAGCAGGCAGTCCGACGAGACATATGTGGGAGCCGTCGGCGAGATCGGAGCAGGCTGGGCGGCTTATCCCACAGCAGTCCTGTGGTCACTCGCCCGCGAAGGCATGACCGTTGCCGGCCTCGATCTGGTCATCGACTCGTCGGTTCCGGTAGGGGCAGGTCTGTCCAGTTCAGCGGCCCTGACCTGTTCGGTTGCACTGGCGGTCAATGATCTTCAGGGCGCAAGCCTTACCCGGGATCAGCTGGTGCAGGTGTGTATTCGAGCGGAGAACGACGGCGTCGGCGCACCGACCGGCGGCATGGATCAAACCATCGCGATGTTCGCCAAGCCGTCGACCGCCCTGTTACTCGACTGCCAGGACGGATCTATCGAACACATTCCCTTCGACCTCCGCGATGCCGGATTCGAACTCTTGGTCATCGACACGCGCGTGAAACACTCACTTGCGGACGGACAGTACGGGCTGCGCCGCACCCAATGCACAGATGCCGCAGCGGTTCTCGGCATCACCAGTCTACGAGAAGCCACCGCGGAGCAGGCTGAATCCCTGAGCGATCCGATACTCCGGGCGCGGGCACGGCATGTGGTTACAGAAATCAACCGAACGTTGTCGGCCGCAGAACTTCTGCGCATCAGAAGATTCGGCGACATGGGTTCACTGCTGAACAGCTCCCACGCTTCGCTGCGCGATGACTTCGAAGTCTCGTGCAATGAACTCGACGTCGCGGTCACCGCTGCCCGACTCGGCGGCGCTGTGGCTGCCCGGATGACCGGCGGCGGATTCGGCGGATCAGCCATCGCACTGATGCCGGCGGGGAAGTCCGCCGCTGTCACCGCATCCATCTGCGAGGCCTTTACAGCGCGAACCTGGCAACCGCCCCGTTTTCTTCACGTCGCCCCGGGCGGTTCGGCCACCCGCCTTTGAGCTCGAGATCCCCCTCACATAAATAGTCATCTCAGATGCGAATTATGTAGATTCAGGTCATGCAACTGACGCAGTTCACCGACCTGGGATTGCGCGTCGTCATGCGGCTTGCCGTACTCGACGCCGACGCCTCCCCCAGTACGCGGGTAATTGCCGAGCAGCTCAACGTGTCGTACGCCCACGCAACCAAAGTGGTCACACGACTCGGCGAACTGGGCATAGTCAACACCAGACGCGGGCGCGGCGGCGGGCTCTCCATCACCGAACTGGGTCGGACCGCCACCATCGGCTGGCTCGCCAGACGCCTCGAAGGGCCCGGAGAGGTTGTGGACTGCGAAGGCGACAAACCGTGCCCTCTGCGCGGCGGATGCCTCCTGCGGAGTGCACTCCACGACGCGCAAGAGGCATTTTTTGCCTCACTCGACGGAGTCACGATCGAAGACGTGACGCGCCAACCGTCCAAAAATGTTCTGCTTCGCCTCACCACTCGGAGCGACGAAGCAGGCTGAACAACCGAATTTCGACCGAACGGAGCATCTCATGCTTTCCAGTGCGTCAACCGAGGTCATTCGCGCCACCCTCCCCGTGGTCGGCGCCGCCATCGGAGAAATCACAACGCTGTTCTACCGCAAGATGTTCGAGGCCCAGCCCGAACTCGAACGTGATTTGTTCAACCGTGGTAATCAAAAGCAAGGCGAACAGCAGAAAGCCCTCGCCGGAGCGATCGCCGCCTTCGCGACACTCCAGCTCGAACCCGACAGCGCCAAGGTCGATCTGATCCTTTCGCGTATCGCCCACAAGCACGCGTCGCTGGGAATCACCCCGGACCAATATGTAATTGTGCACGAGCACCTCTTCGCCGCAATCGTCGAAATACTCGGCGATGCAGTCACTCCCGATGTCGCGAAGGCGTGGGACGAGGTCTACTGGCTGATGGCGGAAACGTTGATCACCATGGAGCGTGGGCTCTATCAGCTCGCCGGAGTCGAACCCGGAGACGTCTGGCGGACGGTGCGAATCACCGAACGCGTATTGCAGTCTGCCGATACCGTGTCACTGACACTCACGTCACTCGACGGCAGCATTCTCCCCACATTCGCTCCCGGACAGTATCTTTCAGTCGGGGTAGTCCTCCCCGACGGCGCTCGGCAAATCCGGCAATACAGCCTCTGTTCCGTGCCGAGTAGTGCCGACTGGCGCATCAGCGTGAAGAGGATTTCGGGCACGCCCGACGGCGAAGTATCGAACTTCCTCTACAACAACGCTTTCGAAGATTCCGAACTGTCGGTAACCACGCCGTTCGGCGATCTGATGATGCCGGAGGACGATTCGCCGCTCCTGCTCGCGTCTGCCGGAATCGGATGCACGCCGATGATCGGCATGCTCAATCATCTCGTAGATACCGGCGCTCAGCGCTCGGTGTCGGTAATTCACGCGGATCGCTCCATCGCTGATCACGCTCACCGAGCTGAACTCAGCGAGCTGGTCGGCAAGATCCCGGCCGCAACACTGCACCGCTGGTACGAAGACCTCGGTTCGTTAGCACCCCTCGGCGCTGTTCACGAAGGACGTGCCGATCTGCGTGAGATCGAACTCGAGCCGAACACACAGGCATTCCTCTGCGGCCCGATGCCGTTCATGCTGTCCATGCGCGAATCGTTGATAGCACGCGATGTTCCGGCGCAGAATATCCACTACGAGGTCTTCGGGCCGGACAGCTGGGCAAATATCTGAAGTGACGGCCGGCTAGCCCACCACCGGAAGCTGCAGCGGGCCTGAGGCGTCGGCAAAGATCGTCACCGGCATCCCGGCCAGACCGCCCCGGAAGCTGATGTCTCCCCCTGTGATCGCAAGTCGCACAGCATGACCGGGTTCGAAACGATGGACAATCGCGGGCATGGTCACCGGCACCGGTTGCGACGGATCACTGATCCTGATCGGCGCGATCAAACCGTTGATCAACGTCGAGGTTCCGTCGGGCGCCACGTCGTACACCTTGGCGAACACCACCGGTTGGCCGGGCGCCGCGACCCGCAACGTGACAGTCGGCGAACCGACAACGTCCATTGTGTCGGTCATCGGAGCCGAGGTCCACAAGGCCTCGGTTCCGGGGATCTGCACATTCGGAATATTGCCTGCCGGAGAGATATTGAGCGGTTCGATGCCAGTCGGAAGACCCGCTGGAGCGGTGACTACGGTGTTCGCTCCGGGTACCGGCGGTACACCGCCTGGCAGCAGTGCGCCATCCGCGGAGAGATGGAAGTCCCGGTTGCTGCCGACATTCACGGTATTCGACGTCGCATAGGCCGGCGCAGCATTTCCCTCGTAGTCGATCCAATTACGGAAGTAAGCAAATTCCGGCCCGGTTTCGGTGTTCTCCTCCCGAAGATAGTGGTCGAACCAGTCGAGGAATCGGCCTGTTTCGTACTGAGTTTCTGCGTCCGGAGCACTGAAGCTGAATTCGCCTGGCGCAGCAGCCAAGTGACTGTGCCCCCACGAATGCCAGATCATCTTCACATCCACACCACGGCTTTTCAGCGCTTCATAGGTGGCCGTCGCCTCGTTCAAATCGAACAGAGTGTCCTGCTGCCCCTGCGCGAGCAACACCGGGATCTTGATCTGATCAATGTAGGACGCGACCGACGACGCCCGCAGATCCGCGACTATCTTCGGACCCACTTCACCTGTAACCACCGCCTGCGCAATGGCATTGCACATGTACGACACGTAGTTCGGGCAACCCTCGAGCCGCGCGGGATCGGCGACATACCCGTCGACACCAGGATTCGTGACTCCCAATCCGAACAGCAACGACGCGAACAGCACCTTGGACGCACCGGGTTCCACCGTCGATACGCCGGTGACGATGCCAGTACTGTTGGGCGCCAACGAATACGACAGATCGTTCCACGTGATCATCGGGATGATCGTGTCGATGCGCGGATCGACACTGGCAGCGGCAAACTGAATACCGCCACCGTACGATCCGCCCGACATACCGACGCGAGGATCGTTGATCGACGGCGCTCCGTTGTGGTCCACCGAGTCTCGAACCACCACGTCTAGAGCCGGAAATGGTTGCGTCAGACCAGGATCAGTGAAAGCAATTCCTTCGCTGCCGCCAAGGAAGCTGACCAACTGTGACGCGGCGATGCCGTCGTATGCGGGAGCATCGAGGGTGATCTTGCAGGTGGTTCCGCCGAAGCCGAGGCCTGAATACGTAAGACCCACGTACCCGTTCTCGGCAAGAAATTGCACCATCGGTATCTGGTCTTTGTACGATCCGCCAAAACCATTGGTGGTCAGGATCGCCGGCGCCCGATTTCCGGCACTGACGCCGTCAGGGATGGTCAGCTCGCCGACAACCGTGCACTGCGTTGCCCGATCGGGGCCGACCTGAACCGAAAAGTACAGAAGCTGCGACGAATACGTCCTGTTTGCGAGCGCGGGCGGCGCGAAGCCGAAGGCGCAAACCACTAACGTGACGATACTGATTACCAGTCTCCGGCGCACCCGCATACCGTACACCCGGAACTGTTTCCGGGCCGGTTATTTACGGCAAAACTCATCCCTCCCAACAGAGCGAAAGTACCTTTCGGCGCATTGAAGGCGACCAAGATACCTTTCGCTCGGAAGGGGGCTGATCACTTCCTCTCAATCCTCCACGGTCAAGGTCCCGTGCATGTCCGAGAAGTAGGTGCAGTGGAACGCGTAGGACCCTGGTTCCTCGGGCGCTGTGAGACGTGCGACTTCGTTCTCGTTGACAATGACGTCGAACAACCCTGGTGTATCAGACGTAACGGAATGCTCGTCATCAGTGTTGTTGCGGACCGTGACAGTTTGACCCGGCATCACGGGGGCCGGTGTGGAGTATTCGAAGCCGTTGATCACAATTTCCGCTGCCTGTGCGTTTGCAGCGGTCACTCCCATCTCGGCAGAGTGATTGCCGTGGGAATCGGTGCTGGTGTCACCACACCCGATCAAGGCAAATGTCGACAGGAACAGCGCCGCGATTGCGGCGACGATCCTTCTCATGGGTACCGCCTCCTGGTCGAATCCCCCCGTCATCCCCCAATGCGATGATTACCCCTGGGCACAGGCACCAAACGGCGAGGAGATCATTGGTGACATTCGACGTACTCGCATTGGTTGCTTTCGCCGGGCTACTCGGGCCGCTGCTGGCGGCACGCGAAGGCTGGCATATCCCGGTAGTCGTAGGCGAGTTGGCGGCAGGTGTCATTCTCGGGGTCACCGGATTCGGATTGCTCGATGCGACTGACCACACTTTCACGTTCATGGCCGATATCGGTTTTGCGTTGACGATGTTGGTGGCAGGCTCGCACGTCCCCGTTCGCGATCCTGCGGTTCGGTCGGCGATGGGTAAGGGCGCGGTCCGCGCAGTGATGGTCGGGGTTCTGGCCGCTGTCGCCGGGTACGCGGTGGCATCGGTTTTCGATACCGGTCACGCCTTTCTGTACGCGGTGCTCATAGCGTCTTCGTCTGCAGCACTTATTCTTCCGATCGTAGATTCACTCGCACTTGGTGGAACATCCGTTCTGCAGATGACGGCACAGATCGCCATCGCCGACACGGCATGCATCGTGGCGGTGCCGCTCGTAATCGATCCCGGTAACGCGGTGCGTGCGGGGCTCGGTGCATTCGCCGTCATCGCCGCTGCGGTCGTGCTCTATTTCGGGCTCCGGTCATTCCACCGTTCCGGAGCATGGCGGCGGCTCCACAAGTTCTCGGAGAAGCGTAAGTTCGCCCTCGAACTGCGGATCAATCTGGTGATCCTGTTCTCTCTGGCGGCGCTGGCAACAACCACTCACGTCTCCGTCATGCTCGCGGGCTTTGCTTTCGGTTTGGTCCTTGCGGCGATCGGTGAGCCCCGGCGCCTGGCGAAACAGCTCTTCGCCGTCACGGATGGCTTTTTTGCGCCGCTGTTCTTCGTGTGGCTCGGCGCTTCCATCAATCTTCGGGACCTCGTCAGCAATCCGTCGTCCATCTGGCTCGGTGTGTCTTTAGGCATGGCAACGCTCGTAGTGCATGCCGTGGTTCGGGTAATGGGTTTACCTCTTCCGCTCGGCATATTGTCTGCTGCGCAGCTCGGTGTTCCCGTTGCCGCGGTAACAGTTGGCTCGCAGCTCGGCGTGCTCGGCGACGGTGAGCCTGCAGCAATTCTGCTTGGCGCGATGATCACCGTCGGTGCCGCGACATTGGCCGGTGCAAGTGCGGCACGGTCGGGTCGATTACTGGCAGGGAAACGGTAAAACCTTCATCGCTGCGACCTATTTTCGGTTCTCACGAAAACATGCACAAAGTCAGTTCCCCGAAGTATTCATGCACTTGATCCCCGCGACTCTCCGAACAAATCAACCTGGTGATTGTTAGTTTTTCTTCGCTGGAATTCAATGCCAAAATAGGTGTCATGCGCACCCCTGTCCATCTTCCAACAGGGGGTAACTCATGGAATTTGCTCAATGAGTGGTACCACGAGGAGCACGACTACGAATGGATGAAACGCCAGCGCTCCAGCCGCGCGATTCAGCCTCTCTGTCGCGCCTTGCTCGGCATCATGTCGATGATCTTCGGTCTTACCGCGCTCGTTAAACTCGTCGGGCCCGACGCGCCGCCGACAACACTCGGGAAATACCTGGGGGCGATCGTGGTCGTCAGTTGTTTTGTCATCGCGGGACTTTGGTTCACTCGCCCCTTCCCCGGACGGCGTGGACTTATCGCCTTTGCAATTTTTGCCGATATCGGTCTGGCTGGGGCGGTTCTCATGGTGACTGATCGCGATTCAGCGACTTTCGGGTGTATCGCCTTTGCCGTGAGCGGTACTTACGCGACATTGTTCGTCAGCGCTAAATGGCTTCTGGGACACGTAGCCTGGGCTACCGGCGTCAGCATCATCGTTTTTGTTCTTGCTTTCGGTGCGGGAACAGTCGACCACGGCACACTCCTTGCCCGCGCATTGGTCCTCTTTGCCGCAGTAACCCTTCTCCCGATCTTCTCGCATCTGACGTGGCGCATGATGTATCGAGATGCCCGCGAATCGGACCACGACCCCCTGACCGGTCTATTCAACCGTCGTGGACTCGACGCTGCGGTTACGGTTCTGTTCGATCAGGCCCGCGATGATGCGTGGTGTCTTGCATTCATCGTGGTCGACATCGACAAGTTCAAGTTGGTCAACGATGTACACGGGCACCCCGCAGGCGATCGGGTAATCCAGAGAACAGCCAACCGACTCAGCGCTCACCTCGGTCAACGGGCCGTAGTCGGTCGAGTCGGCGGTGAAGAGTACCTCGCAGTCATAGCGGGGCCACCCGAGATGATCATTACGTTGACCGAAGGCATTGTTCCGGCACTCTCCGATTACCCGGACCCGATACACACAACGGTGAGCGTCGGAGTGGCGATCATGCCAACCGAGTCAAAAGCATGGACGGGTGGATCGTCAGCAATCTCGGTTGCGTCGAACGTCGCCGATTCGATGATGTACCAGGCGAAGGCTGCCGGAGGAAACGGCGTCCGAACCACCAGTATCTGAGCTGAAACTGCACTGAGGGACTGATTGCCATGCCTTCCCGAACTTGAATGCGAGAATGAACCACATGTCCAGTTCGGAAAGCGTGCGTTCGAGGAACACCTCGTGGCGCACGCTCAAGGAATGGTTCGACGAACCACACGATTACGAGTGGATAAGTAACCAACGATCAAGTCGCGCTATCGCGCCGATCTTCCGTGGCCTGCTTGGCGTAATGACTGCCATCCTCGGATCGGGCGCATTCTTCAAATTGATCGGACCCGATGCACCGACAGCCAGTGCCGGCAAATTCCTGTCGGTCTGCATGGTCATCGGATCGCTTATCGTCATGACCTGTTGGTTCACGCTGCCATTTCCCGGTAGACGCGGACTGCTCGCATTCGGCATATTCGCCGACCTCGGAATCGCGTCGGCAATTCTTCTTGTCCCCGACCGCGACTCGGCATTGTTCGGGTGCATCATCTTTGCGATAAGCGGTACCTTCGCAACGCTGTTCGTCAGTGCGAGATGGCTTATGACGCACGTAATCTTTGCAACGTCGATCACCACCCTCATCCTCGTGCTCGCCTATCAACAAGGAACCGTCGACCCCACGACCATCGCGGCCCGAGCCACCGTTCTACTTGGAGCCGTGACCATCGTGCCGATTTTCTCGCATTTGACGTGGCGAACCCTCTACCGCGATGCCCGCGATTCCGATCGTGATCCTTTGACCGGACTGTTCAACCGCCGCGGCCTCGACGCTGCGGTCATCGATTTGTTCGATTCGGCCCGGGTACAGGAAAAATGCCTGGCATTCATAGTCGTCGACATCGACAAATTCAAAATGGTCAACGATCTTCACGGGCATTCCGAGGGCGACCAAGTAATTATTCGCACTGCCAACCGCTTGAAGACGCATATAGGAGATCAGGGCGTCGTAGGGCGGGTGGGCGGCGAAGAGTACCTGGCTGTCATTTCAGGATGTCACGAAGAAATTGGCACGTTGATCGACGGCATCACTTCTGCAATTTCGGATCATTCCGATCTCGTCCCGACCACCGTGAGCGTCGGGGCAGTGATAATGCCGGCGGGGTCGAAGGCCTGGACCGGTGGATCGTCCGCAATATCTGTGGCATCGAATGTCGCGGACTCGATGATGTATCAAGCGAAAGCCGCCGGAGGAAACAGTTTGAGGGCTACGGAAATCTGAAGAATGGATGAATATGGCTGCCTGATTCAGTCTTCGTTGCGGCAAAATATTCTTCCAAATTCGCCGCATCCAGGGGCTTGCTGATGTAAAAGCCCTGAACAAGTTGGCACCGCGCGGCTTGAACACGTCGCAATTGCACTGCCGTTTCGACGCCTTCAGCCAACGACTTCATCCCTAGTGTTCCGGCAAGTTCGACCACCGATTGCACCACCGCCATCGGCTGGTCGGCACAGTCGACGATAAACACGCGGTCGATCTTGAGGACGTCGATGGGCAGCCTCTGCAAAGTCGCGAAAGACGAGTATCCGGTACCGAAATCATCCAGAGCTACGGTGACCCCCAGCTCGCGCAATCGGTGCAGATCTGCGACAGCCCGATCGTCGACGACCCCGGTTTCGGTAATTTCGACCTGCAACAAATGCGGTTCGAGTCCGGTGGTTCTCAATACATCGACAACGGTGGCAAGAAAGCCCGTGGACACCAGCTGAACGGATGAGACGTTGACGGTGACCGCGATGCCGTCTGGCCAATTCGCGGCAGCCGTACAGGCAAGCTCCAAGGCCCGCGCCCCGAGGGGAATGATCATCCCGGTTTCTTCAGCCACTCCGATGAACTGGCGTGGTCCGAGCTGACCTCGCACAGGATGGTTCCACCGAATCAATGCCTCGAACGCCACCACCTGACCGGTCACCGCGTCTACCTGGGGCTGATAGTGAAGTTCGAATTGGTCGGCCGCGATTCCACGGGCGAGCTCCTGTTGAGCGGTGGCGCGCTCCGATGCCCGCGCCCGCAGCGCCGGGGAGAATCGGCCCACCCGGTTACGTCCTGTCGACTTGGCCTCGTACAAGGCAAGATCAGCGAGCATGACCAATTCGTCGACGTCGGCGGAGTCATTCGGGTTGGTCGCGAAGCCGATGGTCGCGCGTACCTCGATCCGGTTGCCGTCGACGAAGAACGGATCGTGCAGGACGTCGAGGTATCGTTCGAATGCGCCTCGCTCGCTCTGGCCTGCGGGCATCCGGGCGATGAATCCGAACTCGTCACCACCCATGCGCGCGCACACATCCGAATCCGCTACGGCGCACAGTCGCTCGGTGACCGCGAGCAGCAACCCGTCTCCCACCGGATGTCCCAGCGTGTCGTTGACGGATTTGAAGTTGTCGAGGTCGAGGATCGCGACGTGCACCTGGCCTTCGTCACGGTCCGCGATTGCCTGCTCCAGCGCTTGTCCGAATGCTCGCCGGTTGGGCAGTCCCGTCAGGGCGTCGGTCTCCGCCTGCCGCAAAATATCCTGCTCGCGGACGTACCACTCGGTGATGTCGGAACCGACGCCGCGCCATCCGAGCATTTCACCATCCTCGCGGATTCGTGGCTTTGCGGAGAGCGACCACCAACGGCAAACGCCGTCGACGCGGACTGACACCACCAGATCGCCGAAGGGCACCTGGCGTTCGAACTTGTCGACCAACAGATCAACTGCCTTCCGGCCCTCCGCGCTGGAGGTGATGGCAAGTTGGTCGAGCATCTGATCGAAAGTCCTGTCCTGTAGCTCGCCAACCGCTAACCCCGTTACCTCGGCGAACCGGGGCGACGTGTGGGTGAAGCGTCCCGCAGCGTCGACTTCCCACAGCCAGTCGCGTGATCCACCTTCGAATCCGTCGAGCAACAAGGCCACTGTCTGACGTTCCGATTCGGCTTGCATCTCGGCGAGCCACCTCCGCTTGAACGACGCGGACAGATACAGCGCACCGATTGTGAGTGCAAACGTGTAGATCACCAGTTGAAGCATCAAGACCGAGAGATACGGCTTCGTGTGGGACAGGAAGATGATGAACAACCCAACACCGTGGATATATATCCAGGTCAGACTGGCTGAACGAAGCGTATAGAAATTGATGGTTCCGGCGCCCATGAGACCGGCCATTGTCGCGATCAGGATCACGTCATCGGTTGCCGTCTCGGAAAACAGCAGCGCGAACAGAACGACGTCGAGGACTCCGAGAACTACAACCTCGAACATCAGACCGATGTAGTCCCGGCGAACAGATCGTTGCGCTCGTTTCTGGCGCAACGAGACCCACGTGTAAGTCGAGTTCAGGAAGACAAGAAGAATCGCCACCGCGCCGACCCAGCGAATCAGGTGCTGCTCCGGAGGAATGACAAACACGAGCACCGAACTGATGCCGGCCATGATGGCAAAGTTCGCCAACGGTGCGACGGTGACGGCCTCGTCTACCTGGCGGCGGAAGAAGTCGCTGCGCTCGGATTCCGGCAATGCGGCCCGGCGACTTGTTTGTCGGACAGAACTCAACATTCAGGTGGCCTGAGACCGTGGCGGATCGCAGCCGGACGCTGGTGTCCGGGCATCGGTTCCTCCTTTGTCGCCATACCGATCGGATTGCCGGTTGAATGGAGCTTTCCAGACTTTTTGGCTGTTTCTTCGCTCGACGTTAGCCGACTGCGAGTTTCCAGTTCCCGAAGATCGCCATTTCTCGACGTGAACGACGCAAAGCAGTTGTCAGTCGGAGGCAGGAATTCCGTTCGTTCGATCGTCGGACCCGACCGGTATCCGCGGAATCCGGCCGGTCGCGAACAGCGCCGCGACGGCAAGGAACGCTGCGACGGCAAAAGCAACACGCAGAGCTTCGAGTCTGGCCTCGGAATTGACGTCGACGATCGCCGCAGAAGTCTGCTCGTTCACGCCGGCCTGCGCCAAGGAGTCTTGAAGTTGGGTGGTCGAGAGGAATGGAACACCGGACACCATATTCGTCGTGGCTTGTTGCTGTACCGCTGCTGGAACAGCCGGATTGTCCTCGATCCCGGCAATTGCCGACGTTGTCAATGTTGCGATCAGCACCGAACCGATCAACGCCGTTCCCAGTGACGCACCGAGGTTGGTTGCAGTGTTCTGTAATCCACCTACTTCTGCGCTCTTGTCGTCCGGCAGCGCCGACACCGTGACGGCTCCGAGTTGTGACGACAGCGCCCCCAAACCGAACCCCAGGAACAACATCGGAACCATCACGATCGCGGCATTTGCGCCCGGATCCATCCCGGCAACCAACAACAGGATGCCGACAATCATCGACAACAACCCGATGCGGACGACGCGACGGGGATTCGCCGTCGGCCGGAGCTTCGGAATTCCGATCGCGGCCAGTACCAGGGCTGCCGACAACGGCAGGATTCGCACCCCGGTCTCGAGTGCGCTCAGTTCGAGAACCACGGACAGGAAAAGCGGCACCGCAAAAAACACGCCCGCTTGAACGAGGAATTGGGCAAAGAACATCGAAAGCCCACCTGTCAGTTGCCGATTCCTCAGCATGTCCGGATCGACAAGTGGTTCCTTGCCTACACTGACCAACCACGCTTCCCAGCGGAGGAAGCCGTAGACAACCAACATCCCACCGAGCAACAGCCACACGACCGGCGACATCCCCAGCATCTCCGGCCCTTGGGGTTTGGCCTGCAACCAACCCCATTCACTCGAACGCAGAACACCGAAAACGATCATGCCGAGGCCTGCCACTGACAATAGGGAACCCACACCGTCGAGATGACCCTTGGTGGGGGCAACATCGGCAACCTTTCGCAACACCAACAAGATCGCAACTACAAGGACGACCTCGCCGAGGAAGACATACCGCCACGACGCGAAAGTCGTGACAGCGCCACCGATCAGTGGTCCGACGGCAACTGCCATCGCTCCGGCGGCCGCTACCAATCCGTATGCGGCCGGTCGCTTTTCCGCCGAAAAGTTTGATGCCACCAGCGCCACGATCGCCGGCATGATCAATGCCGCACCGATCCCCTCGAGGAGCGACCATCCGATCAGCAACACGGCAAGATTGGGCGCGATCGCCGTCGTGAACGACCCGACCCCGTAGATGACCAGCCCCAACCCGAAGGCCCGCCGCCGGCCGATCATCGAACCGACTTTGCTGCCCGTGATCATCAGGGTCGCCATCACCAGGGTGTACAGCGTGATAGCGGTTTGGATACCGGTAATTGTGGTCCCGACATCCGCGGCCACGGTCGCCATCGAGACGTTCATGACCGAACTGTCGAGAGTCATCAAGAATTGGCCACATGCCAACACTGCGAGGACCAAACCAGAACCTGCTTGTGTTGCCGATGTCTGCGCACGGGTCATCGCGAGGGAATACCCGAACATGTGTTCTTTCAAGCAGGGCGATTTTTGTCTGCCCACGCACCGACGTCGCCGCGCTCCAACGCCACCGCGAGTAACTCCGGGAACTTGTCCGGCGTACACGCAAAAGCAGGAATGCCCAGCCCGCCCAAAGCTGCGGCGTTGTCGTGATCGAACGAGGGTGCACCGTCGTCGGAGAGCGCCAGCAAGACCACCACCTGAACGCCGGCCGCTTTCATCGCGGCCATGCGCCGAAGCATCTCGTTGCGAATTCCGCCCTCGTACAGATCGGAGATGAGCACGAACATCGACTCGGACGGCCGTGAGATCAACGACTGGCTATAGGCGATCGCTCGGTTGATGTCGGTGCCGCCACCCAACTGAGTTCCGAACAGCACGTCCACCGGATCCGCTAATTTCTCCGTCAGATCAACCACCGCGGTGTCGAAGACCACCAGCGACGTCTTCAGCGCGCGCATCGACGCCAGGACTGCGCCGAATACCGAGGCATAGACAACACTGGACGCCATCGAACCCGATTGATCGATGGCCAGTACCACGTCACGTTGTACGGCCGTGGATTTCCGTCCGTAGCCGATCAGTCGTTCCGGCACCACAGTGCGATACTCGGGCAGGTAATTCTTCAAGTTCGCCGCGATGGTGCGGTTCCAATCGATGTCTCGCAGCTTCGGATTGGACGTCCGGGCAGCACGATTGAGCGCCCCGGTCACCGCTGCTCTGGTCTTCTGAGCAATGCGCTCCTCCACTTCGCGCACCACCTTGCCCACCACCATCCGGGCGGTGGCCTTGCTGGCTTCCGGCATCACCTGGTTGAGGCTGAGCAGGGTGCCCACCAAGTGCACATCAGGTTCGACGGCATCGAGCAGTTCCGGTTCCAGCAGCAGGTGCGTCAGTCCGAGTCGTTCTATCGCGTCCTTCTGCATCACCTGAACCACGGTGCTGGGAAAGTAGGTACGGATATCGCCGAGCCACCGTGCAACTTTTGGCGCCGACGCACCCAACCCCGCTGAGCGCCGAGTTCCCTTCGTTGGCTTCGAACTGTCGTAGAGAGCGGCCAGAGCGGCATCCATCTGCGAGTCTCCCGGCAAGCCGAGTCCGCCCGTCGACTCCTCTGCGGATTCACCCAGCATCAAGCGCCATCGCCGCAGCCGCTGCTCGTCTTCGCTCATGCGTTGACCCCCAAGATATCCGAAACGACAGCCATCGCTGCCCGGCCACGTCGTGCATCGGTCTCGACTGAGGTCTCGGTGACACGGCCACCGCGCACGGCCTGTCCGATCGCGCGCCGCTCCCCCGCCTCGAATGCACCGAACGTCCGGCGCAGCAACGGGAGGGTGTCGATGAAATCCTGCTCACGCAGCTGCCCAACCCAACTGTCGATCAAGTCCAGTAGCGCTCGATCGTGCACCAGGACCAGCCCACCGCCGCCGAGGAAACCGTCGACCCACCCTGCCTTGTCCACTGGCGCGCTACCGATGGACAGCGCCCGTGACAACCGCTGCGCCGCATCGAATTCCGAAATCGATCCGGCATCACGGAGCAATCGGACCATCCGACCCGTCAGAATCCCGTTGACGTCGTCACGGTCGATGAGACCTGAGACCACCTTCAGCCATCGCACGATGGACTCCGGATGGTCGCGCATCAACACGGCCGCGTGCACCTTGTCGAGATGATCACGGAACTCTTCGGCGCTCGCGTCGTCAAGTCCGGTAACCGCCACCGGCAGGCCGGTGCAGATTCGAACCAACAGTCCGTCGGCAACTTCCGTCAGAGCAGATACGTCGGTACCGCGCACGTCACCGTAGCGCAGGGTGCGTGTGAGTATCGGCAGCGCTGCCATCAGATGTGTTACGTCATGATCAAGAGCTGCAACAGTTTTGACACTCGTCAGCACCCGGGTCAGCGCGTCCGGAAGATCAGCGAGGAGGCACTGTTCCAAGAGTTCGATCAGCGCAGCGAGCGCAATATCGGGTGCCTGAACTCGTGCCTCGATTTTGGCCGCAGCTCCGACCGATACCGTTGTTCCCCACAGCGATGCCTCGATCACCGACACCGCAAATTCCGGCTTCCATTGCAATGCCCACGTTTCCCGGAAGGTACCCGTAGAACGCACTTCGTCCTCCGCCGGCACACCCCAGTCGATATCGAGGAGAGCCAACCTGTGCAGGAATCGTGAACGCTCGACGTCGATGTCGCGGCGCAAGTCCAGATCAAGGTTCTTCGCGCCCGCCTGTTGCTTGAGACGCAGCGTTTTTGCCCTGGCCCGCAAGTCTGCTTCCAGCGGAACCGTCGGAGTTTCTTCAGGCACTTCACCCAAAGACTCACCGACCACCAGTTTTCGGGTGATCAGATCGAGCAACACGTCGTTACCGTCGCACATCACCGACCTTGTCGCCTCTGTCACTTCCGACAAGCCGGCCAGAGGCCGAGAGCGTATGACTGCCAATGCTTCTGCCAGTCTCACCGCTTCGATGACGTGTGCACTCGAGATCGGCAGATCTTCGGCGCGAAGCACCCGGGCAACCTTGGTCAGCCAGCGGGCAACAGTCTTGTCCTGCGCTGTGAACAGGTGGTGATACCAACCCGGCGAGGTGATCCCCGCGCCGTACCCCGATACGGATGCCAGTCGCGAATGCGTCCAGGGAACCCACGTCAACGACGTCTTGATCTTGGTCATTCCCTTGAGGATTCGAGCATCCACCGAAGCGGGACCGAGCGGGCCCACCAACGCGGGCGCATGCCACGCACCGCACACGACGGCCACTCGCTGCGCGCCGTCCTTGAGTGTTTTTCGCAGCACCTGACGCATGTACGCCTCACGGTGCGCCGTCTCCTCGTCAATCGGAACGGTCTCCCGAAGTGCCGCCATCGCATCGGTGATCGCATCGAAGACATCCGAGCTACCTGTACCCGAGTTGGATTCGATGACGGAATCCCACCAACGCTCGGTATCGTCGTAACCTGCAGCCGCGGCCAACTCGGCCAGCGGGTCTCCTTCACGCGTGCTCAGTTCACGCTGATCCGCCAACATATTGTGCGCCGGTAGGTCGCAGAAACGGGCCTGCACACCGTTTTTCGCGGCCCAGTCAAGTGCCTGCCACTCTGGTGAGAACACCGCAAACGGCCAAAATGCGGCCTTCGACGGTTCGCCCGTCGCATACGCCAACAGGGCAACCGGTGGCGACATGGTTTCCGATGCCGCCAGCATTACCAGTGGATCTGCATCCGATGGACCTTCGATCAGGACAACTTCCGGAGCAAACTCCTCCAACCCGCGCCGAACGGCACGCGCCGAACCCGGCCCGTGATGACGGATCCCGAAAACTCGGACCCTGCTGTCCTGCATGGCAAATGTCACCCGGTGACCTCGCGGCAGGCCCGGTAGAAGTCGGACCAGTCGCCTCGTTCACGCACCACGGCCTCTAGGTATTCGTTCCACACCACGCTGTCCGCTACCGGGTCCTTGATCACCGTGCCGAGAATCCCGGCCGCTACGTCTGATGCGCGCAGGACACCGTCACCGAAGTGCGCGGACAACGCCAAGCCGTTGGTGACCACCGAAATCGCCTCTGCTGTTGACAGCGTCCCGGATGGGGACTTCAGCTTTGTCCGACCATCTGCCGTGGTGCCGGAACGCAATTCGCGAAATACCGTGACGACTCGACGAATTTCCTCAGCCGCTGCCGGAACGAGTGGCAACTCCAGCGCCACACCCAATTGTTCGACCCGCCGCGCCACAATGGCCACCTCGTCTTCCTCGCTGGCAGGCAGAGGCAGAACGACGGTATTGAATCGTCGACGCAATGCGGAGGACAGATCGTTGACACCACGGTCGCGGTCGTTGGCAGTGGCGATGAGGTTGAAGCCCTTGGCCGCCTGCACTTCCATACCCAATTCGGGCACGGGAAGCGTCTTCTCGGACAGAATCGTGATGAGAGCGTCCTGCACGTCGGCCGGGATGCGCGTCAACTCCTCGACTCGAGCGATCTTCCCGGTTTCCATCGCGTTCATCACCGGCGAGGGCACCAACGCGCCAGCGGTAGGGCCTTCGGCGAGCAGACGCGCGTAGTTCCAGCCGTACCGGATGGCTTCTTCGGGTGTGCCGGACGTGCCCTGAACCAAGAGCGTCGACGCCCCCGATATCGCAGCCGAAAGGTGCTCGGACACCCAGGTTTTAGCGGTTCCCGGCACTCCGAGCAAGAGCAGTGCGCGATCGGTCGCGAGCGTCGCGACGGCGACTTCCATCAGCCGACGCGGGCCCACGTACTTGGGAGAAATGACGGTACCGTCCTCGAGAGTGCCGCCCAGTAGGTAGGTGACGACCGCCCAGGGTGAGAGGTTCCACGACGGTGGCCGCGGACGCGTGTCGGCCGCCGCCAGTGCGGCTAACTCATGTGCGTATTCCTGCTCGGCGTGCGGACGCATCAGTGAGGTCGGATCAACAGTGGCACTCATGTGAGCTCCTCGAGCAGTGTCTTGCGGTGGACAATGGCGTTGGCGGTCTTGACAAAAGCTTGCTGCCAGTCGAGATCACGGGCACGTTCCGCAGCTCGGCCGAGCACGGTTACTGCGCTGTACGGGAAACTGGCCTGCGCAAGACGCAGCGACTCGGAGTACTTGTAGCGCGAGAACTCGGCAGATCTGGCCCCGCCATCTGCACGCCTGGCCGCGGCGCGTTCCCACTGCGCCACCACGGAGGCTGTGATGTCGTCCGGCCACGGGCGAGGCAGCGTCTGGAAGATCGCCGCCCGGTCCGGATGCAGGATGTTCGCGTCACCAGTTCCCGACAAGAGGAGATCGGCCAGATCGCGCGGCGGAATCATCGGGAGCAGGCGCCTGTCGGTGGACAGACCACGCGTGCGGAAAATCGCCTGAGCCCATTCCGAGTTATGTTGGAGTACAGTGGCCGTGGACCAGGCGTCGTGAAGGATCGGTTCCCAGGTTCGGTCGAGACTCAGGTTCAGAACTGCCGACGGTTGACCGATCATGTTGTTCCACAAAGACAGTGGAGCTGCACTGATCGCCTGCCGTACGTACTCGGCGCGGTAATCGGTGTGTGGGTTGGGCCGATCCTCGATCCCGTCGCGCTTCGCAGCCGCATCGATTTCTTCGGGGGCCTCGACCACAAGTCGCACACCGGACTGTGTTCGTTCGATCCGCACCCATTCCTGGACGCGCCGAGCCATACGTTCACCGAAAGGCGACTGCGGCAGTCGGGCGAGAACCGTCGCTGCTTCACGCCGGACATCCTTGCGCCTGTCGTCGAGGGCGCGTTCGAGCAAGGGCACGTCATCGGCACTCAATCCGGTGACGAGAGCTGCGACAAACGCTGCTTTGTGTTCTCCCCGTTCCGTTTCCCAGGATTGTGTCAGCTCTTCCGACGCCTGCGCCGGCTCGCTCCGGCGGGTATCGGCCAACCACCGGAGGCGTTCTGCCGGCGTTCCGTGCCGCCACCCGTCGACGCCGCCGCTGCGGTTACGAATCAGCATGGACCACTCGGGATTTCGGGCAGCTAGCCACTGTCCGTGCTCGCCGACGATTCGCAGGATTCTCTCACGGTAGACCTCACTGGCTCGTGCATAGGCCAGTAATTCCGCGACCAGATGATCCGGTGCCCGGAAGTTTCGCTCGAGCGCCAGCGCAAACCACTCGTCGAGTAGCGTCGCCTTGGCGGCCAGCATGGAAAGCAGATGCACAGAAGACGATTCGGGGAGAACCAGCCGCGGGTCGTCCTCCGCGGGCGCAGGCAGGTCGGCAGTGACGGAACCTGCTCCCCCGGCGCGGTAGGCCCTGGCCAGTGCCGTCGCCTCCAGCAGCACGACTGCCGGATCGCCGCCAAGTCGCGTGGCAGCCGAACGGACATCGACCGGGAGATCATCGAAACTCGGTGCTGTACGCGATGTTCCGAGCAGAGCCGCCGACATGAGAGTGCTCACAGTGCCGTCACCTGGCCACTCACGAATACCGAGAATGCCTCGATGTATCGTGCATTCCACGTTCCGCAGACACTCACCGGATACCCGCCGGAGATTCCGAGGAGTGTCCACATCATGCGTGAATCACCTTCTGCCGGCAGCGCTGAACCGGACTTGTCCACCAGAAACCATGATCCGTCGACATATGACGGCGTCACATCGGTGACCACAACCGGCCACGACCGCAACCACGGATCAGCGCTGACTGCGTCGGTGTAGTGCTCCAGCGCCGCCGCAATATTCCCCGGCGGCAGAGTCGTGAACGGCTCCGCGTCACCATGTGTTGCTCCGAGTCGTGCCCGCAGCGCCGCCGCACCGGGATAGAAGTGCAGGTCTGCGTCGACAACATGTCCGACGGGCGGCACGACACCCGAGAAGTTGGGGGAACCGTGGGAGAAGTCGAGCAAAATCGCCCAGCGTCCCGTAGCTCGCCCCCGGAGCCACGTGGTGCGGGTGAAGAGCCGCTTCTCCTCCGTGATGCGTGAACCCATCACCATCCAGAGTTCGCGAACAGCAGGCAGTTCCATCACACTCTCGGTGGACACCGGGTATCCGACGTGCGCTCGCACCGAATCCCGAAGTGGACCGGGAAGTTGGTCCATTCTCTGATGCGCAACAACAAGGAGATGCAGGCGTACGAGTTCACCCAACACCAGTTCGGGCCAGTTCTCCGCCCCGGCCACCGCCCCGGCCAGCGACCGGAGCGCTCCGGCAACCCCCGGCGCCTGCGCGTCGACCATGCGTGCGGCCACTCCGTCGAGCGCTTCCCAGGAGATATCCATCGATGCCAGGCCACCACGTATCTGGTCGGTGATCCACAGGTCCAATTCGACCAATCCGCTTGCCACTCGTTCGGCGCGTTTCTGGGCTGTGGCCGGATCGGCAACTGCCTTGGCGGCAGGTACCGGTTGCTGTGCGGCCTTCCCCTCCCGTTGTGCCAACCACTCCGCAGCGAAGTCGAGCGGTTCCGATGCCACCGGGACGCGTCCGGTCGACCATTCGAGGAGAAGGCCGAGCGCGTGCTTGCACGGGAACTTGCGGCTGGGGCACGAACACTTGTAGGCGGGACCGCTCAGGTCGACTATCGCCTGGTAAGGCTTCGATCCGCTGCCCTGGCACAGTCCCCAGAGGCCGTTCTCGACCTGCCCGGTCTGCGACCACGAACCGGCCAGTTTCTGCGCAGCTGCCAACGAGGAGGCGTCGGGAGCTACCGATGCCACCTGCCCGGCAGTCCACGGCGAAGTCACTCGAACACCGTAGGTCACGCTGCCGACACCACCGCTTTCAGACGCTTCACCAGCACATACACAAAGCTCGAAAAAACTTGTCGGCATGATGTCGAGAATCCGTGGCTTGCTACGTCCCTGTAGTGAAGTGCGACCAGAATGGTGGCACCAACCCCGAGGAGAAACACGATGGCCAAGTACCTGCTTCTCAAGCATTACCGCGGCGCTCCGGCGTCGGTCAACGACGTTCCCATGGATCAGTGGACACCGGAAGAGATCACGGCCCACATGCAGTACATGCAGGACTTCGCGGATCGGCTCGAGGGGACGGGAGAGTTCGTCGACGGTCAGGCTCTTGCCCCTTCAGGAACATTTGTCCGGTACGACGGCGAGGGTCGACCGCCCGTCACCGACGGCCCGTTCGCGGAGACCAAGGACCTCATCGCCGGCTGGATGGTGATCGACGTCGACAGCTACGACCGTGCCGTCGAACTGGCGGGTGAGTTGTCGGCAGCACCCGGAGCCGGCGGAAAGCCGATCCACGAGTGGCTCGAATTGCGCCCCTTCTTGACCGCGCCACCCACGATTACCGACTGACTTCGACAGATGAACGACGTCTTGCTTCGGAGCCTCACTCCGAGCGTGCTCGGAATCCTCGTCCGCCGCGGAGCAGATTTCGCGGCGGCCGAGGACGCCGTGCAGGATGCGCTGCTCGAGGCAGTTCGGGTCTGGCCCGACAACCCGCCGCGAGATCCGAAGGGCTGGTTGGTCACCGTCGCCTGGCGGCGATTCCTCGACGCGACCCGAGCGGAGGCTGCTCGCACCAGGCGTGAGCAGCTGCTCGAGGAAGAAGCCGTGCGGGAGTCCGCACCCGCAGTGGACGACACACTCCAGCTCTACTTTCTGTGTGCGCACCCGTCGCTGACGTCGTCATCCGCAGTCGCACTCACGCTGCGGGCTGTCGGCGGGCTGACCACCCGCCAGATCGCGCAGGCTTACCTGGTCCCCGAATCGACGATGGCGCAGCGCATCAGCCGGGCCAAGCGCACCGTATCCGGCGTGCGGTTCGATCAGCCGGGCGATGTCGCCACGGTCCTGCGAGTCCTCTACCTGGTCTTCAACGAGGGGTACTCCGGCGATGTCGACCTCGCTGCCGAGGCCATCCGGCTCACCCGGCAGCTCGCGGCCGCAATCGACCACCCCGAAGTGGCGGGCTTGCTCGCCCTCATGTTGCTCCACCACGCTCGGCGGGCTGCCCGGATCTCACCCGACGGCAATCTTGTGCCCCTCGCGGAGCAAGATCGCAGCCGGTGGGACACCGCGGCGATCAGCGAGGGCATCACAACCTTGTACGCCGCGCTCGCCCGCGACCGGCTCGGTGAGTACCAGGCCCAGGCCGCTATAGCGGCACTCCACGCTGACGCGCTCACCGCCGAGGAAACCGACTGGGTTCAGATCGTCGAGTGGTACGACGAACTCGAGCAACTCACCGACAGCCCGGTTGTCCGCCTCAACCGAGCGGTCGCCGTGGGAGAGGCTGACGGAGCACGCGCCGGTCTGGCGGCACTGGCAAGGCTGGACAACTCACTGCCCCGCTACACGGCGGTGGCGGCGTATCTTCACGAGCGCGACGGAGACCTCACGACGGCCGCACACCTGTACGGCGAGGCGGCGCACAAGGCAACCAACCTCGCCGAACGCGACCACCTCACACGCCAGGCTTCCCGGCTCAACTCCCGCCGGAGTGCAGACTGAATTCCTGTCTCAACCGGGAGGGCGCAACACCGATCTACCGAGCAATTCGCACACCTGTAACGCCAGAGCCAGATCCAGCTTGTCACGCCCGACGATGACTGGATCGCCGAGCGCTTTGTTGATGCGGTATTTCACGGTATTGCGGTGCAGATTCATCTGATTGGCGGTATGCAGGTGACTTTCGCCGTTCGCAAAGTACACGCTCAATGTTGTGCGCAGGGACGCCGCACCCGGGGTGTCGGCAGCCAACGGCCCCAACACTTCCCACACCCAGGACTTGGTCGCGTCCAGATTGTCCGACAGGAGAGACACCACCGCGATGCCTCGGTCACCAAAACTCACGAGAGGCCGTCCCGGCGTATCCGGCACGGTTGCAACAGAATAGGCGGCGCGCGCTTGCTCATGCGAACGCTTGAACCCGGACATCCCATTCCCGGGAAGACCGATGGCGACGCGGGTGCCACCGTCGAGCGGCACGGATGCCGACAGCACCTGCAGATCCGGTGCCGGAACGCGGCGTCCGAAGGGCAACCACGCCCACACTGTTCGACGGTCGATCGCGGTAACGATCACTGATTTGTCAGCGCCGGCCGCCGCGCCGAGATCACGCACCAGCCGATCCAGGGCATTGAAACCCAACGCATCGGCGTCCCACGTCGACCAGGCAACTACGGCAATATGGTTCTGGTCCAGCCGATATCCGGTTTCAGCCTCGAAACTTCCCGCGTCTGCGCCAGTTCCGGACAACAGTGCGTGGATCGCAGCCGAATGCAAGTTGCCCTGTGCGTTGATCCACCGACTTCGCTCCTGTTCGTACGCATCGAAGACGTACAACGTAATCCAGTCGATGTAGCTGTACACCACGTCCGAAGTATGTTTCAGGACAGCCAAAGTCAGTCGGGCTGGAATATCGAGGGCGCTGACCTCGTCATGGCAGATCCTCATCAGATCGCCCTGGCCCATGTGATATGCCCGTACCAACGAGTTGGACGGGACATCTCGTTGGGCGAGCCTGAGCGCGTATTCCACTGCCGCAGTTGTGGGCTGGAGATGATCGATGGGGATGTCGTTTGCCAGCACATGAATGATGGTGGTGACATTTCCCTGCACGCTGGCTTCGAGCATCTCGATCAAATTGGCATCGTTGTCCAACTGGTCGATCTCGTGAGCCATCATGACGCTCATTTCGCGCGCTATTTCAGTGCTACGCGCATCGAGGCGTCGCGCCAATTCTGCAACCACGGCAAGAACTTCCGGTTCGGCGGCAGCCGGCACCCGGGCGAGGCGCCGCCTCGCGACGGCGTCTCGATCCTTGTGCGATGGACCCGTCACAAAACCTCCGCACCCTTCCGCCTGAGGTACTTCAGTGCAGATTCGGCCGCGTTGTACCCGCACATTCCGTGTGCCCCGGCCCCTGGCGGCGTCGACGCCGAGCAAAGGTAGGTGCCCTCGATCCCGGTACTGTACGGATCTACAGCGATGCGCGGACGCAACACCACTTGCAGTTCGGAGTTTGCTCCTCCGATGATGTCGCCGCCCACCTGATTCGGATTGTCCTGTGCCAGATCAGCGGTACTGCGACTCGATGTGGCCACGATCTGATCCCGGAACCCCGGTGCAAACCTTTCGATCTGGCGGATGATCACCTCCGTAGCGTCGCCGGTATATCCTTGTGGCACATGGGCATAGGCGTACAGCGGATGGATGTTCCCGGCAGAGCGGGTGGGATCAGCGAGGTATTGCTGCCCTAAGAGCACAAACGGTCGCTGCGGCATGCGCCCCGCATTCGTCTCACGCTCATTTGCCACAATTTCGTCGAAACCACCTGCCAGATGGACTGTTCCGGCCCGCGCACAATCCGGGTTAGTCCACGGCACATGACCTTCGATCGCAAAATCAACCTTGAAAGCGCCGGGTGCCAACTTGAACTTCCGGTAGGCCTTTGCCACTCGGGAGGGGAGACGATCCCCCAGGATTTCGAGAGCACCAACTGGATTGACATCCATCAGAACAACATCGGCGTCCGGAATCTCGACAGCTGTGCGCACCCGGATACCGGTGTCGATCTTGCCACCATGATCGAGGAGCATCGCCGCTAACGCATCGGTGATGGAGCGTGAACCGCCCTCGGCAACTGGCCATCCGTAGCGGTGACCAGCCGCGGTGATCATCAACCCCACGGCCGATGTGGCCGGACGGTGAAGTGGATAGAAGGCGTGCGCGGCGACCCCACCGAACAAAGCCTTGCCCTTGTCCGTCTTCCACAATTTCGCGGTCACGGTTGCCGGAAGCAGTGCTCGCGGACCGAAAGCCGCAAGCCTGAGCGGATGCCGCGGAACGTTCACGATGGGGCGCATCAGGTCGGACGCGAGAGCGTCGAAACCAGTCGACAGGTCGCTGAACATGCGTTGCCATCGCTGCCCGTCCACGCCGAGCCCCGCTGCGGTCTGCTCCAGCGAGCGATACAGAACACCGGCATCTCCGTTGTCGAGGGGGTGCGCACAGTCCGCCTCGGCCCACCGCCAAATCAACCCGTACCGCTCGAGGTCGAGCTTGGACAGGTACGGCGAACCGATACCCATCGGGTGAAACGCCGAGCAGTGATCGTGGATCAACCCGGGCACGTCGATCGGACCGGAGCGTGTTCCTCCGCCGATCTGGTCGGCGGCCTCGAGTACCTGCACGTCCACACCGCTCCTGGCAAGGTGTACCGCGGCAGCGAGCCCGTTCGGCCCGCTGCCGACAACTACGGCCTTTGTCACTTACCCACCTCTTGCTCGATACTGCTGGTCTTCGTTCGCATCCTCGGCTCGGAGACGACCTGCGGGTCTGTCGCCGCGCGGTCAGCTCGTACGTCCAGTGTCCACTGAACATCGAACGGAATGGGGCCATTCGGCAACCACGGTTGTTCGGCTACCGCGTCGGCCACCTTGAAGGTGCCCCGTTCGATGACGCCCAACGCCGCGTCGATCACCTTGTATTCCTGTGTGCCCTTGTGGATGGGCTGGGATTCGATCCACGTCACCAGGAACTCGCCCGGTGCGAAGTTGCAACGACGCTGAATCGCCGCGATCATCTTCTCGTCGTGCAGATGGCCGTCGCCGAAGTTGAAGGCGACGATGGAGTTGCACATGAATTCGGCCTCCCGCAAGGAGTACGTGTTGATGTCCTCACCGAGGTGCCGGAGCATCAGCGAGAACAGCGCGCGCCCCTGGCTGTGCATCGAACGCCACCCCAACAGCTGATGCAGAACGACGTCGGACACGTCTTCGGGGTACATCGTCATCAACTGATTACGGGTATCGGGCGACGGACGCTTGATGCACTGATCGATCTTGGCTTCGGCACCCGGCGCGAATGCCCACGTCGCAGACGCCCAGTTTCCGGCGTACTGACGCATGGAGGGCAGGAAGGACACGAGATCGGGTCGAAGATTGCCGAGAATCGGGAAGAAAGCAAGTGCTGCAACAATTCCCACGGTAATCCACGGCGAGGACATGGCACCGAGGCCGTAGCCGTCCCACGCCGGGAAGCCGAGGAACAGGAACGCCGCCGCGTAGGCAAACAGCAGGTTCCATTCCAGTGGAACAGCCAACGGGAAGGTCGACGCGATGAACAGGTGGAATCCGACCATGAGAATTACGGCAAGAATGGTCAGGGTCTTGTTGGTGGAGAACAGCAGGATCAACGGTGTGACGATCTCGACCATCGTTCCCGCCACGTGTGCAACGCCGCCACCGAGGTGTGAGGGCCGCAGGTCTTCGGGGAAATTACGGTAGTGCGCGCGCTTGATCTTCTTCGAGGGAATCCACGGTGTATTACTCAACATCGGCGGAACCACCAGTGAGAAGTGGCGACCGAACTTCGAGATACCGGCTCCGATCCACACCATGACGATCAGCAACTTGAGCGCCAGGATCATGTCGACGAACGGCAGGAACGTGAAGAAGAAAATAGCCGGCAGGTACTGCTCGCTGCGCGCGGCGATGAACGGGACCTTGTCGCGCAGACCAAGAATCGCCATGAGGACCAGGAACGAGTACAGGGCGGTCGGGCGTACCAGTCCGGCGTTGTCGGCGATCGCCGCGTCGATTCCCGTGGTGTGCACTCCTGGAAGCACTGTGGCAACAAGAAGATTGGCAACAGCGGCGACGTAGATGAGCACGTCGAACACCGTCCGGGTGTCGCCGGAAGTGAGTGGAACCTTGCCCGGCCACGGTGGCAGGCGAATCGTTCCCGGCCGAATCCAGTAGAGGACGCCACCGGTCATCGGCTTGAAGTGACCGGCCAGCGGGCCCCACGAACCTGCCAGGCCCAGCATCTCGAGCATCATCGTCCACAGGATCAGCTTTTGGTAGACGATGGGCTGATTCCACCAAGATCCTGGATCAACCCAGGAAAGACCGGAAGTCAATGTCGCAACTGCCGTTCCGGCCAATAGGTAGAGGAACAGCAACTTCATGATGTAGACGGTGTGGACCATCTTCGGTGTCCCGAAGCCGTAATCCACCCAGTGCGTGGACATGTCGCGAAGGCGCTCGAGGAAGGGCTTGTCCATGAACGTGGCCGGGTCGACGGGAGGGAAGTTTCCTTCTTTGAATCCCATGGTGTGCTCCTGATGTGCAATATGTGGGCATGACGGATCAACTCGACGCACGTCATCGAGTTATTCGGGTATTACGGGTATGTGGCTAGCGAGCGGGTTCGACGCTCAATGCTCGCCGCATTCCAGGTTTGTCGATCTTGCCCACCGGGTTTCGGGGTAGCGCGTCGACGACGTAGATCGCCACTGGCAGCTTCACGCGAGTGAGGAGCGCCGTGACATGTTCGAGCAGTTCGTTTTCCGTGACAGGCGAATCCGGATACGCAACAACATAGGCAACAGGTACCTCTCCGTAGACCTGGTGCGGAGCCCCGATCACAGCGGCCTCCAACACGGAAGGGTGCGTGGCAAGCGAGTTTTCGATTTCCTTGGGGTAGATGTTCTCTCCTCCCCGGATGATCATGTCTTTGATGCGGTCGACCAGAGTCAGGTAACCATCCTCGTCCAGAAACCCGACGTCGCCCGTGTGCAACCAACCGTCCACAACAGTTTTGGCTGTCTCTTCCGGTCTGTTCAGGTAGCCACGCATCACGTTGGCACCCTTGATGATTACTTCGCCCGCGACACCACGCCGAGCAAGAGTCCCGTCGTCGGCGAGGATCGCAATCTCTTGCCCGGGCAACGCAGGGCCGACTGTGCCGAGTTTGCGAATGCCGTCATAGGGATTACACGCGGACGCACATGTTCCCTCGGTCAGTCCGTAGCCTTCCACGATGACAAAACCGAACCGTTCCTCGGCGCGTTCGAGCAGTTCCTTACTGATCGGTGCGGCGCCGCAGACACCTAGTCGCAACGACGCCGTGTCGAGCGTTGCACCTTCGGACTGCGAGGTCAGCATCGCGTAGATGGCGGGAACGGCGGAAAAGTAGGTGGGCCGCAAGCGTGCCACGTCGTCGAAGAACCTTGATACCGAGAACTTTCCGGTGATACTGACCTGACCGCCGACGATCAGCGGGGCGAGAACGCTCACGCAAATAGCATTGACGTGAAACAAGGGCAGTACCAGAAGACAATGGTCCGCTCCCGTGATGCCGATGCTGCGCCCCATCGACGACGCCATGAACTGCAGGTTGGCATGGGTCAGAATGACGCCCTTGGGGGTACCCGTAGATCCGCTGGTGTAGATCAAGAGCGCAAGGTCTTCCTCCGCGACGGCGACGTCCGGCAACGGTACGGATGGTGGCGCAACAGCCAGATCATCGACGCACAGCACTGCGCGTCCACCGTTCGGTGCACCCAGTCCAGACGTAACAACCAGTTGCGCACCGGAATCCATGATCTGATAGTCGGCCTCATTGGCCGTGAACATCGGATTGATCGGTGTCGCAGCGGCGCCGAGTCGCCAGGCCGCCATGATCGCCGTCACCAACTCGACTCGGTTGGGAAGCATGATCGCAATGACGTCACCACGCCCGATACCCCGGCTTGCGAGTTGCGCCGCAACAGCTTCTACGCGATCGGCGAACTCCGCATAGGTCAGTTCGCTTCTATCGTCACGAAGGCACGGAGCGGATCCGTACTTCTTTGCCAGATCGGGGGCCAGATATCCGATGTCCACCACGTGAGTCAGCACCTTTCATTGCATGTGACTCAGAACACTATCGGCGATCTGGGGCCGAAGAAACGGTCGCGGAGGCTCAACTTGCCCAATTTCTTTGTCTCCGGAGCACAATCGGTCAGGCACTCGATTGAGGCAAGATTTCCTGGGCACGAGCAGCAACGGCGTCGGCGATTCGCACCAAGATGGGCGGCGACAACTTCCACTGCTGCCAGAACAGCGGCACGTCGTAGACGAAATCCGGATCGAACCCGATCAGCGCATACGCCGATTCGTGACTTTGCAGATCAGGCAACAGACCCCAGCCGTAGCCCAGTCGCACCGCATCCGAAAAACCCGCAGACGAGGGCACCTGGTGACGAGGAGGGTCAACGGGGTAGCCGACCTTCCTGCGCAAGTACCTGTCCTGCAGCAAATCCTTGCGGTTGAACACCACCACCGGTGCGGCTGAAAGTGCTTCTGCCGTAACACCGTCCGAAAACCATCTGTCACAGAATTCGACGCTTGCCATCGGCCGGTAGCGCATGATGCCGAGCCGGCTCGACGTGCACCCTTGAATTGGCGTCGCCGCCGAGGTTACTGCCGCCATCACCGACCCGTCACGGAGGAGATCGGTTGTATGGTCCTGATCGTCGAGATGAAAGTCGAAACTCGCTTCGGCCGTGAAATCTGCAAGCACCTGAAGTACCCACGTGGACAACGAGTCTGCGTTGACCGCAACCGAGATACGAGCCAGAGAGCCCTGTTCGTTGTCAAGACCCAACTCGCGCATGGTATCCCGCGAGAGAGCATCTATCTGACGGGCCAATCGCAGTACCTCGCGCCCCGAGTCGGTGACCTGAACCGGCTTGGTGCGTTGCAGCAGAATCCGGCCCACCGCACGTTCGAGTGCTTTGATCCGCTGACTGACTGCAGATGGCGTGATGTGCAGTTTCCGAGCAGCCGCGTCGAATGTTCCCTCGTCTACCGCGGCGTGGAGCGCTTTCAACTGCTCAATGTCCAGCATGATCTGAAGCTACTCTTATGTGGCTTAAGAATCATTAGCTGGACTGCTGATTATTCGACGGCCAGGCTGGTGACATGCTCAGCAATAGTGACCCGACGTCCGCCGTCGTCGGTTTTGGTGTCGGACTCTCGTTGATCGTTGCGATCGGTGCCCAGAATGCGTTTGTACTTCGCCAAGGCCTCACGCGCTCGCACGTACTCCCGATCGTGACAGTCTGCGCCGTTTCGGACGCAATTCTGATTCTCGCCGGCATCAGTGGAATTGGAGCCATTCTCGAACACGCACCGTCACTGATCACTTTCGTTCGCGTTGCCGGTGCGATTTTCCTACTCAGCTATGCAGTGTTCGCAGCCAAACGTGCCGTCCGGCCGCAGACGTTGGCGCCCGATCAACACGGCAACGGATCAAGGCTTGCCGCCATCACTATGGCATTGGCGCTAACCTGGCTGAACCCACATGTCTACCTCGACACCGTGGTACTGATGGGTTCGATTGCCAACGGCCGCGGCGAGATCGGACGGTGGTGGTTTGCTGCCGGCGCCATCACCGCCAGCGCACTCTGGTTTGCCGCTCTCGGTTACGGCGCACGTCTGCTGACGCCACTTTTTGCCAAACCCAATGCCTGGCGAGTTCTCGACGCCATTATCGCCGTGATGATGACGACCCTCGGGGTCAGCTTGCTCCTGGAACTCTGAACACGGGCGGGCTGAATTTTGTATCCCGTTCACTGGAACATCGACAACCGCACGCGGGTGAGGCCGTGCTTAAAATCACCTTACGTCGACGTCGAGGACATCACTGACGACATGGTTTCCCGCTTCGCATCTGCACAACCAGTAGCTTTCCGTGCGCGGAAGAACCCACCTGGAAAACCGGCGTAGCCGGGAAAGGCTGAATGATGATGAACTGGAACGAAGAATATGACGTGCTGGTGGTCGGTTCCGGCGGCGGCGGCGTCACCGGCGCCTACACGGCGGCTCGCGAGGGACTGACCGTCAATCTCATCGAGGCAACCGACAAGTTCGGCGGCACCACCGCATATTCCGGCGGCGGCGGCGTCTGGTTTCCGTGCAACCCGGCGCTGCAACGCGCGGGTACCGACGACACCATCGAGGACGCGCTCGAGTACTACCACGCCGTAGTCGGCGACCGTACTCCGCGCGAGTTGCAGGACACGTACGTCCGCGGCGGCGGACCCCTGATCGAGTACCTCGAACAGGACGAAAACTTGAAGTTCGAAATGCTCCCCTGGCCCGACTATTTCGGCAAGGCGCCCAAAGCCCGCCTTGATGGACAACGGCACACCATGCCCACCCCGCTCCCTGTCTCGCAGGCGCCGGAACTGCGGGAGGTTGTGCGAGGCCCCCTCGACTTCGACCGTCTCGGGATCCCGCAACCCGACGACTTTTTCATCGGCGGACGAGCACTGATAGCCCGCTTCCTCAAAGCCATCGAAAAGTATCCGAATGCGAAGTTGACCTTGAACAGCCCGCTTGTCGAGCTTGTGGTCGAAGAAGGAGCCGTCGTCGGCGCCATCGTCGAACGCGATGGACAGCGCGTAGCCATCCGTGCCCGCAGCGGCGTGATCCTGGCAGCCGGAGGTTTCGAGGCGAATGACGAACTGCGACAGAAGTTCGGGGTTCCCGGCCACGCCCGCGACACCATGGGGCCCGGAGCGAACCTCGGCAAAGCGCATCAGGCTGCCATCGCAGTCGGCGCTGACACCGACCTCATGGATCAGGCATGGTGGTCACCCGGACTGACCCATCCCGACGGGCGTTCTGCGTTCGCACTGTGGTTCACCGGCGGCATCTTCGTCAACCAGGACGGTGCACGCTTCGTCAACGAGTCGGCTCCGTACGACCGACTCGGGCGCGATGTGATCGCTCAGATGGAACAGGGCACCCTCACCCTGCCGTACTGGATGATCTACGACGACAAGGAGGGCGAGCGCCCGCCGGTGCAGGCACCGAACGTGTCGATGACAGCGACTGAAAAGTACGTCGACGCAGGCCTGTGGCACACCGCCGACACCCTTGAAGCCCTCGCCGAAAAGATCCGAGTACCGTCCGAAATACTGGTGGAGACAGTCGCTCGATTCAACAAGATGGTCGAAAACGGCGTCGACGAGGACTTCGGCCGTGGTGACGAAGCCTATGATCGTGCGTTCTCGGGCGGCGAACCACCACTGGTGACGATCGAGCAGGGCCCGTTCCACGCGGCGGCGTTCGGAATCTCCGACCTCGGCACCAAGGGCGGGCTGCGCACCGACACGGCAGCTCGAGTTCTCGATACGTCGCACAACCCGATTCCCGGCCTCTACGCGGCGGGTAACACCATGGCTGCGCCAAGTGGAACGGTCTATCCCGGCGGCGGAAATCCCATCGGCACCAGCATGCTCTTCAGCCACCTCGCCGTGCAGAAAATTCTCTCCGAGCGCGAGTAACGCACAGGCTGCCAGCGCACATGCGTTACCGTTCACACGACGCATGTTCCACGCAATTCACGTTTCGAGAGTTGTGACCGTCAGGTAGGACTGACCACGATGACCGCGGACGATATCGGCGACGAACCGCGTGAAGCCAGCCGCGGGTTGGTGCTGCTATGCCTGCTCGCGATCGTCGCCGGAGCTTGTGTCGGCTTCGTCGGTGGAGCGTTCCGGTGGTGCCTGCACAGGGCGGACAGTCTGCGCGAGGCGATTCTGGAATGGTCACATGGGATTCCCTATGTCGGCTGGCTTGTCCCCGTTGCACTGGTGGCGTTGTGCACAGCGCTTGCCGTCATGATCGTGCAACGCGTGCCACTGGCAGCGGGAAGCGGTATCCAGCATGTGGAAGCCGTCTTCCGCGGCGAGGCACAACCTCCACGTCTTGTCCTCGTGCCCGCAAGATTTGTGGGCGGCCTACTGGCGATCGGCTCGGGACTCGTGCTCGGTCGCGAAGGGCCCACCGTGCATATGGGTGCGGCGATCGGAGCAGAAGCAGGTCGGCGAGCCCGGCTTTCGGTACCGGATGTGCGACTGCTTCAAACATCCACTGCCGGAGCCGGACTTGCCGTGGCATTCAACGCGCCCATCGGTGGCGCTTTGTTCGTCTGCGAGGAAGTCACCAAATCGTTCCGGCTCCGCACCGTCCTTCCCACCCTGTTCGGCGTAGCGGTGGCAGTGGCATGCTCACGGCTGGTGATAGGTGATCGGCCTGACTTCGCGACCGGCACCGTCCCAAGCCCACAGATTGCGCTCCTACCGCTGTTTGTCGTCTTCGGACTGCTCACCGGGATACTGGGGATTTTCTACAACCGCCTGATTCTGGGCATGCTCGATCTTGTTGCGCGCCATCGTCGTATTCCGCCGACCGCCATCGGAGCGATGATCGGTGCCGTCATCGGCGTCGTTCTGTTTCTCAACCCGCTGGTTGCCGGCGGCGGCGATACAGTCTCGCAGATACTTGTCGGTGGGCGCACCTTCGTCATGCCGATTCTGTTGCTGTACTTGGTTGTTCGATTCTTCACCGGCCCGCTGTCCTACGCCGCAGGAACTCCCGGAGGCCTTTTTGCTCCGCTACTCGCCCTCGGCGCGCTCTGGGGTTCGTTATTTGCCGGGCTGGCAAGCTTCATCCCCGGCGTCGACGCCGGAGTTACCGTCGCGATGGCGATGGTCGGTATGGCCGCGTTCTTCGGCGCCGTGGTGCGGGCGCCGTTCACCGGCATTGTGATCGTCGTGGAAATGACAGCCGTCACTTCGGTGCTGGTTCCGATGCTCGCCGCCACCGCTGCCGCAGTCGTCGTCGCGACATTGGCCGGGTCAGCACCTATTTACGACAGTTTGCGCGAACGGATGCTGCAAGGCCAACGCCCACCTCGCGCGTAGCGAAGTGGGCGTTGGAAGAACCTGCGTTACCGGGCAGCCGCGAGAATCAGGCGGAGTGCGCCAACTCGGGTTCCTTTTCGAGCACCGGTGGAGCAGCCTCGATTTTCACCGGTTCCTGCGTGTAGTGGAAGTGCGGGCGACGGTGGCCGATGAAGGACCCGAACCAGGACATCACTGCGACATAACGGTTTCGGAAGCCCACCATGTACATGACGTGCACGGCCAACCACATGAACCATGCGATGGTGCCCTTGAATTCGATCTTCTTGCCTACCCGGACCACAGCGCTGAATCGACTGATGATCGACATGCTGCCCTTGTCCATGTACTTGAAAGGCGTTCCGGCCTTACGTTTTCCATTGACAATCTTGGCAGCGTGACGGCCACCCTGCATCGCGACGGGCGACTGACCCGGCAACCCGTTGAGCGAGGTCATGTCGCCGACGGCATACACGTTGGCGAAGCCGCCCACCGTGAGGTCGGGATTGATGAGGAGTCGGCCGGCACGGTCACTCTCACAACCGGTTGCGGCTCCGAGAACTGCGGCAAAGTCGTTGGCGCGCACGCCTGCCGACCAAATGACGGTCTCGGCGTCGATACGCTTCTCTTCCTTGGTCGGGATCGACGACACCGTGACGCCATGCTCGTCGATGGCGGTGACCATGGTGTTGAGAACTACCTCGACACCGGACTTCTCGAGCGATTTCTGCGTGTATTCACTGAGCTTGCCACCGAAGGCGGGCAGTGCAACGCCGGCGCCTTCGACCATGGTGACAGTGACTTCTTCTGCACTGATGTTGTTGATAGCCATCGCGAAATAGCGTCGCGCCAATTCCTTGATCTGACCGGCCAACTCGACACCCGTTGCACCGGCACCGACAACAACAAAGCTCAGCAGGTTCTTGCGAGTGAGTGCGTCGGTGGTGGTGTGAGCCTCTTCGAAGCAGCGCAGGATTTGCTTACGAAGCAATTCCGCGTCTTCGACGGTCTTGAGCTTGTACGTGACCTCGGCAAACTCGTCGCGGCCGAAGTACGCCTGCGTTGCTCCTGTTGCTGCGATCAATGAGCGATATCCGAGCGTGTGCCGTTGGCCCGACGCCTCGTACACGATTGTGTTGTCTTCGGCATTGACCTCGACGACGCGTCCGAGACGAACATCCGCGTCGGGGAACTTCTGCAGGATGTTGCGGATCGGCGGAGCGATTTCGCCGGCCGAGAGCACGCCGGTCGCAACCTGGTAGAGCAGCGGTTGAAAGAGGTGCTCAGTGGTCTCGGAGATGAGGACAAACGGCGTCTTGGACTTAGTGAGCGTCTTCGCGGCAGCAAGTGCCCCGAACCCGGATCCGACGATGACGACCTGAGTCTTCTCGTGTCCCGTTGCATCCACATCTGCGCGACCCGCAGCAGTTCTGTCCACCACAAACTCCTAAACCAAATTGAAAGTATGACTATTACCGTATGGAACGGTCATAGGCTCAGTCCAGCTAGCTGCAGCATTCGCAAGACTGTTATCTGTTTTGCTCATAAGTAGGATGTCGGTATGGACTTTCGCCAACTCAAGTATTTTCTCGTCGTCAGCGAGGAACTGAGCTTCAGCCGTGCTGCCGAACGGTGCTTCATCTCCCAATCCGCCATCAGCCATCAGGTGGCGCGGTTGGAGAAGGAACTCGGCGCGACGCTCTTCGAGCGGTCCACCCGGGCGGTGCACCTGTCACCGGCAGGCTCCCGGTTGGTGCCGATCGCCCAGCAGGTTCTCAGTCTCGAAACCATGGCGTACTCGGTGGCACGCGATCCCAGCGCACGCATCCGCATCACGGGAAACATGAGTTTTGCCGGTCAGACACTGGATGCGATTGCCCATGTGCGCGAACGACATCCGGACCTCGACGTGGAGTTCGTGATCAAGAGCTTTGCGCACCGAATGGACGCCGTGGCGTCGGGCGATGCAGACATTGCGCTTATTCGCGGCAGCGTCGATCGCCCCGGGCTCGAGCCTATCGACCTCGGCGTCGAAGATCTGCTGATCGTCATGTCGAGTCGCCACCCATTGGCCGGCCAGCAGAGCGTCGATCTGAATGATCTTGCCGCCTATCCGCTGCTGCTGCCACCTCGCCAAAGCCAGGTTTTGATTCACCAGGTCGTGGAAGACGCGTTCCGGGAAATCGGGCGTCGAGTGCAGTTGGGTCCGGCAATTCCGAGCGATCACACCGCCACGCTGGACGTCATCACGAACCCAAAGGCCTGGACCCTCCTGTACTCGATCACCGCCGGCGAATCCCCACGCGCCGGAATCAGCTTCATGCGAGAAGCTCACGGGCGCTTGCGAATCCCTGTTTCCGGCGTGACCCGCAGCGGCGCCACACATGTGCCGGAATTCAACGATCTGATTCAGGCACTCAAAGATTCCATGAACCCGTCTTTCACTGAGTGAAAGTTGGGTGGTCATCAGTTCCTTGGCAGAGCAGCGTGGTGAGTAACCATGTGATGCGGCCGAGCGGCGCATCCCCTTTTTCAAGGAGCGACCATGACGAGTTTGATGACCGAACCGGTCTGGGAATCGAAGATCTTTGCCGGAGAATGGATCGCCGGCGGGGCCGCAGATCGCATAGTTGTCGAACCCGCAACAGGTAATCAGCTCAGCACCGTCGGCATGGCCACGCCTGACGACGTCGCTGCCGCAGCCGCGAAGGCCGCCGCGGCCCAGAAAGACTGGGCAGCACAGCCGTACACCGAGCGAGCAGCCGTTTTGCGCCGCGCGGGTCACCTGTTCGAGCAATACGCCGACGAAATCGGTGAGTGGGTAATCCGTGAGGCCGGCAGCATTCCGGCCAAGGCCGGGCTGGAAACCCACACCGCCGCTGAGGAGTGCTACAACGCAGCTGCCCTGGCCGCCCACCCGGTCGGGGAGGTTCTGCGTTCGGAACAGCCTCGCCTCAGCTTCTCGCGGCGCGTCCCCGTCGGAACTGTCGGCGTCATCGCGCCTTTCAACTTTCCGATCATCCTGGCCATCCGCGCGGTTGCACCCGCCCTCGCACTGGGCAATGCGGTGATCCTCAAGCCAGATCCGCGCACCGCAATCTGTGGCGGCGTGGTCCTCGCCCGCATCTTCGAAGAAGCCGGCTTGCCCGCCGGCGTGTTCAGCATGCTGCCTGGTGGCGCCGACGCGGGTGAGGCCATCGTGGTTCATCCGAGCATCCGCGTCATCGCCTTCACCGGATCGACTCGCGCCGGCCGGGCAGTCGGCGAACTGGCCGGACGTCATCTCAAGCGCGCCCATCTCGAACTAGGTGGCAACAACGCCCTGATCGTGATGGACGATGTCGACCTCGAAAAGGCAGTGTCAGTAGGTGCTTTCGGCTCATTCATGCACCAGGGACAGATCTGCATGACGACCGGCCGCCAATTGGTACACGAGAGCATCGTCGCCGATTACACTGCACTCCTCGCCGAGCACGCCGAGAAACTTCCGGTCGGCGACCCCTTCACCGGCCAGGTAGCGCTCGGCCCCATCATCGACGCCAAACAGCGCGACCACATCCACTCGCTCGTCACCGAAAGCATTGCGGCCGGAGCAAAACTGGCCGCAGGCGGAACCTACGAAGACCTCTTCTACCGGCCGACAGTCCTGGCCGATACGCCACTCACAGCACCCGCCTTTGCCGACGAGGTGTTCGGTCCCGTCGCCCCGGTGACGTCCTTCGCGAGCGTCGACCAGGCGATCGCCATCGCCAACAACTCCGAATACGGTCTGTCCCTAGGCATTCTGACCGCCGACGCCATGCGTGGGCTCGAAATCGCACAGCAGATCCCGACAGGCCTCGTGCACATCAACGATCAGACTGTCGGCGACGAGGCTGTCATTCCCTTCGGCGGCATGGCGTCCTCCGGCAACGGGGGTCGCGTCGGCGGCATCGGTGCCAACCTCGACGCCTTCACCGAAACACAGTGGGTAACGGCGCAGAGCACATTGCCCGTTTACCCCTTCTGACCCGAATAGAACAGGAGCGCAACATGACCCACGCGGCACGCGCGGCCGTTGTCGACAAGATCGGCGAACCCTTCACCATCGGCGACGTCACACTGGACACGCCACGGGCGGACGAGGTTCTGGTCCGCATCGTGGCCGCGGGTGTGTGCGGCACCGACCTCGGCGTTCAAGCCGGCCACATTCCCTTCCCGTTACCCGGCGTTCTGGGCCACGAGGGAGCGGGCATCGTCGAAGAAGTGGGCAACGCTGTCACCACGGTCAAGCCCGGCGACAAGGTCCTGCTGTCCTTCACCAGTTGTGGAACGTGCCGAAACTGCCGCACAGCACACCCGGCGTATTGTCAGGAGTTCTTGCCGCGCAATCTTATCGGTGGTAGTCGAGCCGACGGTACTGCCACGATCTCGCGAGGCGGCGAAGACGTGAGCGGCCACTTCTTTGCTCAATCCTCGTTCTCCACATATGCCCTTGCCGACGAGCGCGGCGTCACGAAGGTCTCCGACACCGCGGATCTCGGTCTACTCGCTCCGCTCGGATGCGGCATCCAGACCGGTGCAGGAGCGGTACTCAACATCCTGAAGCCGGAATCCGGCTCGACCATCGCAATCTTCGGTGTCGGAGCAGTGGGCATGGCGGCAGTCATGGCTGCAAAGCTGACGGGCGCGGAGCGCATCTTCGCGATCGACATCGTGCCGTCTCGCCTCGACCTGGCACGCGAACTCGGCGCCACCGATGTGATCAATTCGAAGGACGTCGACGCCGCAGCGGAACTGGACCGGATCAGCGGCGGTCTGGGTATCGACTACGCCATCGACGCCACCGGCAACGTCGCGGTGCTTGCGACTGCGATCGAATGCCTCGCTCCCCTGGGTACGGTGGCTGCCATCGGCGCTCCCGCGGCCGGAACTACCGTGGCGGTGGACGTAAATTACCTGCTCAACGGCCGCAAGTTTATCGGTGTCACGGAGGGCGACGCAGTGCCGCAGGTATTTCTGCCGTCGCTGGTGTCGCTGATCGAGCAGGGGCGTTTCCCCTTGGAAAAGCTGGTGAAGCACTACCGATTCGATCAGATCAACGAAGCCGCTGAGGGCATCAAGAACGGCAGTGTGCTCAAGCCGGTGTTGCTGTTCGACTGATTCCCAGCGAGCTTCGGTGAACACAACCGTTGACGGGATCAATTCCCCGGACCTACCATCCAGAGAAATTTACTTCGCCACATTAAATACATTTCTCTTGTAGTTCCCGAGAAGGACCCATTGACGAATACAGTTGCCACGAACACCGCTACCCCGTACTCCGCGGTCGAATTCACCGCAACGTCTCCGCGCCGAGAAGCGTTGATCATCGCGGCCCTGAGCTTGGCCGCGATGATCGTCTCGATGATGCAGACGTTGCCGGTTCCGATTCTCGGGCGGATCCAATCCGACCTGGGAGTCTCGACCGCCGGCGTCAGTTGGGTGACAACGGCCACGCTGCTGTCTGCGGCGGTTTTCACCCCGCTGCTAGGCCGCTACGGGGATCAGCATGGCAAGAAACGCACACTGGTCGGCGTTCTTGTCGTCATGGTGATCGGTTCGATCGTCGCCGCGCTGGCACACAATCTGCCGCTGCTCATTCTCGGTCGGGTTCTCCAGGGAACTGCAACCGCGATCTTCCCGCTGGCGCTCTCGGTCTTGCGCGAAGAACTACGGCCGCACAGGCTTCCCGGCGCAATGGCCTTGGTCAGTGGAACTCTCGCGTTCGGCAGTGGGCTGGCCCTTGTTGCCACCGGACTTCTCACGTCCGGCCCGGACGCCGACTACCGCAACGCCTTCTGGATGGCCACGGGATTCGCGGTGCTGGCCTTGATTGCCGTCATCACCCTGGTCCCGCCCACCACACACAAAAGCGGTGGTCGTGTGGACCTCATCGGTGCGCTGAGTCTGGGAGCGGCACTACTTCTGCTTCTGCTGTCGATTTCTCAAGGCCACCAATGGGGTTGGCGCTCACCCTTGACGATCGGCGTTTTCTTGGCCTCGATCGCGATGTTCGCAGTCTGGGTGTGGATCGAGAAGATCGTCGACGAACCGCTGGTCGACATGCGGATGTTCGTCCACCGCCCGGTGATGATGGCAAATCTTGCCGGCGTCGTGGTGGGCTTCGGCATGTTCGCAAACTTCCTCGGGATCTCGTATCTCGCACAACTTCCCCGCGATCTCACCGGCTACGGGTTCGACGCGAGCATTCTGCGTGCGTCGGTCGAATTCTTGCTGCCAGGCGCGTTGGTTTCCTTGATCGCCGCCCCGATCGGCGGTCGACTCATCAGGCTGCGTGGGCCACGCTTCGTCCTGGGGCTCACCGCGGTCCTCGGGGCGTTGCCGTTCGCATGGCTGGCGTTCGACCACACGCACACCGCATCGGTTATCGGTGCAGGCATGGTGATCGGCGCCGCCCTCAGCCTCGGTTATGCAGCCATGCCCGCCATCATCATGTCCAACGTGCCACATCATCAGAGCGGCATCGCCAACGGCATCAACTCGATCTCACGTTCCACCGGCAGTGCCATCGGCAGCGCAGTGGTGACAACGATTCTGGCGTCGATGACAATTGCGAATCTCCCCGAAGGGGTGCCTGCGATGCCCAGTGAATCCGCCTTCACTGTCACGTTTTCGACCGCCGCCGTCGCCTTCGTTCTGGTGGGCCTGGTGGGGTGGCTGGGTCTGCGCCCGCCGCGTTCCCTTGCGGCTTCGGAGCAACGTGCCACCCCGGAGCAACCTCCCGCTAGGTGAGATCGAAAGTACCGCAGAGGATTAGGTACACCGTAGCCTGCGGGCATGGCAGGCGAGACGCTCTACGTGGTCGACCGGATCGTCACGAATCGCAGATGTGGGAAGAAGTTTGTCGACGAATTCCGTGCCGGCTACCTGCCTGGTGCCAGTCGTCGCGGCCTGACGCTCGACAACATACTGGTCAGTCCGCCGTTGTGGTCCGACAGCGAACCCAACGTCGTGACGATCACCTGGACCGTCGACGGAACCACCGGTTGGTGGGCAATGACTCGCCTGAGCCGCGGTGACTCCAGCCTGAAGCAATGGTGGGATGCAATGGATCCACTCATCTCCGAGCGTAGTCGCACCATGGCCGCTGCAGCCGACGACGTCGCGCCACTGGCCGATGTATAACGTCACGAGAGTCGTGCATCTTCAATTCGATGACAAATCGGAATAGCAGTCAGACGGAACGCGTCGCGCTCAGATCTCCTTCCACCTGCCGCCGCGTACGGGGCGGGGCAAGCCGAAAGCATCGATGTCTCCTTGCGCAATTCGAGCTGCGGCCTCATCGATATCATCGAGCAATTGGGAGGCGAGGTCGATCTCCGCCTGAAAATGGCGGCCTACCCATCGCAAACTCATCTGGGTAAATGCCCAGCCTGGTTCGTTCTCGGAATGATCGGCATGTTCTATTGCCTCGAGCTTCTTCGCCTGAAGATTACAAATGTGATCCAGCACTATCGCTTTGAGTTGATCGGGGTCATTCAGGTGACCCACCCACAGTCTCAACATCACGCCATGTTTGAGGACAGGTGTTTCGATCGGCGATTCGCGTGACCATAATCTGACGACCTCGATACCGGATTCGGTTATCTCGAAGACTCGTCGGTTCCGCTGCCCCGATTCGGAAATCTCCCGCGAACGAACAAATCCCAGTGCTTCCAGCTTCTTCAACTCGGCGTAAATTTGGCTTACCGAAGGACTCCAGTAATAGAATCCAATGCTCCAATCAGCCCACTTCTTCAGGTCGCTACCACTGAGTTCTTCACCGAATGTGAGCATTCCCAGCACTGCCCAACTTGTCGCGGGCAATGCTGGATAACACGTGGTCGCGGGATCAGGCACCGGGCCAGACTAACAAGATGTCAATCACCTGACGCCGACTTCCTCACCGAATGGACTGATTTCTCTATTGTGCTAACAGCTAAAGCCGCAATCGCAGTTCGGATACACCACGGATAAATGCTGTTCCGCCTCAGGTCACTCCACAAACAAATTCCCTGGACCCTGAGGTCGGGCAGAGAAAGGGAGACCGCAGACAGTGCGGTCTCCCTTTCATTCTCGGTCAGTCGGTATCAGCTCCTACTACGGGCATCCACCTTGTCGTCATCGTCGTCGCGCTCGCCGGCTGCGAGCTCGATGTCGGAATCCCGGGCGCCGGCGTCACCGCTCGCCTTCTCGAGCTCGACCGGTGTGTCACCTGACACGACCTCTTCTGCATCAGGCTTTTCCGGCAACGGCTTCTTGAGGCTCAAGATGATCGAGCCTGCCAGCACCACGATGATCACGGCGAGGCTTACCAGTGACGGAATCTCGGGGATGGAAGTGCTGATCACCTTGTGACCGGCCTGCATGATCAGCTTCACGCCGATGAAGGCGAGGATGATCGACAGTCCCTTGGACAGGTAGTGGAACTTCTCGAGTAGTCCCGAGAGCAGGAAGTACAGAGCACGAAGACCCAGGATCGCAAACGCGTTGCTGGAGTACACGATGAACGGGTCGTCGCTCACTGCCAGAACTGCCGGGACACTGTCGACGGCAAACACGAGGTCGGCCGCTTCGATGGCTACGACAACCGCGAACAGCGGTGTTGCGATGCGCTTTCCGGCTTCCTTCACGAAGAACTTGGTGCCGACGTACTCGTCCTGAACCGGCATGATCTTGCGCAACATGCGAACCGCGAACGACGTGCCGGGGTCGAAGCTTTCGTCCTCGTCCTTGAGGAGCTTGTAGGCGCTGTAGAGCAGGATCGCGGCGAACACGAACAGGACTGCCGTGAACTTGCTGACGATCGCGACACCAGCGGCGAGGAAGATACCGCGGAAGATCAGGGCGCCGATGACACCGAAGAACAGCACGCGGTGCTGGTACTCACGCGGCACCTTGAAGTAACCGAAGATCAGGGCGAAAACAAACAGGTTGTCAACGGAGAGGCTCTTCTCCAGCAGCCAGGCCGTGGTGAATTCGACACCTGAGTCCACCCCCAAGGTCAGGGTGACAACCACCGCGAACACCAGCGACAAACCGACCCAGAGTGCACTCCACCTGGCGGCTTCCTTGAATCCGATGACGTGCGCGCCGCGGTGGGCAAGCAGGTCGATCAGCAGCATGATGACGATAACGGCGGCAAACGCGGCCCATGCCCACACGGGAACCGTCATCGCCGATCACCTACCCGACTGCCACGGTTAACTTCAGTCACGGGATTCTCCTTTGCCTGGAAGACGATTACTTCGATCACGACGGCCGTTTCACCGTCTTCACCAGTTTTCCTTGCCGACTTCAAACCATCACGGTCTATTTGTCGACGACTTTTCCAGCTGAAATTGCCGGGTTACGGCAATCTAGGCGCGATTATGCATGTCGGCAATCTGTCCGAGTGTTCTAGCCTGGCAAGCATGAGCACCTCGTTGTACTACTCCGCCGTTCGCCCTGAACCGTTGTCGGCCGACGAGAGGACGGAAATCGACCGTCTGATCGCCGTGCACAACGACGAGTTCCCCTTCGACGCCGAAGTCCTCGACTTGTACGACTCGGATATCCCGAACACGGTCCTGAACGGGTCCACCAAGATCTCGAACGACGAAACGGAAATCATCCCGTCCCTCGTGTACTGGTTCAACGCACTGACTGAACTCAGGCGCGCCTTGCCGAACGCGCAGTGGGATGTCTCGCTCGACGACACGCCCGTCGACTGGGACGACGAATCAGGCTATTCGCTCCCCGGGTTACCCGACATCAGCTGAGAGCAATCAGGTGAGCGGAGTTCGGGGCCAATCGAGAAGCTTGGCCCCGAGCACCGCCGCGTGCAGAGCAAAAGCGTCGCCGGGATCATTCACGTTCTGGCCGGTGAGTTCGCGAATGCGATCCAACCGGTAGGTCACCGCCCGTACCGACAGGTGCAGATCCCGGGCCGTCTTTGCCGTGTTCCCTCCCGCCGCGAAGTAGGCGAGCAGCGTCTCCACCATCGGCTCTGCTCCCCCACGTGCTTCGAGCAGCGGCGTGAGGAGAGTCTGAATCAGGTCGGTGACCGCCGGCCTGTCGTTGACCAGCACGCGATAGACCAGCAGATCCCGCGCGTCGATTACCGGCGACTCGAGCGACAACCGCTGTGCGAGATCGAGTGCGTCGAGCGCTTCGCGGTACGACGCCACCACACCGGCGGCCGTTGTACGCGGTCGTCCGACCGCAATCTGCCAGGCCACGTCCATGGCGCGTCGTTGCAACTGAACGCGTCCGGCGCCATCGGCCCCGGATTCGAGAGCCAACCGAATTCCGCGAAGCACATGGTCGATTGCATCTCGATCCGGCGCCGCAAACACGATGACGAGTTTGCCGCTCTTGCTGGCGACCAGCGCGTCGGCATCACCTTTACTGCCGAGCACTGCACGCTCGACAGCGCCGACCAGAGGATTGTCGTCGGTGAATTCACGCGCAGCGGTCACGACTGCCACCGAATGCGGTCCGGACAAATGCAACCCGAAACTCGAAGCGCGAGCGAGCAATCCGACAACATCGGCGCCACCGGTCAACAAATCGTCCACAAATTCGCGGCGCGCGGATACTTGCGAACGCACGAGAGAGCGCTGCGCCAGCTGAAATCCCTCCGTCAGTTCCGCGACGGCGTCGTCGACAGCCCGGAGCATCACCTCGCCGGCTGCCACTACCGCGTTCGGATCCGATTGCGCTGCAATGACAGCGGGAAGCTCACGCCACAGGCGCCAGGCAGACGAGAGGTACAGATCAAGCAACGCACGTAACGCAACACCTTGCTCGGCCGCGTCCTCGCCACGGCTCCGGAATCGGTGAAGTCGCCTCCGCTGCAGCGGTTTACCGTCACAGACGGCTGAACTGATCACATCGAGGAAATCGCCGAGAAGTTCGATCGGCAATCCACCGGCGTCGTCTGCTCCCGCTACTGCAACCCGTCGAAGCACATCTGCGGGTACACCGGTTCCGTTCACTCCCGCATTCTCTCACTGCGCGGGTGTCAGGACAGATGCATCGAGCCCGTATCGATGTAGCGCTGATGGAACGAGAAAGCCTCACCCAGTATGTGCGGAGTCTGACCCGCGCCCGGCTGCGCGTCGGCGCGGGCGACGTAGTCATGCAGCAGCGGACGGAATTCGGGGTGCGCACACTTGTCGATGACCAGGCGGGCACGACGTCGCGGCGACAGCCCACGCAGATCAGCCAGGCCTTGCTCCGTGACAAGCACCTGGGTGTCGTGTTCGGTGTGGTCGACGTGCGGCACCATCGGGACGATCGCAGAAATCGCGCCACCCCGAGCTGTCGACGGGCTCAGGAACATCGAGACGTAGCCGTTGCGAGTGAAGTCGCCGGAACCGCCGATTCCGTTCATGATCTTCGTGCCCATGACGTGGGTCGAGTTCACGTTGCCGTAGATATCGGCCTCGAGCATGCCGTTCATCGCGATGACGCCGAGCCGGCGGATCACCTCGGGATGGTTGCTGATCTCCTGCGGACGCAACGTGATGTGTTCGCGGTAGAAATCGACGTTCGCGGTCAGTTCTTCGATGCCTTCTTCGGTGAGCGCCAAAGCCGTCGACGACGCATGCGCGACGGTTCCGTCCTTGATCAGCTTGAGCATCCCGTCCTGGATGACCTCGGAGTAGCAGGTCAGGCCGCGATACGGCCCCCGATCGAGACCGCCGAGCACCGCGTTTGCGACATTGCCGATGCCCGCCTGCAGCGGAAGCAAGGTATCCGCCGGCATCCGTCCAGCACGCACCTCGAAGTCGAAGAACTCCAGGACGTGGCCGGCGATCGCCTCACTGACGGCGTCGGGTGCAGACAGGGGGCTCGCACTGTCGCGGCGGTTGGTCTCGACGACGGCAACTACCTTGGCGGGGTCGACCCGGAACGTCGTCTGACCGATCCGGTCCTCGACACGAATGATCTCGAGCGGCTTGCGGTGAGGAGGGAGGGCAGTGCCGTAGTACACGTCATGCATGCCTTCCATAGCCTCGGGCACCCACGAATTGACCTCGAGAATGACTCTGTCGGCAACATCAAGCCAGGTTTTGTTGTTGCCGATCGATGCGGCGGGGATGAGCTCACCCGACGCGGTGATTCCGGCGACCTCGACAACTGCCACGTCGACCTTGCCGTAGTAGCCCTCCCAGACCTGCTGGGCAACGTGCGAGAGGTGAATGTCGACGTAGTCCATCCGGCCGTCGTTGATCCGCTTACGGGCTGTCGCCTCGGACTGATACGGCATGCGCAACGCGATGCCGTCGACCTCGGCGAGTAGGCGCTCGGTCTCGGTGGAGACCGAGGCGCCGGTCAGGAGGTTGATCGTGAAGTTCGACCCCTCCCCGCGGGTGTGGTGAATCCGCTCCGCCAGGGCAGGAACGATGACCTTGGGTGTGCCGGCGCTGGCAAAACCGCTGATCGCGACGGTATCGCCGGGGTGAATGAACTTCACCGCTTCCGCTGCGGACATCACTTTGGAAGCAAAAGCTGTGCTGCGAATACGTCCGGGGGCCGTTGTGTGCCCGGGCTCACCCAATGAGGAAGTCACGCCAACAGGATAAACACAGCCTGCCAAGGTCAAATATTCGGATTACCGAGACAGATTTGTTTCAACGTGATATGGCCGCGATCGATGGTCGACGCGGCCCGTACCCACAGTCCCCGAAACCACATTGCCCTCCGACCCCACGAAAGAGTTGACGGACAACGTCGTTGAGCATGTGCGCACCGATCGAGTGCGTTCGGCCGGGAAGGTCAGCTACCGAAGATCGAGCCGAGGGATCCGGTGACGGGTGGGTCGACGACCGGTGTCGTAGTGACGGTGAAGGTACCTGTACCTGTTGTCAGGACGTCGCCGCTCACGCTGGTGACGGTGCAGGTGACGGAGGTGGCCCCGACCGGAAACACGGTTCCGGAGGCGGGAGTGCAGGTGCCGAAAGTCAGCCCGGTGGGCATCGCGGGAACCGCCCAAGTTGCGGGGGCGCCGTCATTGGATGTGGCGGGGACGGTGATGTCGGACGGTAGTGCCGATGTACCGGTCAGGTTCGCACCTGTCAGGGTCACCCCGGTGAGGTTCGCGCCGGTGAGGTCTGCGCCGGTCAGATCCGCGTGGTAGAGGTCCGCGCCGGTCAGGTTCGTGCCCGCGAGATCCGTTCCGGTCAGGTTTGCGCCGGTCAGGTTGACGCCGGCGAGGTCCGTTCCGGCGAGGTTTTTTCCGGAGCAGTCGGTGGAGTTGCCGGCGGTGGGGTTGGCGACGTAGTTCCCGCACGCGCCGGCGATGATCTGGGCCGGGGTTTGCGTTGCGGCGGTGATGGTTCCGTTGACCTGCAACGTGGCCGGGGTTCCGACGCCGTTGTCGGCGGTGATGGTGAAGTTGATCGGTCCGGGGGCGGTAGGTGCTCCGGTCAGGACACCGGCGGAGGTCAGGGTGAGGCCGTCGGGAAGGGCCCCGACGGTGACGGTGATCTGCGGGGCGGGTGTTCCGGTGGCGGTGAAGGTATGTGGGAGTTCGGTGCCCACAGTCCCCGACAACGTGACGGGCGCGGAGGCGGCGAACCCGGGAGCTGCGGTATACGGGTTGACGGTGACCGTAACGGTCCCCGAACCGGACGCAAGGGTGTTTCCGGCGGTGCACGTGACGGTTGTAGTTCCGACGGGGAAGGTGGTCGGGGTGCCGATCGAGACCGCAATATCGGTCGGTCGGGTGCATTCGCCGAGCCCCACTCCCCGAACGCCCAGGGGTGAGGGAATTGTGACGGCAGCATCGGCAGGTGACGAGGCGGTCACCTGAACATCCGAGGGTATTGCTCTCGTTCCGGTCAGGTTCGCGCCGTACAGATACGAAAAGCTCAGGTCTGCGTCGGTCAGGTCCGCGTCAGTCAGGTTCGCGAGGACCATCGTGGCGGAGTACAGATACACCTCGGTCAGGTTCGCTCTGGTCAGATCGGCCTCCCACACATTTGCGCCGTACATGTTCGCGCCGGTCAGGTTCGCGCCGGTCAGGGTTCCGTAGCTCATGAAAGTGTTGCTCAAGGATGCGTCGATCAGGATCGCGCGGGTCAGGTTCACACCCGTCATTTGCGCGTCGCTCACGTCCGCGCCGGTCAGATCCGCGTCGGTCAGGTTGGCCTGCTCCAGTGTCGCGTAGCTCAAGTCCGCGGCGGTCAGGATTGCGTTTGTCAGTGTCGCACCGGCCAGGTCCGCGCCGATCAGGTTCGCGCCGATCAGGTTCGCGCCGGCCAGGTTCGCCTTCTGTAGGTTCGCGCCGGCGCAGTCGGACACTATGCCTTCAACAGGATCGGGGTTCGGGACATAGCGGACGCATGCACGGTTGAGGATTTCAGCGACTGTTTCGGCGGCAGCGAAGCCGGCACCAGCAGTCACGAGCGAGGCCGTTGCGAGAACAACACCACCGAACGCAGCGACAATGCGACCGCAACGAGGACGAGTCCGCCCAGAGCGAGAATTGAGAATCGTCATCTATCGGCCTTCACACTCTGGGTCTCCGCACCGTGCGGCATGGCACCACAGCAGTAACCACCTGGAAAACGTAACGGATATCAGGGCATGAAACACCCAAAAAGAGTGGCCACTTTAGGCCTCGGGTACTAAGTGGCCGGAAACGCCCAACCGAGGGGCGAGTTCAGATAACCAGTCGAAGATCATCCGCCGTTGGACAATGGGCCGAAGCGCAATCAAAGGCATCGTGCAGCCGTCTTCTGAAACCGACATCCCGACCGAATGGAGCAACACGTGAGGACCTCACCGCCGACCGTCTCGCTGACGCTCGACCAGCTTGCCTCACGCGCTGCTTCACTGATTGCCGACAACCGTCGGTACATCCTCGGCATCACGGGAGCACCTGGAGCCGGAAAATCGACGGCATCCCAGACCATCGCGCGAAAGCTGGGTTCTCGATGCGCCATCGTCGAGATGGACGGCTTCCATCTCGCCAATCGGGAACTCGACAGGCTAGGCAGGCGCGATCGCAAGGGCGCCCCCGACACGTTCGACGCCGACGGGTACGCGGCACTACTACGTCGACTTCGAATGCAGGACAGCACGATCTACGGGCCGATCTTCGATCGCGAGATCGACGAATCCATCGGCAGCGCGGTGCCTGTCACCCCGGAGACTCCACTGATTGTCACGGAAGGCAACTACCTTCTCTTCGAGACCGGAGCCTGGCCCGACGTCCGCGCGTCACTCGACGCCGTGTGGTATCTCGACGTTCCGGAAGAAACTCGCACGGAAAGACTGGTGACACGACACAGCCGCTTCGGAAGGAGTTCCGAAGCGGCTGCGGCGTGGGTACACGAGGTGGATCAACCGAATGCCGTTGCTGTCGAGGCAGTTCGGGTGCGGGCGGACCTGATTGTCAGGATCGAGCCGTCAGAGAGCCCGTGATGGGAGCTTTGGCCTTAGGATCGCCATAACGCCCATGCGACGAGGCAACGCTCATGAACGCGCTCCAGGAACAGCGACGAAGTACTTCTGGGACGGTTCGACGTTCTCCCACGTGCCGCCAAACGACTTCGGCACAAATGCGTCACCAGAAGCGAATTCGCGATGGTGTCGGTCGAGATCGACAAGTGCCACGCGGCCGCTGACCATGTTGCTTACTTCGTCGTACGGGTAGGGATCACAGTTGACCGGGGCCGAATGTTCGAATGTCATCGACTCTCGTGTCAGTTTCCCCCGCGTTGAAGCTCGAGATTTGTGCAGCAAATAGATTCAGTACATTTGAGGTGATCTTCTCGGTGAACGGATCGTGGTGAATCAGTCCATTCACCCATTCGGTAGAACCAGCGTTGAACACCGTTCCGAAACCTCGCTGGTGGCACGCGATCATTCCCGATCCGTATTCGAGATCACGAAGGTGCTCGGGCGGCTCACTCCCGTAGAAGCATTCGATAATGCCCCGCACCTCGGCAAAAGGTGCACCGATGGGAACCGCGCCGTTCCAATTGTCCCGTGAACCCGATACCGCCGGCGCCATCGCGATGATTTGCAGATCCTCGGGAGCACCGTCAACCCCGGTGGCGGAGGGCTGCCCCTTCGTGAACGTGTAATCCACTCCATCCATCTCGAATCCGGCCACACAGATCGGGGCGATCCCGAAGTTGTCGCCGTAATACAGGTCGGTTCCGTTCAGTGCCCAATGGTCCGGCCGGTACACCGTGAACCCGCCGGAGGACCGGGGAGTCGTTGCGCCATAACGGTTGTAGACACCAGCCATACCGGTCAAACCCATCGTCCACGCTCCCGGTCGGGCAACTTCGGGCGAATCCCATGCCGTTGTCACCCGCGTCGGATCAACCTCACGCATCGGATCATCGAACGGATTCTTGTAACAGACCTGTACATCGCCCTCGATGCGGACCTGCCAGAGGAAGTTGCCGCCAAATCGCGCCAAACCTCCTCCCCCGTCAACGAACTCGTCGATTCGGTCGCGCATTTCCCATGACCAGTACTCATCGTGACCGACGACTACCGCACACGAATATCCCTGCAGTGCTGAAGGATCTTCGTGTAGATCATGCTGGGTTATGTGATGCACGCGGAAACCTTGCTCTTCCGCCCACACCGTGAACGGCCGTTCGTACGTCGCCCAAAAAGCATCGGCGTGATGACGCGAATAGCCGTTCACCCAGGCCCACTCGTAGGGTGGGTGTCTCGGAACCCAGCCCACTCCGGGAGTATCGGTGTGAATATTGCGTGCTGCACCTTCAGGTTTACGCAGCATTCCTCGCGCGATGGGGCGTTGCGTCGAGGAAATCGGTGTCGGCACGTCGCCGGAACCGTCCGGAACACCGCGGTAGTGATTGGCCCCGCCCCAGTCGTTGTAAGCCAACATCGTGCTCGTCGTGTGAATGAGAACCAGGTCGGCCAGCGCGGCGTCCCGCGAACGGACGATGAAAAAGCCTTCACGCTCGACGACGACGCCTTCGTGACGCATCCGTACGAGAATCAAATACATTCCCGAGGACCAATTCGAGGCGACTGTGAACGCGAGGGACTCAGACCATCCGCAGCCGACTGCATAGGCGTCCGCGGGCGTCGCCTGCTGCTTTCCGGGCAGACCGATGTACTTGACGATGCTATGGGGCCGTGCGCCGTCTCGCACGATCTCGAGGTCGTATTGGTCTGCGGTGGTGTGGACTCGAAGGGAGACGGTCTCGCCGGCGAAGTACGAGAACTTGTCGGCGTACACCCAGATCTCCGGCTCTCCCGAAAGCAATCCCGGCCGTTCGACCAAACCGCCGGGGACCGACCATGGGTGTTCGCTCATACCGACAGCACTTCGATCGAGTGGTTACGGACCCCCACGCACCGAAGAGCCCCCACCACGAATGCAGCGAGCAGTGGTATTGCGAACCACAGATTATGAACAGTGGACAAGCCCGCCATAGTGCCCATGCCAAGTGCCAGGCGGACCTTCTCGCTGATGTCCACTCGGCTATATCCCACGGCCGTGACCAGAACGGCAACCATCAGCGCGCCTGTAGAAATCGGTATCGAGATATCGAAAAGGTTGTCGAGCGTGGACGACGTGAAAATACCGCAGGCGACAACAAAACCGATCTGGCCACCGAGATCGCCGACATAGGCCACTACCGAAGATCCCGCGCCGAACCCCTCCGCGATGTAGGCGCTGTTGGTAGTGCCCGAGCAAAGGTCATGAGGAGCTCGAGGCGGATGCGTGGCGGGACTTGTACCCGTTGGCCGCAGGTCGGTTTTGTCGGTCATGCAATGACTCCGTGCGTTATCGCAATATGCGCTTGGCTGAAACGAGTGCGTCGGGTTCATCCGAATTGGTTCGACGTTGTGCCGACGTTCCACGAGCGTGCCGAATCGTTTCTTCAGTGTCAATAGCTGTGATGAAACGATTCTGCACTCGAATGTCACTAGACGACCGTCCACTAGGCTTGCCTTCTTTTGCCTTGCCGAAACGATTGGGCGTTAACCTGTAGTAGAAACCGACCAGGGAGTAAGGAAACCAGCCCGATGATCACGCCGAACGTCCCGACGCTTCGCGATGTCGCGGCTGCTGCCGGCGTCGCGGTGTCGACAGTCTCCTACGCACTCAATGGCAAGGGCCGAGTCGACGGGACGACCCGGGCGCGCGTTCAAGAGGTGGCCGACCGCCTGGGTTACCGGGCAAATCGCTCGGCACAGAATCTTCGGACCGGCCGGACTGCCACCCTCGGACTGATGCTCCCCACTCGGGACGAGTTGTCATCGTCCGAGTACCTCAACTTCGACTGGTACGGCCGCGTGGCTACCGCCGCCACTCAGGCCGCGTTTCATGCGGATCACTCACTCCTGCTACTGCCGTCGATGAAAGACCCGAACGGGCTGCGGCGCATCGAGATGGACGGTGCTCTCGTCGTCGACCCGATGACGCACGACCCTCGCGTCGATGTATTGAACAAGCTCGGAATCCCTACTGTCGCAGTGGGCCCGGGAAGTCGCGAACAGTTCGGATGGACCATCTCACCGAATCTCTTCGCCACGACCGAAACGCTCCTGGACCACCTCACTGAGAAGGGCGCGACAGACATCCTCGTCCTCAATCCCGGAATGGATTCGGCGTGGAACCGCGCGACAACCATCGCTTACCGCGAGTGGTGCCGCACCCACAGCGTGACACCCAGAGCGATGGATGAACTTGCAACGTTCGAAGGTGTCGATACCGTCGAAAAACTCGTCGCCGCTGCGTATTCGACGACTCACGAAGCACTGACATCCGAGAATCCACCGGACGCGATCCTTTCGTTCATCCTCGGCTGCGCTCCTGCTGCTGCACGAGCGGCGCTCGATCTCGGTCTGTCAATTCCTGGAAGCATCTTGATCGCCCAGAACAGCGACGAACCCGCTCTACTGATCTCCGATCCCCCGATCACCGCCGTCGACTTCTTCCCCGAAGAACAGGCAGCATTGGCAGTGGATGCACTGCTAGCCCTGATCAACGGCGACGAACCGCGCAACCAGGGCCACACTCGGGGCGAACTTCGCGTCAGAGTCAGCACGGACCGAACCGTAGGCACCTGAAATTCACTTGTCGTAGATAGACTCCTATTTACGACAATCTCCCCAGCGTGACGAGAGGAATCCGGCCATCGCGCACCGCTCCGCCAACCGGCTGCTTCGGTATGTCGCGGTTGCGCTGGTCTGCTTGTTCACCCTGGTTATTTCCGTTTCCAGCGCGGCGGGCACCGATCGATCCGTAGCCCCCGTACGCATTTCCTATGCCGCCGACACGGACACGTTCGGGGATTTGTATCTACCCCCCGGCGACGGAGATTCACTACCAGTGGTTGTCCTCATTCACGGTGGCGGATGGGCCCAGAAAAGTAACCTCGACTACGCAGGCGCGTGGGCTCGATCGTTGACGCCCTACGGAATTGCCGTGTGGAACATCGAGTATCGGCGCGTGGGCGGGCACGGCGGATGGCCGACCACTCTCTCGGACACCGTCACGGCAACAAACGCCTTGGCCGACTCTGTGCAGGAAAAGGCTTCCGGAAGACTGGATCTGGGCCGCGTGCACGTAGCCGGCTACTCGGCGGGCGGCCAACTCGCCGCCTGGGCAGCGTCGCGACCTAGCCAAGGTATCGACGCGCCCGACCCTGCTCTCACAGTATCCATTCGATCAGCCACCGTTATGGCCGGTGTCTTCGACATGGAACTCGCGGCCACAGCCGGCAAGGATCGATTTGTTCGAAATCTTCTGGGCGGCATGCCGTCCGACTACCCGGATCGATACCGTGTTGCCTCGCCGATCGAACATCTTCCCATCGGCATCCCGGTCACAGCACTGCACGGGCAAGCTGACCGGGTGGTCTCGATCGAGCAGAGCCGACGCTATGCCGACGCCGCCCGCGCGGCCGGTGATCGCGTCGACCTGATCGAACTTCCCGGCGTCGGCCACGGCGAATTCACCAACACCGAATCCGCAGCCTGGGCTACCACCAAGCAAGCGATAATCGATCACGTAAATACCCCTTGAGCAGGTGAAACCACCTACTGTGAGCATGATCGCCCGGAAAAGGATTAGCTGAAACCGACACCATGACGTACGGTGGGGTTATCAGAGGGCAGCCGTCAGTCAGGCAGCCGGTCGCTTCGCCCGGAACGACAGTTCCAAAACTCGTTCCAGGGGCAAGACTTCCAGTTCGGTGCAAATCCGCGCCTTTGATCACTACGCACTTTCATCAGTCCCGCAGATTGTTGACCAGGCCGAAGACTCCGACGGAGTCCGCCGCCAATCGCGTACCGACTGCACCAGTATCAACATGCGCTACACACCGCACGGGTCCAAAACCCATGTGGTTCAAAGGAATACCTTGTACAACACCATGATTCACACCGACAACACGAACAACCAGACGAACAGTGTTCCGACAAACGGACTACGGATCCCGACCAATTCGGGCCGTCTCCGCGAACGGGCTCTCGAAATTGTCTGCACGCTCTACCGCTGCAGCACCGACGAAGCTGCTGACCTGCTGGTACGACATTCTCAGACCAACAACCTCAAGGTCACCAGCCTGATCAAGGCGCTTGTCGCCTTGATCGACGAAGACACGTCCGGCACCGGCTATGGCAACAACAATGCACTGGCGTCTCACTTCTGGCTTCGCGAGATCAGGAATCTCAGCCAGGCGCACCGACGCAGCGATCACTTTCATCGCCATCTCGTCGGCGCCTGACCTGCTCTGAACGACAACTGACCTGAAACGACAACTGGGGCAGTACACGGAAATCGTGTACTGCCCCAGCTTCGTGTTTGCAGTTGTCAGGCGGAAGCCGATTCCTTGTTCAGGCCCTGCCGCACACCGTCGGTGTCGGTCGCCTCGTCCACGTGCTGCGGAGCGAAGAGCAGGCAGACGATGCTCAGGATGCACATGCCGATCAGCAGTGCGATGACCGGCCAGATGCTGCCGGTTGCCTTGTACATCAGCGTCGACACCAGCGGAGACAACCCGCCGAAGATCGCGCCTGCACCCTGGTACGCCAACGAGATGCTCGTGTAGCGCGCCTGCGGCTTGAACATCTGCGACAGAACGGCGGCAATCGGACCATACGTGGCAGCGAGCACCAGTCGCATGACCGCAAACGTCAGGAAGATCAGGAAGACGGATCCGGACTTCAGCACCAAGAACTGCGGCGCGGCGAGTATCGCGACCGCAGCGAGACCCCAGATGACCACGCGGACGCGCCCCACCTTGTCGCCGAGCCACGCCACGCCCAGGGTCGCGATCAACTCGACCACCGCGGCGACACTGAGCGCGTTGAGAATCAGCGTCTCCGACAAGCCGACGTCGGGGTCGGTCGCGTATGCCGTGATGAAGGTCGTCACGAGGTAGTAGCCGCCGACTGCGACCGGCAGAATGCCGATGCCCAGGATGATCGGACGCCAGTTGGTCACCAGTGCGTACTTGAGCGGCAGCATCTCCGGGACGTCCGCGGACTTCACCTCGGACTCGAAGACCGGGGACTCCTCGACCTTGAGGCGAACCAACAAGCCGACGAGGATCAGCAGCGCCGAGCACAGGAACGGCAGACGCCAGGCCCACTCGCGCAGCGCGTCGTCGCCGAAGGTGGAGAGAATGCTGAAGAACCCGGTGGCCAGAAGGGCGCCGGCCGGGTTGCCCAGCTGAGCGAATCCGCCGTAGAAAGTCTTCTTGTCCTCGGGAGCATGCTCGACGGCCATCAGGACCGCGCCACCCCATTCACCGCCGACGGCGAAGCCTTGGACGAAGCGGAGCAGAACCAGCAGCAACGGCGCCCAGAACCCGATCGACGCGTAAGTGGGCAACATGCCGATGAGGAAGGTGCCTGCACCCATCAGCGTCAGTGTGACGACAAGTGCGGTGCGCCTGCCCATCTTGTCACCGACATGTCCGAACACGATTCCGCCGAGCGGGCGAGCGAAGAATCCGACGGCGTACGTCGCGAACGCCGCCGCAACGCCGGTCAGGCGATCGGTTCCGGGCGGGAAGAAGATGTCACCGAAGACCAGGGCGGCTGCCGTGGCATATACGTAGAAGTCGTACCACTCGATGGTTGTACCGACGAAGGCTGCAAATCCCGCCTTGCGGGCCTTCACGATCTGTTGCTCTCGGTTCATTACTTTTCCTCGGTGGTCGAAGTGCTCGACAATAGGTGGTTATGACCTGAATGTGCGAGTTCGCCGTCGATCCAGGTCTCCCGCACCTCGATCTGCGCAATCGCGTCGGCCGGAACCTCGAGGGGGTCCGCGCCCAGAATGACGAAGTCGGCCCGCTTGCCGACCGAGATGCTGCCAAGTTCTGCTTCACGGCCCAGCGCACGTGCACCGTTGAGCGTGTGAGCCTGCAGTGCCTGGTCGGCGGTGATGCGGAGTGCATCGGAGCCGAGCTGATGGCCTTGACGCGTCACACGAGTGACGGCTGCTTGAATTGCCTCGAGCGGCTTGGGCTCTGCGACCGGGGCGTCGGAGCTGATGGTCACGGGAACCTCGGCAGCGATGAACTCCCCGAGCGGGTTGAACCGCTCACCCGGAGTTCCGATCGCAGCGGTGACGCCCTCGCCCCAGTTGTAGTAGTGCTGCGGCTGGTTCACCGGGTACACACCGGCCAGGTTCATCCGGGCGATCTGCTCGGCCGTCGGGAGCCCGCAGTGCTCGATGCGGTGACGCGCGTCGGCGTCGGGGTGAGCCTTCTGCGCAGCTTCGATGGCGTCGAGCACCATGTCGATGGCCGTCGGTGACTGAGCGTGCGTGGCAGTCTGCAGACCCACGGAGTGTGCCTTGGCAATGAGCTCCGAGTAGTCCGCCGGCTCATGGTAGAGCTGCCCGGTGCGGCACGGGTCGCCCACGTAGCCGTCGGGGAAGTATGCGGTCCAGCCGCCGAGAGTGCCGTCGGCGTAGAACTTGATGCCGCCGAACGCGAGCCGCGAATTGCCGAAGGCGCCATGCATTCCCGTGTCGATGACGTGATCGAGGAGATGACTGAGCATGTACATGCTGACGCGGGTCTTGAGCTGATCCTGCTCGGCCAGACGCAGGTACATGTCGAATTCACGACGCGTCACCTGGCAGTCGCCGATGGTGGTGACGCCGCCGGCCAGGAACTTGTCCTGAGCGACCGACAGCTGGCGAAGGTGCTCTTCCGGCTCGTCCTCGAGATGGAAGTTGGGTCCGTGATGGCCGACCTTCACACCGTTGACACCGGTGAGGATGTTGCACGCGGCGTCGGACAGCTCGCCCGTCAACTCGCCGTCTGCATCTCGGAAGAACTCGCCACCGGCCGGGTTCTCAGTGCTCGCATCGATGCCGTGCTTGTCGAAAGTGAAGGAGTTGACGACGCCGCCGTGACCGCTCGCGTTCATGAGGTAGACCTCGCGATCGGTGGCCACCTGATCGAGCTCTTCCTTGAGCGGATGGCGCCCTTCGATCAGGTTGCGGTGCTCATAGCCGTATCCGCGAATCGGGACACCCGCAGGAGCTGTGAGTGCCGCTTCCTGAAGCAGGGCAATGATTCCGGGAATCGAGTGCGCCTTCTCCGGTCCGCAGTCCACCCAGCTGAGCATCTGTCCGTACATCAACGGGTGTGCGTGCGGATCGACGAATCCGGGGACGACGGTGGCGCCGTCGAGTTCGACCACCGCGGTCGTGCGAGTGCTCAGGCGTCGCGCCTCCGTGCGGCATTCCTCGAGTGTCCCCACCGCGGCAAAGCGGTTTCCGAACACCAGGAACGCTTCGGCTCCCGCCGTGCTGTCGTCAACGGTGTGGATCTTGGCGCCGGTGAAGATCGTGGCGGTGGCGTCGAGCGGCGAGGCTTCGTGCGTGTGCAACTTGCGCATGGTGGTCCTTCGTCGAGATGGTGGTGCAGGTCACTGCGTGTTGAGCGAAAACTACGCCCTGACCTGGAGCTATGCAATGCATCAAAGTTTCAGACCAGGTGGTACACAACTTTTTTGTACAAGTTTTCGTGCATTTCTGCACTTATCCACATCATCTATGCCCACATGCGACTGTTCTAATAGGAAGCTCATACAGAAAAATCTCTGGAAAAGTTGGGGCATCCATGACGGTCGATCTCGATTCCAAGCTCATAGCTGCTCTTCAACGCAATGGGCGAGCGACGTACCGCGAACTGTCCGTGGCGGTCGATGCCCCACGCGCGGCAGTGTCCACCAGGGTGCAGGCACTACTCGACTCGGGAACGGTGTCCGTGGTTGCCGTCGCACACCCCGAACTTTTCGGCCTGAAGGCACTCGCACACGTGTCGATCGCCGTGTCCGGACCGATGACCCCGGTACTGGACGCGTTGATCGAATCCGAGGCTGCCGTGTACATCTCGGCAGTCAGCGGGCAGTACAACGTGATCGCGGAACTTCGGGTGCCCAGCCACGACGATCTGTACCGCGCCATCGCCGAACTCCGCTCACAGCGTGGCGTCAGATCCGTGAGCACGCTGGTCTACGTCGACGTCATCAAGGGAATCTTCATGCCCGAGACCGCTTTACAAGCCGACATCCGACTCGATTCGACGGACGTCGCCTTGATCGAACTGCTCGAGCGCAACGGTCGCATGCCATTTCTCGAGCTGGCCGAACACACCGGCCTGTCGCCGAGCGCTGTGCGCAATCGCGTCAATCATCTGATCTCGAGCACGGCACTGCGCGTCGGTGCCGTCGTCAAGCGGCGAGGTGGTGGCCGGACGCTGGCGATGGGCATCGGCGTCAATCTGGGCTCACGGGATGACAACGCGGTATCGGAGATCGAGTCGCTCCCGGGAATCGAATTCCTCGCGCGGACTCTGGGACGGTACGACGTGATCGCTACGGTCGCCGCCAACTCGTCCAACGACCTCCATGCCTTGTCCGAGCGAATCCGGGGCATCGACGGTGTCAGCGGCTTGGAATCGTGGGCGCATCTCGAGGTTTTCAAGGAGCACTACGCCCGCAGCCTGGACGTACGCGGATAGTTCACAAGTCATTGACCCACTCGTGAGCGCACGCTAACCTCGGACAAAGTCATTGACCCACTTACCCGAGGTGGCACACATGTCCGATTCCGGACGCAAGGTAGACATCGTCGCCGCGGCGATCGAGGAGGCGATATCGACCGGTCGATGGCCCGTCGGATCAAAACTCCCGCCGGAGACCGCACTGGTCGAGGAATTGGGAGTCGCCCGAAACACCATGCGCGAAGCGGTACGGGCGCTCGCACACGCCGGAGTTCTGTCCGTTCGTCATGGTGGCGGCGTCTACGTCCTGGCGGCGTCGCCGGTGGAAGGATTACTCGGGCGCAGGCTCGCCAGAGGTGACGTTCTCGACGTACTGCGCTTGCGACGCGGACTCGAGGTCGAAGCCGCGCGACTTGCAGCGCAGCGCCATACCCCCGAAGATCTCGCGCGGATACATGCAGCCTGGAATGCCCACCCCGGTCACGTCGGCGGCTTCACTGTCGAAGCCGGCATGGCCCTGCACCTTTCGATCGTCGAGGCGTCCCACAATTCCGCACTGATCGACGTCTACCGGGGAGTCCTTGCCGCCGTGACGGATTCGCTGTCCGCAGTCAGTGTCGGTCCAGGTTTCCACGTCGACGAGCACCGACCCTTGATCGCGGCCATCGAGAAACGCAACCCCGACGAAGCAGCGCGCGCGGCGGGCGCAGCGCTCGATACGGTCATCGACGCAGTCGAAAGGAGTTTGTCGTGAAACAGGGAAACTGGAATGGTACGACGTATTCGCCTCTTGCCGAGCAACTCTCACCGGCATCGACGGAGGCACTGCGCTCGATCGGGCATGTGAGCACGGTGTACGACGTCTGCGCCGGAACCGGGAACTTTGCGCTCCCGGCGGCTCAGTCAGGCATGACGGTCCACGCACTCGACCTCTCCGCCAGCCAGCTCGAGGTCGCACGCGAACGCTGGATTCCCCACCCCGGCACTACCCAACCCACCTTCACGATCGGCGATGCGCAGTCTTTACCCTGGCCGAATTCGAGTGCCGACGCCTGCGTCAGCATCTTCGGGATCATCTTCTGCCCCGACCCCTCGATTGCCCTCGCAGAGATGATGCGGGTGACCCGGCCAGGCGGAAAGATCTGCGTCGCAACGTGGTCGGCGAACGGGTGGGCAGCAGCACTTCGCACCGAGGCAGCTTCTGCGTGGGACGGCATCGCACCACTGCCGACGACGTGGTCGAGCTCGAGCGAATTCGAGAAGGCGGCAGCCGGATTGGAGTCGGTGAGCTCGGCCTCCCACCTGCTCGAGTGGGAACTACCAGCCGGATCGGATCCCGTCGAGGAACTGTGCGACCAGGCACCGGCGTTGAAGAACTTTCGCGAGGCCGTTCGAAGCACAGGGAATTGGGCTTCGATGTCAGCGCACCTCCGCTCGACGCTCGCGCCCTATCTCAGGTCGAGCGCGGCCGGCCCCGTCGCCACCAGCGAATACATCCTCCACATTGGCACTGTCCCGAACTCTGACACCGCGCTCTTCCGAACGCGCGGGTAACCCTCTTTGCCGGATACGGTCTCTTCACCGTCCACCGACTCCAAGAGGCCCACTCGATGTCTGAATCGATCTCCCTGCCTGAATCCAAGCAAGCACCGCAGCATACGGCAAAACAAACCCTGTCCATGACCGTCCTCATGACGCCGGACATGTCCAACTTCTCGGGCAACGTGCACGGCGGAACGATTCTGAAGTTTCTCGACCAGGTTGCATACGCGTGCGCGAGTCGATACGCCCAGACGTACGTCGTGACCCTGTCCGTGGATCGTGTGGTGTTCCGCGAACCGGTGCATGTCGGAGAACTCGTCACGTTCAGCGCTTCCGTCAATTACACCGGGCGCACGTCGATGGAAATCGGAATACGAGTCGAAACCGAAGACATTCTTCTCGGAAAATCTCGACACACCAATAGTTGCTATTTCACGATGGTGGCAATGGGCAGCGACGGAAAACCAGCTGAAGTACCCCAACTCCGACCAACCGGAACAATTGCGAGGCAACGATTCGAGGCGGGCCGTAGGCGCCGTGAGCTGCGCAGAGAGAACGAACTTCGTGAACGGTCCATACGAGCCGCAGTTCGGGACCTAACGCCCGAACATGACGACTGAGCTTCTCGACAACCGTCACCGACCCCGTAGGTAACGGGTTCGCACTCATCGGCGACGCTGGTGAAGACGACAACACACGGCCCCGATTTACAGCGGAACGTAACCGCTACTTTGACTCAATACCGCAGTGCCAGAGCGGGTATGACGATCCACATCGACTACATGGGCGGGTACGCGGGCGGCCGAAAGCACACCGTCTTCTCATTTCCGCGGCCACCCACGACAACGGCGAAGCCCAAAAAAACATCTCGGGCATCGCCTGCGTCGTAAATCTGTGGCCGGGACGTAATCTGCACGGCGTTTCTTCGGCGGCACCAAGGGGGAACCCTCCGATCACCACCGAGCCGGAGGAGCGAGCATGCGTGCACACACCGCCATTCCGAGCGAATCCACTTGTCAAAGGTACGTAGTCGCGGTCGCCGCCTCCGCCTTTGCCGAATCGGTCATCTGGTTCGACGGTCCGGCGTTCGACGCGGTACTTGTGCTTGGCAACGAGATTCCGCAGCACAGCGGCCACCGCGCCGTACTCGCGTGGAACCACTACTTCGGGTGGGCGCTCGGTGTGGAGGACATGCCGGATGCGTCGTTCACCGTCGTCGAGTGCCTCGGCATCGGGAGAATGCCCGATCCGGACCTGTGCGCCGACCGCGTTGTCGAGTTGATTGCCCAGGCGAGTAGTTAACGAACTCGTCGCGCGGTACTAATTCCAGCGGGCATAAGATCGAGCGCGAGTTTCGCACGCCCGACGAAAGAGAGCCCGACATGGACCCGCTGAGTAGGCCTGCCGGTCAGTTGGCTCTCGAAAACGAACCGGACGGCAGGGCGACCCTGCGCGCGCGTCAAACCCCTCGCAGTGAGCGGCGCAAGATCGGAAAGAGTCTACGTAAACGAGTGGCACGGTCGTCACTTGGCGATTGGACGCCACCACCGAACCGACGTGACCCGGTCGATCAGGTCAACACTGCCCACGAGGGAAGACTCGACTGGTTGGTACCGATTCGGGTGGGGCGCATGGTCGCTTCCCCGTACGGATTCCTCCGCGGGACTGCCGGACTGATGGCCGAGGACATGGCGGCGCTCCCGGCCACCGGTATCACGCCGGTCATCTGCGGTGACGCCCACGTCGGCAACTTCGGGTTCTACGGATCGCCGGAACGCGAACTTGTCATAGACCTCAACGATTTCGACGAAGCACATCCAGGCCCGTGGGAATGGGACCTGCGTAGGTTGGCTGCGAGCATCTGGGTGGCCGGTCGACAAAACGGCCTCACCGAATCTCAATGCGAAACAGCGACGACCTCGTGTGTGTCCGCGTATCGCCTCCACCTGGGAAAGCTGTCCGAGCGGCCACTCTTCGATCGTTCTTTCGACCGAGTCGATTTCGACGGACTGACCGACCACGTCACCGATCCAGGCTTGCTCGCCGAGATCCAACGCGCAGCGGAACGCGCCCGCCGACGTACCAGCGATCACGCGGTTCCCCGATTCACCGTCGAGGATCACGGACGACGACAACTACTCGAGAACCCGCCGCTCACAACACGACTCACCCCACAGGACACCGACTTCCTCTTGGAAGGTCTCGACGAATATCTCGAAACCCTTGCACCGCACTGGCGTCGAGTGGTCTCGGGATACAACGTCATCGACGTGGCGCACCGGGTCGTCGGCGTCGGAAGTGTCGCCCTACGAGCCTATGTCGCCCTGTGTGAAGGGAGCATCCCGGACGACGTCATATTCCTGCAGCTCAAACAGGCTCGCCGATCCGTTGTTGCGCCGTTCGTGCACGGCGACTCGGCCTGGCACGATCACCAAGGACGACGTGTCGCGGAATACCAGCAGGCCCTCCAGACAGTCAGCGATCCACTGCTCGGTTGGTGCACCGTCGACGACCGCCAGTACTACGTCCGCCAGTTCCGGAACATGAAAGGTTCAGTGGACCTGAACAATATCGACGCAGCAGCGCTGACCGACTATGTCGCGATCTGCGGTCGCCTACTGGCGAAGGGACACGCCCGAACCAGTGGCGCGTCACTGATTTCCGGCTATCTGGGAACCTCGGACACGGTCGATACTGCCCTCACCCGATTCGCTCGGCTCTACGCCGATCAAACCGAACGTGACCACGACGCTCTGTGCCGGGCGGTATCCGCCGGTACGATCGCCGCGGAGCCGGGAATCTGATCCCTCACGTCCGACTCACTGCAGTTTGACGCCGGATCACGCGACTTGATCGAATGAACCATGACTTCGTCGTACATCGACCTACGCTCGGACACCGTCACCAAACCTGACGCAGAGATGCGAAGGGCAATGGCCGACGCAGAGGTCGGTGACGACGTCCTCGATCACGACCCGACCATGGCGGCGCTCGAGGAAAAAGTGGCACACACTCTCGGTTTTCCGGCGGCTCTGTGGGTACCGAGCGGATCGATGGGCAACCTGATTGCGCTGATGCTGCACCTCCGCCGTGGTGATCAGTTCCTGGCACCGGAGCACTCCCACGTCCTGGGGTCCGAGTTGGGCACCGCTGCCTGGCTCGCCCAGGGCATGCCGGTGGCGCTGCCGCACGACGGAGGGCCCGGACGGCCCAGGCCCGAGACGGTTCTGAAGGCCGCAGGCTCCCCCGGTCCGTATTTCACGTTGAACACCACGTTGCTCTGTCTCGAGAACACCCACAACTTCGCCGGCGGCGCCGTCATGAATCCGGCCGAATGGGCGGCGCTGGTCGAGGCAGCCCGATCACGCGGCTTGAAGATTCACCTCGACGGTGCACGCCTCTGGAATGCCGCTGCTGCACTGGATGTTTCGCCCACCGAACTGACTTCCGGCGCCGACACCGTCCAGGTATGCCTGAGCAAGGGACTGGGCGCGCCGGTCGGCTCGATACTGGCCGCGTCACCCGAACTGATCACCGAGGCCCGAAGGATCCGCAAGATGCTCGGCGGCGGCGTTCGTCAGGGCGGCGTGCTTGCCGCGGCCGGCATCGTGGCCTTGCGCTCGCAGGCCCGACTGTCCGACGATCACGACAATGCGCAGCGCCTCGCGTCGGGGCTTCGTGAGCGCGGTTGGGCTGTCGACGAACCCGCCACCAACATCGTTCTCGCCGCCACAGCCGATCCATCGGCCACCGTTGCTCAGCTCGCCGCTGTCGACGTCGGTGCCGTCACCGTCGCCGGGAAGGTTCGGTTCGTGACACATCGAGACGTGAGCACTGCCGACATCGACGAGGTTCTGTCCCGACTAACCGCCTGAGCTACACCATCAGCGGTTGAACCTCCTGCGCGACAAGGCGAATAAACTCACGGACGTCCGGCTCGTCAACGGTCGGTTGGAGTACCACGGTGGTTGCACCCGCGTCCACCCATCGCACTGCTGCGGCCGCAACGTCGGCCGCGGTCCCCACGGCAACCGCATCCACCGGCGACTCGCTACCGGACGCTGCGGCCTCGGCCAGTGCGCGCTCACGACCGCCTGAACCGAAGGCACAGATGACGTAGACGACCACCTCGTGATCTTGCGCTCCGATGTGTTGGATCGCCCGGCGCACGCCGTCCGGGGTGGTCCCTCCCGACAACACCGTGCCCTGCGCCAACTCACCACTGAGCGCCAAAGTCTTTGGCCCCGTAGCACCGACAAGCAACTGAGGCACCTCCTCCGGCGGCCATGCCAGCGTGACGTCCTCGAGATTCACGTACCTACCGGATACCGTCACCGACTCGCCACGTAGTAGCCGCTCGACCGCTCTGAACTGCTCACGCAGGAGGGTCAACGGCGATTCGGCCTTGGCGCCGATCTGTCGCATCCAACTCTGAACGCCGTGACCGAAGCCAACCCGCAGTCGATCCGGATGGATTCTGCCCAGCGCCGAAATCTCCATCGCCGTGATCGCGGTGTTGCGCATCGGCGTCGGCAGCACACCGATCGCCACTCTCATCCGCGCGGTTGCGGCCAATACAGTTGCAGCAGTAGCTATTCCTCCACCGAAGAAGCAGTCCTCCCACAACCAGACCTCGTCGATACCGACTTCGTCGGCATATTTGGCAAGCTGGATCAGATCCTCCGGCGACTGCTCCGGACGAAGGACCACGGCAATCCGGGCCCCACTCATGTCGTCACCAGAAACGCAGCGATCTCGTCAGCCGTTCGGCGGCCCTGTTCGCGACCGAGTTCAGCTGCCGGACGCCGGGTGGCCGGCGAGAGGGAGTTCGTTCCGATCGCCTCGACGACGGCGTCGTCGGCGAAGATCGGCAGTACCCGTGACTGCGTCATCGCGTCGATTTCCTCTCGCAGACTGCCGCCCAAAAGATTCGGGGCGGGATCGGCTGCGGGTGAAAGAACCACGACCACATCACAGTCGGCAGCCAAATGAACATTCGAGCCACTTGCCATTCCGCCATCCATGTATCGGCGCCCGTCGATCGTGACCACCGGCCACACACCGGGGACGGCGCAACTCGCTCCGACTGCGTCGATCAGGTCTACGCCGGCCGACTTGCCGAACACCCTCAACTCACCGGTCTCGGCGTTGATTGCCGGGATGCGCAACTCCCGGTCGGGCCACGCCCGATTGCGCAGCCTCGCCTCGATGACCGCACGACGCACGGCGGGTTCGACGGTGTCGGCGGCCATCGCTGCCTCGCCGAGTGCACGAAGTTGTTCGGATCGATCCGCGGAACCTGCGATCGCGTCGACGAACATCTGACCGAGCACCTCGACATCGACCTTCGGATCGATCTCCCCCGTCGCCTCCGCTGTTTGTGCGTCGAAAAGTTCCTGCAGTGTCGCACCGCCCGCGATCTGAGCGGTCACGGTGGAGCCTGCAGAAGTACCGATCAACACGTCCGCTGCCAGCAGCGCTGCGGCAGCGTCCTCCGAATTGTCCTGAACGCCCAGTAGAAAACCGGTTTCCCAGGCGATTCCCGCAACGCCGCCACCGGCCAGTACCAACCCCAGTTTCACGCCGTCCACCTCTCGTCGATCACGACCCGTGCCCGAACTCGACGTTAGACCTACTCTGAAGTGATGTTCATGCGCAGCGCAAAGACATTTGTTCCCGACGCACTTCGCGGGTTGATCGCATCCACTGGCGACATCGCGTGGAATCCCGACCCCGGATACCTCACACGGGCACAACCGCTGCCCAATGGACAGGTCGCGATCGTCTCCGGCGGCGGATCCGGACACGAACCGATGCACGCCGGGTTCCTCGGCGCAGGCATGCTGACCGCAGTCTGCCCCGGCTTGGTCTTCACCTCACCCAATGCTCTGCAAATTCACGAGGCGTGCAAAGCCGTCGACGCCGGCGGCGGTGTCCTCCACATCGTGAAGAACTACACCGGCGACGTCATGAACTTCGGTATCGCACGAGAGTTGCTGCGGGAAGACCACATCGATACCGATGTGGTCCTCGTCGAGGACGATGTGGCAACCGAACGAGCTGACGGCGACGGACCAGGACGCCGAGGTACGGCAGCCACCGTCGTCGTGGAAAAGGTTTGCGGTGCCGCAGCCGAGCGCGGCGAGTCTTTGGCAGAGGTTGTCCGGATCGGTCGCCTTGTCGCACAATCGGCACGCAGCATGGCCGTCGCGCTTGCGCCGTGCACGCTCCCCGGCGCAACGGAACCTTCGTTCGATCTACCCGCGGGCCAGATGGAACTGGGCATCGGCATCCACGGCGAGCGAGGACGCGAACGGATCGACGCGTTGCCTGCTCCCGAACTGGTGCGCCGACTGACCGATCCGATCATCGACTCACTCGAACTGGCAGAGGGAGATCGTGTTATCGCGCTGGTCAACGGATTAGGTGCAACACATCCCCTGGAACTGCAGTTGCTGTTCGCGGAACTCGGAGAATATCTAGGCGAGAAGGGAATTCACATCGAACGCCCCCTCGTCGGAACATTTGTGACGGCGATGAACATGGCAGGCGCATCCATCACCTTGGTACGCGTCGACGATCAGATCCTCGAACTGTGGGACGCCCCGAGCGCCGCGCCGGCCTGGCCGAATTCGCCGGCACGAAGTTACTCGGCTGTGGGTCCGCGGGAATCGTTCGGCCCTTCGTACACTGCACCGACAACCCCGACTTCCGACGGAAACATCGGGGCATGGGTAGCCGATTGGGCACAGAAGGTACTCGACGAGGAACCCGCCCTCACCGATCTCGATCGACGGGCGGGCGACGGCGATTTCGGTACCAACATGGTGGCCGCACTGGAACAATTGGATTTGACCGAGATGCGCAATACCTATTCCGCATCAACAACATTCGATGCCATCTCGCAAGCCTATCTCGGCCATGCGGGTGGAACGTCCGGAGCACTGTTCGGCATCTGGTTCCGTCATTTCTTCCGGGTAGCCCGAGAGGGCACACTGGATCTCGCGACCATTGCCGCTGCGGCACGGGCAGGTCTGGACAACATCACCGCACTGGGGGGAGCACGCCCCGGAGACAAGACCATGGTGGATGCGATTGCCCCCGCAGTGGACGCTCTCGAGGAAGGAGTTCGACTCGACGGCGTACGCGCGGACGTGTTGCAACGAACCTCGGAAGCCGCTCGCGCCGGAGCCGAGTCGACGGAAGTCATGGTCGCCAGCCGGGGCCGCGCAAGCTATGTCGGCGAGGCTGCTCGCGGCGTCGTCGACCCGGGCGCACTCGTTATCGCATGGTTCTTCGAGTGTGCAGTGGGTCACTAACACGGTGCCCCGGCGATATGACTAGCCTGACATCACACAACCTCGATTGCGGCCGGTCTGGAAAGCACAGGATCGCATGACACCCAGGAGTAGCCCATGCTGAGCACGATGCAAGACGCCCCACTCTCCATTGCTCAAATCCTGCGGCACGGAGCCTCCGTCCACGGTGACGCCGAGGTTGTGACCTGGACCGAAAGTGGTCCGCGCCGTACGTCGTATGCCGAGGTGGGACGTCGCTGCGCTCAGCTGGCACACGCACTGCGCGGACTGGGCGTCGACGGGGATCAGCGAGTGGCCACGTTCATGTGGAACAACTCGGAGCACCTCGAGGCGTACCTCGGCATTCCTGCGATGGGCGCTGTCCTGCACACCCTCAACATCCGATTGTTCCCCGAGCAGCTGATCCACGTTGCCAATCACGCCGAGGATCACGTGATCATCGTGGATCCGTCGCTGATCCCGTTGCTCGCACCCCAACTGCCTTCGCTCACGACCGTCAAGCACATCATCGTGACGGGCTCTTCCGCCGCCGGCCTCGAAGCGCCCGCCGGTGTTGAGGTACACACGTACGAAGGCCTGATCGCGGAGCAGCCGACAGAGTTCGACTGGCCCGAACTGGACGAGCGCAGCGCTGCCGCGATGTGTTACACCTCCGGCACCACAGGCGACCCCAAAGGTGTTGTGTATTCCCATCGTTCGATCTACCTGCACTCGATGCAGGTCTGCATGAGCGACGGACCCAACCTCAAGCAGGGCGACCGCGCACTTGCCGTCGTTCCGCAGTTCCATGCGATGTCGTGGGGACTTCCCTACGCCGCGTTCATGATCGGCGCTTCGCTGATCATGCCCGATCGCTTCCTCCAGCCGGCTCCGTTGGCCGCGATCATCGCCAGCGAGAAGCCGACGTTCGCCGCCGCGGTCCCCACGATCTGGCAGGGTCTGCACCTCTACCTCGAACAGAATCCTCAGGACATCTCGTCTATGCGTGAGGTTCTGATCGGCGGCTCGGCAGTTCCGCCGGCACTGATGCACGCGTTCGAAGACGATCACAACGTCAGCGTCCTGCATGCGTGGGGCATGACCGAAACCTCGCCACTCGGCTCCGTGGCTCGCCCGCCGCTCGGTATCACGGGTGACGAGATGTGGAAGTACCGATACTCGCAGGGCCGCTTCCCCGCATCCGTCGAAGCACGCCTCATCGACGATGACGGCAAAACTGTTGCCCACGACGGCGTCTCCGTTGGCGAGCTCGAAGTGCGCGGCCCCTGGATTACGGCGTCGTATTACGGTGTCGAGGCAGCAGACAAGTTCAACGACGGCTGGCTCAAGACCGGCGACGTCGGATCCATCACTGCCGACGGCTTCCTCAGCCTCTCGGACCGTTCCAAGGACATCATCAAGTCGGGCGGCGAGTGGATTTCGTCGGTCGACCTCGAGAACGCAGTCATGGGTCATCCCGATGTCACGGAAGCAGCTGTAATCGGCATTCCCGACGAGAAGTGGGATGAGCGACCGCTGGTGGCGGTAGTCCTGCGCGCGGATTCGGCAACAACGATGGCCGAACTGCAAGAGTTCCTCTCGGACAAGATCGCAAAGTGGCAGCTTCCCGAGAACTGGGCTGTGGTGCAGGAAGTTCCGAAGACGAGTGTCGGCAAGTTCGACAAGAAGCGTCTGCGGGCCGACTACCACGACGGCGGACTCAACGTCACGCGGCTCTGACACAGGGTAAACACCACAAGGCGGGCAACAGGTCTTAAACCTGTTGCCCGCCTTCGTTTACGGTCGATACCCGACTGTATGAAACGCGATGTCGACGTACTTCTCTGCCAATTGGGACGGCGACATCGGACCACCGGTCTGGAACCAACGTGGTAAAGATTGAGCCATTCCGAGTATGGCCCGGACGGTTTCTTCGGTGTCGGTGACCGAGAAATCTCCTGATGCCACACCGTTATCGACAATCCTGCGCATCAGCAATTCGAGTCGCTTGCGACTGGCCGCGTATCGGCTTCGGCTTTCCGGCGAGACATGCCGGATCTCGGTGTCCAACGCAGCGTGATGCGCCCGATGAGTCATGTACAGAACGATCGCCTCGACCACCAGCGCAAAGCGCTCCACCGGTTTTTCTCCGGCTTCTGCTTCTGCCGCTTCGGTTCTGGTATTCAGTTCGCTCATCGATACGTCGAACAGCGCGACCAGAACGGCCTCTTTGTTCGCGTGGTGATAGTAGAGCGCGGGAACGGTTACCCCGACGCGGTTGGCAATCTGCCGCACAGTTGTGCCGTGGTAACCGTTCTCGTTGAACAGTTCCAGCGAAGCCGTCAGGATGTCACTCATCAACAGCGGCGGAAAAGACCTCCAGTCCACTGCTACCGAATCTACACTCATCGCTTCGCCAGTCATCTTGTCTCCGAAATTACCGCGGTGCCATACGGATTGCACCGTCGAGGCGGATCGTCTCACCGTTGAGCATCGGGTTGGAGACGATGTGCGCTGCGAGTGCACCGTACTCGCTGGGGTCACCCAAGCGGGAGGGGTGCGGCACCTGAGTACCGAGCGACGCCTGAGCCTCTTCCGGCAGGCTGGCGAGCAACGGCGTCTTGAACAGGCCAGGAGCAATCGTGTTGACGCGGATCAGCAGCGACGCGAGGTCGCGGGCGATGGGGAGCGTCATACCGACAACGCCGCCCTTGGATGCGGAGTAAGCAGCCTGGCCGATCTGTCCGTCGTATGCTGCGACCGAGGCGGTGTTGATGATGACACCCCGCTCGCCGTCAATGGGCTCGGTCTTCGAAATGCGCTCTGCAGCAAGGCGAAGCACGTTGAACGTGCCGATCAGGTTGACGTCCACGACCTTCTTGAACGCGTCGAGGGGGAATGCGCCCTTCTTGCTGACGGTCTTGATGGCGTTGCCGATTCCGGCGCAGTTGACCGTGACGCGGATCGGTCCGAGGGTCTCCGCGAGATCGAGAGCGGCCGACACAGCTGTCTCGTCCGTGACGTCGGCCGCAGCGAAGCGAACGCGGTCGCCGAGTTCCTTGGCGATGGCCTCACCGTTGGAGGACGGCAGGTCGATGATGACGACGCTGGCGCCGTCGGCGAGAAGGGCTTTGGCGGTGGCCAGGCCGAGCCCGGAGGCTCCACCGGTGACGACGGCTACGCTGTCGTTGACGATCATGTGATTCCCTTTCGAAAGATGTTGTGTGTCAGATACGTTCGATGATGGTGGCGTTTGCCATGCCGGCACCTTCACACATGGTCTGCAGGCCGTAGCGTCCGCCGGTGGCCTCGAGGTGGTTGACCATCGTCGTCAGCAAACGCGTGCCCGAGGATCCGAGTGCGTGGCCGAGCGAGATGGCTCCGCCCCACGGGTTGAGCTTGGCCGGGTCGGCACCGAATTCGTGTGCCCACGCGAGTGGCACGGGCGCAAATGCTTCGTTGACCTCGTAGGTGTCGATGTCGTCGATGCTCAGTCCTGCGCGAGCAAGGACCTTGTGGGTGGCCGGGATCGGTGCGGTGAGCATGAAGACCGGGTCGTCGCCCATCACGGAGAACGAGTGGAAACGCGCTCGGGGCGTCAGACCCAGCTTGGAGGCCATCTCTTCGCTCATGATCAGAGCAGCCGAAGCGCCGTCGGTGAGCGGTGAGGAGTTGCCGGGAGTGATCGACCACTGTGCTTCCGGGAAACGAGCTGCGTACTTCTCGGAGTAGAACGACGGCTTCAAACCGGCCAGGCCCTCGGCGGTGGTCGATGCGCGCACAGTCTCGTCGACGGTGTGCGAAACGGTCTCACCAGCGGCATTGGTCACCGAGATCGGCACGATCTCCTTGTCGAACAGTCCCTCCGCCGCCGCAGCCGCAGCGCGCTGATGGGACTGAGCCGAGAAAGCGTCGAGCGTGTCCCGGTCGAACTTCCACTTCGCCGCAATCAGTTCAGCCGAAATGCCTTGGTTGACCAAGCCCTCGGGGTAGCGAGCGGCGATACCGGGACCGGATGCGTCCTTACCCACCGAGGTGAACCCCATAGGTACACGGCTCATGGATTCGACACCGGCGGCAATCACGATGTCGTACGCCCCGGCGATAACGCCCTGAGCGGCGAAATGTGCTGCCTGCTGGCTGGATCCGCACTGGCGGTCGATCGTAGTGGCAGGCACGGATTCGGGGAACCCAGCCGAGAGCACGGCCGTTCGGGTGATGTTCAGTGCCTGCTCGCCGGCCTGACCGACACAGCCGCCGATGACGTCGTCTACCAGCGCCGGATCGATGCCGTTGCGCTCGACGATCGACCGAAGTACGTGGGCCAACAGTTCGACGGGATGTGTCCCGGACAGTGCCCCGCCTGGCTTGCCCTTGCCTGATGCGATCCGGACTACATCGACAATCACTGCCTTGGTCATCTTCTTCGTTCCCTTCGAGGACGTGCACTTGAGACGGTCCGGCACCCAAGACGCATGCATCAGGCACCGGACCGAGATCATGTTGCGCAAGCCAACCACTGACTTAGCGCTCGTTAAATAGCTATCATGCCAGAGATGCCGGCGTCAATGGCAACCACTGGGATCGATACGGGGCGGACAGGGGGCAAGGAGGCGCCCAGCGACGGAGTCGGCAGCGCTACGTTCGACCGTGTAGTGGCCCTAAACCAATGAGCCCGAGATGTCCTCACCAAAAGGAATTAACACCAAAGTATTAGGAACGCGATCCCGCATTCAAGCCACCTCTATGAATCGAGATTCCGCACTTCGCCAAGAGACAAAAGAAGCACTCTTCGCGGTGGTTCTGCACAACTTTACCGAAGGTTATGAATAACGCGTAGCTCATCAGCGCATTTACTACAGGGGAATGAGCGACTCGCCTAACGTGTCGCGAGAAAGAAGAACACTGAGAACACGAAGGCCAACACGATCATCGAGAGACGTCCTGGTTGAATCTTGCCCGATTTGCCGCGGGGTAACTATCCGATGATCTGGCCAGCAGTGGGAATGACTGCCTTTACAGTCCAACCGTTGTCGTTGGGTCCGGCGAGAAGGGTTCCGCCAAGAAGGGTGACGCGTTCACGCATCCCCGAGATTCCCAGACTCTGACCGTCTGTCGCGGGTGTTCCTCTGTCGGCAATATTGGTGACGTCGACGCTGATCGAATCGCGCTCACGTCGCACAGTCACTGTCGCGGAACTTTCCGGCGCGTGGCGAAGAATATTCGACAATGCCTCTTGTACAACGCGATAGGAGGACAGTTGCACGGCACTGTCGAGTTCGGTGAAGCTATCCTCCAGATCGAGTTCCAAGGACGGTATGGACGCTCGACATCCCTCCACGAGTTCCGGAATATCGGCGATCATCGGTTGGGGGTACTTGGGATCGGCCTCGCCCAACCGCAGAATCCCCACAGTTTGACGCAAACTGTTCAGCGCCCGGTCGCCATGGTCGATCACACCACCGAGCAGTGCCTTAGCTTGCGCCGGGTTGGAGGAAAACAATTTGTCGGCCGACCTCGCCTGGATCAGCAGACCCGTGAGGTGATGAGCGGCGACGTCGTGCAATTCACGCGCCATATTCTGCCGTTCCTCTGTGATCGCATCGCTTATTCGCGCGTCGCTGTTCAACTGCATTTGCTCGATGGCTGCGGCACTGGCGGATGATTGAGCTCGATATCTCTGCACAACTTTCCCGATAACGATCATGACCGCGTAGCTGGTCATGATATTCACCGCGGGTGCTAACAAGAATTCTGGCAAATCCCCAGCCGGGACCTGAGCAAGCGTCATGCTTTCACCAGCGTCGCCCGGTCGAAATCTGGTCGTCATCCACAGATCAGCGAGCATTCCGGCAATCGTCAGTAGTACCAAGCGACTTCCGGAAGTTCTCCCAGCCATGACGATGATCGCAAACCAATACAGCGGAGTGGCCGCTGCTACTCGGTCCTCGAACAGCAGGGCCAAAGCGACGGTGCCGACGAGAGTCAGAAGATACATCCACACCGGATGCCGCCGACGGAAACATGCGGCCACTGTCATGACAGTCAGAATGAGCACTGTCGTGATGAGAACAACCGGGTCGTCCGCGGCCGACTCTCCCGAATAACCACTACCCCGCGCCACCGACCAGGTTGCAACGAGCATCCACACGAGGCTGAGAATTCCGGCAGTGAGCGCCAAGACAGCTGGGTTCCGCGATAGAATTTCGCGAGCACTCAGCGAAATCTTCTTGACCCGCGCCGGTTTCCGGCGAATGTCTGCCACTGGCTATTCCCCTACTTCATTTCTCGATCAAGTTTTGCGCGCATTCGCCGTCTTCAAAGTACGCCATACCCTCATTTATTTACCCGATACTTCGGCAGCGAGTACTTTCAGATTCCAGAACGTCGCACGAATGCATCTGTGGCAGAGGGTGATATAGCGCCAATGACCCTGAGCAGGCCGGCATAGCGTGGATACAACTCGATCGGACGCGTTTCGATTGCCCGCAGGATCCACGACGCTGCCTGCTCCGCGGTCAATGCCGGTTGGCTGACGTATTCGGCGGTTGGCGCAATCATCGGCGTGCGAATCAGTGGAAATTGCACGGTACTGACGGCGACGCCCGTGCCATGACACTCTGCGCCGAGACTACGGCCGAAGGCACTGAGCGCAGACTTCGACGCGTGATACGCACTGAACCGTGGCATCACGCCGGCGCTCACACCCCACGTCCCGACGTTGACAATATGTCCGGCACCGGCCTCGAGCATTGACGGCAAGAGTCGAAGCGTCAGCCGCGCCGGACCGAAGTAGTTGAGCGCCATCGTGCGCTCGTAATCATGAAACCGTTCTACGGAATCGGCGGCACTGCGGCGGATCGAGCGGCCCGCGTTGTTGATCAAAACGTCGACGGTCCCGAACTGGTCGGCTATCGCGTCGGCAAGTTCGTCGACGCTTTCACCGTTCGAGAGATCCGCGGGTAGAACGTGAGCCCACCCTCCCTCTCGGTGGATGTCGTCACGCACGCGCTCGAGTTCGTCAATGCCTCGGGCAACCAGGATCATCTCGGCACCACGAGCCGCCAACATGTGCGCGGTTGCCTCCCCGATACCGGACGACGCCCCGGTCAGCACGATGGTTCTCTCCGAAAGGTCGACGCGGGGGCGCGGAAGCAGCGAACCAAGCCTCGTGGGCGGATTCAACACGAAATTGCCCACCAGCCTGCTGATCATCGTCATCGCCTGTCCTTTTCTATAGGTTGACGAGATTACCGAGCAGTAAGTTATTGCGCGCCCATACGCCAGAAGATCGCGGAAACGCCCACGAAGCAGCAGGCAAAGCGTGACCCACAAAGCTACTGACCAGTAGCTCATGCCGCTTGTCGATCGAGAACTGTCTGGGACTAGCTTTTCCTGATACCTGTGGTTACATTAAAGCCAGACCGAGTGCCTGCGATCACACGAACCGGCCCTCGATACCACCGAAACCGCACGTAAGACCAGCGGTGACCGCGACAAAGAGGGAGACGCACATGACGCTGACAACGCCGTTCGACAAGAACGCGGAAGCATCCGACGACTCGTACAACGAGACACTTCGCCTCCTGTCCGAAGGATCCGTGAACAAGCACTTCGATCCGTATCTCGATATCGACTGGGATGCCCCCGAATTTGCGGTCACGCCCGGCGATACGCGCTGGATCCTCCCGGCTGAGACGGATCCGCTCGGCGCCCACCCGTGGTACCAGGCTCAGCCGATCGACAAACAAATCGAAATCGGGATGTGGCGTCAGGCCAACGTCGCGAAGGTCGGCCTGCAGTTCGAGAACATCCTGATCCGCGGCATGATGCAGTACGTTTTTTCACTTCCCAACCAGTCGGCCGAGGCACGCTACTGCACTCACGAATCCGTCGAAGAGTGCAACCACACCATGATGTTCCAGGAAATGGTGAACCGCATCGGCGCCGACGCTCCGGGCATGAATCGCGTGATGCGCATGCTGGCGCCGTTCATCCCACTTGCTGCCGGCCCCTTCCCGGAACTCTTCTTCGTGGGTGTCCTCGCAGGCGAAGAACCTATCGACCACATCCAGAAGAGCATCCTGCGCTCCGGGGGCGATATCCACCCGATCATGGCGTCCGTCATGGCAATTCACGTTGCCGAAGAAGCGCGTCATATCTCGTTTGCGCACAAACTTCTGAGCCGACGCATCCCGCTGATGTCGCGGCCGAGCCGCTTTGTCCTGTCGCTCCTCTTCCCGATCACCATGCGAATCCTGTGCGATGCCATCGTGATTCCGCCCAACACATTCTGGAAGCAGTTCGACATCCCGAAGTCCGTCAAGAAGGACTTGTTCTGGGAGCTACCGGAATCGCGTCAGACGCTGCGCAACTACTTCGGCGACGTCCGCATGCTCGCAACAGAGACGGGTTTGATGAACCGCGCGTCGCGATTGGTGTGGAAGGCCTGCAAGATGGACGGCCGCGCATCACGTTTCCGCAGCGAACCCCACCGCAGCGCACACAACGCTGCCGCCTAATCCGAGATCGGACCCAACCGCCATGCCACACGTAGTCACGCAGTCCTGCTGCAGCGACGCCTCGTGCGTCTACGCCTGCCCGGTCAATTGCATTCATCCGACGCCGGACGAACCGGATTTCCTCACCGCCGAGATGTTGCACATCGATCCACAGGCCTGCGTCGACTGCGGCGCATGCGTCTCGGCCTGCCCGGTCGACGCCATTGTTCCCGAGTCGAAACTGGCTGAACCGCAGCGGGTTTTCCTCTCGATCAACGCAGATTTCTACAAGGAGCAGCGGCCCCGCCCGTTACTTGCCAAGGTGATCCCAGCCGCGACTATCGACCAGGGGCGTCCGCCGCTGCGAGTTGCGATCGTCGGCTCCGGTCCGTCCGCGATGTACGCGGCAGACGAGTTGCTCACGCAACCCGGTGTGCAGGTCAACGTCTTCGATCGGCTACCCGTTCCCTACGGCTTGGTTCGCGCCGGCGTGGCACCTGATCATCAGAAGACCAAGCAGGTCACGCGACTGTTCGACAAGATCGCCGCGCAGCGGGGTTTCGAGTTCTACCTCAACGTGGAGATCGGTAAACACCTCACTCACGACGAACTTCTCGAGAACCACCATGCCGTTCTCTACGCAGTCGGCGCTTCATCCGATCGCGGCCTTGGCATCCCGGGCGCAGACCTCCCCGGAACTGCGTCGGCCACCGATTTCGTGGCCTGGTACAACGGTCATCCCGATCATGTCGACGATGTCTTCGACCTTTCACATCGGCGGGCCGTCATCATCGGAAACGGCAACGTCGCACTTGACGTTGCCCGCATTCTGACGGCAGATCCCGAAAAGCTGGCCGGCACCGACATCTCTGCTCACGCGCTCGCAGCGTTACGGAAGAGTCGGATCGAAGAAGTAGTGATCGTCGGCCGACGCGGAATTGCGCAGTCTGCCTTCACCGTTCCCGAGTTCACCGGCCTGTTGGCGCTACCGGATATCGAACTGTCCGTCGGCCCGGACGACATGGTTCTCGACCCGATCACCGAGAAAGCCGACTCACTGCCGCACGCTGTCGAGCAGAAACTCCGACTCCTCGAAGCGCTGAAGAATCGCGATCATGTCGAAGTCGGAAGCAAACGCATCACTTTGCGCTACCTACTGACGCCAACCGAGATTTCCGGTGAGGACCGCGTCAGCGGGATCGAATTCGAGCGCAACACGCTTGTCGACGCCGACGGGACTGTCCGCATCGAACCCACCGGAGATACGGAAACCATCGATGCCGGCCTGGTACTCACGTCCATCGGATACCGCGGTGTACCCATCGCGGGTGTTCCATTCGACGAGCGCACCTCGGTTATCCCGAACGAGGGAGGCCGCGTTAACGAGGCACCCGGCGTGTACGCGACGGGCTGGATCAAGCGCGGACCAAGCGGCTTCATCGGCACCAACAAATCCTGCGCACAGGAAACCGTCCGGATGCTCGTCGACGACTTCAACCACGGACGTCTGCGTACCCCGGCGCCCGACACTGCTGCCCTCGATCGGCTGGTCCGGGCGCGACAGAATGGCGTCGTCGATCGAGCCGGTTGGCATGCCATCGACAAAGCCGAAGTCGATCGCGGCGTCGCGCACGGACGCGTTCGGGAGAAGATCCTCGACCAGGGTGAAGTGTCGTCCATCGTCGGAGCTGCAGGCCAGGTGAAACCACCACGTCGAAAGCTCTGGAAAGCGTCCCACTGACCGAAAATTTCGCCCCATCTGCGCTGCTTATCGTGTAATACTGCAACCTGTTCCAGTAAGCGGCACAGCGAGCCACGATCCTCGGATCCGGCACGCCCACCAGATGAGGTTTGCATGAGCGAGACTGCAACGTCGGCACCGAGCGGCAGCGTGACACCTGCGGTGGAGGGTTGGTTTACTACCGGCCCCGAACCTGCTCTGATCGGCACGAAGTGCCAATCCTGCGGCACCATTTCCTTCCCGCGCGAGACCACGTTCTGCAAGAACCCGAGCTGCTCGGGTGAAGAGTTCGGCGACGTCGAACTTTCCCGCCGGGGCACGGTCTGGTCGTACACCGACGCGCAGTACCAGCCGCCGCCGCCGTACATCCCCAGCTCCGACCCGTACGTGCCGTTTGCACTGGCCGCCGTCGAATTGCCCGAGGGCATCGTCATCCTCGGCCAGGTAGCCGACGGATTCGGCGTCGACGATCTCAAGGTGGGTAATACCGTCGAATTGGTGGTCGAGCCGCTGTACACCGACGAAACCGGAGTTCGTACGACGTGGCGCTGGAAGCCTGTCGCCGCAGCTGATCAGGAGTCGCAGTCATGAGCAAGGACGTCGCAGTACTCGGTGTAGGTATGCACCCCTGGGGCAAGTGGGGCCAGTCGTTCGTGAAGTACGGCGTTGCCGCCGCACGCGCCGCCCTCGCTGATTCCGGCGTGGACTGGAAGGATGTCGACTTCATCGTCGGCGGCGAAACCGTCCGCAACGGATACGGCGGATACGTCGCCGGAGCCACGTTCGCTCAGGCCCTCGGCTGGAACGGCGCTCGCGTCGCCACGTCGTACGCAGCGTGCGCGACGGGTGCGCAGGCACTCGACACAGCTCGCGCCCGAATCCTGGCCGGCCTCAGCGAAGTTGCCTTGGTCGTCGGCGCAGACACCACGCCGAAGGGCTTCCTCGCTCCCGTCGCCGGTGAGCGTTGGGACGACCCGGACTGGCTGCGCTTCCGCCTCATGGGCATGACCAACCCGGCGTACTTCGCACTCAATGCGCGTCGACGCATCGATCTGTACGGCGCCACCGCCGAGGACTTCGCCAACGTGAAGGTGAAGAACGCGAAGCACGGTCTGAGCAACCCCAACGCGCGTTACCGCAAGGAAGTCACCGTCGAGAACGTGCTGGCATCCCCCGTGGTGTCCAACCCGCTGCACCTCCTCGACATCTGCGCCACTTCGGACGGCGGCGCAGCCATCCTGCTGACGTCCATGGAATACGCCCGCAAGATGGGCATCGCGGAACCTGTTCGCATCAAGGCGATTTCGACGGTCACTCCGACGTTCCCGCAGACGATCATGGACATGCCGAACTTCTCGACCGACTCCAGCTCTGCGGTCTCGGCTCCGGAGCGCACGTTCAAGGAATCCATCGGCTACGCGGCGTACGAAGAAGCCGGCATCTCCCCGGAGGACGTCGACGTCGCGGAGGTCTACGACCTCGCCACGTCCGTCGAACTCGACTGGATCGAAGACCTTGCACTCTGCAAGCGCGGCGAAGCCGAACACCTCCTGCGTGCAGGCGACACCACCATCGGTGGCCGCATCCCGGTCAATCCGTCCGGTGGCCTCGCCTGCTTCGGTGAAGCTGTTCCCGCCCAGGCACTTGCGCAGGTGTGCGAGCTCACCTGGCAGCTGCGCGGACAAGCCGAAGGCCGTCAGGTCGAAGGCGCCCGCATCGGCATCACCGCCAACCAAGGCCTCTTCGGCCATGGCTCCTCGGTGATCGTTTCCGCTTAACCCGCCTTACTGTCGTGGCGGTCGCACACTTAACTGTGAGCGGCCGCCACGATCACGTCTGCGACCGCACCCGGCTGCGAGACCAGCGAAGCGTGAGACGTCGGGAGTTCGCTGGTGGTCGCGCCCATCCGGTTTGCCATGAACCGTTGTGCGGTAGCCGGAATCACCCGATCGTTACCAGCCACGAGGTACCACGTCGGTGTGTTCGCCCAGGACGGCGGACCGCCGAGTTCAAGGTTCGCCCAGAGCGCCGCAGACTTTTGATGCGCCAACATCGTTGCCGCCGTCTCGTCCGAAACATCTTGCGCAAAAACCGAATGGAAGTACTCGTCGGTCACATATCCGTCGACGTTCTTACCGCCAATCGCGTGAGCGTCGTCGACGATCTTCAACCCCAGTGCGGGAGGTAGCAATTGGCTGCCCGGGAACCGAATGGGATCGATCGTGATCTGGACCGGCTCACCCTCCACCGGAGCAAAAGCCGCGATATACACCATCGACTGCACCTTGGGATCGTGCACATTGGTGATCACGGCGCCCCCGTACGAATGTCCGACCAAAACTACCGGACCGTCGATATCCGCGACGGTCTTCTCGATCACTGCCGAGTCGTACGACGGCCCCCGCAGCGGATTATCCGGAGTCACAACCTCATAGCCGCGCGAACGCAAATCGGCGGCCACACCATCCCAGCTTGTTGCGTCGGCAAAAGCCCCGTGGACCAGGACCACGGTTGGCTGGGGCGCGGCACTCGCGCCGCCGGAACCGAGGATGATTCCAGCAGTCGACACCACCACTACCGACAGAATTGCGGTGAATACACGGGAAATCTTCATGTGTTTCCTTCGAGTCGGATGGGCGATCAGCTCGGGCGAGACATCACGCCCAGCGGAATACCCCCATCCCACCGATGAAAACCGACGGGTCAGAACTCCGTATTGATTCCGTCAGCGCCGAGAAGTCAGCAGCGCAGCAACATCGGCCTGTCCCAGATTCTGCGCGTTCTCCAACGCTGTCCGTCCGCGTGCGTCCCTGATCTCCTGATCCGCCCCGGCGTCGAGCAGCTGTGTGATCACGTCGAGGTAGCGCGGCGAACCGTCACCGTAGACAACAGCCTCGAGCAAAGCCGTCCACCCCGGGTCGTTGATGTGATTGACAGGCACTCCGGCCGCGATCAGCATCCGAACCGTGTCGACGTGCGCGTGCTCGCTGGCGGGAATCAAAGCGGTGCCACCGAATCGGTTGACACTGCGGACATCCGCTCCGTGACTGAGCGTCAACGCGAGAATCTGGTTCAAACCTTCCGCTCCGGCGTACAGGAAGGCCGAATCCTGAATGGAATCCTTGGCGTTCACGTCGGCACCGGCGAGGATCAGGGCGGTTGCCGCCTCCACGTCGTTGGCTTTGGTGGCCGCGATCAACGCCCGCTCGGATTCAGGAGTCGACCGAGCCGGGGCAACCGATGGCTCTGATGACGTGGATGCTTCGGCAGAAGCGACGGGCGCCGAAGGCGAAGTTGCAGGTGACGCCGCCGAACCACAACCAGCCACGGCAAGAACAACGCCTGCGGCAAGAACGATTCCCGACTTCCGATTCACCGTTCACAGTGTTCCACAATCCGAAATGGCCGATATACCTCGCACCGGGACCTTGGTCACCATCTTCTTGCCCGCTGATTAGCAAACGTCCGGTTTGGGTAATTGCCGTAACGGGACTACACCGCGTCGCACTCACCAACTTCAGGAGTTTGATGAGCAGCTCGGTTCGTGCATCCGTTTCGACGGCTAGATTGTCGGGTCCAGGTATAGCCGCGCGCGAAAACGAGAACCGCTTCCGTCCTCCGTCGGCGATCTCCAATGTCATCTCGCGCCCCCGTCTGCATCGCAAGCTCTCAGCCGCACATCACGCTCGCGCGGTGAACTTACTGTGCGCCCCTGCTGGGGCAGGCAAGACACTGCTGCTGGCCGACTGGGCCCGTAAACAGGCTCCCGCAGCGGTTTCCTGGCTGACGTTGGCGGAGCGTGAGAACAACGCGCAAGTGTTGTGCACCTCCCTCGCCGAAGCACTGGCCACGCATGTCGAACCCGTCGCGTGCGGTGCACCGACGCAGTTCTGGCACTCCCGCTTCATGAAGGCGATCGAGGCCAGCGGAAAACCGATCACGCTGATTCTCGATGACGTTCATGCCCTTCACGATCCGATGTCGATCAGCACCCTCGACCAGGTTCTCGCGGACGCGCCGCCGAACCTCACGATCGTTCTCGCGGCCAGGTACGAACCTCCTTTGACCTGGCATCGCCTAGCCCTCGACGGTCGTCTGACTCGATTCGAAGCACATGATCTTGCATTCGACAGCGACGAAATCAGCGTGCTGTTAGGCGAATACGACATCGAACTGGACCAACGACAGCTTGCGCTCATCGAATCGTTCACCAAGGGATGGGGCGCCGTGGTTCGGTTGGCTGCTACCTATCTCGCAGGACGAGGTGACACCGCGGATGCCGTCGATGAATTCACACACACACCCAGGCCTGTTGCCGATTTCCTGGTAGACGAGGTCTTGGCCGCACTCCCCACCCATCTCACGAACTTCATGCTCAAGACCTCTGTGGCCGAAGCATTTTCCGTCGACTTGGCAGAGGCGATCACCGACGAAGACGCAGTGACAGAAATCGACACACTGATTCAGTTCAATTTGCCACTCACACGCACCGATTCAACCGATCACACAACTTGGTTCAGTTACCATCCACTGCTGCGCGAACACCTTCGTGCAGAGTTTCGCCGGGTCGATCAGAACGAACGTATCCGAGCGCATCATGAGGCCGCAACGTGGTTCGAGGCGCATCAACACGAACTCGAAGCACTCGAACTCGAAGCCTCCATCGGTGATCCGGAACGTATTATCGCCTTCCTCGATCGCTGCGGCCTCGGGCTCGTTCTGGACGGATACGGCAGCGATCTGACCCGAATACTCGAGTCGGTACCTACTCTCGTATCCGAGTCACCGCGCACTCGAATGCTCCTCGCCGCCTCAGCCCTCCACAGCGGTGACGTGACTACGGCCAGGACGTACCTGAATTTCCTCGAAACTGCGTCATCCGGGCTGGATCGCGACCCGCTGTTCTGCGCGTTGAAGCTGCAGGCTCTGTACGCCGGCGCGGGATTCGACACCGCATTCGCCGGGCACGCCGAACGGCAACGCAGCACTCACTCCGACATCGAAGCGTTTGCACACCTGCAAACTGCGACCGGATACTTCCTCGACCGCGACTTCGAGCGCGCAAGCACCGAATACACCGAGGCCGCCGCACTCGGAATGCTTCGTGGCCGAAGCAGTTTAGTGCTGAGAGCCCTCACCGGTATCGGATTCTCGGCCGCCATGAACGGCGACATCGAAGCGATGATCGCCCACATCACACACGCCCTGACCTACGCTGGCGAGCATAATCTCATGGGCACCGCGGAGTACGAGTTGGCAACATCGGTAGCAGCCCTCGGCACATATCTCTGCAGTTCACCGGATCTCCCGTATCGGATCCCCACCATCGAAAACTGCCGCCAGGCTGATGTTCTCGGCGTCAGCATGCCCGCATTCGGCTGGCACAGTGTCATCACTTTCGGATTGTGTCGACTCGACACCTCTGACGATCGACGCTCGACTGCCGCGGACATCCGTGATGCCATGATCAAAGCCATCGAACTGGGGACCTTCCCGATCGCGACATCCGCACTGCTACCCACCGTGGTCAGTGTCTGCCTCTCGGTGGGCGAATTGGACTGGGCGAGCCGACTGATACACGACGCGACACAGCAATTCGGCGCTACCACCGAGGCACACTTGGCGTTGTCGTCTCTGCGACTGGCCGGCGGCAAGCTCACCGAGGCACAGGCCGAACTGACCGCCGCTGTGGAATCACCCGAACACCCACTACTCGCTCACGGCATCTACACATCGGTGTTGCAATCCGTCATTCATTCCGCCAATCACCAACCACGCAAGGCATTTCGATCACTGCACGACGCATTACGCGCCGCCGAGCACGGAAACCTTCTGCGCCCCTTCCTCGATTACGGTCGCGCCCTGCGAGGAATCCTTGATGATTTCACCGGACATTTCGGAGACCAAGAACTGTTTGCCGAACACGTACGGTCACACCTGCAACCACATGAACTTGCCATCGCTCCGATTCTGACTCCGGGCGAGTACACGGTACTGCGCGAACTCGCTTCGGGCGACACCACGGAATCGATCGCGGAAACCCTGTTCCTCTCGGTCAACACCATCAAGACCCACCTGCGCGGGATCTACCGCAAACTCGACGTCAGTAATCGTCGCGACGCTCTGAAAGCCGCGCGGCGTGGCGGACTCATCTGAGCAGACGCGCCGCCCGAAGCGCATGCAGTTGCCCCCGCAGATCTACAACGACACCCGCGACCGCATGAAGGTGTGGGTGACCGTCACACCACGTCGACGGCTCGCGTCGCGCGTTACGTTCGACATCGTCGAAGTCGGGTTGGTGGACAGCGCGATGACCCTTGCGGCGCAGGCATTCACGTCCCTGCTGCCGGTGATGATCGCCGCATCAACCCTTCAACGTCTGCAACCACTCTCGGACGCAGCGCGCGACAATCTCGGCGCCGAATTCCCACCGAGCGATGTCACCACCGGATCCGCGACAGCTTTCGGCATCGTGGGTCTGCTGATGCTGCTGATCAGTTCGACGTCGTATGCCCGAGCACTGGGTCGGATGTACGGGCGGATCTGGCATGTACCGATTGCCACGCTCCGACAAGCCTGGCGGTGGCTCGCCGTAGTTTTTGTCATCGCAGGTTCGGTTGCCATCGCCGCGGTGTGTCACAAGTTGGATTCGATTCCCGCAGTAGGTCAATTGCTCGGATTCACGGCCGTCTACGGCGTATGGGCACTGGTCTGGACATTGGTTCCGATGCTGCTGACAGCCAACCGGATGACCACCCGGATGTGCATCGGCTCCGGACTGTTGACGGCCACCGGCCTGAGTGCCCTTCACGTTGCCAGCACCCTCTTCCTTCCGCGGATCACGCGCACATCGCAAGACCAATTCGGTCTTCTCGGAGTGATGTTCACCCTCATCAGTTGGTTGTTCGTCTTCTCCGCGATTGTTGTCGTCGCCGGAACGATCGTGGGATCAGTTGCCAAAGACGACGGGCCGCTGGGGCGTTGGCTGCGAGGATCGTGAGCTCGGGTCGATCATGAACTCCGGCGATCATTGGGATCAGCCATGGCTTCCGCGACGCTCGGGTAGACATCGAGTTTCACACCACCACCAGGCGTACCGGCAAGAACGTCCCTGAACTGCCCAACGTCGCGGGCCACCCGGAACACGATGTTCTTCCGTGCCAGCGAATCCCGCAACTGTTCGAGCATTTGCGCACCGCTCACATCGATGAACGGCGAGGTCTCGGCGTCGAGGATGATCATGGACGTACCGTCGGTGACAAGATCGTCGATCCGGTCTCGAACATGATCGGCGTTGGCAAAGAACAGGCCGGCTTCCACTCGCACGACGATCACGCCGTCGGAAGGCTGCAATTCCGGGTGAGACGCAATGTCCACCCATCGCGAGCCGCTCTTGGCCAGTTCCGCCACATGCGGTTTGGAGACGCGGTACAGAAGCAGCAGCATCGACACGGCGATTCCGATGATCAAACCCGGCAATGTGTCGAAGATCAGCACACCGAACATAGCCGCTACGGCTGCCGCGAAATCGGCACGAGCCGCCACGCCGTAGATGCTGCCCAACCGCTTGGTCCACACCCGGTACAGCGCTGCGAGAGAGGAGAAGTCGACCAACTCGACCACGGCGGCGATCACCACGGCAGCGAGTGTCGCTTCGGGCAGTTTCTCGAACAACCCGGTGAGAAAGAGAAGTGTCAGCACCGTGAGCACTGCAACCGTGAGCCCACTGACCTGCGTCTTGGCTCCGGCCCCACCATTGACTGCCGTCTTGGAGAGACTGCCGTTGACCACCATGCCCGAGCACAGGCCGGCTCCCAAGTTCGCGGCACCGAGTCCAGTCAGTTCCCGGTTCGCGTCGACGGTGTAACCGGCCTTGGCTGCGTATGTCTTTGCTGCGCCGAGACCTTCGGCGAAACCGATGAGCAGCACGCCGATGGCCGGTCCGATCAAGTCCAGGTAATCCTCGGCTCGCACTCCCTCCGGTAGCCCGACGCTCGGCAGCCCCGCGTCGATGTGGCCGACAATGTCGATGCCCCGATCGTCGAGGCCGAACAGTGCAACCGCCGTGATGCCCAGCAGAACGACCAGGAGTGACCCTGGAACCAGCGGTAACCACCTCTTGACCGCCAACACCAAAGTCAGGCTGAGTAATCCGACAAAGACCGTGAGCCCGTCGACGCTCCCCAACTCACGCACAACCGTCGCGGCTTGTACGAAGAAATTACCTTCGCCCTTCTCGACGCCCAGTAGCTTCGGAACTTGCCCGATGATGATGGTCAGCGCCAATCCGACGATGAACCCCTTGAGCACCGGTTCGGAGATGAACGAGGCGATGAATCCCAGCCGCACAAATCCGGCGAGCAACCCGACCAGACCGGTGACGACGGCAAGTCCGACAGACAGGGCAACAAAACGTGAGTCGTCGCCACCGGCAAATGGAGCGATCAATGCAGCAGACAATGCCGCGGTTGCCGACATCGGACCGACAACAAGGTGGCGTGAACTACCAGCGGCCGCATAGAGAACCAGCGCGGGCACTGCTGCGTAAAGCCCCACAACGGGTGGGACGCCGGCAATGGTGGCGTATGCCAGGGCTTCCGGCACCAGCACCGCCCAGACCGTGAGCCCGGCGATGATGTCGGGCCGCAGCCACGCACGTTGATAGCCGGCCAGCGAACCGAAGACAAGCGGGGTGTGCGTGTGTCGAGTGCTCATAGTCCTTGGATCCCTTTGCTTATCTGCATTGCCGAGATCAAGATCAGCAGTCCGACGTTCAGCAGATGGGTATTGGTGGCGATCCACGTCCGAATACGCTGCAACGGCTCTGTTGCCTTCTCCTTCTTGATCAGGAGCAGCGCGACCGGAACTGCGACCGAACTAGCCGATACCAGCGCGAACACAACAGCGGATGCCCACTCCGCGGACGGTGCTGCGCTGCTCAATCGAAAATTCATGGCCGCTGCTATGGCACAGGACATGTCGATGGGATTGAGGACGAAGAGAGCAAAGCCGAGAACACCGGAGCGCCACGGTGAGAAATGTTCCACCGATTGCAGCATCTTCGGCAACTGAGGGGCCGCCGCGGCAATGTCACCCGGTCCGGTTGCCGCCGCCATTGCCTGCATCCGCCGATGACTACGGGTGTACACGAACCAGGCCCCGCCCAGAAGTACCGTTCCGAGGATCAAGTGCAGGATAGGTACCCACAGCGGCGGGTGTGTCCGCTGATGAACTTCCAGCGCTGTCAAAATTGCAAACGAGACGGCCAGCGACACAATGATTCCGAGAAACCATCCGACGAGATACGCGATGCTGTTGATCCGCGCCCGCTCGGAGAACAACACTGCGACTACAGCCACTATCGCAAGTGGGCTCATGATGATGCCGAGCGCCAGCGGAATCTGCTGCAACAACAACGACCCCATGACTACCTCCGCTCGGTTAGAATCCGCCGATTCCCTTGCCGATCAGCACAACTCCGATGACCAGGATCAGCACGCTCATCACCGTCGCGTTGTTCGCCTGCAGCCAGACCTTCAACTCTGCCAACGGGGTGCGCAAACGATCCGCCGCGATCAGATACCCGATCACGGGTAGACAGACAGTCGATGCAGCGATGACGGTGAAAACCGCGACGGCGATGACTACCTGCCCGGTCGGCAACGATGCAGCACCGATCGAGACACCTGCGGCGATACACATCATCAGATTTTTGGGGTTGACGGCGGCCAGTGCGAATCCGAGGCCGAATCCCTTGGCTGCCGTCATGTCGTCAATGGCCTGCATCCATTTGGGAGTCTCATGTTCACCGCCGCGTCCGCGCCACTGCTTTGCGCCGAAAGCAAGCAGGAGAACACCCAAGGCGATCTTGATCCACGAAACACCAGCCGAAGAATCGGAGGATTTCTCCAATTGATTCGACAGCAGAACGAATATTACTGTTGCAACAACGATTCCGAGTAACCAACCCAAGGCAAAACCGATGCTGGTACTTCCTGCTCGCTTGGACAGGAGCATCAGGATGGCCGCGATGATCGGAATCGGCGAGATTGCCACTCCCAACGCGAGTGGCAACAGATCTCCGATGACAGAACCCATTTCGGCCTCTTCTCTCTCCCGCTAGAGACTAGGGAAAACAGTCGGATTCGACCTCACACAAAAAGGATGAACACCAGCGAGAACCCTGGAAGAGGATGCTGTCCCGATGAGACGTCGTGGCCGCATGTCCGGCATTCACCCGAAGGGGATGACGTATTCACCGCGCGGCAACGTAAAAATAAATGGGTACAGACTAAATCGATGCGCAACACGTGTGATGGGAGAGAGAAACGATGACTGCTCCCACTCGCTACCAATTTCTCATCGACGGCGAAGTGTCGGATCGCGTGAAGGCCGCATTCCCCGAATTGAGTGTGGCACCAACCGCCGGTGGCTACACCAGCCTGTACGGTCCCGTTGCCGATCACAGCGCCATGCGGAGCATCATGGCACGGCTCGATTCGCTGGGACTGACCGTCGCCGAATTACGCAGACTCCCAGACTGATCGACATTCACATGACTGTGGCCCCGACTGGGGGAATCAGCCGGGGCCACAGTTTCTGACGCGATGATCTACGCGGTATCCCACGTTGCGACTGCCCAAATGACCACGATGTCAAGCGCAATCACCAGGATCGACCACATCGGGTAGTACGGGAGCCACAAGAAGTTCGCGATGATGGAGAGTGACGCAATCACGATTGCCGACGCTCTTGCCCACACCGCACCCGTGAAGAGGCCAAGGGAGACCACAATTCCGATGATGCCCAGAACTATGTGGATCCAACCCCACGTCGAGATATCGAACTTGTAGGTGTAGTTGATTCCGACGACAAACAGATTGTTGTCGGCGACAGCAGCGATCCCCTGCAGCAGGGCAACGATGCCGGCTGTCAGCAGCAGAATCGCCGCCGCGAACGTCGTACCGACCGCGAACCCCTGCTTGACAGGGTGTTCGGCGGGTTCTCGTGGTGGAGCAGTCATCAGCGTTCCTTTCGACGAGAAAGCACTTCCCTCTCTAAGTCTCGAGTACCCATTTAGGGAAGACATCACCCATCGCGGATGAATCCCGTCCGCGGCGATCACCGACCGGGACCTCAGGTGTGCTCGTTAAGCCCCGCAAGATGGTCCGAGACCCGGCCGACAGTGAGCATTCCACTGCCCGCACCGGCAATTTCGTCTTCAGCAGACATAAGAGCAGCCCGCGCTCGTTCCATGACCTGACGGTCACCGACCGCGACGGAAGCTGCTGCGATAAGGCACCACAGCGCTTCGGAAAGTAGGTCGTTCGGCGGGTTGGGCAACGCGCGCACCGCTTCTGCGGCCTCGTTCACTTTCCCCTGCGCGAGAAGCAGATGTGGCCGAGCCCAGGGCTCGTACGGGCCCCAGTTCGTATCGGCGCCGAAGGCCGCCGGCACGCCGTGCCAGACTCGGAGTGCGAGAATTGCCAGCGGGAGAATTCCGTCCTCGAGGCCGGGCATGCCGGAACCGGGAAGACTGACCGCGGCGGCTTCGTACAGCTCCTCGCAGTGCGACACGTCCGCGCCTGTGGCGGCAATTCGCATCGCGCGGAACCAGGTGGTGAATACCGCTGCCAACGGACGCTCGTGACGTCCGGCCAATCGATCCACTGCGTCGGCATGTTGTTCGGCGGCATCGAATTGCCCGAGTGCACCGAGAGCTTGCATACGCACCAGATGCCCGAGAATTTCAAAGGTGGCCAGATCGTGCCGAGCGGAGAGCGTTATCAGTTCACCCCCGATGGCGTCGCGCTCTGGAGCCAGGCCAGTTCGCCAGAAACTCTGTATGAACAACCCGTTGAGTGTGAAGGCAAGAAGTCCGGGGTCGTCGAGGGAGCGGGCGATCTGAACGGCAGCGCGGGCAGGTTCGAGTCCGGGGTCGCCGGCAAGTCCGCGTGATTCGAGTGCGATTGTCGCCAAGAGTCTTGCCCGAGCGAGGTCGTTCCCGTCAGGAAGTCGATCGATGGTGCGCTGAGCGGCCTCGACAATCTGAGCAGCCTGCCCCGGATCGTCGGATCGCGTCCAGATGGCAGGCACGTCGTAATTACCGATAATCCGTGCGGTGAGTTCGACGTCGTCCAATTGTTCAGCGGCACTGATGATTGCCAGTCGCTGGTTTCGAGCAGCCTCCAGTCCGCTTCCGCCGGCAACTGCCAAACTTCGGAGCAGGCCGACAGTGGACTCCAATCTCGACTTCGATCCCGCCGCTACGGTTCGGTCGTACGCTGCAGACACCTGACTGAAGATCTGCTCTGCCGCTCCAGGATCCAGATGCCCCTCTCGTCGAAGTATGTCGGACTCGAGGTCGGTCAGTCGCGGACCAGGGTCGATGCCGAGTTCCTCGGCGAGTAACTTTCGTGCGCGACGCAGGACAGCCAGGGCGTCGCCCTGACGGTCGGAGCGGTACAGCGCAAGAGCTAGCAGTCGCCAACCATCTTCTCGCCAAGGGTGTTCCGTCACATGGGCATCCAGATCGGGAATCGCTTCGGTGGTCTGCCCGAGATCCAGTTGGGCAGAGGCCAAGCGTTCGACGGCTGTCAGACGCAGTTCCTCCAAGCGGGATCGCTCCGATCGAGCCCAGGGTTCTTCGGTGAACTCCGCGTATGCCGGTCCTCGCCACAAGTGGAGGGCGGTTCGGAGTAGTTCGAGTGATTGCGGTGGTGTGGACTCAGCGGCTTCACGCACCAGGCTCTCGAATTTCCAGGCATCGACCGCTTCGGGTGCGGCCTGAATGGCGTAGCCGCGCCCTTCCGTCACAATAACTTTCGGCTTCGTCCGAGGCGGACGACCGGGTTCGAGCGCACGTCGCAGCGCCGAGACGAACGTACGTAGTGCGCTGGTCGCTCCGGCCGGAGGATCGACCCAGAGATCGTCGACAATCACGTCCACCGGAACCACACGGCCGCGGGCAACGATCAGGCGAGCGAGGACAGCTCGGTGTCGTGGACCCTTCAGATCGATCAGGTCTCCCGAGTTATTCCATGCGACCACCGGACCCAGCACTCCGAAAACCGGGCTTCCAACTGTGTGGTCTCGCATGTCCCCACGCTATCGCGCTCATCGAATGCTCATCGAATGCGGCGATGCTGATTGCCATCACCCCGACAAACGAGAGCGACCGATGACGATCACCATCCCAGGCTTCGCCTACCAGCAGATTTCCACCCACGACGGCGTGCGGCTCAACCTCGCGATCGGCGGAAGCGGCGCACCGCTCGTCCTTCTTCACGGCTTTCCTCAGACCCATCTCATGTGGCGTCACGTGGCCACCGAATTGGCGTCGGATCACACCGTCATCTGCCCGGATCTCCGCGGATACGGAGCCAGCGACAAGCCTGTCGAGAAAAGCCCCGACACCTACTCCAAAAGAACAATGGCTGCCGACGTCGTCGAGGTGGCGCAGAATCTGGGACACGAGAGATTCGCTCTCGTCGGCCACGATCGAGGTGCATTGGTTGCCATCAGAGCCGGGTTGGATCATCCGGAAGTGATCACACACCTCGGTTCACTGGACGTGCTGCCCACCTTGGATATGTGGGACATCCTGCATGGATCGAATGCGGCCGTGGCATTCCATCTCTACTTGATGGCTCAGCCACCTGGCCTCCCCGAACAGATGATCAGCGCCAGCGCCGACGCGTTCTTCGAGTATTTTCTCGACGTCTGGACGACTGATCGCGAAGCAATTCCGGCTGACGTGCGAGCGGAGTACCTGCGGGCCTCGCGGGAGGCGGTGCCGTCGATCGTTGCCGATTACCGCGCGTCGGCAGGCATAGACGTCGAACACGATCAGGCTGATCGCGATTCAGGCCACCAGCTGCGTATGCCGGTCACCGCCATCCAGCAGGACTGGGGTTCGATGCTCGGCTACGACGCCGAGGCCCTGTGGAAAGCGTGGGCGCCCGATCTCGAGCACCGCACGCTGTCCGCAGGTCACTTCATGGCAGAGGAGGCGCCCACCGACGTGGTCGACGCGATCCGCGCCCTGCTGAAAAGGTAGTTCTAGCGCTTGACCCCGGCCGCCAAGTCGTCGACCAGCACCTTGGCGGTCAAGGCGTATCCCGCGGCCTTGTAGTAGTCGAAGGGAATCACTCGACCGGCCTGTGCGGCGGGCAGTCGCTGCCATGTGGGCGAGGTGTACACGCTGCCGGAGGCGCTGCGATCCAAGGCGAAGATGACGTCAGCTTCTTCGAGACGGTTGAACTGCTCCGACCCGAGCATCACGCGAAGGTCGGGGCCCTCACGGAGCACCTCGAACCCCAGGTCCTCGGCGACGGCGGTGCGGAAATCGTTCTGGAACCACGCGATCTGATCCTCTGCGGCGGCAACGAAGGCAACCTTCTTGCCGGCCATCAGCGGTTCGACGGTAGGGCGGACCTGAGCCACATGGGCGTCGTACTCGGCGAGTACTTCTTCGGCGCGATCGCTGCGCCCGATGCCGGTGAGGAAGTCCGACATGACCTTTCGCCACTCCGGGGTGAAGTCCTTGCCGACGGGCAGGACTGGTGCGATCTGCTGCATCCGGTCGTTGCCGTACGACCCGGTGTCCCACCACCCGGCACTGAGGACCAGAAGGTCTGCACCGAGGGTCGAGATGTACTCGAAGTTGGGATCCGAAGCACCTTCGGCGAAGATCTCGACGCCTGTGGCACCAGGAACTTCACGACGGAGATGTTCAGCGGCGCCGGCGGGGTAGGCGGTCACCGGGTATCCGGCGAGGATCGAGAGTTCGAGGCCGTCTCGCGGATCGAGAGCAACCACATTCTGCGGGTCCGTCGGAATGATCAGCTTCTCGTCGCCGCGCGTGAACTCGAAGGTCTCCGCGCTTTCGGTCGTCGCACCCTCTGAACTGCTGCAAGCGGCTAGAAATGCAGCGGCGGCAACGCCTGCTCCGACGCCGAAGAATCCGCGTCGGGTCAGGTTGTTCACGATCGCCCAGTAGTCACGATCGGTGGTGGTCGGAGAAAGAAGTCGCGTCATGCTAATTAGGTTAGCCTTAGGAGCTTGCGTCGGGAACGGGAAAACAGCTCCCACCAGCGCCAATAAATACGGCGAATACGCCAGCGCGGCGGCAGACGAATCTCAGCCCTACCCCTACTACGAGGTTGAATCGGGGGTAAAGAGACCGAAACCCACGACCGCAGAATCGGATGCCCAATCCAAATCGTGTACTCGAACCTTCCCGAACTCGTTGCCACCTACGGTGATTGCCTTGTCTCCGTCGACGGATACAACAATATTGGTGTGCTGACCGGACCATCGTGAACTGTCGTAGATCACGACGTCGCCGATTTCAGGTGTGTAACTGCCGTCGTTCTCGGCGTAGGCGTCAATTCCCTGGTAATACTCCTGGAGGGTGTAAACACCTGGAATACGCCAACTTCCGGAGTTCGGATTGGAGAGCGGGCGTCCGGCTTCTCGCATGATCCAGCTGACAAAATCAGCGCACCATTCCTCGTCAATTCCCTCGGAGTAGAAGGTGCCTGGACGGTCCTGCTCATGCTCGGACTGCAGTAATTCGAGTACGCGCACTTGATCCGAGGAGAGTCTGCTCGCATCAACTTCCGGGAAATCGGCAGTATCCCACGGCAAGTAACGCGAGGGTGCGAATGCCACAACGACGGCACCGACCACAACAACGATGCCAAGGACCCCGGCAATCCAGATCAGGATTCGACGTCGACGGTTCGGTTCGGCAGGACTCACCCTGACGAGTGTGCCAGCTCGCTCGGAATCCAATCGCTGAGCGAGAGGTTATGTCCGCACTATGTGGGTCAGGCGCATGCCAGTCAGCCGATCTGCTCGAACAGGGACACGATGATCCCTTCTGGCCCACGCACGTAGGCCATCCGCACGCTGTTCTCGTACTCTCCGATACCGCCGATGAGCCCGTACCCGTCTGCGGCCACCGCGTCGACGGCCGCCTGGAGGTCGCCGACCTCGAAGGACACATTGCGCAGCCCAAGCTCGTTGGCCATCGCCGTTGGCGATCCGGGCACGTGATCGGGCGTAACGAAGGACGAGAGCTCCAGCCGGGATCCTTCGCCCGGTGGCCGCAGCATTGCGATCTGACAGTGCGCGCCGGGGATGCCACAGACGGTCTCCACGAATTCACCCTCCACGGACCCGGTGCCCTCTAGCTCTAGACCCAGTCCGACGAAGAACGCCGTTGCGGAGTCGAGGTCCGCGACGGTAATACCGATGTGGTCGAAACGTTGTACGTGTGCCATGGGATCCATCTTCCAATTGTTCTCTTGTTGTTGTCTTGCCGAGACAGAGTCGGCGGCTGAGAATCCCATAGCTTGATTCAGAATGGCGGCGGGTCGTTGCCGTAGTCGACGGGTTTGTGAGGCACGCGCTTTCGCGGTGTGGAGATCGGGAACGTTTGCCGGCGTTTCCAATCCGCGTGTTTCGCGGCCCGGTGCTGAATCTTGACACGCCGGAGCTTCCGCTCACCTCGGATGCGGGCAGCTTTGTTCTCGAGTCGTGTGCGTCGCGGTTTGCCGCCTTCCTGTGGCGGTGGTTCCTGCATCCCCGCGAGTAGTCCGGAAGCCCTGGTGCGGTAGCAATGCCCGGTCTGCGAGGTCAGGGTGATACTACGATCCGGATTCGGGGCGAGCAGCCACTTCCCGGAATGCTTGAGGCGGTGATGGTTACGGCAGAACGCACTCAGATTCGACGCAAGCGTCTTCCCACCCTTCGCAGGGTCCGCGTGGTTGAACGGATCGTTATGGTCGAGGTCGCAATTCCAGGCCGGGACATCGCAGTGCGGCCATTGGCAGCTTCCCGCGATGACCCGCAGCCACGCATCGAGTGCCGCTCCGGGGCGGTACACCGTCGCCGAGGCGGGATCAGGTGATTCCGGTACTCGCACTTCCCGAACGTCTGCGTCTTTCACGATGTCGCGGGCATGCTCGGCACTGATCACGCCAAAGCCGTCGAGATGTGCAGGTTCGTTCGATCCTGGACTCAGGGTGGAATCGTGTACTACGACATGTACCAACGGCCGGCGCATGATCACCAAACCACTGCGGTCCTGCGGGCAATCACCGCGGTCGCAGTCGCACACCAACACCGTCGAACCACTCACCAAAGCGCCCAACGCATCCGCGCGCCGCTGCTCATACGTACGGGAATCACGGCGACACACCGACATCGCCAACTCCCGCAACCGGCCGTCAAAGGCGCGGGCCTGCTCCGCCGGGATACTGCCCAAGATGCGGGCCATCCCGTCCTCGGCGGCACTGACCCCCACGAACCGATCCGCCAGGGCCCGGCGGCGGCGTTCCCGCATCCCCTCCGGATCGACGCGGGCGACAATCCGGTCGATCGCCGCCGTCAACCGCCGACCCGTCAACCCCGTCCCACCGTCCACGGGTGGAGCCAACACCTGCTCGAGCAACAAGCGTTCGACCTCGTCGATCAGCTCGTCACCGACATTCGCGGTCGCGGACTCGATCAAACCGACACGGTAGAAATCGAGTTCACCGCGGGCCATCGCCTCCCTTGTGCGATGCAACCGCGTCTTCAACGCAAAACCCAAACCGATGAGCTTCCCGGCCGCAGCCCGTCCCATCGTCAGGACCGCGCCGACCTCGGATTCGGCGAGCTCGTGCGCCGACGACGTCCACGTGCCACCCTCGACATGCTCGGCGCTGCGGCGGGTGAAAAACTCCGCCACCACGGCCAGTTTCCGCTCGACCAACATCGCTTCACATGAATGCAACTCGGCCATCAAATCAACGAGGGCGCAATCGGTTTCGGTACCACTCAGCTGTGCTGAGATACCGAAACTCCCCACCCCCGAATCGAACATTCCCCCACCCTAATCGAAATCCTGTTCGAATAGAACAGCTATTCGAAATCAGTCGGAAAAGTCCGAAAAAAGTGCCTGCGATGTCCTGACGCATCACAATGTGTGCCACGTACCTATTGCCATGGCATCAAAGTGGTGCCATAGTGGTGCCATGGACTTGACACCGTACGTCGACAACCTTCGCCACGAACTCGCGGTGGCTGCCGAAGCCGGCGGAGAAGACGCAAAGGCACTCGCCGAACGTTTGACCGCACCGCTGGAATCAGCAGTGCGACTCACTCTCCTCGACGCGTTGTCCGCGGCGGCAGCAGAAATCACTCGCGACCTCGCACCAGGCTCGGTGGATCTCCGCCTCCGGGGACGCGAACCAGAATTCGTTGTGACACCCGCCCTCAGCGAACCGACTCCGGCAGACGTCGAAGAGCAACCGACGCCAGTTCCACGCGCCATCACGGAGTCCGACGACGCGGCGATGACTCGAATAAACCTGCGACTGGGTCAAGAACTCAAGGACCGGGTGGAGGCAGCTGCCCGAGAGGCCGGGATATCGGTCAACGCGTGGCTGGTCCGCTCGGCTGCGGCCGCACTGGAAGGCAATCCGAGCCGAAACACGCCGAGGCAACAACCGTCCCGAGGTTCCGAGAGCTTCACCGGCTGGGTGCACTGACACCAGACTCTCTTCTCGCACCAACCCCTTTCACCAACCGAAGACAACATCATCGGGAGTATCACCATGCCTGTATTCAGCACACCGGACCCCATCATCGCGAGCATCGACGTAACTGTCGGACATATCCGGATCAGCGCAAGCGACCGTGACGACACCATTGTGGAAGTACTGCCCACCAACTCATCTCACGACGCCGACATCCGCGTCGCCGAACAGACTCGCGTCGAATTCGCTGGTGGACGACTCCAGATCAAGACGCCGAAACAGCGTGGACTCGGCATCTTCGGCAAAACCGGATCTGTCGACGTCTCCGTTCAACTTCCCTCCGGCTCGGAACTCGAGGGCACCGCGGCAGTCGCAAGCCTCCACGCCACCGGCACACTGGGAAGATCTCGCGTGAAACTCTCGAGCGGGGAATGCGCACTCGACACCACCGGACCACTCGACATCAGCACCGGCGCAGGCACAATCACCGTCGAGCACGTCGTGGGCGACCTCGATGCGAGCACCGGATCAGGAACCATCCGCATACGCCGCATCGACGGCAACGCGGTCATCAAGAACTCCAATGGCGACAACAACATCGGCGCGATTACGGGCACGCTCAAGGCAAAAACGGCAAACGGCGACGTTATCGTGGAGCACGCCGAATCTGATGCCACTGCCGCAACAGCCAACGGGGACATTCGCTTCGACAGCATCGAGAGTGGAGTTGTCTCCGCGAAAACCGCTGCCGGGAAGATTCATATCGGCGTTCGATCCGGAACCGCCGCTCGATTAGACGCCCATACCTCCTTCGGCCGCGTCGACAACCAGATGAACACCACACACGGACCGGCATCCACCGAGCGCAGAGTGGATGTCCGCGCACATACCAGCTACGGCGACATCGTCATTCGACGTTCGGAGCCTCCAAAAATCTAGCGAAAGGGAACGCTGATGACCCGCAAACCAGCTATCACCGCAACGGGCCTGACAAAGTCTTACTCCGACAAAACGGTACTGGACGGAATCGACATTTCCGTCGACAGTGGCACCGTCTTTGCGCTTCTCGGCCCAAACGGCGCCGGCAAGACCACCATCGTGGAAATCCTTTCGACCCTTGTTCCCGCGGACGGCGGCAACATCCGCATCGCGGGGTACAACCCATCCGACGATCCAGACGCGGTGCGTGCGCGCATCGGTGTCACCGGACAATTCTCGGCGGTGGACGACTATCTCAGCGGCGAGGAGAACCTTCTCCTCATGGCCGACCTTCATCACCTGAGCAAAGACGAACGCCGCACTCGCACTGACGATCTCCTGAAGAAGTTCGATCTAGTCGACTCCGCCGGAAAGCTCGCATCGACATACTCGGGTGGAATGCGCCGAAAGCTCGATCTTGCAATGACATTGATCGGCCGGCCGGAGATCATCTTCCTGGACGAGCCCACCACCGGCCTCGATCCTCGGAGTCGACGCTCGATGTGGCAGATCATCCGCGAGTTGGTGAGTGGCGGCGTCACCATCTTCCTCACAACGCAGTACCTCGAGGAAGCCGACCAACTGGCCGACCACATCGCCGTACTCGACCACGGCCGGATCGTGGCCGAAGGAACCGCTGCAGAACTCAAACGACACATCCCAGGCGGACATATTCGCCTGCATTTCGCAGACCGAGTCCAACTCGACTCTGCTGCAGATATTCTCGACCACTCCTCGCGTGACGATGCTGCCTATGTTCTGCAAGTTCCCAGCGACGGCGGCGTCAGGTCACTGCGCTCTGTTCTCGACCAACTCGACGCTCACTCGATCGATGTCAAGGAACTCTCCGTCCACACACCGGACCTGGACGACGTGTTCCTGACGCTGACCGCCACCGAAAGGACCGACGCGCGATGACTACTGCAACTCTTGCATACCAGGACTCGAAAACCATGCTGCGCCGCAGCATTCGCCACATCGTGAGATATCCGTCGATGACGGTGATGCTGGTCGGGATGCCGGTCGTCTTCCTGTTGCTGTTCGTCTACGTTCTCGGCGGGACACTCGGGAACGGCCTCACCCCGGGCGGCGGTGGTGGCGGCCGGGCGGAATACGTCAATTATGTTGCCCCGGCGATCATTCTGATGACGGTTGCCGCGGCTGCGCAGGGTACTGCCATCTCCGTTGCCACCGACATGACTGCGGGGATCATCGCACGATTCCGCACGATGGCAATCACACGCACTTCTGTTCTCACTGGCCACGTTCTGGGCAGTCTTCTTCAAACGATAGTAAGCCTCGTTGTTGTCATCGCGGTGGCCGTCGCCGTCGGCTTCCGGCCGAGCGCCGGCGTTGTCGAATGGGTCGCCACGTTTGCGCTCCTCATCTTGGTGTCGATTGCCATGATCTGGTTGTCCGTTGCCTTCGGACTTGTGAGCAAGAGCGTCGAGACGGCAAGCAATCTTCCAATGGTGTTGATCCTCTTGCCTTTCCTCGGAAGCGGATTCGTGCCGACCGAGTCGATGCCAACCGTATTACGATGGTTCGCCGAGTATCAGCCGTTCACTCCGATCATCGAAACGCTCCGGGGACTACTTCTCGGCGAAGCGATCGGAAACAACGCAATTCTCGCAGTCGCGTGGTGCGTCGCGATCACCTTCCTCTCCTACCTCTGGGCGCGTAGTTTGTTCAACCGTCGCCCGGTGCGCTGAGCTCGAAACACACGATCTTCGAGAACAGGTACGGTGTCGCTGTCGTCGAGTTCGGAGGCGATGGCGACGTCGTGCGGAAACCCGAGAACCATCAACTCGCGCCCGGAGGCGCAGTCCCGTAGGCGGTCTTCGATCGAATCCGATACCGCCGCCCATGCATCTGCTGCCATCCGAGACTCCGGCGATACGGATCCGTTCCAGCCGGCCTCGATCAACGCCTCGATAACAGCACCCGCTCCCCACAGATCCTCCACTGCCGGACGCAATTCTCCACCGGGCCATTTCTCCCCGGATGCAACGATCGCCACCCGGGATCGCGAACCATGTTCGTGCACAACCCAATCTGCTACCGCCGATGCGTTCCTCAACGAAGCACCCACACAAACCGGAACAATGGCCGCCAGCGCAAACGCGATCGTCGACCCGTTCGGGGACGGCAATACCAACCGTCGCGGACGTTCCGAATCGCGAATCGACTTGGGAGACAAACTGATCTGGCCTTCAGAAGCCACACTCCGTCGCACAGCCAGAACCGCGTCGACGTCGCGAGCGTAGTCAGCCGCACTCTCGTCGTACCAGGAATAAGGAAAGACCTCGATTCCTGCATCAGCGGCGACGCTCAGAGTCGTCGTGAACGAGAGAACATCAACCACAATGGCCAGGTCAACACCAGTAGCAATCGCTTCGGCACCTGCTCGGCCCCAGTCGAATCGAAGTCCGTACTCGAGTTGGCGATGTTCCGAATTCATGGCGCAAGCATCCCAGAAGAGAGGTACCGACGCTTTGTCAGGAGTTTCTCGTCTATGGTTAGGGTACCCCAATAACTGAAGGACGAGATTGCTGTGAATCCCATGTTGAGCCGCCGTGCCATGTTGTCGGTCACCTTCGCCACTGCAGCAGGTTTTGTCCTTGCTGCCTGCGGTGACAGTGCGAATGACGAGTCCACTACGAGCGCCGAGGGCGGCCACGCCGAACCGGGCGCCTTCCCTGTCACGATCGATCACAAATTCGGGTCCACCACAATCGAGCAGGCCCCCAGTCGTATCGCAGCTGTCGGTATCGGTGACGCCGATGTCCTACTTTCCCTCGGGCTGACGCCCGTCCTGGTCCCGGTGTGGAAGGGCTCAACCGACGACGGAATCGGTGTCTGGGCCGACTCGGCCGTTCAGGGCGCTGAGCCGACACCATTGGCCAACGCCACCACCGAGTTCGATATCGAGACGATTATCGCTGCGGCTCCGGACTTGATCATCGCGGTCAACAACGCGATCGACGAAGACCTGTACAAGCAGCTCAGTGCAATCGCACCTACGGTGCTGCACGCTGCCGATCAGACCGATTGGGTTCTGCCCTGGCAGGAAGTGACAACCCGTATCGGTACTGCCGTGGGCGTTCCCGCACAGGCCAAGCAAGAGGTGCAGGACGTCCAGGATCTGATCACTCGCACTCGCGCCGAGAACCCTCAGTTCGAAGGCAAGACAGCAGCACTCGTCATTCGGTGGAGCGACGGCAATCTGCGCGCATTCAGCCCCGAGGCCGCACGGGCGCAGCTGCTTACTCAGTTGGGGTTCACGGCGCCTGCCGCACTGAAGGAGCGATTTGCGGGCAAGCTGAACTACGAGATCTCCGCCGAGAACTACGACCTTCTCGAATGCGACTACCTACTCTTCGACAACTACGAGAAGGCTCGCCCCGAGATGGAGACGCAGGCTGCGTTCACCAATTTGAACGTCGTGAAGTCCGGTGGCCTGATCAGCTTGGACCCCATCGTCAGTGATGCGGTGTCCATGCCGAATCCACTCACCATTCCGTTTGTCCTGGAAGACTTCGTCGCGAAGATCAATCAGACGATCGCGGCTCGATAGCCTTCGTTCGACCTGACCACACCCACAACGCCACAGCTGACACGGCCACACAGACCGAAACGATCACCCACGGTGACGCCGGCGCTGCGTGGCCGTTGTCGACGAGGTCGTACACAAAGCCGACTCCCACCGTTCCCAGCAGCGCAAGCAGCCCTCCGATCGTGTTGAGCATGCCGAAGTGCGCCCCGAGATTGCTTTCACGGCCGAGGATCGCGATGGTGTCGCGCATCGGTGGCACCATCAGCATCTGACCCAAGTGGAGCAGTCCGATCCAGAGCGCCAGCCCGACTATCTGCGTCGACGCCGACGCCTCGGTACTCACACCGGTAGCCAGTGGCACCAGGAACGAACCGGAAATCAGCACCAGCCCGAAGGCGATCGCTCGGCGATGACCAATGCGGTGAGCCACTGCAACCGTCGGCCCCTGCCCCACTATCACCAGTACCGCCGCGCCCACGTAAAACCAACCGAGCGCAGACTGGGACCCGATTCCGCGCTCGAGTTGTTCGGGAAGCATCAGGTACAGCTGGCTGTAGGCAACCAACTGAAAGCTGCACAGGGTGGCGAAGATCAGGAAGCTATTGTTGGTCAACACACTTCGCCACACGTCGCGCAGCGTATAAATCGACACCGGACCCTCGTGCGCGTCGCCCGGACGGGGAAACCAGACGAAGAACCCCACCCACATAATCGCGAACAACAGGGCTGCCGCCGACGCCGTCCACGAGAACGGAAACACCAGCAGAGCAGCACCGAGCGCCGGACCGATCACGGTTCCCAGTCGGCTGCACATCTGTTCCACTGCAAACAAATCGGTACGACGCATGATGCCCGAGGACTCGAGTTCGCGACCGTATTCAGCGTTGGCCGACTCCACCGCCGGAGCAAAGAGCGCAGCGGCAAAGCCCACCATGAGCACTCCGACAATCACGGCGGCCATACTCTCGGCCAAGCCGAGCATCAAAAAACCGACTACTCGAACGGCGATGCCCAACAGAATGATCGGGCGCTTTCCGAATCGGTCGGCGAGGCTTCCTCCGATGAAGAACATGCCCTGCTGACTGAACATGCGCAGGCCGAGAACCAGGCCGACAATCCATGCCGCAAAGCCAAGATCTTCCGAGAGATGTACCGCGAGAAAGGGCACAACGAGGTAGAACCCGATGTTGAACAACACCATCGACAGAAGCAGTAGCTTCACAACTGGCGGTAGAACGCGAACCTTCGCGAAGGTCTTACTACCGGGGAAACGCGTACTGAGCACCACAACCGAGAACACTATTGCCCGAGCGGGCTTCAGTGGAAATTACCTGCCCGGAAATGACGTGCCCTACGCGGAGCGGCCAACCGCATTCAGCGCTTCCACTATTGCCTCGTTGAATCCACCGCCGCCGTGACCGGCGTCGCCTCGCACTACCAATTCACTACCCGGCCAGCTTTTGTGAATCGCCCAGGCAGTATCGAGCGGCCCGGAGACGTCGTATCGCCCGTGTACGAGGATCGCCGGTATCTCTGCGAGACGATGCATTCCGTCCATGATCTGATTGGGCACGAGGAAGCAATCGTGGCTCCAGAAGTGCGTCACCAATCGGGTGAACACCCGCCGGAAGTCCGGATTTTCGTATCGCTTACTCGGAGTCCACCCTGGCATCAGCGATACATGTACGTCTTCCCACCGGCACCACTGAAGCGCAGCATTTTCCCGCACAACAGGATTCGGATCCGCAAGCAACCGCGCGTACGCCGCCGGAAGGTTTCCGTCACGTTCATCCATCGGCACCGGCTCGATGAACTCCTCCCACTCGCGAGGGAACACTCTGCCCATGGCGCGGGTGATCCACTCGATTTCGGTGTTGGTGCCACCGGTGATCGCACCCAACACCATCGCGATCACACGCTCGGGAAAGGCCTGCGCGTACACCAGCCCCAAACTGACGCCCCAGGAAAGACCGGTGACGATCCATCGTTCGATACCGAGATACTCGCGCAGGCGCTCGATATCGTCGAGGATGTGGGCCGTTGTGTTCACCGTGAGATCGACGTCGGGCCCGTCCGCCAGCGGGCGGCTACGCCCACACCCACGTTGATCGAACAGGACTGCGCGGAAAATATCGGGGTCGAAGAACCGTCTGGCGCCGAGCGTGCACCCCGAACCCGGCCCACCGTGGAGATACAGAACCGGAACACCCGTAGATATCCCGACGCTCTCCCAGTACAAGGTTTGCCCGTCCGAGGTGTCGAGCATCCCTGATTCGTACGGATCAACCGGAGGAAACAAGTAAGCACTCATGGATCGATCCTGCCATCCGAGCAGCCGTCGGCGAACATCGACTTTCCAAAAACATTGTCCACCAGAATAATTCGACGACTCGTCAGGCAGCATGTTTCGCTCTCCGATGTGCGGGATATGCAGCGAGAACGGCCGACGGGTGGAGAACTCATGAAACGAATGATCGCAGCACTCATCGTCGCGGGCGCCCTCGTGTCCCTACCCGCCTGTGGCAATGACGACACAAACACAGAGACGGCAACCAGAACCAGCAACACTGCCGAATCTACGACCGTTCAAATCAGCTCCGTCACCTCCACCGCCGATCTGGGAATGATCGACCAGGCAAAACTGGCAGCATTTGTTGTGGCCTTCCGCACCGCCTACGCGGATCTCTCTCAGGATCGCGACGACGAAAGCATCCAGGAAATTGTGTTCAGCTCGTGCAACGCCATCGCCGACGGTGCGACCGAGCAAGAGGTCACCAAGGAGATCCGGGATCTCGCCGCGAACGACGGCACGGAAGCGACGCAGACTCAAGCCGAGCAGATCTACAAATTGGTGACACCGGCCTGCCCATGACGAGCACAGCTAAAGCACTTGTCGGCCCGGTGGCCTACCGTGTGTAGGACATCGCGTCGACGGGAGCACACCACATGCGTGAAGGTTTTCGCTTACCCGGCTATGGCGGTGCCGCGGTTTTCCTACGCAGCCACGCTGTTCCGGCTCGGGTGCTCGACACAGCGGCCCCGATCCTGGTGTTCGACGTAGGATTGCTCAGCCCCGACGAATACAACCAATACCTCAGCCGACGTGCCGACGACGGGTTCGTGGAACGGCTGTCGACATTCTTCTTCCACGCCGCGGCCGACTTCCACCCGGAGTTGTCACTGCCAACTTTCAGTGACGAGACCCTCGGCTTGACGATCTCCGTCCGCTCCAGCACCGATCAGCGCGTCGAACTCGAATTCTCGCTTGCCGGAGACGCGACCGGATCGGACTCCGAACGCGATGAAATGGGCTTCGAGACAAGCAGAGTCGTCCTCGCTACCTCAGCTCAATCGGTGAGCCGACTCAGTGGTCGGACGAGCTCGCATTTCGACGGGGAGGCGTAGCCATGGGATTCCTGTTCGAACTTCTCGATTTCCCCGACGGCAGTCGGATGACGGATCTGTGGAACAACACGTGGGCCGACGAAGCGAAGAGTGAAGAGATCGCGTCGGGTCACTTCATTCACCTCGGCGACGATCAACACGTCGACGTCGAAGCCGACTTCCTGAGTAGCCATCTGCCGTTTCACGTCGCCGGATTCGGCGGAACCTTTCCAGACGGCAAACCCTGGATGTTTATCATGCAGAAAGCACCGGCCGATATCGCGATTCTCCTTCGTGGACAGGAAGATCCGCACTCCATGCTGCGCGAAGCACTCGACCGCGCGATGGAATTCAACCCCGATGCCCTAGTCGCAGAGGAGATGTCCTGGCATCACGGCGATCTCGTGAACATCTACGAGGACGAAGGTGTCCTGGCCTCCGCTGCCGAAAAGTGGTCGGTGGCCGATCTGCTGCGTGGACTTCTGGCGCAATGTTGCGGGGTGGACTTGACCGACATTGTCTCGGGATTCCCGGACTGCGCTTTCCCGGACACCGCGCACGCGTGTGAGGACGATGTTTTCAGCGACATCTTTGCGCGATGGGTTGCCGGCCTGCAGTGATGTGACGAGGTAGACAACCACTCGAAACATTTCGGAGTAGACTCATTTATGAGCGTGATCCGAAATGAAACGAGGTGAGCGGGATGACGAAGACAGACCACGAGTTGGGTCGTCGCGAACGCAACAAACTCGAGAAACAGACACGCATCTTTGAAGCCGCAGCCGAACTGTTCGCAGAAAAGGGCTACAGCGCGGTCACAACACAAGAAATCGCCGACCGCGCCGATGTAGCCGGCGGCACCCTCTTTCGTTACGCCGCAAGCAAAGCCGAGCTACTGCTCATGGTCTACAACGCGGAGTTTCGGAAGCAGATCGAACTGGGAGAAGAACGTGAAGCCAAGTCGACGGACACGGAAACCCGTGTACTCGAGCTTGTTTCACCGCTGCTGATCGCCAGCCGCCGAAACGACGAGAACACCGGCATCTATCAACGAGAAGTGTTGTTCGGCGAGCCGACCGAATGTTTCCGGGCCGAAGGCCTGGAACTGTCGCAGCGCCTGCAAGCGCGGATTGCAGCGATCTTGGCCGAGGCTCATCCCGACCACACCGCCCACACCACCATCGCAGCTCGAACAATTTCGAACGTGCTGCATTTCGAGATAGCCCGCGCGGCATTGGACCGGATCACGGCTGACGAACTCACGAACATCGTTGCCGCACAGGTCCGATTGACGCTTGCCGGACTACCCACCGAAAAGGATTGAGGATCACAATGTCTGAACTGAAGCAGATCACCGTTCTGGGTACCGGGGTTCTCGGCTCGCAGATCGCCTATCAGACCGCGTACCACGGATTCGACGTGGTCGCGTACGACATCAACGCGGAGGTCATCGACAAGGCCAAGGCCCGGTTTGCATCGTTGGCCGCCGCCTACAAGGCGGAGAACGTCAAGGGCGCTGCCGAAGGCAAGGCTGACGAAGCGCTGCAACGTATTACGTACTCGCACGATCTCGCCGAAGCCGTGGCCAAGGCCGATCTGGTCATCGAGGCAATTCCCGAAGACATCGGCATCAAGCGCGATACGTACGAGAAGCTCGCTGCAGTAGCTCCGGAACACACGGTGTTTGCGACCAACTCCTCGACGCTCCTGCCGAGCGATCTCAAGGAGTTCACTGGTCGCCCCGAGAAGTTCCTGGCTCTGCACTTCGCAAATCACGTGTGGGTCAACAACACTGCCGAGGTCATGGGCACCGAGTCCACCGACCCCGCCGTGTACCGAGAGGTTGTCGAGTTCGCGAAGAACATCGGCATGGTGCCGATCGAGCTCAAGAAGGAGAAGGCAGGTTACGTACTCAACTCCCTCCTGGTCCCGCTCCTCAATGCTGCCTCCGACCTACTGATCGACGGCATTGCCGATCCCGACATGGTCGACAAGACTTGGCGTATCGGCACCGGGGCCCCGTTCGGGCCCTTCCAGATCATGGATGTCGTCGGGCTGACCACCGTCTACAACATTTCCTCCCAGGGCGGCGAGAAGCAGCGCGAATTCGCTGACTACATCAAGAAGAACTACATCGACGAAGGCAAGCTCGGCGTCGCAGTCGGCGAGGGCTTCTACAACTACAAGAGCTGATCACTCACCAGCAGACCGCGCGGTGGTCGCTACGTGAATTCACGTCGCGGCCACCGTGCAGTCGTCTGTTGGCAGTATGCACGAAACACACCTGAGCGATTGTGACGCAAGCTTCTTCACGTGTGACCACATCCTCAGGAGACTTCCCTACATGCGTCGTTCCGCTATCTCGGCTCTCACTACGCTGGCGCTTCTCGGCGCCGGAACATTGGCCGGCACACCCGCCGTCGCCGCTCCGCTCGCGTGTGGCGGTATCTCGACTGGTTCATTCTCCGGCTCGGCCGGCGGTTCGGAGTACCTGTGTGCGCAGGAAGGTGACCTTCTCGACGTACGCATCGGCGACGTACACGCCACGCAGCCTTCCCTCGGATACGACGAGGTGTACTACAAACTCGGTCGATACACACTCGGCAAAGACGAGATCAACAAGAAGTTCGACGACTGGTGCGAAGCCAACGGTCAAATTGAGGCCGAAACAGCCTCGGAGACATCATCACTGAAGGATCCGGCATCCTTCACCTGCGCACAACCGGTCGGCTCGGAAACCGCCGAGAGCATCGCGCCCATGAAGACAGTTGTGGTCGGGCCACGCGGCGAGCTCTACCTCACCGACGGACACCACACCCTCACGTCGTTCTACGAAACGCCGGACGGCGGCCCTGACATGCACGTTCGACTGCGAGTGCTCGGCAACCTCAGCAACCTGAGCGAGTCGGCATTCTGGGCCGAGATGGAGAAGAACAAGTGGGTGTGGACGCGCGACGTCGACGGCAACCAGGTTTCGGTGCAGTCATTGCCTAAGGGCGTCGGCCTGGCCAACTTCGCCGACGACAAGCACCGCAGCCTCCTGTACTTCGCCCGCGACATCGGCTTTGCGCCCGGCTCGATCCCGTTCCAGGAGTTCTACTGGGGTGCCTGGGTTCGCGACGCCTCGCCGGTCGATCTGAGCGGCTGGAACAACAACGATCTCACCAGCTACCTCAGCACCGTCAAGTCCGTGTCACAGGCTCAGACTGCATTGCCCGGTAACGCCGTCGTCGACAGCGGTTTCACCGCCAGCGATCTTGGCGTACTGACCGCCTGGAATGACGGGAAGGCGGAGTCGAAGGGCGAGTTCGCAAAGCTGTCGAAGCCGTACACAGATGACAAGCCGGGCAAGATCGCCTACTCACTGGTCTACAAAGCAACTCTCTGAGCTGCAACGATCAATTTCACACCGATGAAACTTGACTAAGGTAAGGCTTCTCTCAGTAGTCTGATCCCATTCGGGTGCCGCTTCAGCGAAGCAGCGACGCCCTGCCCTGACGGATACATGCCGTCATATCTGCCCAGACGAACCATTGCCGGGCAACCAGGTGTCGTTTTCCCAGGCAGGCGGCATCTCCCCCGCAGCGCGGGCGCTGTTCGAGTACTTGTTCGGTGATCAGCATCAGTCGAGTGACTTCATCTACGAGGACGAACTGAACGGACTGACCCGCGACGGCGTACTGACGCGCCTGGATCTGGCCCTCTCGCGTGATCAGTCCGAGAAGATCTACGTCCAGACTCGTATGCGCGAGCAGGGCCTGGAGTTGTTTGCCTGGCTAGAAAAGGGCGCCCACGTGTACGTCTGCGGCGACGCCACCCGGATGGCAAAGGACATCGACGACGCGTTGCGCGAGGTGGTCGCCGAGCACGGTGTTCGACACCCACGGGTCCAGCTCCCACACCACCTACCAGACCCGGCCTCTATCGCCTTGCCTTCGAAGCGATACGAACCGCCCCCCAACCGAATCAGCGGTCATGGACGTCTGGGAGGACGTCATGAGCAGCATTTCTGCAGCATCCTGACGCCCGAAGTTCTATCGGTGAACCGCGACTGCGACGTGCTCGGATATCAAAGTGGTCCGCATCTGACGTCAAAGCGCTCACGAACGGCGCCAAGTGTCTGCCGATGGTGTTCCCGGTCATTGTGATGCGTCCGCATGAATCGGAGAGTTTCAAGCATCCTGCGCGGAATGGGGTACCAACGATCGAAGTTGAGACCGCAGTTCAGGAAGACCTTGTTCGGGACGGCGTCGAAGATGAGGCTGAGGTTGTACTGACCAAGCGTAAGTGCTGTCCAGATCAAGGTCTCTCTGGACTTGCGGGCCAGATCTTCACCATCGAGCTCGTAGAGTGGTGTCTCGTCGAGCTTGCCGAGGAACAACAGGTGGGTCAGAAAGTAGCTGGCGAACGATGAGAATCCAATCGTCACTGACCGCGTATTGATCGACAATGTCGTACCGTAAGTCGAAATATAGGGTTCGTATTCAGTGTCATTCCGGAGAAGATAACCCGAGCAGTTCACCAGCCAGCTCCCGGGCTGTATGAGCCTCGTTTCTCCACTGCGATATAGGATTTCGAGTCCGTCGGGCTGGTCGATCGCGTCGTCAAAGTACTCCATGTCGACAGTGTTAAGTCCGGACGAGATCGTCGCGGCTTCCGATTCCGAGAGCAGTCCGTTGAAGAATCGTCGTGATGGCTGGATCGGTTCCAGTCCGTGGGTTGCCTGAAACCAGTCCCTGACCTCGTCCTCGTTTGTGCCATCGAATCGAAGCGCGATCTCATTGAACATGCGGGTTGGTAGCGTTCCCTTCCACAATCGTCGGGCACCGTTGGGAAACATGTCGTCCCTGTTGATGAAGTACGTTCCGGCCCCGGCGATGACGTTGACTTCCCTGCCCGGGTATTCGGTTACCGCTGCGTAGGCGGTATCCATTGCCGTTTTTCCGCCGCCGACGATCCAGATCGGCGTATCGCTTGCATGCATCTCCTCGCTTCGGATGTCGAAGAAATCCGGCGATACAGAGTGGATCTGTTCACTCGATACCGACAGCGGTTCGTTTGGGTTGACCCCGAAGCCATTCGCTTTGATGACGCGCGTTGCGGCGATCGCAAGGCGTTGTCCTGTTTCCGATTGCGCAGTGATGCGATTGCCATCCGCCGACTCGGCGTGGGAATCGACTGTCCACCCGAAGTACTCGATGACCTGAACGCGTTTCTTGATGACGTCGAGGCAATGCGTGAAGTGATCGAGAACCTCGGGCTTGGTCGCCAAATACGATCTCTCTTGGCCCAAGGTCCACTTGATGTTTCCGGCGGTGAACAGTGGGTGGGGCTGGTGCAACCGAATGTAAGGGTAGGTGTCGCTCCACATCCCGCCGGGCCGGTGGCGTCGGTCGATGAGAATGATCTTGTGGTCGCGCGATAGATACTGTGAAGCGACCGCTGCAGCATTCAGTCCCGCGATCCCGGCGCCGACGATGCAAACATCGCACTGATCCATGAGTGGCCCTGATAGTGCTGGACTTGGACTATTCATTTCAACCTGCCTAGCTCGGAGTGTGCGGAGCGGTTTCGACTGACTCGACCAGGAGAGTGATCGTGATCTCCTTGGAGTTTCGGGTCGCAGGTTGATCTGTCAGCGCCCCCGGTCGGGCATCGTGATCGAATCCGGGTTCGGGATCCACCACCAGCACATCACTCGCTGTCGGCTTTGTCCTCGTGCAAACAGATGAGATCCGCGATAATCGAATGGACACGCGCGACGCCGCACACCTGACCCCACAGGGGTGGTCGATGATCACAGTTGACGAATTCTCCCGGCTCGTGGCCGCGATCTACGCATCGGCCGTCGATCCTGAACACTGGAATTCGACGCTTGCCGATTTTGTGCGAGCCTTCGACGGTGTCGGTTGCGGCCTGCTGACCTCGGGACCGACCAACCGGAAATCCGACGTGATGGTAAAGCAGATAGGTAAAGATCCTTCCGCGCTATCGACCTACAACGCCTATTACGGTCGGCTCGACTATGTGGCAGAAGCCGTGGAGAAGTCTCCGATCGGCCATATCCACACGGGGACCGAACTGATCCTCCCCAACACGAACACGGAGTTCTATGCCGACTGGTGCCGCCCCAACCGCTTCGGCGATGGCCTGTTCGTCCGTCTGACCGGAGGCAATTCCAGTGCGTGGCTGGGGATTGCCGCATCCAGGGACTCGGAGCCGTTCGGAACCCCTGATCGACTCAGACTGATCAGGCGGTTGGTTCCGCACCTACAACAGGCGATTCACACCGAAGCGAAACTCGTACACCTCAAGCAGGGCGAATGCGCTCTCTCTACCGCACTCGAGCAGGTCGAGCGCGGTATCGTGATCATCGGACTGGATGGTCGGATTATGCGGCTCAACTCCAGAGCTGAGACAATCCTCGCTTCCGGTGACGGCCTACATCTCGGTCAGCATGGGTCCATTGGAGCGTCGCTCGCTCGTACCGATCGAAAACTCCGAGACCTCATGTACCTCGCGACGGACTCACACGATAACCGGGTTCCTCGCGGCGGCACACTTTCCTGCCCTCGCCTTTCCGGGCGCTGCGACTATGCCGTTCATGTAGTTCCTCTCGCCGCGGACATCGCCGGAATCGGCACGGTCGGACTGGGCGAAGCGCGAGCCGCCGCACTCATCGTGATCGACGACCCGGATCGCGAAACCGATTTGGACACAACCGCATTGCGCGAGTTGTACGCACTCACCGGCACCGAGTCGGAAGTCGCCCTGCGCCTAGCACAGGGCGACAGGATGGAGCTGATTGCCGAGAATTTCTCCGTCTCGATCACCACAGTCAGGACCCACCTTCAGCACATCTTCGACAAGACCGGCACGCACCGCCAAGCCGAACTTGTGCACCTTCTCCTGTCCGCCGGTCCAACTCTTCACGACAATGTTCAAGGCCGCTTCAGGCGGCTTCCGTGACGAACAATCCGATCCAGGCCGAGAAGCGCCGAGCCCAGCCGGAGAACTTCTCACCGGCACAATCAGAGTGGAGATCGACCCGAACTAGCGACAGGCCACTACTGCTCGTCTACTGCTCGTCGCGACTCTTCGACCCCGGCAACAAGGCTGGGAACCAGATATCGGTCAGGACCTCCGCTGCCTGAACCCGGGTCACGTCGATGGTTCCCTGAACCGCCCAGCGGGTGAAGAAGCGCTCGAGTTGGCTGACCAGCAGTTCGACGCGCAGCCGAGCCTCGTCGCGCTGATCGGACGGCCACCGCTCGAGATATTTCGGCATCGCATTCGGCAGCTGTGTCATCCCGTCACGCGCAGTGATCCGGAATTCCGGCTCGAGTGCTACCGCCTCGTCCCACGCCGGCAGCAGCCTCTTGTTCTCGTCGAACCAGTCGAATGCCCGCTCCAACCACGCGGTGAATTCCGCGCGCGAATGTGTGTCGAGCACACGGTCGAGATCAATGTAGAAAGTGAACGCACTGGCGGCCATACCGGCTTCCCCGATGGTCTTCAGCATCGCCACCTTGCTGGGGAAATGCACGTAAAACGTGGCTCTACTGCATCCGACAGCCGAGGCGATGTCGTCGACCGTTACTGCCGCGTACCCGCGTTCTTCGAACAAAATGCGAGCAGCGTCCACGAGTTTGGCCCGCGTCGCGCGCTTCTGCTCGTCCCGCAGGGTGCCCCGCTTGCCTTTTCGACCATCCGTTGCCGTGCTCACATCAACTACCTTCGTTCACTTTGCGCTCTCTGGCAAATCGCCGACTCATCGTCATCGAGCAACATTGCGTCACTCATTGACACAACGTCAGCCAATGATGCACTATGACTCAAGTCACTTTCCGGGCTTCGACTCTTCGTCTCGATGTCCGGATCAGAACAGAAAGCGATGGCGTATGAGCCCCACGAATTTGCCGAGAGTCTGCATCATCGGCGCCGGGCCGACCGGAATCACGACGGCCAAGCGAATGAAGGAATTCGGAATACCCTTCGACTGCTACGAAGCATCCGACGAGGTCGGCGGAAACTGGTACTACAAGAACCCCAACGGCATGTCGGCCTGCTACCAGAGCCTGCACATCGACACCTCCAAGTGGCGATTGGCATTCGAGGACTTTCCCGTCTCCGCAGACCTACCCGATTTCCCGCACCACTCCGAACTTTTCCAGTACTTCAAGGACTACGTCGAACATTTCGGCTTGCGCGAGTCGATCATCTTCAACACCAGTGTTGTTGCAGCAGAACGTGATGCAGACGGACTCTGGACCATTACGCGCTCAGACGGCGAAGTCCGCACCTACGACGTACTGATGGTCTGCAACGGCCACCACTGGGACCCCAACATCCCGGACTACCCGGGCGAGTTCGACGGCGTCCTGATGCACAGTCACAGCTACAACGACCCGTTCGATCCGATCGACATGCGCGGCAAGAAGGTCGTCGTGGTCGGAATGGGCAACTCCGGCTTGGACATTGCGTCCGAACTGGGGCAGCGATACCTCGCTGACAAACTCATCGTCTCGGCGCGCCGCGGCGTGTGGGTGTTGCCGAAATACCTGGGCGGAGTGCCCGGAGACAAATTGATCACCCCGCCCTGGATGCCCCGCGGTCTGCGCCTGTTCCTGAGTCGCCGATTCCTCGGAAAGAACCTGGGAACCATGGAGGGCTACGGACTGCCCAAGCCAGACCACCGCCCCTTCGAGGCCCATCCGTCGGCCAGTGGCGAGTTCCTGGGACGCGCCGGGTCCGGCGACATCACCTTCAAGCCGGCGATCACCAAACTCGACGGAAAGCAGGTTCATTTCGCGGACGGCACAGCTGAGGACGTCGACGTAGTCATCTGCGCAACCGGTTACAACATCAGCTTCCCCTTCTTCAGCGATCCGAATCTGCTGCCGGACAAAGACAATCGATTCCCGCTCTTCAAGCGAATGATGAAGCCCGGAATCGACAACCTCTTCTTCATGGGACTGGCTCAGCCCATGCCGACACTCGTCAACTTCGCCGAACAGCAGAGCAAGCTCGTCGCGGCCTACCTGACCGGTAAATACCAACTGCCAACCCCCAGCGAAATGCAGGAGATCACCAAGGCCGACGAGGCGTACTTCCTCGCCCCCTATTACAAGTCTCCGCGCCACACCATTCAGCTCGAGTTCGATCCCTACGTCCGCAACATGAACAAGGAAATCGCCAAGGGCACCAAGCGCGCCGAGGCTTCGGGGAACAAGCTCCCCGTCGCGCCGCGTGCCGCAGCGCACGAGCTCGAGAAGGCGGATCGCATATGAGCCTGGTAAATGGCCACTGCAACAGCGAGTTCGAGGCCGTCTACAACGCCTTCGAAGCGCAACTGGCATCCGGCGAGGAACTGGGCGGCTCCATCGCCATCACCGTCGACGGAGAATCCGTCGTGGACATCTGGGGTGGCTACGCCGACGAATCCCGCACCACTCCTTGGGGTTCCGACACCATCGTGAACACCTTCTCCATCACCAAGACCATGGCAGCACTGTCCGCGTTGCTTCTTGTCGAACGCGGACAACTGGACGTCTACCAGAAGGTCGCCCACTACTGGCCCGAGTTTGCGGCAAACGGCAAGGAAGACATCGAAGTTCGCCACCTGCTGTCGCACACGTCGGGGGTCTCGGGCTGGGAGCGCCCGATCGAACTGAAGGACATCTACGACCTCGAGACGTCTACCGCCCGCCTCGCCACCCAGTCTCCGTGGTGGACGCCAGGTACGGCGTCGGGCTATCACGCGATCAACTACGGACATCTGATCAGCGAAGTCATCCGACGCATCGACGGGCGGACCCTCGGCAGGTTCTTTGCCGAAGAGCTTGCCGGCCCGCTGGGCGCCGACTTCCACATCGGCACGTCCGCAGAGCATTTCGGCCGAATCGCAACTCTTGTTCCGCCGCCGGCGCTGGAATTCGATCTGTCCACGCTCGACCAGGACAGCATCTTCATCAAGACCCTGACCTGCCCCTTGCTCGACTACCCCGAGGTCAATACCGCGCCCTGGCGCGAAGCCGAAATCGGCGGGGTCAACGGCCACGGAAACGCACGTTCGATTGCACGAGTTCAATCTCTGATTTCGTGTGGCGGTGAACTCGACGGCCAGAAGTTGCTCTCGCAGAGCACTATCGACTTGATCTTCGAAGTCCAAGCCGATGGCATCGACCTCGGGATCATGACTCCCCTCAAGTTCGGTATCGGCTACGGACTGCCGCACCCGGATACCGCACCACTCGTTCCAGGCGGACGCGCGTGCTGGTGGGCCGGAATCGGCGGCTCGATGCTGGTCAACGATCTGGACCGTCGGATGACCTTCGCGTACGTCATGAACAAAATGGCACCGGGCCTGATCGGGTCCGACCGCAGCAACGCCTACCTGAGCGCTGCGTACAACTCCGAGATCAGTGAGGTCAGTTCATGAAGGCAGCTCAGCTCATGGGGCCTGGTCTCCTCGAGATCAACGACGTGCCGATCCCCGAGATCGGTCCGTCGGAACTGCTGATTCGGGTGGGCGCAGCGGGAATCTGCCACTCCGACCTGCACCTGCTGCACTTTCCGTACAAGATGCGCGAAGAACCGCTGACAATCGGCCACGAAATTGCCGGAACGATCGAAGCCGTCGGGAGTAGCGTCGACGGCCGTTCCGTCGGAGAGCGTGGCGTCGTCTACCTGTGCTGGTCCTGTGGACAGTGCCGAGAATGCATGAGCGGCAACGAGAACATGTGCCTCGCTGCCGGACGAACCGCAATGCCTCCCTGTCCCGGGCTCGGTCCCGAAGGCGGCATGGCCGAGTACGTGAAAATCCCGGCCCGCTCCTTTGTCCCCATCGGAGATCTCGACTTTCTCCAGGCCGCACCACTCGCCGACGCAGCGCTGACCAGCTACCACGCCATCCGTGGCGCTCGTGAGCATCTGCAGCCCGGCGCCACCGCCGTGGTAATCGGAGTCGGCGGCCTCGGTCACGTTGCAGTACAAATACTTCGCGCAATCAGTGCCGTGCGCGTCATCGCCGTCGATGTCGGACAGGATCAACTCGATCTCGCCAAACGTTGCGGCGCCGACATCACGCTCGAATCGGGACCGGACACCGCGCAGCACATCCTCGACCTCACGTCGGCCAGAGGCGCAGAAGTCATCTTCGACTTCGTCGGTATCGACGCAACTGCACAGATGTCCGTTCAAGCGGTTGCGCCGAACGGCGCGTATCGCATGGTAGGTCTCGGAGGCGGAAACCCCGGAATCACTGCCGAAGCCGCCGGCGGACCGGGCTGGCCGTGGGGTGCATCGGTCCGGAAGTCGTATGGCGGCACCAGAAACGACCTCGTCGATTCCATCGCCCTGGCGCAGGCCGGTCTGGTAACGGTAGAAGTGGCCCGCTTCGACCTCGCTGATGCCCGCGACGCACTCGATCGTCTCGAGCACGGCAAGGTCACCGGACGCGCAGTGCTCGTACCCTAATTCTCGAAAGGTGCTTCACGTGACCACTCCCGCTGATACACAGGCATACATCGCGTCCGTCATGGCAGGCCTGACCGGCCCCGGTGGACCTTTCGAAATGGGCGTCGAAGACGTTCTCGGTAGTTCGATGCCCGTCATGAAGAACCGTGACAAGTCGCTGGGAGACGTACTCGCAGCGTCTGTCGACTACGGTTCACGCGACTACCTGGTGACCAAGGACCGACGCTTCAGCTACCTCGAACATGGTGCGGCCGTTGCCGCTCTAGCCACTGCGCTGCGCGAACAGTACGGCGTCGGCAAGGGCGATCGTGTGGGCATTCTTGCCGCCAACACCCCGGAATGGGTGATCACGTTCTGGGCAGCCCAGGCGCTCGGAGCCATCGCCGTCGGTTTCAACTCGTGGTGGGTGGCACGTGAGGTGAAGTACGGCATCGAACACACCACACCTACCGTGGTGATCGCCGATGCCAAGCGCGCGCACATTCTTTCCGGGTTGGGCACCGATATTCCGGTGCTCACCACGGAAGAGGATTTGCCGGCCCTGATCGAGAAGTTCTCCGGATCACCGCTTCCCCGTACCACGGTCGACGAGGACGATCCGGCCGTCATCCTGTACACGAGTGGAACCAGCGGGCGCCCCAAGGGAGCCGTTCACACCCACCGAAACGTGTTGGCAGTCATCGATTACCACCGCTACAGCGATCGCCTCGCTGCGGCCTTCACCGGGCAACCCACCGACGGACGACCGAGCGACTTGCGTTATCTGCTGACCGCGCCGCTGTTCCACATCGCAAGCCTGCACAATCTGGCGGTCCCTCGACTGGCCACGGGCGGCGCCGTGGTCATTCATCAGGGCGCCTTCGACGTCGACGAAGTCCTCTCGCTCGTCCAGCGCGAGAAAGTCACCAACTGGGCTGTCGTCCCCACCATGGCAAGCCGTCTGCTCGAACACGGCAATCTCGAGAAGTACGACCTGACGTCACTGAGCGCATTTGCATTAGCTTCAGCGCCGTCGTCTCCGGCCTTGCAGGAACGCCTACGGGCACAACTGCCTTTTGCGCAGCACGCTCTGGTGGATAGTTACGGACTCACCGAATCCTCGACCGGAATTTCGGTTGCGACGCCCCCGGAACTTGCTGCATTTCCCGGAACTCTCGGCCGCCCGATCATCGGTGTGAGCGTGGAGGTTCGCGACCCCTTCGGTGTTGCGGTCCCAGATGGCGAGGAAGGTGAAATCTGTGCGCGTAGTCCCTATGTGATGTTGGGATATTGGAACGACGAGGCGGCCACTGCGGCTGCCATCGCCCCCGACCGCTGGCTCAGGACCGGCGACTTCGGAGTTCTCGAAGACGGTCGCCTTCGACTCACCGGGCGCAGATCCGACCTGATCCTGCGCGGCGGCGAAAACATCTATCCCCTCGAGATCGAACAGTGCCTCGACGAGCATCCGGCTGTGCTCGAATGCGCCGTGATCGGCTTTGATTCTGCAGACCTGGGCCAGGAAGTTGCTGCCGTCGTCGTTCTGCGTGACGAAGGCGCCGCGACGGAAGAGGAACTACGCAGCTATGTCGCCGAACGACTCGCTTACTTCAAGGTGCCGGTGAAGTGGCAACTGAGCACAACTCCTCTGCCCCGCAACGCAACCGGAAAAACCATACGCGCAAAGGTGGTTATCGCATGACCTACGACGCCGTGATCAACAACGGATTGTGGTTCGACGGCACCGGAGCCAAACCGGCAATCCGCAACCTGGGAATCCGGGACGGGCGAGTCACCGCTATCTCGCTCGACCCCCTCGACGAAACCGATTGTCCCCGGGTCATCGACGCCCGGCGAAAGTGGGTGATCCCGGGAATCGTCGACATTCACACGCACTACGACGTCGAGATCCTGGAAGGGCCGGCGCTGAGCGAATCCCTGCGGCACGGGGTCACGTCGATCTTTGTCGGATCGTGTTCCCTGTCTACCATTCACGCCAGCCCGTCCGATGCAGGCGATCTCTTCGGACGCGTCGAAGCAATCCCACGCAAACACGTCGTCGAAGCACTCACGAGGGCCAAGACCTGGAACTCCGCGCGCGAGTACATCGCCGCACTCGAGTCACTTCCGTTGGGCCCCAATGTCGCAGCCTTCATCGGACACTCCGACATGCGAGCTGCCGAAATGGGGTTGGACCGTGCAACGCGGAAGGACGTGCATCCCAGTGATGCCGAACTCGCATCGATGGAAGCACATTTGACCGAGGCACTTGACGCCGGCTTCGTCGGAATGTCCGGCCAGCAACTGCTGTTCGACAAACTTGACGGCGAAACCTGCCGCTCACGCACCCTGCCGTCGACGTATGCCACCACGAAGGAACGACGCCGACTCAACGCGATCCTGCGCCGCCGGGGACGGGTATTTCAGGCCGGACCAGACCCCACCAATCCAGTGAGCACCGGTGCCATGGCGTTCACCAGTGTGGGTCTGTGGCGTAAGCGACTCAAGACGAGCATGCTCTCGGCAGCAGACATCAAGTCGAACAAGTTTGCCGTGGCAATTCTCGGACCGCTGGCGCATCTGGTCAATCGACTCGGCGGTGACCTGCGCTGGCAGCATCTGCCTGTGCCCTTCGAGGTGTATGCCGACGGAATCGATCTCGTTGTCTTCGAGGAGTTCGGATCCGGGGCTGCGGCACTGCATCTGACCGACGAGATGGAACGCAACGTTCTGATGCAGAGCGAGGAATACCGTCGACAATTCCGCAAGGACTACGACCAGAAGTTCGGCGTCAAGGTGTGGCACCGAGACTTCTTCGACGCCGAAATCGTTTCCTGCCCAGACGATTCCCTGGTAGGCAAGACCTTCGGCCAGGTCGGCGTCGAGCGTGGCAGCATCCACCCGGTCGACGCGTTCCTGGATCTGGTGCTCGAGCACGGAACCAAGGTTCGTTGGCGCACAACCATTTCCAACCACCGCCCCGAGATACTGGACAAGTTCGCTCAGGACAACGGCGTACAACTCGGATTCTCGGACGCCGGAGCACATTTGCGCAATATGGCGTTCTACAACTTCGGCCTACGACTACTTCGCCGCGTGTACGACGCCCAGAAGATCGGCCGGCCCTTCATGACGGTCGAGGCAGCAGTACATCGTCTCACCGGCGAACTTGCCGAGTGGTACGACGTCGATGCGGGGCACCTTCGATTGGGTGACCGCGCCGACCTTGTCGTTATCGATCCCGCTCATCTCGACGATTCGCTCGAGGCTTACGCCGAGAGTCCGGTTGTGGAGTACGACAACCTCTCTCGCATGGTTAATCGTAACGACGAGACCGTAACCGCCGTATTCGTCGGCGGCGAGTACGTATTCGGCGAGGGTGAAGCAGCACCGGTCCTCGGCAACCGCCGAACCGGAAAATTCTTGAAAGCAGGTGCCCATTAACATGTCCAGATTTGCCGGCAAGACCGCGGTCGTCACCGGCGCAGCCTCGGGGATCGGCGCGGCGATTGCACTGCGCCTCATCAGCGAAGGTGCGCGCGTCGCAGGCATCGATATCTCCGAGGGCGCGCTGAAGGAGATCGCGGCCCAACACGACGGTTCCTTCCTCGCCGCACCGGCCGATGTGACCAAGGAGTCCGATGTCGCCGAGGCCATTGCCGCTGCGGCAGCGGAATTCGGTGGGATCGACATCGCATTCAACGTTGCCGGAGCGTCGAGGGTGGGACAGATCGTCGACCTCGACGAAGCGGATTGGGACTTCACCATCGATTTGGTGCAGAAGGGTGTGTTCCTCTGCACCAAACACGAAGCGCGCCATATCCGTGAGCACGGAAGGGGTGGAGCGATCGTCAATGTCTCCTCACTCAACGCCCATATTCCGAGCCCGTACGGAAGTGCATACGCCACCGGCAAAGCCGGTGTCGAGATGTTCAGCAAGAATGCCGCGATCGAACTCGCGGCGTCGGGAATCCGTGTCAACGCAGTTCTCCCCGGTCTGGTCGACACCCCACTGGTCGCGCCGGTGATGGGTTACGAACCCGCGCGTGACATGTTCCTGGATCGAATCCCCATGGCCCGAGCGGCAACTCCCGAAGAGATTGCCGCTCCCTGCCTGTATCTCGCGAGCGACGACGCCACCTACATCACCGGAACATCACTGGTGGTCGACGGCGGTTGGGAAGTGTCGAACTACCCGGATCTGACAAAACTCGGTAACTGAATCAGTTGCCGGGCAGCACGCACTGCGTGTCGAGGCCGAGGACGTGGTTGAGCCGGCCGAAGGCCAACCACGATCCGAGGCACATACTCAGTTCCACGATTTCGGCCTGAGAGTAGTGGGCAGTCATGCGTTCCCAGAACTCGTCGTCCAGTCCGTGATGATCGAGTGCGTACCGTTCGGCGTATTCGGCGGCCAGCCGTGTCCTGTCGTCAAAAGCATCGGTGGTTCGCCAGTCGGTGACGGACTGCGCAAAATCAGATTCGACAGTTGCACCGTCACGTTCGGTTCGCCAGTCCTGGCAGAAGATACAACCGTTGATCTGAGCGATACGCAGCCGAGCGGCCTCGAACTCTCGCAGACCGAGAGTGGTGTCGGAATACACCTTTTGGGAGAACGCGGCTGCGGCGGGACCGATGCCCGGAACCATCTCACCCCACACGTAGCCGATCGGATTCTTGCCCTCAGGGATGTCGATGTTCATATTCGGTCCTCCAGGTATCGGCGCCGAGTTTGCCGACGCCTGGGGTGAGTGGGACGTCGAGCGCGTCGTACAAGCCTGGCTGCGCGGCGCGCAACCACGGGATCGCATTGACGAGACGCCCTACAGCAGTGGCATTTCCACCGGCCGCGCGATTTCCACCCTCGTCGGTGGCCTCGACGTTGATCTCAATTCGTGGGCGGCCTTCGATGATGACTTTGTGCACCCCGTCCCCACCGCCTGGAGGAGACGGCCAGTCAGGAGCACACGACGGGTGAATCCGGGTGACGTGTTCGATGACGATCAACGGTTTGCCGTCGACAATTCCCTGAACTTCGAATCGCAAACCGCCCTGGGTTCCGGCGGAAAAATCACCCATGTGCTCGGTGGTCACCGTCTCGTCGAGAGCCCGGCGCAGCAGGGTCTCACTGATGCCGTCGAGTTCGACGCCCAACGCACGTGCGATGAGCCGAATCTGTCCTCCCCACACCATCGTTGGGACACCCGACGCAACCATGGGCGGCTCGTACTCCATCGGCTGACCCATACCGACGAGGTAGCGCACCGAATCCGGCTGGTCGTACGTCGTGTAGTCGAAAATCTCCTGACACCGAATCTGGTCGATAGTTCCGGACAGGCCCGTGATCATCACCGGCAGAATGTCGTTTCCCCACCCAGGATCGACGCCGGAGACGAACAGCGCGCCGCCGCCGGCCTTGGCTGCGGCCAGGACGGGATCCCGCACTTCGGGCGGCGCCGAACGGTGGTCGTACAGGGCGTAGACCGAGGGCGTCACCACGACAGCGCCGCCGTGTAGCGCGCGCATGATGTCCGCGGTGGCATCGTCCGGCCGGATCTCACCCGAAGCTGCGTAGACAACGGCGTCGGGAACAGTGGCAAGAACGGCATCGGCATCATCGGTGGCAACCACACCCAACCGGTAGCCGAGTTGCGCGAGGTCTCCCGCATCTCGGCCGACCTTGTCGGGATTTGCGACTACGACTGCGCAGAGTTCGAGCGCCGGATTGGCGGCGACGGCCCGAATCGAGGCACGGCCGACGTTTCCCGTCCCCCACACAACCGTCCGGATCTTCGCCTCGATGTCGCGGTCATCCATAATTCGGACAGTACCCATTCCGGGGTAGTTGTCACGGCCGAATGCGCGAATCTACCCGGTGAGGAAAACCAAGGCTTGCGGCGGGAGAGTCGCGCCGGGGCTGCGCCGATACATCTCGGCCGGCCTGCCCGTAGTAGCCCTCACGTATTCCCCGGTACTGACCAGCGCGTCGACAACATGACGCCGGAAGCTGTCCTTCTGCAATTCACGATCGAACACCACCTCGTAGAGTTGCCGCAGTTGGGGGACGGTGAAAGTGTCGCCGAGGAGACCGGCCGGGTCGACGGCTTCGGCAAACCGGCTCCGGAGGTCGGCAACTGCCAATCCGACTATCTCGGTGTGGTCGAAAGCCAGGTCCAGGGCTCCGTAGGCATCGAGGAGGATCGCGTGGACCGGCATGTCACTTTCCGGCAGCGCGGCAGCGTGCGCAACCGATAAGACCCATCCCCTGTCGTCGCGATTCGGGTTGTCGAGAATTGCCAGTTGATGGAACTCCGCATCTACCATTCCCGCTTTGGAGTGCAAGGCCCGATCTGCTGCGGCAGTGAGTAATTCGCGCTCATGGAGAAAGGTGCCGGGCAAAGCGAACTTGCCCAGCCGATGCTCGACTACAAGCACTTTGAGGGCAGCGTCCGAATAGGTCAGAACGGCGACGTCGACGGCGACCGACGGCCGCGGATAGTCGGTTAACGATTTGCCGCTCGCGTCTGTCCATTCATTCACTCTTGCATATTAGCTCAATCATGATCTATGTTTAGCGCAAAGTTGAGCAAAGGGGTTGACGTGAGGCTGAACGCACTACAGACCGATCGAGCGGCGGGGGTACTGCTCGGCACGGCAGCTGGCGACGCACTGGGCGCCGGATACGAGTTCACGTATCCGAAGGCCGAGGTTGTCATCGACATGATCGGCGGCGGTCCGTTCAAGTGGGCGCCGGGTGAGTGGACGGACGATACCTCGATGGCCGTAGCCATCGCCGAAGTCGCCGCAACCGGGATCGATCTTGCCAGCACCGAGGGCCTGGATGCCGTTGCAGCGCAGTTCATTCGGTGGTACGACTCGAAACCCGAAGATATCGGCAATCAGACCCGGGCCGTACTGTCCGCCCACTCTCCCAACGCAGCGGATATGGCGACTCGTGCGAAGGCGGTCAGCGGACTCAAGGGCGGCAACGGTTCGCTTATGCGCACCGCGCCAGTTGCGCTGGCTTACCTTGACGACCCCAGAGGTGCTGTCGATGCCGCGTGGAAGATCGGCGCACTCACGCATGACGATCCACAGGCCGGCCAAGCCTGTCAGATATGGACCCATGCCATCCGCCACGCGGTGATCCACGGAAACTTCGACGGTGTCCGCGACTACCTGACCGGCGCCGATCAGGAGGTGGTCGATTATTGGGGACCACTGCTCGACCAGGCTGAAAATGGCAGCCCGCGAGACTTCTCCAAGAACGGCTGGGTGGTTCACGCACTCCAGACGGCATGGTGGGCAATAACTTCCACCGACAGCAGCAACACCGAACATCTGCAGCACGCGCTCGAAGCCGCGGTCCGAGCCGGCGGCGACACCGACACGACTGCCGCAATCGCCGGCGGCCTACTCGGCGCCCGCTGGGGAGCATCGGCGATACCGGAGCGGTGGCGCCGCATCATGCACGGGTGGCCGGGGTATACCTCCACCGACTTGATTCGTCTTGCACTCAACACCACAGGAGAAGCAATGCCCACCATCTCCGTCGTCGAAGGTGACATCACCACCCTGGACGTCGACGTAATAGTCAACGCCGCCAACACCGCTCTCCTCGGCGGTGGGGGCGTCGACGGCGCCATTCACCGCGCCGGCGGTCCGGAAATCCTCGAAGAATGCAAAGCTCTGCGCGCCTCCAGCCTGCCCGACGGCTTGCCGGTGGGCTCAGCCGTAGCCACCACAGCAGGAAAGATGAAAGCACGCAACGTGATCCACACCGTCGGCCCGCGATACTCACGTTCGCAGGATCGGTCGGCGCAGCTACGATCGGCGTACACGCAAAGCCTCGCCGTGGCCGATTCCCTTGGCGCCCAGACCGTCGCCTTCCCGCTGATCTCTTCGGGCGTCTACGGCTGGCCCAAGGAAGACGCTGCAAAACAGGCAGTTACGGCAATTCACTCAGCGCATACCGCTGTGGACAACGTCATTCTCGTTGCCTACGACAAGCCGTCGGCGGATGTACTGCGGCGAGCACTCGAGTAGCGGCTAGCGAACCCTCATCCGGCGGTTCAACTGCCGACTCCCGAAGTCCAGACCCGCACCGTCACTGGTGGCCAGTGCTGTCAGCACAGCGGCGACGAGCAGCGATATGACTACGACACCCATGATGCGCACCTCGTTCGGACTCGAGCGGAAACACTTTTCTGAAAACAAGTATATGTAACTTAGGGTTACGTGCAATGTGTTGTCACTCACCTGAAACCCGCGATCACGCTCCGAATCACATCAAACCTGGGCAATTCACAACGTCAACACCGTCGGCGTTGGCCACACCGGAAGAGATGCGATGTTCGAAGCGTGTGGGGCACTGCGCGTCGGAGTGTCAGGAAACCGAGGATCTGTTTCCGCGTAGGGGCGTCACGCGCCATGCCACAGCCGTCAGGGCGGCAGCAGTTCCCGCTGCCGGCCAGAGGGCGTGAGTGCCGATCCACCGATGTGCAAGCGCTCCCAGGACTGCACCGCCGATCAGACCCGCACACATTCCGAAGTGTTGCAGCCATGCCCACCGCGGGCCGCCCAGGAATGCGCCCGTCAAACGTTGGCCCATTTTCACCAGGGCACCCGTCATGTAAGTGACGCCGATGGTTACCTCGCCGTCACGCTGGAACACCGAATTGACCGCGCCCATGGACAAAGCCATAGCGGTGACCGCACCGGGAATGATGCCGAAGCTACCCAGTATCGCCCCCAGTACCAACAATGCGGTCACCACCGATAGCACGGTAACCTTGCGTGTCCGAACCGAATAGCGTTCCGTGACATACGTGATCACCGTGCCGAGCGCGATACCGAGCAGAAAGAGCACAATCACGGCCGCGGGCACTCGGGCGGCGGCCCACAATCCGTCGGCGATCGAGACGCTCATCTGAGTCATATTGCCGCTCATGAACGATACGAACTGTCCGCTGAGAACGATGAAGCCGATCGCGTCGACGTATCCGGCCAGCCCGGCAAGCGCTATCGCCAAACCGATGAGTGATCTGCTGTATCCCGTCACCCGAAAAGCCTGTCACAGTCGACCATGAACCATGCAGTCGCAACCGGACAGGTTAGGCGTCGAGCGCTGTGAATCCTGCCAGTTGACGCAATCTCACCAGATCTACTTTCCGCCGCGGACGCGTCACCCCCGGACGGTTGCGTGGAACCCGAACCCGAAGCGCAGCGGGCCGGACCTCGCATCGCACGGGGACCGGGAAGACCAATGCTTCACCATCGACGCCGACAGGAATCTCCGGCCGATCGGCGTCGACGATCACCTCTAATGCCGTGGCTTGCGTCAGTCCCCGCCGATGTGCGCGGCGAAGCAACCCGAGGGCCTGCCGCGGGCTGTTGACCGACAGCGCGACAACGCCGAGTGTTCCCAGGTCCAGCCGCGGCCGTTGCCCGAGTCCGGCAAGGTCATCCGTCTCGTACGGGCCGTTGCTGACCAACACCGCTTGTGGTGACTCGATGACGCGGTCCTGAACGTGCACGACAAATTTTGCGCCCTGCTGCTCCGCCAGGACATCCGGGAGCATCCGCACGACCGTACTGGTCTTGGCATCGCGATACGACGGATTCTGCACCACTTCGGCATACGCGCCGAACGACGCGTTGTTCACAAACGGTCGATCACCCACAGTCCCGAGATCGACGTAGATGTCGACGCCGTCATTCAAAGCGTCAAGGCATCGCGACGGATCTTGGAGATCCAAACCGAGATCTGCGGCAAAATGATTGCGTGTACCTGCGCTGATCACCAGATAGGGCAACCCATGTTCGGCGGCGACCGCCGCCACCAAGGCCTGTGTTCCGTCGCCTCCCGCGACACCGAGTAGATCAGCCCCGTTGTCGACGGCATTGCGCGCCACGTCTGCCACGTCAACCGGGTGGGCGGGGTCGAGAACGTATACCTCGGCACCCAATTCTCGAGCCTTGTCGATCAAACCGAATTTTCCGACCTTCCCGCCGCCCGAATTTGGGTTCATCACGAAGAAGGGCCGATCTGCAGGGCTCGAAGGATGTTCCGGGACAGGAGAACCCGACTCATCGTCTTGCAGAGCGGCCCGAGCGCACAACGCGGCCACAATCAACAAACCGATCGTCACCAACACCACTGCAAGCAGATTCGCCCGGATCAGAAAGACGAGCACCACTATCGGCGTCAACACCCCGATTGCCAGAGCGAACCAGCGTACAAACCCGCGACTGGTGAGAAACCAGTACGCGGCAACCACACTCACCACCACAGCTCCGACGCCCATGATCAACAACATCAGCGTCTTCAAGCCGGCAAAGACCAGCAGAACCACCACTGCTGCGAATGCCGCGACCACTGCCGCCCTGGCCAACCATCGTTGCTTGCTCGTTGCCATGTCAGCTCCCCTGTTCAACTACGTCGTATGTCATGACATCAAGCGTGAGCGGCATCTGATTGCTGCGCCGACCGGTGTCCACGCCCGTTGCGAACTGCGCCGCGGCACCGGAATCCGTGACCGAATCGAGGTTGTCCTGGTTCACGATTCGGTTTGTCAGATCGAAAGAACGTATCTCGAACGGAAGTCCGTTCGACGCCAGAGGATTCGGTCCGTCCATGATGTGGAAATGCAGATGCGGGGCGTCGGTGTTACCGGAGTTACCCAACTTGCCCAACGATTGACCCGCCGTCAGCTTGTCACCGACCTCGAGCGGGATACTTCCTCTCTGCAGGTGAGCGTAGAAGGCATATCGACCGTTTCCGAGATCCTGAACAACATGATTACCACCGAATTGATCGAGCGTGAGCCCGACGGGATCAGCGCCAGGAGTCTGTTCCGGAAGGTCATTCACCATCGAAACAATCTTGCCCTCCGCTACGGCAAAAACATCGCTGCCGTAGTAGGGATAACTGTTGACGGACGTCCGATCTCCATTGAACATCTTTCCCTCGGACGTCAGTTGAACGTAGTCGATGGCAAATCGCTCCGGAGCAAAAAGCTGTCCGTTGAGGGGACTGACGGCACCACGGTGAGCTGTTAGACCACAACAACCGTTTCCGTTCAACCAGTTCTCACCGTTCAGCGGCGGATCGATCACTACCGCAGACTGTGTCGATACCGTGGTCCGAGCCACGATCTCCGTCATCTCTGCCGGGAGAAGCGGCGGATTCGGGGTGGCCACCGCCACCGAAATTCGATGTTCGACAACCTCGGGAACCTCTGAGCTGGACGGTACCGTCACGTCTATCCAGGCCAAGCCCGATTGACCGGGGCCCAGAGTCTCCGTCGGCCTCGTAGCGCCGAATACCCTGATCCACGGCAGAAGCCCGTCGGAAATCGAACTCTGCAACGGAACTCCGTTCGACACCGGCTCGATACTCCGCAAGGTAAGCGGCTGCGCGAGGGTATTCGTGAGGAACAGCTCGTACGCGAGGTGTACCTCTCCGTCAGTGGCGGTTACCGGAATCGGAGCGGCAAGGGTAGCGGCAGTCAACGGGGTGAGCACTGGTTCGGCTGAGTTGGAGCCGGGAGCAGAAGTGAGCGAAGAATCCGAAGGAGTCGTCTGTGAATTCTGCGTCGTGGAGCACGAGACAACCATCGCCGCGGCAAGAAAAACTAATGCAATGCTGTTCTTTCCACTCGGACTTGCCATTTCAGGAATGTTAGACCTGAACCAGCCCGGTTGCGATAAATGCGCTCGATATTTACCGTATCGAATTCAATCCTTGGATAAGCGCATTTATGCATACCCACTAGGACTTCATTTATTCGTCTTGACGGCATTTTCTCGAGGTGACGCAAGATTCGCTACCATCGGGGACCGTGCTCCCACCTCTAGATCAGCAGGCTGAACGACTCATAGCTCTCGGTATCGGCGACATCGCCGGGATCTCCCCCACTGCGATACGTGCAGCAGCAACGTCCCGCGCCGAGAACTCTCTGCTCACCATCCACGAAAAGTACGCTCCCGCTTCATCGTTGGCCCACCTTCTCGAACGCCAGGGCAAACACGGCTTTGTTGTCACCGACATGACCGATGTAGATCAGTTCACTCCCACCGAGCACGCAGTGCCCCCGGACAATCCCCTGTATCTACTCGAGGACCTCGACCGAGGCGACGCAATGTCCAACTGGAGTCCGGACGAAGCGCTACCCGCAATCCTCGAAGCCGGGCGCACGCCACTGACGCTCACCGAGGGTATCCACTGGCTGCTCCAATGCCCGGACGTTCTCGAACGTGGTCACTGCTTCATGACCATCGGCTCACGCTTGCGCAAACCCAACGGCGCACTGGATACGCGTACCCCCGCCCTGTGGATCAGCAACGGAACCGGGCGCGACGGTAAGGACAATCGAAACGCCCCCAAAGTCGGCTGGTGCTGGGCGGGCAACCGTCACACCTGGTTGGGATTTGCGTCGGCAAATACGCGAGTGCCGATCAACGCATAGATCCACGGAGACCGGGTAGACAGCAGTACCGACTGCTCGCCTACCCAGTCCAGTGGAGTACATGATGTTTCTCAGTGACCAGTCTCTTCGCAATCGCACCCACCGGTTCGGGACAGCCATGTCGTCCGCATCGCTGCAGTGGCCACCACCGACGCCGGCGCAACGCACTGCGCGATGGGGCGAAAGATCGGAGATGCTCGGCGCCCTGTCGGTACTCGTGTTCTGGGCTTTCGGCGTCGGCATCGTGCTCGGTGCGGGCGCCATCGTCATGGGAGTGTTCACCTTGCGCCGCCTTGGCCGGGATCCGAGTAGCACGCTGCCGGGAGATGCCGTCGTCGGCCTGATCACCGGCATCATCGGGCTTGCCCTGAGCGCATCGTTCTTCGTGGGAATACTGCCGCACTTGTAGCTAGTGTGTTGTGCCGCTGATCTTTTCAGCAGCCTCCATCAGTTCGCGCACTGCGCCGCGGGCCAGATCCTCGGACGCGGTAATCAACGTCAGGCAACCGGCCGGCTCATTGGCCGGCTGTGTCAACGGCACGCCGAGACCCCAGTATCCCGGCTCGACTTCGCCGTAACTGACGACGTAGCCGTCCCGGCGGGCATCGGTGACTCGACTCGATTCCCCGGGGACGGGCGGCTGCCCGGCCAACAACGCATAGCCTGCGGCGCCGCGGTCGATAGGGTGGCGACCACCCTCACGGAACGACACCCAGTACCGAGCATTCTTCGGCTCGACAACGGCGACGGCCACAGCTTCGGAGCCCTCCGCGACAAACAGCGCAACACTCGCGCCCAAGGAATTCGCGAGCCGACGCAACAACGGTGTCGCCTCGTCCCGAAGGCCGGCGTACAAGTCCCGAGCGAGCGCTGCCAATCCACCCCCGGCCCGGTACTTGCCGTCCGCACCGCGCTTGATGAGGCGGAAGTCAGCCACAGTGGTGAGCAACCGCGACGCAATGGTCCGGTGAACACCCAGGGCATCGGCAACTTCCTGAATTGTCATTCCATCGGGAGTGGTGGCAACCAATTCGAGGGCCTGCAATCCCCTCGCCAGCGTTTGCGAGCCCGGTTGTTTGCCGGACGACCCATTCGATTCTGAAGCCACGCCCTTGACTCTATTCTCTCGGGGCTTGACGCCGGATCGGCACATCCTCAAGCAGTGGCTGCGGCGGCCAGGTCCTCTTCCCGTCTCGCCTCCGGAGTCTCCGGATTCTCACTGCGGCCGCGGTAGGTCGCGTCGAGAAGCAACGTCGCGATTCCGGCGATCACCAACACCCCACCGAACATCATGTAGACGCTCTTCGGAGTCCAGCCACCATCGAGCAGGTAGCCGGTCAGAATCGGAGCGATAATCGAGACCGTGCGACCGCACCCGATCATCCAGCCCACACCGGTGCCCCGGGCTGCCGCCGGGTAGATGGGCGGGCTGATCGCGTAGAAACCGGTGATGCCGCCATTGGCAAAAATGCCGACCAGTACCGCGAGCGTCAAAGCCAGGGCGACGATGTGGAATCCGGAGGCGTAACCGATGAACGCAAATACTCCACCGAACATCAAGAGAACTGTCACAACTCTCGGCCGCAACACGATCGACAGGCCCGCAAAAATGATCGATCCGATGACACCACCGACGTTGACGAGCACACCGGCAGTGACGCCCATGTTCGAATCCCCCGTTGCATCGGACAGCAACTTCGGCGTCCAGGTATTGGCGAAGTAGAACGACGCGATCAAGCATGAGTACCCGAGCCAGAGGAAAACCGTGCGACGCAGCATGATTCCCTTGAAAAGGCCGTCCCGCACAACACGTTCGGTCTTTCGAATCGGAACGGGCAGTTCCGACGACTGCTCGTAGCCGAGCCGATCCGCGATCTCGTTGTACCGCTCCAGTGCCCCGACCGGCCGCTTCTCGATGAGGAACTCGATGGATTCCGGCAGGGTCTTGATCACGACAACCAGCATGATTGCGGTGATGATCGTGCCGAAGATGAACGCCGACCGCCAGTCGAACACGGAAATCAGGACGCCGGAAATCGCGCCACCCACGGCTCCACCGAGCGGGTAGCCGACACCATAGATTCCCAATGCGGTGCCACGACGCCTGTCCGAACTGAACTCCGATACAAGAACATTCAGGTTCGCGACCAGCCCACCGATTCCCAGGCCCGCAAACGCACGGAACGCGATGAGCTGGGGAACGTTGACAGCACAGGCAGACAACGCCATTCCGACAGTGATGCCGACCAGGCACCAGATCGCAAGCCGGCGCCTACCTATCTTGTCCGCCAATGGGGAGATGAAAATTGCACCGAGAGCCGTGCCGATGATGCCGGCACTGAGCAGGTAGCCGATCTCGACGGAGCTGATGTCCCAGGACTTTCCGAGGTGAGGCGCTACGAACGCCATGACCAGGATCTCGAAACCGTCGATCATGCTGAGGATCAGACAGATCGCGATTGTCGAAATCTGATATCGGCGCATCGGTTGCGTCCGAATCGCTTCACGAACATCCATCGAGGTCTACTTTCATAAGATGGGAGGGGGCTTCCCCCGAGTAGCAAGAATCAGATATCCCGCAGAATCGCGGTCGTGACGGCAAAGCCGGAGATGTATTCCTTGATCGGCCGGTAGAACTCGTAGGCGATCTCGTATTCACCGCAGGCCCGTAGGGCAGAGTAGGCAGCCACCCAGTTGCGCACCTCATGCGAGGAGTGCCCGGCTACCGCATCCATGTCGTCTGCGGTGTAGCGATCGAAATCCTCGATCCGCCCGGACGCGCACACGTCGAGAAATCCTCTGTCCCACTCCGGATTCAGATCCATGATGTCGGCCTCGTCCGCCGCGAACTTGACGGCCGTGTCGATGACTCGCTGTTGCCTGGCCGCACGCGCCTGCGGCGTCGGATTCCGGCCGTCGGTCAGCATCTTGCGCTGAGCCTCGTTGGCGGTGGCGATCTGCGGAACCGGCGGATCATGTGACAGCCCACCGGAACCGATGAACAGCACCTTCTTGTCGGAATTCTTGAAATACGCGCCGACGGCCTCGCCGAACTTACGCACGCGGGCAACCTTCACGAACGGCCTGGCAACCGAATTGACGAAGACCGGGATCAGCGGTTTGGACGCTACGTCTCCGTAGATGATCTCCATCGGTTGCACCGCACCGTGATCGACCTCCATCTGACGTGAAATCGCAATGTCGAGCCCCTGATCCATCACGAACTGCGCCAAGTCCTCGGCCATAGCTTCCGGCACGTTCAGTTCACCGGCAAACGAGTCGTAATCGCCACTGCCCTTTGCCTTGTAGCCGATGCAGAACGGCGGCATCAGATCGTAGAAGAATCCGTTGTAGTGATCGGGTCCGAAGTTCACGATCACATCGGGATCAAAATTGTGAACAAATGCGCGGGCCTGGTCGAACGCTGCTTCCACCGATGCTTTGACATCGGCCGGCGGGTCGAGGTGGTGCAACAGTGGGCTGTGCGACATGCACAGCAAAGCCTGCTTCATGACCGGCTCACACCCCGAGCGGAAAGATACTGCGTGATAACGGTATTGAACTCTTCTGCCCGCTCGACCTGTGACCAGTGGCCACACTGGCTGAAGATATGCACATCGGCATTCGGGATGACGTTGAGTAACTCCCACGTACGCGAGACGGGGATCACCACGTCCTGGACACCGTGGATCAGCAGAACCGGAACATCCAAGCGGGAGAGCACATCGAAATCGAGCGGTAGTTCGGTGCGGTCACGGTCTCGGGCTGCGACCACCTCGGCGAGGCGATCCGAGGCCGTATCGTTGAGCGCGGATTGGTAGCGCAGGGACACCAATTCGTCAGTGACAAGCGACTTGTCGACAACAAAGAGTTCGAGGGTCTTGCGAATCCCCGCTTCGGTCAGGTTCGGGTTGGAGTGACCGGCCAGCGCGCCCGTCAACTTTGCGCCGCCCGTGCCCATCGACACGATCCCCAGAAGGCGTTCCGGGAAATCGATAGCAAACTGGAATGCAAGCCAACCACCGAGGGAGTTTCCGACAATCCACGTCTTCTCGATGCCGAGGGCATCGAGAACGCGCACCGCGTGGCGAACCCATTCCTTGATGCCGTACTCGGTGTTCGGAGCAACAACGCTCTGCCCGTAGCCGATGGAATCGATTGCGATGCAACGCCCCTGCTCGCTGAGAACCGGAAGATTGAGCCACCAGTTGGCGGCGGCGGTGACGCCGGTGCCCGAACCGTGCAGGAACAGGATCGGGGTACCTTCGCCCAGTTCGTGGTAGTGGGTGAGTTCGCCGTCTGCGGTCTCGATCCACTTGTCTTCGAGGCCGAAGAAATCGTCGGTGATGTACGCGGGAATCCCGGTTGTAGTCATATATCTGGCTTTCTCGTAAGTGTGTGTGGCGGATGGTTAGAGCGCGACCGGCACTGCGACCGCGTCCGCGACAGCGCCGACCGGCGTGAACTTCATTGCGGCCAGGATCGCGTCCAACGTCTCCGGGGCATGCTGCGTCAGGCAGGCGCCGGCAACAAAACGGTCGGGGCGAAGGAAGACCAAGGGAGTGGGACGGTCGTCGAACCACTTCTTGAGTCGGCCGGTGTGATCGCCGAGGACCATAACGTCCGGATCCATGTGCTTCTGAGCCCATTCGCGCTGGGTCTCCGGAACTACCGCAACAAGGCGGGCACCGAGTAGAGACAACTTGTCGAGCGAATCCTGTGGGAGCACGTCCTTGGGGCTGTTGCCCCACACGATTACCGACCACCAGTTGCCGATCGCGTCGTCGAGCAGTTGGTCCGACGCATCCCGCGAGTTCACACGCGGCTGCGGGAACTGGACGCCAACCGGTGAGTTCTTGACGTTGGCGGTCAGCACCGGGATGAGCTTGCTCGTGAGTTTCGCTGCTGCACTTCCCGATTCCCGAGTGTTCGGGTCGGCCAGCACTCCCCTGGTGTAGCGCGGCATCGGCTTGAAGCGCATGTCCGCGAAGTAGCTCTTGACCTGAGGGAAGAGATTGAGTACCGACGACGCAGCGTCGCGGAGTACAGCACCGACCGGATTGGTGATCTTGATGAGCCGTCCGAACGTCAGCGACAGATCCACCATTGCCTGGGCGTGATCCTTGCGCTCCGACGTATAGGTATCGAGCAGTGCGTCGTCCGCCTGACCGGAAAGTACGGCGGCCAACTTCCACCCAAGGTTGGTTGCGTCGCGCATACCCGAATTCCAGCCCTGACCCATCCACACCGGCATCAGGTGCGCGGCGTCGCCCGCGATCAATTGGCGGCCCTTGCGGAAGTCGGAAGCGACGCGGCCGTGATGGGTGAAGACGCGTCGTCGAATGAAATCGAGTTCCGCCGGGTTGGGAACATGATCTGCCAGAAGAGCATTCACGTAGTCGGGGTCCGTGACCTGCTCTTCGGTTTCGTCGTCGTGCAGCATGAATTCCCAGCGCCGAACCGCGTGGGGTAGACCGATGGACACGTACGGACGCTTCGGATCGGCACCCAGGAACACGTTGGGGGTTCCCAGCGGATCGTTGTTGACGTCCACGACAAGCCAACGTGTAGAAGGTGATTCACCCTCGAAGCTGACACCGAGACGCTTGCGGGTCGGAGACTTGCCACCTTCACACCCCACCAGGTACTGCGCACTGAATCGCCGTTCTTCGATGGTTCCGTCGGGGCGAGAAACCAACGCGATAGCGGTAACCGACTGGCCGTCTTCTTCGACGTTCTCGACGCGATGACCGAACAGCACCTGAACGTTCCCGAACCGGGACAGTCCCTCATACAGCGCCTTGTCGGCTTCTGGCTGGATGAAGCCGTGCTTACGTTCCCAGCCGAATTCCACGGTCTGCGGGTTGTTGACCAGCATGACCTTTCCGGCACCGTTGACCAGACGCATGATGTGCTGCGGATTTGTGTGCGGACGGATCGCATCCACCAGGCCCACCGTCTGAATGGTGCGGAACGACTCGTCGTCGAGTCCCACACCACGCGGGTAGTCGATCAGCGTATCCATGGCCTCGAGCACGGTGACCTGCTTGCCGTACATGCCGAGGATGTTCGCCAACATCAGGCCGGCGGGACCGGCGCCGACGATGAGTACTTCGGTGTCCTGAGTGGTTTTCATGGCTTCCTATCTGCGCTAATGCAACTATCGCGTGCCTTAGCGCACTATATGCACGATGCGTCTATTAGAAACCACGAAGCGGGGTACGTCAATGAGCTTTTGTGACCGGGGCCGCATTTGGTGCCCGATGGGATCGCTCAGACAGAATGGCGCGGCATCAAAACTGCAGCTAGAGCATGGTTTTCCGGCCTTCTCCATGTGCCCGAGACACAAAATGGCCGCGCCGGAGGTTGTTCACCTCCGGCGCGGCCATTGCGCAGATCTGAAGCCTCTAGACGACCCTGAGATCGAAGGTATGCCGCATCTCGCCGATACCTTCCACGTATGTCGTCAGCGTGTCACCCGCTCCGAGCAGCACCTTCGGGTTGCGGCTGAAGCCGACACCTGCCGGCGTACCGGTGAAGATCGCGTCGCCCGGCAGAAGAGGCACGATGCGGGACAGGTACTCGATAACTTCCGGAATCGTGAAGATCATGTCGCTGGTGCGACTCTTCTGCATCAAGGTGCCGTTGGTCGAGCATCCCAGCTCGAGATCATTCGGATTCTCGAATTCATCGGGTGAGACCAAGACCGGCCCCATCGGACTGAAACCTGGGAACGACTTCGCCAGACCGAACTGCTGCGGCGCGGTACCTCGCCATTGTGTGTGCCGTTCGGACAGATCCTGGCCCACGGTCAGTCCTGCTACATGACCCCATGCATCCGCGGCACTCACGTTCTCCGCCCGCCTGCCGATCACCGCGACAAGTTCGGTCTCGAAATCGACAGCGCCCTCCGGCAACAGAATCTTGCCGCGTGGACCGGTCACCGACGCCGGAAACTTCCCGAATACCACCGGTATCTCGGGGATCTCCAGGCCGGACTCCACTGCATGGTCCCGGTAGTTCAAGCCGATCGCAAAGATCTGTGGCGGCAACGGCACCGGGCTTCCCAACGCCGAGTTGTCGATCTTCACTCCAGGAGCGCCCTCGAACTCACTCGCCCACCGCACGAACTCATCCCACCGCGAGTAAAGACTTTGCACGTCCGAGGAGAAGGTCCCGTTGCTGGCAATCTCGATATCAACAGCACCGGCGTCCATTCCAAGACAGGCCCGGCCCGATAAGTTGTAAATACGCATAGAGAACTACCTTTCGAAAGAATAGTGACAAACGCCGAGGCGCACATTTCCCGAACCTAACGGCGATCTCAAGCACAGCTCCCGACAGTCGGCCTTTAGGCGGCGCACAACGCGGGTACCCCGGACGTTGGGCACACTGCCAATCCCGAGGAGCAAGATCATGAACCTCAACTCACGAGCCGTGGCGTCACTTGCCGCCTGCACCGCACTGATTTTGGGTGGTTGTTCGAATTCGACGAGTCCCAAAGTCAGCTCGACCACTGCTTCCCCAAGCAATGGCGACTTCGCCGGACTGGTGGACATCGGTGACGGCCGCAGCATGTATTTGACCTGCAAGGGGACCGGATCGCCCACGGTCGTGTTCGTGTCCGGTCGAACCGATCGCGCAGATGTCTGGAAAACCGTCGCAGATCCGAATCCGACCGAAACTGCAGTTTTCGACGGCGTGGCCGAGACGACCCGGGTGTGCGCTTACGACCGCCCCGGAACTGTCACCATCACCGGCGAGCAAGTAGACGCAAGCCGCTCCACTCCTGTCCCCCAGCCCACCACCGCCGAAGACGGAATGCGCGACCTTCACGCTTTGCTGAGTGCGGCCGACGTTCCCGGCCCCTACGTCCTGGTCGCCCACTCCTGGGGTGGCTTGATCGCTCGGCTCTATGCCGACACCTATCCGACCGATGTCGACGGCCTGGTCCTCGTGGATACCCTCACCGAACTTCTCTACGACGGCCTGACTCCACAAGAGCAGCAGTGGTGGCTCACGCTCAACAGCAATTACTCTCCTGATCTCGAACCGTACAACCAGGAGAAGAGCAATTTGGAACCCAGCTTCCAATCACTACGCGACGCAGGCGATCCCCCTCCGATGCCGGTTGGCATCCTTGTCTCCGATCAACCCTTCGACCTCGAACCACTCTCGGCTGCAGGTGAATTGCCACCAGGGATACCTGTCGATTTCGGTCCGACGATATTCGCCGCCCACATTGCCGGACAGCAGGCTCTGGCCGAACGGCTACACGCACACCTCGATCTGGACACCGATGCCAGCCATTACGTCCACACCGAGCAGCCTGGGCTCACGACCGATGCAATCGACGAAGTTGTTGATGCTGCTCGAACAAATCCGGATCAGTGGTTTTCCTGAAGAACGTCAAGGACGGCAGCACCACACCTTTGCCTCTACGCTCAGTCACACACTGTCCGCGCACGAGAAAGCCGGTCGACTGACGATGAGCACACACGACAAGCCATCCGCCCGTTCAGTTCTGCACACACCGCGATTCTGGCTGGCACCGGTGATCGTTGTGCTGTTGCTGATGTCGGCGCTCGCTGCGCTGTACATGGGCGGAATCCTCGACCCCAAGAAGCATCTGGACGAGTTCCCGATCGCTCTGGTGAACGAAGATGTCGGCGGTACCTTGCCCGGAAGCGATCCCGCTGCAGTCGAGAACTTCGGAAACGACATCGCCGCCGCGCTCGAAAACGGGATCGATCCCGAGAAAATCGACTTACAGCAGCTCAGTCTCATCGAATCGCAATCACGACTCAGCTCCGGGACGCTTTACGGCTCCATCGTCATCCCCCGCGACTTCACCCAGCAGACAATAGCTCTGGCGCAGGGAAGCGTCGCCGCCACAGAGGTGCAACAACCGATCATCACCATCTACACCAATCCACGAGCCGGTTCCATCTCCGCGTCGCTGGTGCAGTCGATCGGGACAACTGCCCTGGAGCCGGTCAACAAGAACATGGGTGAGCAACTCACCACGCTTGTCACACAACAATTGCAGGCAGGTGGTACCGGAATGCAGCTGTCCGGCGCCAGTCGACTTCTCCTCGAAAATCCGGTGAATGTTCTTACGGTCGCGCATGATCCGCTTCCCGACGGTACAGGATTCGGTCTTGTCGCTTTCTATTTCGCCCTACTGCTGGTCCTCGCCGGATTCACCGGAGCGACAGTCGTCAATTCCCTGGTAGACGGAATGCTCGGCTACGCACCCACCGAGTTCGGTCCCCTGTTCGTACAGAACGACGTAGTCGGGATCAATAGATTTCAAACACTTCTCATAAAATGGGGCTTCATGATCGTGCTGTCCGGTGTGGTGTCCGGACTGTTCCAGTTGATCAGCCGCACCCTCGGAATGCCTGTCACACAAGGCTTTGCCTTGTGGGCATACGGCACCCTCGTGATCATCGCGGTCGGAGTCACCGCCATGTCGGTGATGGCGGCGTTCGGCTCGCTCGGCATGCTGATCAACCTGTTCGTCTTTGTCATCCTCGCCCTGCCATCGTCCGGTGGCACGATTCCGCTCGAAGCAAGCCCCGGCCTCTACTCCTGGCTTGCGCAGTTCGAACCGATGCACCAGATCTACATGGGCACCCGCGCAATCCTGTTCTTCGGCGCCCACGGCGACGCCGGCCTGACCCACGCAATCTGGATGACGTTGCTCGGCCTGGCAATCGGACTGGTGCTCGGATTTGTTGTCACACGCCTCTACGATCGGAAAGGCTACGAACGAACCCATCGCGCAAAAACAGCCTGAAGCAGTTCCCGCGCTCAGGTTTGCCGGTCACGAAGTGCGTCCGCCTTGGCGATGAGCACCGCCTTCTCACGTTCGTTTCCGGCCAAACGAGCGGCCTCGAGCAGTTCGGTACGAGCCTCCTCGGTTCGCCCGAGCCTGCCGAGCAACTCACCCCGAACACTGGGCAGCAGGTGATATCCGGCAAGTTCACCGGAAGCAACAAGCTTGTCGACGAACTCGAGAGCAGGCGCCGGACCGTATGCCATCGATACCGCTGCAGCATGGTTGAGATCCACGACCGGCGATGGGGCAAGCTGTTGCAGCGCCTCGTACAACAGCACGATCTTCTTCCAGTCCGTTTCTTCGAAAGTTGCTGCTCGTGCATGACATTCGGCAATCCCGGCCTGCAGTCCGTAAGGCCCTCGACCACGCCCGACGTCGTCCGCCCTTGCCAAAGCAACCAGACCGCGGGTGATCTGGGTCCGATCCCACCGCGCCCGATCCTGATCCGACAGCAATATCGGTTCACCGTCGGCGGTGGTGCGTGCGCCAAATCGTGACGCCGACAGCTCCATCAACGCCACGAGACCGTGCGCTTCCGGTTCCCGCGGAACAAGTTCCGCAAGAATTCTCGTCAGCCGCAATGCTTCACTGCTGAGGTCGGTCCGCATCCATTCGGTTCCCGAACTGGCGGCATAGCCCTCGTTGAAAATCAGATACAGCACGCCGAGAACAGCGCTCAACCGACTCGGGAACTCATCCCGCGGAGGCACTTCGAAGACCACCTTGGCCGCCGTCAGGGTCTTCTTCGCACGAACTATCCGCTGCTGCATCGTTGCGGTCGGCACGAGAAACGCCTTTGCGATTTCCTCCGTCGTCAAGCCTCCGACCACGCGAAGAGTCAATGCCACCTGAGCTTTTCGATTCAAGACCGGATGACAGGCCATGAAAATCAACCGAAGAACATCATCGTCGATGCGATCCGGATCCCAACCGTCTTCGTCGAACCGATTCGCATCGTTCTCGAGCTCACGCGCAAAGTGCGCGTATCGCTCGTCGAGGCGTTCTCGTCGACGCCACCCGTCGATGGCGCGCCGCGTGGCGACGGAGGTCAGCCATGCTGCCGGATTGCGGGGAATGCCCGTGGCAGGCCACTGCTCGATCGCTTCGAGCAGTGCCTGCCCCGCAACATCTTCGGCAAGATCCAAATCGCCGACAGTACGAGTGAGTGCGGCGACGATCTTCGCGCCGTCAATGCGCCACACCGCATCGACGGCGTTCCTCACCGCATCATCAGTCACGACTCAGCTCGAGACAGGGCGATCAGTACCCAACTCTTCACGCCAGCCGGCTTCCTTCTGGATGTACTCGTTGCTCTGGTCGAAATCTTCCATCTCCGAAACGCGGCGAACCTCGAGCTTGCTGCCCGGTCCAAGGGGGCAGCGCTTGGCCCACTCCAGGGCCTCGTCCTTGGTGGAGGTCTGAAGGATCCAGAAGCCCGAGAACAGCTCCTTGGTCTCGCCGTACGGACCGTCGGACACGAGCGGCGGATCGGATTCGAAATCGACGATGAATCCCTCCTCCATCGCCAGGCCCTCACCTGCGAGGAGGACTCCCGCCTTGATCAGGGACTCGTTGTACTGGCCCATCGCGGCGATAATTTCGTCGAAATCCATGTCCTTCGACGCTTCGATGGCTTCGTCGGTGGACCGCATGATCAGCATGTACTTCATGGGAATCTCCTTCGTTTGTGGACCGCTCATTCGGTCCCTCTGTCTACACGTCGAACGGCAAAGACGCCGATCGACAAACTTCCGAAACTAATTTTCGAAGGACAAGTCCGCCGGTCGAATACGTTGCCCACGGTATCGGCAGAAGGGTCGTCGGGCAGCTCAGAAGTCGAGAAATCCCGGCACGACTTCATTGGCGAGCCCGGTCGCGTCAGCGCTCCCGTAGAAATACACTGAGCCGTAGCCAAACAGGTATTCCTCCACGAACTCGGATTGCGGCTCGGCAACCACCGGCCACCCCTCTTCATTGATCTGGAACAGGAAGCGATGCCCGTCCGCCTCGACGGCATCGGCATAGGACGGTTCATTTTGTATGAGTACCGGTTGCGGCGCGATCAGTACCAACGGCATCACCTCGTCGTCTGCGGGAACTTGAATCAAGGCGGCGCTCCCCAACCCACTATGTCTTCCGGCTGATGCCGCACTACGAGCGGACGGCGGATGCAATACTGCCCGAACCCCGATGCCCGGGTATTCGAGGTCGTCGTCGCCGATGGAGAAGCCGCGACGGACGAATACCGAAAGCTCTCGGTCACCGAGCCACGGCGCCGTATGTGCCGCAAGCGTCAGAAGATACTCGTGCGTCTGCAGAATCGGCTGTCCGTCAAAAACCTGGGGCGGGCGTCCACCGATCCTGGCCCCGACTTCCGAATCGCTCGAATCGACCACGAGATGTAGTGTGCCCACCAGCGTCATCCTAGGATGATCCGACGGGCGTCGGATGAAGGTCCGACAATTCCCTACAAGCCGCTGGTGACGTGAGACACACCGCACTCGATGATGGGTGCATGACATCATTCCCCACTCTCGACCCCGAACTCGCCGCAGCGGTCACTATGCTCCCAAAGGTCACCTTCGCCGACCTACCCGCTGCACGGGCAAACTTCGAGTCCCTAATTGGCACCATGTTGGCTGACCTGTCGTTCGACGGAGTCACGCTTCGCGAACTATCTGCTCCCGGAATCGACGACGATCCCGAGGTCGCCATTCGCTTCTTCACTCCGGCTGCCGCCACAGGTCCGATCCCCGTACTTCTCTGGATCCACGGCGGCGGATTCGCCATCGGCACAGCCGAATCCACTGATCCATTTTGCGTTGAGGTTGCGCGAGAACTCGGATTTGCCGTCGCCAATGTCGAGTACCGACTCGCCCCGGAAACCCCCTTCCCCGGCCCCGTGAACGACTGCTACGCCGCGCTCGCCTACATCCACGCACACGCCGAAGAACTGGGAATCGATCCCAGCCGCATCGCCGTCGGTGGCCAGAGCGCCGGCGGTGGACTTGCCGCCGGAACAGTGCTGAAAGCCCGAGATGAAGGCGTTGTGCCCGTCGCATTTCAACTTCTCGAGATCCCAGAACTCGACGACCGGCTGACAACGGTGTCGATGACAAACTTCGTCGACACTCCGCTGTGGAACCGCCCAAACGCGATCCTTTCGTGGCAGTACTACCTCGGCGAATCGTATTCGGGGCCCGAAGATCCGAACGTCTCGATCTACGCCGCTCCGGCCCGCGCCACCGATCTCCGAGGATTGCCCCCGACCTACCTGTGCACTATGGAGCTCGACCCACTCCGTGACGAAGGAATCGAGTACGCCCTTCGCCTACTCCAGGCGGGTGTCAGCGTCGAACTCCACTCCTTTCCCGGCACCTTTCACGGTTCTGGTCTCGTCACAACTGCAGAGGTAACCAAACGAAGCAGCGCCGAGGCGTTCAGCGCACTGCAGCGAGGCTTGCGCGCGTTGTCACCAGTCTCGTAGCTTTGCAAGATGCAAGGTTTGATGTACCGGCTTGCCGAGCTCGATGCAAACTCGGCAGGCCTGGTACGCGTCATCGACTACTTCGATGCCCTCGTGCGGCACGGTGCCGACACAGCATCGCTTCTCCGCGCAAGCGCCCAGTTGGCGGACTGTGTTGCGGGTATCGAGATCGCCGAACACGGCCGAAGCAAGAAGAATCTACGCCGTTGTGACCCTCACGGCCGTTGGTCACCAGAACCCCAGCTCACGCCAAGCATCATCAGAGACATCACCGTCGACGACGAGGTTCTCGGCACGGTATGGATCGAGCGGCCCGGTGCGAACTTGCCGCTCGACGAGATGCTCGTCGACCGGATGGCACTGACCGCCGCGATCATCTTGCGGCCCCGACGCTTGCTGACCGAAGCCGAACACACTCACAATCTGCTCTTCCCGATGGACGAGCTAGCAGTATTGACGTCTTGCGCGGGACTCGGCCTCACCCCTGCCGCTTCAGTGCGTGTCATCGTGTCCACAACCAATGAAATTGCGCGCCTACAATTCTCGAAGGATTCGACGCCGGGTCGAGCTACTGGAATCGAAGTGGACGGCGAATACCTGAATCTTGTGACGGGTTCATTCATCTCGTTGGCAGAATTCTCCGAAATCGCAAAAGTGATGCCTGTCCGCGCCGGAATATCTTTGGCTGCTGCCGCTTCCGAAATACACACACTCATCGGCACGGCGCGATTCGCCCGCAGCCAATCATCGGCCACCACACCGATTGTGAACGCGGACGATCTCGGCGCTCTCAACCTCCTGACACCGGGCACAAAGATCGATCACACCCGAATTCCGGACCTGGTTCGCGCCAGAGAGTTTCGCGAAACCAAGGACGGGACCGAACTGCTGGAAACACTGAGAATGTACCTGCGATCCGGCACACTGAGAGCCGCGGCCGACTGCCTGCACCTTCACCACAGTAGCGTCGCTCACCGCTTGGCGAAGCTTTCCCACCACATCGGATTCCATGTCGACACCATCGAAAATCGTGCTCGTGCAACAGCAATGATGATGGTGCTCGACGCCATGTAGATGTTAATGGCCCTCTTCAGAACACTGCGTTTTGATCATCGGCACGAGGAATTGCCGTGCTAGTGCCTCCATCTGCGCATCGTCATGAAGGTTGACGGCCTCGCTGGGAATCATCAGAAAGGAAGCCGTCACTCGGACGAACATCTCGGCCACGAGATCAACATCCACCTCGTCCGCGATAGTGCCCGCGCCCTGTTCCCTGCGGAGTTGCGAAGCAACGAACTGCCGCACCATTGCGAGCGTTCGTCCGTTATCGCCGACGATCGATCCATGTACGTGCGGGCCGGCGTCGATGAGCGCCGAGATCAGTGCATTGTTGGAAATCGCACGCAGCGAGCTCACGAACCCCAGAACTATTCGATCATCCACCGTCTCCGCGAGTTCGATATCAACGAGAAATTGTTCGAAGTATGTGCGGAACTCCCGGAGAACAACCTGTTCGACGAGCGAATCCTTGGTGGCAAATTTCCGGTAGACGGTGATTCGGGACAGGTTAGCGGAGCGGGCCACGTCCTCCATCGACGTGCGCTGAATTCCCACTTTGCAGAACTGTTCGTGGGCCGCATCGAGTAGCCGGATACGAGAGCGATCTTCCTTGCCTGGAGCTTCGCCTGCCATCACACTCCCGAGGGACGTAATCGATTCCAAGGCAGACGAATTGGGATCCTTGCGGGTCACATGCACTCCTTCTTGCCACGAGGGTGCGCAGGTGGAAAATCAGACAAAACACTTGTGGCGCCCATCACGCTATGCTACCAATGATACGGAGATACATGATTTGTTTCATTGCTTCATCGGACTAACCGGGAGTAACGACATGGACGATCTCAGTAGGCGCAATGTGTTGAGAGTTGGCGGCACACTCGGCGCACTCGGCGCACTCAGCGCGCTCGCAGCACCAGCCAGTGCGCAGCCGTGGCACTGGTCACCAGCGGGTTCGGTGCCAGGAACCGGGAGCGGTGCAGATCCGAGACAAACATGGGACACCCAAGCGGACCCGCTCGTGGCATCTCTCCTCGACCGAGGTGACGTTCCAAAGGTCAACGAACTCTTGCGCACCTGGAAGAAGAACGGCCAGCCGCTGCCAACGGGACTTCCGTCCGACCTCCGCGAATTCATGGAACAAGCGCGGCAGCTACCGTCGTGGACCGATCAGAACAAGCTCGCGGCAGCCGTGCGATTCAATGAGAAACGAGGTCTCTACCTCGGTGTTCTCTATGGCTTCGCCAGCGGAATGATGAGCACTGTCATCCCCAAAGAGGCCTTGGCAGTGTATTACTCCAAAGGCGGAGCGAACATGAAGAACCGCATCTCGAAAACCGCAAAGTTGGGATACGACATCGGTTCTCGCAACGCATTTCAGGCTGACGGCGAGATGATTGTCACCTCCGTCAAGACCAGACTGGTGCATGCCGCGGTGCGGCACCTGCTGCCTCAATCTCCGCACTGGACGCACATGGCGCCGGAGGACGTTCCGATCAGTCAGCACGACATGATGGTCACCTGGCACAGTTTGCCGACTACCGCCATGCGAAACCTGAACGCGTGGAACGTGAAAGTCCCCACCGACGAGTCCGACGGATTTCTGCATTCGTGGCAACTGAGCGCTCATCTTCTCGGTATCGAGGATCAGTACATTCCCGCGACGTGGAACGACGCGGAATCTCAAGCCACACAAGTGCTGGACCCGATCTTGGCTCCCACCCCCGAGGGAATCAAGCTCGCCGACATTCTTCTCGATCTGGGTGCGGGCCTCGATTTCACACTTCTCACTCGGCCCATCCTCGGCGCGTTGACTCGCTTCATGCTGGGCAACGAAATAGCCAACTGGCTCAATATTCCGCGCGAACCCGTGTGGAGCACCCTCCTGGAAACGGCATGGGGTCCATTCGTGAAGGTACGGGAAGGGCTCCTTCCCGTACCCCTTGCACCACATGCCTACTGGACCTTCGACGAACTACTCCGACAGTTCGTTCTGCTCTACATGTCCGAACTTCGACCGATCAGCATCGAGATTCCCGAGTTCAACAACCCGAATTACCGCTGAGAGTTGATTTTCGCCGACCGAGCAGTTCGAGAAGCCTGTTACAGCAGATTTTCCGCCTCCTCAATTGCGGCGGCCAACTTCTTGGCGGAATCACGCAGCGCATCGGACAGTTCAGCGTGAACGGCGGCGGCGTCGATTTCAGCCTTGGCTCCGGCAAGAACTGCAGCCCACGAAGCGAGCGCAAGCGCGTTTGCTTCCGTAGTAAATTTTTCCTCGCGAGCCCTGTTCGCTTGTTCCTGAACTGCCAGTGCCTTATTCGACCGCGCACCGTCGATCGAATTGACGATCTCGACAGCGAGCGGCAACAACGCGGAAGCTAGGGCGACTCCCTTGGCGAGTGAGCCGACGTCACCGCCAGTCTTCACAATCGCCGCAGCTCGGCCTGCGGCCTTTTTCGAAGATGCCCCTCTTTGACTGCGCTCGAAGTCGCGCAGACCGCCGATCAGCAATGGTCCGAATTTGCTGACATATGGGGCTAACGCGTCGGGATGTCCGTCCACTGCCGGCTCGGCAGCCGCCGCAACTTCAGACGCGAGCGCCTCCAAGTTCGCCCATGAGGGCTCTTTGCGCTGCCGCTCATCAGTTCTCGCCACATCCTGAAGCAGACGATCAAGTTCTCGCGTGTGTTTCCTGTACCAATCATTGAGTGCCGACTGCAAGTCTTCGGCAACGACTGCCGAGTCTTGCTCTCCAGCGGCAAAGACCTGCCGGACAGCTTTACCCACCACTCCACGTAGGTCCGCCTTGGCATCACGATCGACGTCATGGAGCGAACTCGCCCACTGCTCAAGGCGAGCTGACGCCGCATCGGCTTGTTCAATGAGCGGTCCGGATTCGGCACGCTGGATTTTCAAGTCGGCCAGTGTGCGCATTAGCGCCTGGCGCCAGTACCGCTGCTCAGTTGAAGCCCGCAGCGCAACGATGTCACCCGACGCAACAGTCTTGATCGCCGTCGCCAGCCCATCCATACCGTCCCAGTCACGCGAATCGTCCCAGACATCTGAATCGACATCTCTTGCCGCTCCCGCCATCTGAGCAAAATCCTGCGACACCACATGCATCGGATATTCCGACGAAAGTTTCAGCGAGCTGCCAAGTTCCGCCCTTTTTCTCGACGCCAATCGCTGATATCCGTCGAGGTCATCGTCTGGATCGATACCAGCTTCGTCAAATCTGGAGATGACGAACCACAGATTTGCCGCGCTCCACCCGCCCGCCACTACCTCGCGAAGCAAATCGAATTCACCGGTGGCCAATTGTGGTGTGAGGGTGACGATCGCGATATCAGTGGTACTAATCGCCTCTCTCGCAAGTTCCGTATTCAGTGCGCCGCGGGCATCGTCTGCGCCGATCGCCAGCCCTGGCGTATCACGCAACAGGCAGCCAGCGAGTTCCACACCGTTCACGCCGAAAGTTTCGTGCCGAGCACTGATCGTCAACCACTCTGGAACTTGCACGCCGCTATCCACCAAGAGCCGGCGAATCAAGGAGCTTTTCCCCGTGTCATAAGAACCGAACACGGTGATCACAGGATTAGCCGTCGACGCAAAGTCGTGCCAGCGTTCAGCGTAGCTATCTGCGCGCGGCCCTTGCACGTTGTCCAGCCATGTTCTGACCTTCAGGATATCGATGTCATTCATTTGTCACTCCGTTCATGTTCGCGCAAATTACCGGCTCGGACAAGCAACAGTTCGAACTCCGCACACGATGCAGCCAAAGCACTCATCTCATCGTTCGCGGCTGTCTGCTCAGCCTCGAGCAACTCTTCGTAGGCTGCCAGCGCGTGCGTACATCCGAGAAGGACGGACAGCAATCCATCTTCATTTGACCCGTTCAGGATCAAGTCGATATGGGCATCTGCCGACCGAGCAATCGCGGCGTCCAACTCAGTACGCTTCTTCTCTCGACCTGACTGGGCAACTTCACCTTGGATCATCGAATTGAGGTCCATCGCCACCCCGACTGCAGCGAGGACTGGTGCTGCCTTGGCTACCTTGCCCGCCGCTTTTACTGCTCCCCAAGGCTTGAACTTGACTCCCACGCCTTTGCCGATTGCATAGATCGCATCTCGATTCCCCAATGCCTTAGCCAAGTTCGCGCCGCCCTTCGCAGCTTGTGCAAGCAAGGCGGTTCCATCCAGCGTCGGCGACTGCTTCCCGACAGCGTCAACTTCGATGATCAACCCCTCAACCGCAAACTCGGCAGATTCCAACTCACGGCCAATCGTCGACGCGTGTACACGGAACCAGTCTTCGATCTCTTTCTGTGCTTCGCGATGGAAACGTTCGATATCGGAGTTGAGTTCGGCGTCCGACTTCCACGATTCCACGGCGGCACCAATTGTGTCGAAGTCGTCCGGTCCTGCCGCACGCACCTTCTCCCTCGCCCCGTTCGCATGCGGGGCGACAATGCGACGCACGCGCTCCCACAAGGACGCTTCCAAAAGTACGGAATCCTGCACACTATTCTTGATCGACTGCTGCACAGAAGCTCGAGCCGTAGTTTCGGACTCGAGGTCGATGAGCTTCTGTTCAATTTTGCCCCGTTCATTGAGCATTGCATTCAATGCCGTATCAAGTTGTGCGCCAGCCACACCGGATCGCCCCAACTTGGTCGAGAACGAATCAAGCATCCGAACGAGTGGCGCAACGCCATCCCAATCGCGGTGGTGGGAGTAGTCTGCGCGACTGACATCCGTACGCGCGCCGACCTCTCCGAACGGGTCACCCGAGAGCGTGTGTACATGGTTTGGGTTTACTTCGATACCACGCGAAGACAAAGCCCTGACGAGCTCCGCTTCCTTTCGACGCTTCAGCAAGAGAAAGTCTTCGGGCGCGGCGGTGGGATCGACGCCCAACTCGTCGGATCGATTGATCAGATAGATCGTTCGGCTGTTCTTTGCCACTGTGTGTCGTGTTCCGTCCACGATCTCTTGGAGTAGCGTCATATCCCCGATAAGCAGATTGACATGCAGCACAACAAGAATGAGCGAGGCATCCGCGGCGGCGGCCAGAGCTAGAGCGTCGTGGTCGCGATTGCCACTTTGAAACCCTGGAGTATCAAGCAATTCCACATGTCCGAGGTCATAGCTCTGAACCGAACTTGTTGTTGCGCTGCCTCGTACATACAGATCCTCGGGAACCGTACCGCTCATCTCCACGAGCAGTCGTTTGATCAGACTGGACTTTCCGGAACTGTAGTCTCCAAGCACTACGACTGTCGGTTTGATGCCAGCCTGATCTGAAGAGGAGCGCCCGCGCTGTGCAGCAGGATCGACCGCGTGCTCGAGATCTCGAATCAACGCGACAAGGGAGTCATTCGATGCCACCTCCCACGCGCGTGACAACGCCTGCCGTAGGCCAACCAGATCAGTGTTTTCCTGCTCGACGAACACTGGTAGACGCGATCCTTCCGAGATGCCCTCGTCGACGTCTCCGTTGTCGTGTTCGAACCAGTCTTCCCCTAGCCAAACCTTGCGAGCGAAGCTCGATCCTCCCGTTTCAGGTGCCCCGGAGCCGCTATCGGTTCGTATCGTCGCCGACCGTTCGGCGAGAACACGATCTTGCGCCCGCGCCATCACCGTCTTCACATCAATCGCTTCCGGCAATGACATCGAAAGTTCGCGGAGGTTCGCAGTCAGCTCGTCCACAGCTTTCTTGCCAGAATGCAAGGACAGCGACTCGTCGAGTAGCACTGTCAAGACCGGCCCGGCCATCTGCCAAGACAGGGCTCGGCCCTGATCCCGCAGGTCCTGCTCAATCCGATCATAGGTCTGATGAACAGCAGCCAAGGACTCACTGATGGCTTTGGATTTTGCTGCGAGACCACGCTTTTCAGTACTCGCTGCCATACGGTCGCCGGCAAAACGGCTGACAGACGACACAGCACCGAGTCCCACCGACGTAGCTACGCCTACCCAGCCCACCGGATTCCAGAAGTTGGCAACAGCGGGTAGTAGCACGACGCCTGACGCGCCGCCGGCCACCATACCTGCAAGTTGCATAGACCTAGCCAGATTGGATGTCAGCCCACCGGATGAGCCATCCAGATTTGCCGAATCGGTCAGCGAGCCTGTGAGATCCGGCTCTTCGTCAGAACTGACGAGTTGCAGTTCCCGAAGGAGGAACGATGTCTTGGACTTCCAGATGCTCCCCACAGCAGCTTGAATATCAGACATCGTGAAGACTGCTCTTTGAAAGGCATCCTGGTCGACCTGCTTACCCTCACCGAAAGCCTCCTCCACCAACTTCTTGGATCTGGCAACGGAATCCTCCCGTAGCCCGGAGAGATGGAATGCGATCAGACGGTTCATCTGCCGATCCAGAGAGCCCTCGGGACTCGCTGTGAACGTCTTGCCTCTGGCCTTTTCCAAAGCAGAGAGCAATTCCGGACTGCCGGCACCGAGAAACGCTTTTCGTTCGTCGCCTTCAATGTAACCCAACACATCAAGAAGTTGCGCGATCCGACGTTCCGCGGCCTCAATCCGTGGGTCGATCGTTTGCCTCAGTTCATCGAGTTCGCCAGCCTTTGCACCGAGCATTCCCCGCAATCCTTCTCGCAGCGACGTTCTGCGCAGATCGGACCCACCCTCGACAATCGATGCGGTTAGCAACTCCTCGAGTGCGCCGAAGTTCGACCATCGAGACAAGTACTCTGTACCGAACTTTTCGCGATCTGACAAGAAGTTCGTCTCAGCAGGGCCTTTGAACGGAGTACTTGCACGAGCAAACAAAGCGCGCCTACTCGAGATAGCAACAATTGGAGTACCCGGAAGGTCGATCTTGGACAACTCAGTTCGGATATTGTCGACGTGCTCGCGAACCCCCCGAGACAATGACTGGCGTGCCGGCTGACTGACAACCTTCGCAGGGTGACGCCAGCGCAGATTACGCACGTTCAGAACCGCGATGGCTGGTTTCCCATACGCGCGAACCCACTGCGCGACTTTCGTGAACTCCGATGCCTGTTGGCTCTGACTGTCGAAGCACAGCAGGACCACGTCGGCTATCTCGACAGCCCGTCGCGCAGTCTCCTCGAGATCAACTCGAGCCTGAGTACGCCCCCACCCATTGATGCCAGGTGTGTCCCAGAGTCGGCATCCGTGCCATTCGATTTCCGTGACGTCAGTAGTCCAATCGCTGTCGCCGGGCGACACGTGATCACCGTCGAGCTCACCGAACGCAGAGAGCAACGTGCTCTTGCCAGCGCCGGTACGGCCGAAGAAAGCGACGTTGAACGTCGACAGTGCCTTGCGCTGACCCGCGAGGTGGGTACGTAGGCCATCACCGAAACCATCCGCAAGTTCAGCGAGTTCACGCGTCAACCCTGCCTCGACTGAACCTGTCGAACCGACATCCGTTGCCTTCGCGAACTGGTCGCCGAGCGAATCAATCAGAGCGTCGAGTTTATCCAGCTCTCGCTCTCCGCTATCCACGGCCTGCTCGATTGCGTATTGAAGCGCAATTCCAGTGTTCTCCATCTTCGCCCTTCTCAGTCCACCCGGCTGCGTTACAGAAGGCGGGGAGTTTTCGAGTCGTTCACAAGTACAGATTCCGCAACAAGGTTCTAGCCGATACAACAAATTCGCGGAGTGCCACTATTCTCCGACTAGGCACGAACCGACATCAGAGAATGTCCAAACAATCATTCTTGCCCTCACCCGCACTTCAAGAATCTGAATTCCGCCTCGGACCTGAACTCTAGCTATTGAAAGTGCAGCATAGAACTCCCCACCGACATTTTGCTGCCCTCCGAGAAAACGGCTGCTGGAAACTCCCCGAAGAACATTTATTACCACGCCAGCGCACACGAACGTGCAGCGGGATCGAGGCGAACCGACGTAAGAGGGGGTATAGATGACAACATGACGAGTGCGGAATACACGACTAGAGGAGTTTGTCCCAGGAATTGTCGAGCGTCGCTGAAGCATCCCGAAGGAAGTTCGGCTCATTGAACCCAGTCGAGAGGTACAGGCGCCTTGTCCGCGATGATGTTCGAATGGAGCAGCTAACGGCCGAGCAGTCATTTGCCGCACTCATCAAAGAGAGTGCCGTTCCGCTTCTCAAGGAGCACGGGTTCCGGAAGCAGAAACTGACCTTCAGACGGGAGCGAGACGACGTTGTCGACGTCGTCAACCTGCAACGGTCCGCGGGAAACAGTTACGAATCAATACGTTTCTACATCAATTGTGGTGTCTACTCTCCGGGCTTCGATCGAATCATCGGAAAGCCGGAACACGAGCGCCCGGCCGAGGTGGACTGCCAGTACCGACGCCGGATCGAGAACATCGCCTCCGGCATCGGACCACACGTGACCGTCGACGCAGAGACCGCTATCCCCGCGACTGCTGGCATTGTGCGCGCCGCACTCACGAGCGCGCTGGAGGTGATGTGCCAGCTTCGTGGACCAGATGATATCGTCCGATTTGCATTGTCGGATATAGACTTTGACGTGTTTCGCTACCGGTTCGCGACAGGCGACAAAGCCGGTGCGGATGAGCAATACCAACGAGCGCGCTACCGGTTCGGCGCAGAGCCTCGCTGGCAGCGCCTCGACGACCTGTTTCGACAAGCGTCCGCCCGCACAGTCGGTGCCGATTGACACTACGACGGCGACAGCGCGATATCCGTCTGCCGATCGCACCCTTCCGCGGTGCGACGAGCGCATTCGTCGATCACCTCGGTGATGCCGGACCGTGCCAGCGTGCGGCGTTGCACCATTGCCCCGTTACCCTGCTCGAAGACTTTCTCCAGTGAGGCAGTAACCCGCTCGAGCTCGCCGAACTCGGCCAGCATCGGCGCAACGTAATCCAGCAGTCGCCGAACCAGCTGACGCGTGGGCACCAGGCGCACGGTATCCATGTCGAGAGCTCGACCGGCAATTCCATCTCGGGCGGCCCGCCAGCACGCCGCACGCAATACCTCCTGATCGATGATCGGGGCCGGGCTGCCCGTCGCGATCTCTTTCATCACGGTGACAACAAGCGCATGTACCAGCGTGGCATACGTGATTGTCTCGTCGACTGTGGCTGGAATGTCACTGATCCGAATCTCCACGGTAGGAAGATGATCCGAGACCCGAACATCCCAATAGACCATGTGGGGGTCCAGAATGACACCCGCCTCGAGCATCGTGGCGATTGCGGCGTCGTAGTGATTCACGGACTCGAAGTACGGCGGCGGCCCGCAGCTCGGCCATCGCCCGTACATGATGTAACGCCAACTGGCATAGCCAGTATCGATGCCGGCACTGATCGGTGAGTTCGCAGTCAACGCCAAGAGCGTCGGCAACCACGGACGCAGATGGTTGATGATCCGAACGGCCTGTCTGCGGTCCTCCACACCGACATGCACATGGCAGCCACACATCACTCCCGCAGTAAGCGCCCCGAATTCACCGGCCATTCGTTGATATCTCGAGGTGTCAGTGGTCTCGTTCGGTGGTGGATCGTAGAACGGTGTTCCCACCGCCAGCAGCTGGCATCCGTCATGTGCGGCAGCGTCTGCTGCAGCGAAGCGCAGTTCACGCAGTTGATCCCGAAGGTCGCGGATATGACCCCCGATCGATGTGGCGGTCTCGACCTGACAGCGAGTGAGCTCCAATTGAAGATCGACACCGAGGTCTCTTCCTGCTGCCGCAACTTCGGTATTGCGCAACCTCGGCTGTTTGGTCAGCGGGTCGCACAGGAGGAATTCCTCCTCCACGCCCAGAGTGGGCGTGTCTAGGACGGCAGATTTATGCGGAACGGTCGTTTTTGCCATGGGGTCCTCGGCTTCGACAATTACAAACCACGGGTCTTCAACGGAAAGAACAGAATTCAGTGGTTGCGAAGTTCGTCGATCAGTTCACTTTTCTTCATCTTCGAGTACCCATGCAGGTCCAGTTCCTTTGCTCGCGTCTTCAATTCATCCACGGTCCATTCTTCGTACGAAGTGGACCGACCGCCAGTTTTAGCGACGTTCGAACGACCACGATTCGCTGCTGCGTTGGAGATCCGCGCCGCCTTCTCCTTGGAATCTCCTTTCTCGCGCAATTTCTCGTAGAGATCCTGGTCTTTGAGTTGCGGTTGCGAGTCCCTACGAGCCATCCGGCCGTCCCTTCTTCTGCTGGAGGCATGCCTGTGCCTGAGTGGATCGCTGCACTATGTCGGACCTACCCGATAAGCAGTTCCGCCAAACCGGCGAACGCAACCGCCCACCGCGCCGGGAGGGCACGGTGGGCAGAGCTTTCAGTTGGCGGAAGCCTCCGCCTCCGCTGCACGCAGGAAGCTTGGTGAATTCGACGCGCAGGCGAGACAGATCGCCTGATGTCCGGCAGACGGATCACGATCCATCTCGTAGGCGATGTAGGAGTCACCACATCGATGGCACTGCACGCGCGACTCCCACGGATCGGCTACCTCGTCGCGCGGATCGAACGGACGATCAAGAGTGAACCATCTCGGCTTCGAGAATCGGAGCGCGATCCCGTACAGCGCCGCCGCGAGGACACAGCTCACCGGGGGCGCCCAGACGGTACCGGACGTGCCGCCGAAGGCAACCATCACAATACCGACCAAAGATGATGCTCCCCAAGCGAACACCCCGGCGGGATTCACCGACGGAACGCGTCCCGGGCGAAACTCGGCGGGCGGAACGTGCGGAAATATCCCGCGGGAGGCAACAAGAATGTGAGTGAGCGCAATTGCCACCCAACTGACGATGATGACGCCTTGATAACTCAGCGCCTGAAGGATCCACGTCAGGACGTTCGTCAGCATCATCACGTAAACTACCACGGCGACGACAGCAAGCCAGAAGACCCGTGGCAGAGTGAGTTTGAATGCTCGGGCGAAGAAGTTCTGCACGTTCGTGGACGCCAGGTAGAAGTTCCCGGAGTTCACCCGAGTTTGACTCACCACCACCCACAACAGCCCCCAGAATCCCATCAGTGACACAATTCCGAGAATCGCCGATTCCTCGCTCAACGCTCCTTCGATCTCGATCGTGTGCGCGAGGAAGATGCCGACAACCGCATTCACAAAAAGGGTCATGACGTAAAAGGGTGTGCCAAAAGTGATCCGTCCGTTGAACTTCGCATCTTCGGGCCGTCCGAAGCGAGCGAAGTCCCACGCCATCATGGTGACAACCCACACTCCCATATACACCGTGTACGCAAACCACCATCCCGGAACACCGAGGTCAGCAGCGCCCTCTGGTTCATAGGTGAGCCAGTCGTTGCTGTAGCCGTATCGAACGATTGCCCAGACTACCGAGCCGACGAGTCCGACGAGATACAACGGAAGTAAGAAGCCGTTGATCTTGTCCAGCCACGTACTCACACCACGCATAGCCAGCGGCGCCTGATACACGACGACAATCAGGGCGCACAGGGCTATCGGAAGTGCAGGCAGGTACGCGTGCAGCGCACTGGCAACGATTGCACCCTCCGCCACAACGTAATACGTGATAGTGACACCGAACAGAGCAGCCGCAAAAGCAGATCCCGCTCGCCCGAAGAGCGCCCTCGAGAACAGCGAGACACTTGTTCCCGTCTTGGCTGCGTATCGTGAGACCACCGAATTGATCGCGCCGTAGCTCACGGCGGAGAGTGCGATGCCGATCAGTGTGTCGATCGTACCCACGGCAAGTGTGACGGTACTTCCGACCACAACCCAGAACATCGCGCTCATGAGCCCGAACCATGCCATCGACACCGACAGACGGCTGCTTCGCCACGAAAGCGGAACAATGTGAAGTGAATAATCCTCTGCAGCAGCGCGTTCCAGAACCTTCGGATCGTCATGGGACGATACGACCAGCGCCGGTACCTCGTTTGCACTCAAGCCCTGTGAAATAGACATGGCCAATCCTTTTCGATGACGTTCCCCTGGCGCCGTTGCCATCTGGATACTGGTGTTTGACGAACCACACTCGGGTGCCCCGAATCTCGTCGGGGCACCCGAGCAGAATGGAGCGGGTAGTTCAGAGTGCCGCGACCTCGGAGACAGACAACGTGCCCTTGACGTACTCGACGGCCGGATCGTCGGTCCAGTGGACGATCGTGCGTCGGCGAAGCATCGCGCGGAACTGGCCGGTGGTGTTCTCCAGTACTTCACCGCTGCCCCAGTCGAGGATCACTCCGTATTGGCGCACGCAGTCCATCTCGTTGATCAGACCGGACTGGTACTCGGATGACACCTCGTGTGCGTCGCGTTCCATCCAGGCGTGCCGATTATTGCGAATGTAATTGCGAGCCTTTTCCGTTGCATCCGAGTCGATCTCGTACTCGAAGATCTCGGGATCGACCTCCTTGATCACCACGCCGTAGTCCTTCTCGGCCCGTTCGATACTCACGTAACCGTCGATCACGTCTTCGAGTACCGCATCGACCTCGCGTTGCAGCGGATCGCCCAGCCCACCGCCGCCGGCCGAAGGGCGGGTGAACTCGTCGCCGGACTTGATGGGAATCGCGGCGAAGATCGAGCCGAGATATCTCTCGTTCTCGGTTCCCTTGTTGAGCCACACACCGTGTGGAATTGACGGCAGTCCGCCCCACAATCCCCATGTGACAGACCGCTCACGGTCACAGCAGTAGGACATCACGGTCTTGCTACTCGCCCACAGTCGACCGCCCTTCTCTGCACCGAGGCCACCGCGGTACTTTCCGGGCCCACCGGAATCAGGAAGCAGATCATGACATGTGGTGAGCACCGGCGCCAGCCGCTCCTGTCCCTCGAAAGGCTGTGTACCGTACTGGACTCCGAACACCGCAGCCGATGCGTTGTAGCCGTCTGCGCCGTTTCGGGCGCCCCATCCGCCCATCATCCAGTCGTACCACATGAAATTGGGGCTGCCGTTCTCTCTCTCGTCCCGTCCGCCCACGAGTAGATACTCGAGGTTGAAGGTACAGGCCATCGCGCGTTCCGGCTGAATGTCGGACCAGATCTCGAATACCGAACTCATGATCTTCTCGAACGGCCCGGAACAGAATCCCGCGCACGGCGACGGCCAGTCCGCGTTGACCACTGATCCGAGCGGACCGAGGTCCGCTGTCACCACACGATAGAACCCGGAATTCAGTGGTATGTCCGGGAATTGCATCTTCGTACCCGCAACGATCCCGGCGAACGAACCACCGAATCCGGCGTTGAGCATCGACGAGATGGAAGCGTGGGAGTCACTCAGGTCGTAGTGAACCGTGTCGCCCTTGATAGTCATCTTCATCGTGACCGGGATGAGTCCTTCTCCCAATCCCGGATCCTGATCGATGTAGTCCTCTGTGTACCAGACACCGTCAGGCAGAGCGGCAATCTTGGCGCGCGTCAGATCTTCGACGTAGTCCTGGACCTCAGCCATGGCCGTCTTGATCGTCTCGACGCCGTATTTGTCGCACAGACGCTGAATTTCGCGCTCGGCGACCCGTGTGGCCTCCGCCTGCGCCTGCATATCGCCGATGATGTCGCGCGGGTTTCGTGTGTTCTTTGCGATGAGGTAGGCCACGTCCTCGAGGAAATGGTCCTTGCTCCACAACCTCGTCGGCGGGATACGCAACCCCTCTCCCATATGATCGAGCGCGTTGACGTTGAACGAGCCTGGTGTAGCACCGCCGACGTCGGCCCAGTGCCCGTTGGCCTGCGCGTAGCCGAGCAGTTCGCCCTGGTAATAGATGGGCCGGATGATGCGTGTGTCGTTGAAATGGCTTCCGCCCTCGTAGACATCGTTGATGACAAAGACGTCGCCAGGATGGATGTCGCCCTCGAACTGACGAATTACGGCCTTTGCCGTGTAGTGGAGCGTCCCGACGTGGGCTGCGATGTCGCCCGTTCCCTGCATAACGGTGTTGCCCTCGGTATCGCAGATGGCCGACGAGAAGTCACGCGAGTAGATGACAAAGGAATAGCAGGTTCGCAAGATCTGCTCTGCCATTTGGTCGACGGTGTTGATGAAGGCGTTCTTGAGAACTTCGAAGGTTACCGGATCCAGCGATGTAGTCATTTCATTTGCCCTTCGTATGAATTCGATTGCGGCCGATGGCAGATCATGCGGAGTATTCGAGGATGAGATTCCCCCAGACGTCGACGCGGGCAGTGGTCCGCGGCGGAACGACAGTGGTCGAATCCAACTGGTCGACGATGCACGGACCGGACAGAATCGCACCCGCGGGAAGATCTGCGCGGTCGTAGACCGGGGTTTCGAGTCGAGCCACCTCGTCGGGAAACAGGACGTGGCGCAATTCGGTCGGCACCGGGGTGAAATCGGCGGGATCAATCGGCTCGGCCGGCTTGACGTCAGCTCGCGGAGTAAGACCGATGGCACGCACCAGGATTCGGTAGATCTCCACACCGCCATCCTCGGCCGCAAAGTTGTGTTCCTTGAGGTGCGTAGCGTGGAACGTTGCCACAACCTCGTCGAGACTCTCAAGCGGAACGCTCACCGGGACAGCGATGGCGCGCCACTGCCCCAGATACCGCATGTCGAGGTAATACTCGAAAATCATGTCCTCCGCGTCGACGTGCTCGGCAGTCAGGCGTTCGCGTCCCTGCGCCTCCAGTTCCCGGAACGACTTGGCGAGGTGCCCGAGATCTGCTTCCGCGGCATCGGCCAGGTACATCTTGGTGAGATCGTGCTGAATGTCCACGAGCATGCAGCCCATCGCCGACGTCACTCCCGGGTGCGGCGGAATAATCACTGTCGGGATGCCAAGATCCTTGGCCAGGTAAGCCGCGTGCAGTGGTCCGGCCCCGCCGAATCCCACCAACGCAAAATCTCGTGGGTCATGCCCCTTGCGAATCGAGATGAGGCGGACAGCATCGGCCATGTTCGCGTTGGCCACCTTGATGATCGACTGTGCGGCCGTGTCGACATCCAGTCCGAGTGGCGAGGCGACCTTTTCGATTGCGTTGCGCGCCAGAGACTCGTCGAGTTCCTTGACTCCGCCTGCCAACTTCTTGCCGACTGTGCCCAGGACCAGATTGGCGTCTGTGTTGGTCGCGAAATCGCCTGCGGCGCCATAACACGCGGGCCCGGGCTCCGAGCCTGCGGACTGCGGTCCGTTGCGGAGTGAGCCGGCGTCGTCCAGCCAGGCGATCGAACCGCCACCGGCACCGATGGTGAGAACTTCGATGCTGGGGAAGCAGATCGGGTAACCGAACTCGACGCTCCACATGTTCGTCGTTCCGAGCACACCGTTATCCGTCAGCGACACATCGGTTGACGTTCCACCCATGTCGAAGCCGATCGAGTTCTCGTATCCACACATTCGCGCAATATGACGGCTGGCGATGGCACCAGCGGCAATGCCGGACGCAGCGAGTCGCACTCCGTACTTCTCCGCCATCTTCGGCGTCATCACACCGCCGCCGGAGTGCAGGAGCAGGACGTCGTTCTTGTATCCGTTCTCCTCGAGGCGCCCCTCCAGTGTTCGCGCATATGGCCCGATGATCGGCACCAACGCCGCATTCGCCACCGTGGTGGAAAACCGCTCGTACTCGAAGATCTCAGGGAGAACGTCACTCGAGGTCGTGATCGCGACACCCGGTAGCTCCTCGGCAAGTATCTCCGCCATACGGTTTTCGTGATCCGGATTGGTGAAGGAGTTGACGAAGCACACGGCCACGGTCTCGACGCCACGACGCTCGAGGATTCTCGCGACGTCGCGCGCCTGATCTTCGTCGAGGGTTTCGAGAACCGTACCGTCGTAACCGATACGCTCGCGCACCGTCATTCGGTGCCTGCGAGGCACAAACGGTTCAGCGACTTCCTGGTACGGATCCCAACTTTCACGGTCACCGCGACGAATTTCGATGACGTCGCGGAAACCCTCGGTAGTCACGAGCGCAATCTTGGGAAACTTGCGAGTGATGAGCGCATTGGTCGCGATCGTGGTTCCGTGCGAGAAGAACTCGACGTCCTCCCAGTTCACCCCTGCCTGCCTCATACCGGCCAGAACGCCTTCGATCGGGTCGGTCTGGGTCGGGTACTTCGCAGTGGTGATCCGCCCATCCTCGTGCTGGACGAACACATCGGTGAAGGTTCCACCGATATCGACCGCAGTGCGAATCTTCGCCGGCTTGCTGATGGCTTCGGTCATGTTGCCCTCCTCGGGATTGGTCACTGTCCGCCGACAACACAACTCTCCGGCGCCGAAGTGGACAATTGGCCTATCGACTAGGTGGAGGAACACACGTACTGGAGATTGATACAGGTCCAAGACACCGAAAATGCGTCTACCTGGCTGAACGACAAGGCGATTCACGTTACGACGAGGTATCCGACATTCCGATGAAACGTCCGGTCATCAAATCGCAACGCGCTGCCGTCCCGCCTCGAACACCATCGTGTGAAGTGCGGGAGCAGACCGTAGAGTGGGATCGACAGAGTGGGATCGACCGCCACCGCCGTGGCACCGCACGCGAGAAAGGAGCGGACGAGTGAAAATCGGAATGCTGTACTCACTCAGCGGGGCGCAGGCAGAGATGGAGAAGTCCATCCTCGACGGCGCCCTGGTTGCGGTTCACGAGGTCAACGCGAGCGGCGGGATCCTCGGCGAGGAACTGACATTCGCCGTGTTCGACGATTGCTCGGAAGTCGCGATGACGGGACATGGCATCAACCATCTGTGCCGCGAAGAGTCCGTCGACGTCATTGTCGGCGGATACACCTCAGCCAGTCGGGTCGCGATGCGCCCGGCGATCGAAGACAATCAATCGTTGCTGATGTACCCCACGTACTTCGAGGGTGAGGAGACCGATCCGCGCGTGTTCTATTGCGGCGCAGCACCGAACCAATACCTCGAAGACTATCTCGGCTGGATTGCCTGCACCCTCGGACGACGCGTCTACATCGTCGGTTCGGACTACATCTATCCCAGGGTGCTCGGTGAAGCGATTCGGCGGCTCGGCGAGCAACGGAACGTCGAGACCATCGGCAATTGGTACGCGCCGCTGGGCGAGACGTCCTTTGGCGCAGTCCTTGACGACATCAAACGCAAACGCCCCTCGGTGATCATCTGCAATCTTGTCGGACACGATTCGACCACGGCCTTCTACACTCAGTTCCACCAGGCTGGTTTCTCGTCTGATTCCCTACCCATCGCGGCCACCGCGACAACGGCGATCGACCTGGGGCACATGCCTGCCGAGATCAGCAACGGTCACTTCATGGCCGGCACGTACTTCGCCAGAATCGACAACCACATCAACGCGTCGTACCGGCAATCCTTGATCGACGTACGCGGCCAACACCGCACGCATGCAGCACAAGTGGGTGCCTACAATGCGGTTCATGCGCTGAGTCTGGCATCCGAACAGACCGCATCACTCGACCCTGCCGACCTCTCCGACGCGCTGCTCTTCGTTCGATTCGACGGAAACCCCGAGGGACTGCCGTTCTACTTCCGCAGCAATCACTACAGTGCGCACCCGTCGTACGTCGGTCGAGCGTCCGACGGTGACTACGACGTCATCGAAGAATTCTCACCCAGGCTCCCCGAACCCTGGTGGTCTGGAAGTGTCCCACTCCCCGTATCGAGATGACTCCCGTAGCGCAAGAGCGATATAGAAATCCGCGCGATCGGCCGTGGAGTGCACACCACGCCCCGTGAGGCGTTCAATTCGGTTCAGTCGGTAGCGAAGTGTGTTGATGTGGATACCCAATTCGGCAGCCGTGGCGCTCCATTGCCCGTCCAAAGCCAGAAACGTTCTGAGCGTTTCCAGATACTGTGAACCCTTGCTCTCGTCGTAGTCGACCACGGGCTTCAGCAGAGCGTTGTCGAGGACACTCACCAATCTGGGGTCGCTGGCGAGCAGAGTTGCGGCCATCGGTGCGGGGAGCGGAACCGAAGGGCTGTCCGGACCCGACGAGCGGGCGTGACGATCCGCCATCTGCCGGGCGCTGATCAAGCCCCGAACCAGATCGTCGCTGCTTCGCAGGACGCACGAACTCGTACCTATGGACAACGCGCCTTCGTGCCGCAGGGCGAACAGCTTTGCGAGCATATCGAGTTGTCCATCGAAACCTTCACTGCTGTCGATGGATTCGACAGCACCTCTCATCGTGACAAGCGCGTAGGCGTTGCCTTCGTATGATCCGGACACAGACGCGGCGGCACCTTGAAGCGCGAGATCCTGCAATCCGGCAACTACCGTATCGATCCGGCCTTCGGTCGCCTCTGGCACCACGACGGAGACGGCGCGAATACGGATTCCCGGTTCGAGCCCCAACGAACGTGCCCACGGATCGAGTGCGGCGGACGCAACATTTGCCTGAACCAGTTCGCGTATCAGTGCATTCTCGGACTGCGCTCGTGCCGCCCTGGTGACCTCCAGCGCATGGAGGCGGGCGTCGATCTGTCCGGCAAGCTTGCCCACGCGGCGCGTTTCCCACTGCACGCGGTTCGGATTCACCAGCACCAGAGCGTGGCCGGACCGGGGCAACATGAGATGAAGTCCCGCTGCATCACTCGGGGCACCCTCCAGCGAAGTCGGTTTGCGGGAAAGAATCTTGATCGGAAAATCCGCGGCGGGCACGATCGATCCAGTGATGACACACCCCTGCATCACTACCCACACGGTGACACCACTCTTCCCGACGAATTCGTCGAGGAGGTCCTGCACTGCCTCCGAGTGCGAATCCTGTTTCGGCACTCCAGCGGGTTGTGACGTGAGTGTCGCACTGAGTTGACCGAAGAGCATGTCCTTGGGCAGGAGAAACACCGGCATCGATTGGCGCACACACTCGGTCACGAATTCCGGAGGGAGATCGAAGTCGTCGTTGTCGACGACTACACCAACGCCTCCTCCCGACCGCATCTGGGCGAGAAGCGATTCCGGTGCAGACAGCGAGGGCCACGTCCCCGCGGGGACGTACACCACGCAGCCCGCCTCGAAATCGATGCCCGACGCCGAGTCGATTTCGCAAAAGGTGCTGACGGAGTTATCTCGCGCTTTCTCGACAGCCCCGGGCGTGAGGGATCGAAGGCCCGCACGATCGACAAGATCGCCTACCGTGGCCAACGTACCTCCCTCCCAGCGTCGAGGTCATGTGCCCGATTATGAAGCCACACATCGGTTTTCTCGACCGCTGGAGAGCACCCGAGCGCCTATTACAGTGTGGCCTTGGACACAGCCTCCCGATATTGCAGGTGCGATCGCAATGCGGCGTCGACTACCGATATTGCGTTGTCGTTGACCTGATGAGTACGCAGCGCGATGCCGATCTTGCGGGCCGGCGGATCTTCGAGCTCGAGAACACGAACTTCGCCAGGCAATTCGGGACGGCCCAGACGGGGCACCAGTGCGAGCCCGAGACCCGCGGCTACGAACGGGACATGCAGCGCGAAGTCGGAAATTTCTGCGGTGATTCGTGGCCGATGACCATGCAGGGCGAACATGTGGATGAGCCATGAATGACAAATCGTGCCCGCGCCGGTGGACACCCAACTGTATGTCGCGAGGTCTTCGAGTCCAGGCGACTGGGCAAGTGAATGGTCTCGGTGGCAAATTACGTCGGCAACGTCGTCGACCAGATCGTCGGCAGTATTGTCGGCAAGGGGACTCACTGTGATCGCCGGATACACCGGCGCCTGCTGCCCTTGCCAATGATGTGTGACCGCAATGTCTACCATCCCGGCTGACAGGGCGTGATACGCCTCGCCTGGGTCCATCTCGGCGAGTGAACAGGTGAGCTCCGGGTGTTGATCCTGAACTTCGGCTATCGCCGTCAGCGCACCGTGCCGGATGGCGGTCGTAAATGCGGCGACACGCACATGGCCCACAACTTGTGACTCACGACCGGACGAAACACCGAGAATGGCCTCCAACCGACTCAACACCGGACCTGCCTCGTCGAGGAGCGCATGAGCCTCGGGCGTCAGAGCCACTCTGCGCCCCGTGGGCGTCAACAAGGATCGACCCGTCGCCTTTTCGAGTCGCTTGAGCTGCTGGCTGACCGCGGACGGACTCAGCCGCAGAACTGCAGCGGCAGCCGTCACTGTCCCATGCTCTTTGACCGACTGGAGCGCGCGCAGCGTGGCTAGTTCATCCATGAAGCAATCCTTCACGAAATAGTTCTCGAATATGCGATGGACGTGGACAGTGCTCACACCGGAAACTAGTCGAAGTCCACAAACGAGTACAGAGGAGAGAACATGCTGCCCATCGCGTCCGTAGTCGGGATCGGGCTCATCGCGCTGGGAATGGTGCTGACCCCCGGCCCGAACATGGTCTACCTCGCGTCGCGCTCCATCTCACAAGGCAGGCGCGCGGGATTGGTCTCGCTGGGCGGCGTCGCTCTGGGATTTGTCTTCTACCTGGGTGCATCCGCTGCAGGACTGTCCGCGCTGTTCGCGGCGGTCCCGGCCGCATATACGACCGTCAAACTCGTCGGCGCCGTCTACCTGGCATATCTCGCGTGGAACATGCTGCGACCAGGCGGGCGCTCACCGTTCGAGGCACGAGAACTCGACGCTCACTCCCCTTTCCGGTTGTTCGCCATGGGATTGGTGACAAACATCTTGAATCCCAAGATCGCGCTGATGTATGCGGCACTCGTCCCTCAGTTCGTGCACCCCGAAAACGGACCGGTGCTAGGTCAATTCCTCCAGTTGGGACTAGTTCAAATCACCGTTGCTGTGGCGATCAACGGAGCAATAGTTCTCGCTGCGTCATCGGTCTCCGAGTACCTTCGTCATCATCCTCGGGTCATGGCAGCCCAGCGCCTCGTCACCGGGGCACTTCTGAGTGCGTTTGCCGTCAAGGTTGCCGCAACGTGAATCTGCGCTGTGGCAACTCACTTGAATTTCCAACAAAATGCCTTGGGGGGTGGCGAGCGGGGGCTTTCAGGGACCATCATCGATAGGTGAGTTTCGTCGGATTTTCCACGCGACGTGCACAGGTGGATCGATGTAGTCCATGACCGATGTCGACCCCTTCGCGACGCAATTCGACGCGACAGGTTCGGTCGCGGCGGAATTGTCTGCGTCCGGGTTCGAGGACGCTACCGAGATCGGCCGTGGAGGTTTCGGCGTCGTCTACCGCTGTCGGCAGCCGTCGCTCGACCGGACCGTGGCAGTAAAGGTTCTCACCACCGACCTCGACGAGGAGAACCGCGCACGGTTCTTTCGAGAGCAGCGCGCAGCAGGCCGACTGACCGGACATCCCAACATCGTGAATGTTTTTCAAACCAGCGTCACCGGTAGCGGACGGCCCTTCATCGTCATGCCGTACTACGCCCAAGATTCCCTCGACACCCTGATCCGACGGCACGGACCGCTCCCACTAGGTGAAGCACTGCGCCTCGGTGTGAAGATTGCCGGCGCCTTGGAGTCCGCGCACCGACTCGGCATCCTGCATCGAGATGTCAAGCCCGGAAACATCCTGCTCACCGATTACGGTGAACCGGCGCTGTCCGACTTCGGCATCGCTCATTTTGCCGGTGGATTCGAAACTGGCACAGGCATTGTCACGGGTTCACCGGCCTTCATTGCGCCCGAAATCGTGACCGGCGGGCCGCCGAGTTCCGCAGCGGATGTCTATGGTCTCGGCTCTACGTTATTCGCCACACTGACCGGACACGCTGCTTTCGAACGTCGCAGTGGTGAACGACTGGTCGCCCAGTTCCTGCGAGTTACGTCGGAGCCTGTTCCGAACCCACGCGAGTTCGGCATCCCGGACGACGTCGGCGCTCTCATCGAAAGAGCCATGTCCGCCAACCCGGGAACCCGCCTGTCGTCACAGGAGCTAGGACAACAACTCCGCGAAGCACAACGCCGCCACGATCTGCCTGTCGATGAAATGTCCTTGTACTCCGAACCTGCACGCACGCAATCCGTCCCATCGCCCACAGCACAGGGTCATCCGCAAAACGAGTACCCCGAAAAAAGTATTCCTCCGCCAACGGATCGCACCGGGGGACTCCCGCTCGAGCTGACCAGTTTTGTCGACCGCCGTACCGAACTCGCCACGGCCAAGAACCTACTGACGACCGCGCGACTGGTGACATTGACCGGAATCGGTGGTGTGGGAAAGACTCGACTCGCATTTCGGATCGCCGCCAAGACACAACACAGTTTTGCCGACGGCGTCCGGCTGGTGGAGTTGGCGGAGCTGCAGGAGCAATCGCTGCTCCCAGGTGTTGTGGCACGCACCCTGGGGATACAAGACCGGTCTGCGAAGCCCGTCCGGGAGATGGTTGCCGAGTTCCTCGCTCAACGAGAGCTTTTGCTGGTACTCGACAATTGCGAACAGGTAGTTACTGCAGCGGCGCAGCTATCCGAATTTCTGCTACGCGCCTGCCCCGACCTGAAGATTCTGGCGACGAGCCGCGAACCACTCGGAGTCGGAGGAGAGTCGATTCTCCTTGTCCCCCCACTACCGGTCCCCGATCCCGACAACCTACCGAAGGGCGCGCCGAGTAACGATGCCGTGCGACTGTTCGTCGATCGCGCCACCGGAGTTGTGCCGGGCTTCGAACTCACGCAGGACAATAAAGTCGCCATCGCGTCGATCTGTAGGCAACTGGACGGGCTCCCGCTACCGATCGAGTTGGCAGCGGCGCGATTGCGGGCGATGTCGCCCACACAAATCCTGCAGCGACTTTCCGAGCGATACGCCTTGTTGACCAGTGGAAGCAGGGACGCACCGTCAAGGCAACAGACATTGCGAATGTGCATCGACTGGAGTTACGACCTGTGCACTCCGATGGAGCAAGCAGTGTGGGCGCAACTGTCGGTGTTCTCCGGTGGATTCGAACTCAAAGCCGCAGAACAGATTTGCGACGGAGAGCTGACACCGACGGACGTGCTCGACGCCGTGACGTTTCTGGTCGACAAGTCGATACTGATCCGTGAAATGTCGGACAACACCGTGCGTTTCCGGATGCTGGAGACAATCCGCGACTACGGGCGACAGAAGGCACAAGAAGCCGGAGAGCATGAGTACACGGAACTTCGTCGCCGACACCGCGATTGGTTCGAAGCTCTGGCGCTCGCAGCAGATACCGACTGGATCAGCCCTCGGCAGATCGAGTTGATCACCACTATCGCTCGGGAAAAGTCCAATCTGCGGGAGGCTTTGGAGTTCTGTGTGTCCGACAGTCCTGAAATCGGCACTCGGATCACAACGGCCCTGTTTTCCTATTGGCTCGCTCGTGGCGCAATCACCGAAGGCCGTCAATGGTTACGGAGATTCAGCGAATATCGAATGGGCCCGCCAACCATCGGGCGTGCCAGGGCAATTCATGCCGGAAGCCTCTTGTCTGGGGTCCAGGGAGATATTCAAACATCAGAAGCACTCGTCAAGGAGGGGCGAGTCCTCGCCGGCCAATCGACCGACCCGCTGATCAACGCCTATCTCCAGCATGCAGAGGGCTATCTTGCCTTGTTCAACGAGGATCTTGCCGAGTCGTGTATCCACCTCGAAAAGGCTGCTCAGTTGTTCACCGAACAGAAGAACCTGCCCTTCCAGGTAACTGCCTTGCTTACCCTCGGCATGACACTCGACCTGATGGATGACACCGACCGAGCAATCGAATACAACGAACGCGCACTTGCCATTACCGAGGAACACGGCGAAACGGTGTATCGGACGTACGTCCTGTGGACGCTGGCTGTTGCGGCCTGGAAGCACGGCGATGGCGATCGGGCATCTCGACTACTGAAGCAGGCATTGCGATTGGGCCGCAACCTCAATGACCGGTTGAACGCCAGCGTGTGCCTGCAAGCATTGTCGTGGGTCGCGACCGACAGCAAGGATGCCCGACGCGCAGCCATGTTGATGGGCGCCGCTGAGAAAGCGAGCAGGTCCGTCGGAGGTTCGTCTGTTGTCGTGCCGAGCATGGCCGTCTTCCAAGACGATTGTGAACGCAAAGTCAGACTCGCGCTGGGCGAGCGAGCCTTCAACAATGCGCGTAGCAAAGGCGCCGACCTTCGGTTCCGCGACGCTGTCGACTACGCACTGGGCGAGGAACGCACCAGCCCGCGAAGTTCCACTAACGGCCCGTCGAGCAGGCCGACAAAACGCGAACTCGAAGTCGCCGCGCTGGTGGCTGACGGTCTCACCAACAAGGAGATCGCAGCCCGCTTGGTGATCTCGCCGCGCACCGCGCAGGGCCACGTCGAGCATCTACTGGTGAAGCTCGGCTTCACCTCGCGCACACAAGTTGCCGCATGGTTTGCGGAATCGAAAGGCGATAGCCCAGAACCGAAGTAGGTGCCGTGCAGTCAAATTCCCTAAGTGGAGAGGACGGCAGCTAGAGCCTTCAGCTGTTCGCGGCGGTAGTTACGCGCCGGGGTCGATCGGGCTTCGATCTGATCGAAGCCGTGGTAGGCACCTGGTACCTCGAACAGTGTGCACGGAACGCCGGCGTCGATGAGCCGCTTGGCGTAGTTGAAGTCTTCGTCGTAGAACAAGTCGTGTGTTCCGACGCCGATCCACGTCGGCGGGAGTCCCGTGAGATCTTCGTACCGTGCGGGCGCGGCCAACGGCGGCACATCCGTGATCGACGATCCGAGATACGCGCTCCATCCGTAGCGGTTACTGCGGGGACTCCACACCCTGAATCGGCTCTCGTCGAAGTCTGTTCGTTTGGTTGTCCGGTCATCGAGCATGGGATACGACAACAACTGGAATGCGGGCAGCACCTCACCGCGTTCTTTGGCCAGCAGAGTCAGAGCAGCGGCCAAGCCCCCACCGGCGCTCTCCCCCACGACAGCGATTCGGCTCGCGTCGACGTCAGGTTGATCCGCCAACCACCGCAGTGCGCGGTAGCAGTCCTCCAAGGGGGCAGGATACGGATGATGCGGTGCGAGCCGGTACTCCACCGACGCTGCAACAGCACCCAATTGCGCGGCGATGTTCCGGCACATTCCATCCCCCATCGCTGCGCTGCCGATGAGATATCCACCGCCATGGATGAAGAGCACACCTGGCCTGGGGATTTCGGGCGCGGTGGGTCGGAATACCCGGACTGAAACACTCGCGTCGCAGCGGACAACTTCCCCACCTTTTGGCGGCACCAGGGCTCCTAATCCGGTGAGTCGACGGAGGAGTCCCGCAGTGCGCCGAGTGATCACGGTGCGTGGCAGGAATCGTGCGAGCTTCAATGCGGGGTCGAAATCCGTCGCAACCCGATCCGAGGTCATGGCATGTTCGCTTTCCGTCGACGTGTTCAACGAAACTATCGCGATTGCGACACCCTAGGCGGAAAACAACATGATTCAACAACCTGTGTAGTGGCCCGTCCGGACATCCAGGCAACCTGTTGGGGGTTAACGCCAGTACCTGTCACCTCCGCCAAAACATCCCTACGGTGAAAACATGCCTGAAAATACGATCGCCCTGAACAACGGCGTGGAAATGCCGGCCATCGGGCTGGGCGTTTTCCAAACCCCACCGGATGTCACGGTTTCCGCCGTCGAGTCGGCCCTTCGCACCGGCTACCGGCACATCGATACTGCCGCCGCGTACTTCAACGAACGTGAGGTCGGAGAAGGTATCAAGCGTTCCGACGTCAACTCCGACGAGGTGTTCATCGAGACCAAGGTCTGGATCAGCGACTACGGTTTCGACACCACCCTCCACGCGTTCGACAAGGCGACGGGCAAGCTCGGCGTCGACCAACTCGACCTTCTTATCTTGCACCAGCCGCTGTCCAACCGTTTCGACCTGACCCTCGACGCCTACCGGGCGCTGGAGAAGCTACTCGCCGACGGCAAGGTCCGGGCCATCGGAGTCAGCAATTTCATGCCCGCACACCTCGACCGACTCTTGGCCGAGACAACCGTCGTACCAGCCGTGAATCAGATCGAACTTCACCCGTACTTCCAGCAGAAGGAACTGCAGCGCCTCCACGCCGAGCACGGCATCGTGACGCAGGCCTGGTCGCCGATCGGCGGCATCACCTCCTACGGTGGCGGCGAGAAGAGCACCTTCGACGATCCGACTTTGCTTGATATTGCTGTGCAGCATGGTAAGTCCGCAGCCCAGGTGATGCTGCGGTGGCATCTGCAGCAAGGTCGCTCCGCTATCCCGAAGTCGACAAAGCCAACCCGCATCGCCGAGAACTTCGACGTCTTCGACTTCGACCTCACCAGCGACCAGCTTGCTGCGATCGATGCCCTCGACACCGGCGTACGCGGTGGACCCGATCCCGACAGCATCACACTCGAGAACTACGGCCGGGAGATCCCCGAGGCCTGATCTAGCGCTAGCCTAGTGGCGTGTGCCGATTCAGGCACCTACGCGGTCTGCTGCCTTGTTGTGACCTTCTTGACGAGCACAATGAGCGCAGCAGTACATCGTGTCTTCCGCTTCGATTCCATGTCCGAGAATGCGGCATCCACAGTGCGCGCACTGTGGTGCCATTGCCTGGGCGGCGCATTCGAAGCTGTCGAAGGTGGCAGTGCGTTCGCCACGCGTGACTGTAAACGTCTTGTCGTACTCGTTACCGCACGTTTCGCAGGTAGCCATGAGCGTCTCCTTCGTCAGAAGCCGTCAGTGCTCTCGACGGCATGTCTGATCGTGGTACCCAGACTCGGTCCGACGTATCCTCTATGGAAGCTTCACCCCCAGTAACACTGGGACCAAATCGCTTTCACACCAACGGTCGAGGAACCGAGCGATTTCGACCCACTGTCCGCGCGGTGAGAACTCCGAGAACGCATTCGATCCGGTCGGTCGATTTCGTCGGCGAACTCGAGCCCACACGGTTCGCCGGAAGGAGATCGGGTACCTCCTGAAAATGACGACACGACCACCCCGGCATCCACCTCCCCCCGTCTCCACCCACGACAGGTCCAGCATGGACGATCTGTTGCAGACTATGACGCGAGCGGTGAACACACTGGCAAGAGCTGAAATTCGATTTGCTGTTGCGGGCGGTTGTGCCGTGTATGCACGCGGCGGACCACCATCGGGGCACGATGTCGATATCTTCCTGCGCAAGCAGGACGTGACTCCGGCATTGCACGCACTACGCGAGACCGGAATGAAACCGGTTAACCCGCCCGAGGATTGGCTGGCAAAGGTGTACGACAGCGACGTACTCGTCGACCTTATTTTCTCTGCCTCAGGGCGCGACATCACTGACGAGTTCCTGGACCGGGCAACGTCTATGCGGGTCGGCTCCGCTGTCGCACCCGTCGTCGGCGCGACGGACTTGATGATCGACAAACTGAACGTCCTCGATGCTCATCGTTGCGACTTCGTTCCCATGCTCCAGATCGCGCGCGATTTACGAGAGCAAGTCGACTGGCCGGAAGTTGTCGACCAGACACGAGCCTCGCCGTATGCGCGGGCCTTTCTTGGGCTCCTCGACGATCTCGAGATTGCTGCGACAAAATAGGCAAGCGAATGGAGGCAGGGAGGATGAAGGCAGAAGAGCAACTTCCGCAATACCTGGCGGCACACATCAGACGAGCTTTCGCCGAAGATCCACGAACATCGGAACTCGGTGTGCGGGTGACGATTCGAGGATCGAAGATCTACCTCAGCGGTGAAGTGAACAGTCTCGCCCGAAAGCGGGAACTAGAATCGGTAGTCACGGAGTTGGCCCCCGACATTACCGTCTGCAACGACATCCATGTCGTGAGTTCCGCTGAACCACAATCTGATTACGAGGACTTACAGTGATCCGGGTCGCCGCGGTCGGCGATGTGCATCTCGGCGCAGATTCACACGGCGAGTTGCGGCCTGCACTCGACATGGTATCCACCCACGCGGACGTCTTGTTGCTGGCCGGCGATCTCACCCGACATGGAGGCCGGGATGAGGCGAAGGTTGTTGCCGACGAGTTCGCAGACCTGGGAATCCCGGTAATCGCCGTGCTCGGAAATCACGACTACCACAGCAATGCTGTCTCAGACATTACGGATACGCTTACCGCGCAAGGGATTTCTGTACTGGAAGGCGAATCTGTCACCATCGACATTGCCGGACAAACATTGGGGATCGCAGGCACCAAAGGATTTGGTGGTGGATTCGCCGGTAAATGCGCCAGCGTGTTCGGAGAACCACAAATGAAGGAGTTCGCCGGCCATACCGTCGACGTCGCCGAACGCTTCCGATCAGCGGTGTCTTCGCTCCAGGCAGATATACGCGTCGCACTACTGCACTACTCGCCGATCAGCGACACCCTGCACGGTGAACCGCCCGAGATCTACCCCTTCCTCGGGTCGTATCTCCTCGGCGAACCTATCGACGAGTTTCAACTCGATCTGGCACTCCACGGGCACGCTCACGCCGGAACCGAGCGTGGCACAACCCCTGGCGGGGTGAGGGTGCGCAATGTTGCACAACCAGTTATCCGAGCAGCCTATGCCGTATACGGTCTCGGGACGGCGGACTCCTGACCCCGAACCGAGGGGAGTCAGGTCATCCCGGGCAGGCGGGGGTGACCATGTCGTAGATCCGTTCTGCTTGATCCTGAGTGGGTTCATTGCCGTTGTGTGCAGCGAGCGTTCGGATTTCATCCGTGACCTGCTGCTCGTCCACTCCGTTCCCAATGTCGTCGCAGGACTGGAGAACGATGAGCTCGATGCTGCTGTCGTCGCGATCTTGCGTCAGTTCCGAGTAGCCGGCTCGAAAGGCGACAACAAACGACGCAAGTTTTGCTTGATCGATCATTCCCAGATCAGTCGGTGACGCCGTCGGCTCACTCTCATCTGTTCTCTGCGCCGGCGATCTGGTGGTTTGCTGCGTAGCGTAATCATTACCGTCACCGGTGGATTGGTCGGTATCGTCACTACCGCACGCGACGGCAGAGACAACAGCGCCGACGATCGCGACGGATGCAATGGTCTTGTTCATGTCTTCTTCTCCTCGATTCGCGATTCGTGATCGCCTGGTCAACGAGTGCGGTCGTGTGACGATTCGGTGATCGGCAATGACGTGACTACCGCCTTGTCCACGTGCACCTCCGGAGACAGCACTTGGAGTGGAAGATCGTTCTGAGGATCGGGTACCGCGGAGAGATGCTGAAGGATGACACCTTCGCGTAGTGCCCATGGGCTCACATCGATCGAATCGACATCGAGGGCGTAGAGCGTCTCATCGGCCACGATCGCACCTGCAAGAATCTGGTGAGCGCGCGATCGCGCCACGCCTTGCAGTTTGGCGCGACGATCGGTCGTCATTGTCGCCATCCGTGCGACCAAACCGTGAAGGTCCCTGCGCGACAATGTTCGTCGCACAAACGGTCCTTTTCGCTGCGGCGGCGCTCCGGCCAATCGCGCCAATTGTTTGAAGGTCTTGGACGTACCGACAACCCGCTGCGGTTTCCCTTCCCACAGAGGATGATCCGCTGTCTCACGCAGGGAGGAACGTACGTACCGACACAGTTCTATAGGTCAAACGCGCCTCCTGCAAGCCGGTCAGGAGTTGTGGGCGTAATCCACACTCAGCTGCCACACGATCCAGAACTTCCTCCCGGTTCGCCGCATCCCGGATGGCAGCAGTGACAAAGAGATAGATCTGATCAACCTCGTAATGCGGCGCAGCCTCCAGCGACTGCGTCACCGCGTCGCACACCCGCTCTATTCCGTTGCCGTCCAGACACTGGCTTGCATCGATCGACTCAGCCAAACCTGTCGCGGCTTTCAGTGCATGCAGCGGCAGTGGCGGCGCCCCAGCAGTAGCTTCCACGATCTGAAGCTGCGCATAATTCGATCCGACATCGAGAACACCGAGCCGCATGCGTTAACGAGTACCCCGAACACGAGAGCCAAACCAAACATCCGAGCCCGTTTCGACTCAGCAATCCAGGAGTAGTACCTGCTGCACGGTCCCTGCAAAATACCAATACTTCGGCCAACACCGTGAAACACCTAGCGATGCCTGAACATCGGTGAAAATGCCGTGGTCGGGCCTAGGACAATCGGTGAATGGCGGTCTATCAATGCCTTGCCGACATCATCTGCCCGGCGGACGTCAGCGCGGTGGCCGTCGCCGCTTGCTCCGAACCGAACTCCCGAAAGGCTCTGTTGCTCAGGTTATCGACCGCGACGGACGTCCTTGTACGGGAGATCCCGGTCGGCCGAGTACTCACGCGGCATCCCGAGTACTCGCTCCGCGATGATATTGCGGGC
>NZ_RKMA01000005.1:0-344513 GCF_003797085.1 Rhodococcus sp. WS3
CCGCGGCGCTCTCCCGATGCTCCGCATCGGGAACGGAAGCGGCTCGCTTCGCTCCCCGCCAGGGAGCCGCTTCGCGGCTCGCAGCGAGTCCAGCCAGGCCGCCGTCGATCGACTCGCTTCGCTCCTCTAAATTCTTGAATTGTATTTGTCACCATAGGATTTGAACGGAACTGTGAAATCGGTACCCAAGTACCAAACGAAGCTGGGGAGGAGCGGGGGTCGTTCGAAGCTACCCCGTCTCACGTCTGCCAACTCATCGACATCATGCTTCCCATCCTACAGGACCCCACCCCAAACCGCAAAACAACACAGAACAGCAAAACCTTGAAATCCTAACTTCCACAACATAATTCGAGCCCATCTAAAGCACTTCCATGCGTAACCACCGAAACCAATTACACACCAACCAATCACCCAAAGTTACTGAAACACAACAAAATTCAAAAACATCCGAAAATCGACCCTCCCGAGCCCTCCGCACACCCCATCACCGAGCAACAGCAGCTCCCCGCCCGCCGCCGGCACCAGTGCCGGCCTTCAAGTCGGCGTCGACCTGGGGTGGGAACGCGTGTCGGGCCCCGTTGATCGCGATGGTTGCGGACGGAAGAGGCCACAACACCTTGGCGACCTTGCCGATCCCGAGTCCGCTGCGTTCCTCCGCGGCGAACACCACCGTCTGGCGCGATCGACCTGATGGAAACCAGGACGGACACCTGTCGGTGACAGCGAATACTCTCCCCGCATGCCCGACACACAGCAGATAACGCAGGCTTTGTCCGAGATCGTCGAACTCATCGCACCCGGCTCGAAGCCGAGCCAGGCACGATTGGCTGAAGAAATCGCCGGTCGTGGAATCGCGGACACATGGGCTCCGTCCAATGCGTTGCTCCGTGCCCTGTATCCCGACGGCCCCGACATCCGCGCGGCCGGCGGACTTTACGAGGCCGGCATGGCCTATTGCGATTGCAACGACACCCCTGGCATGATTCGCGAATCCCTGATCGAGCTGCCCGCCTGCCCAGCAGCAATGAACTGGGACTGGGTCAACGAGTTCGACGAGTCCGACGACCGCTGGGACCCCGAAGAACTCGAAAACTTCCTGTGGCCACTCGCCGCACGGTGCCGCGAACTCGGCTCCGCGCTGATCATCCTCGACACCGGCTCGGACGGCTACGGCATCGGGTTCGTCTCGGCCGACCACATCGACCGAATCGTGAAGTTGGCGCAGATCGCGAACTGCGACCTCAGCGTCGTACACCCGGGCGTAGAGACCTTCCTGGTCTGACCGAACACAACCACACCAGTCATCGAAGCCGTCCAGCAATTCATCACGACTGGTCCACAGATGACAAAAGACCCCGCACCAGGATTGAACTGCTCCCCGGAAAATTGGACTGAGAAATTCAGTGCCAACGTCCGGGGAGCAGTTCAGATTCGGTGCGGGGTCTTCTGTATTCGCGTCGCGGTCTATCGGCTGGGCTCCAGCTCGCCGAAGTACAGCTTCAGTGAGTTGTTCACCACGAAGTAGACGTTGGCGGAGGTCTCCCGCGGCTGTGCGACGGCGAGCAGCAACGCTGTGGTCGCCCCGGTGGCCTTGTCCGTATGGATCACCGACCGCGGCAGGGCTCGAGTGACGGACGTTGTACGTTCACGGCACGGGGAACACACCCGTTCCGGCGACACTCTCATAGCCCGTAGTCATCGATGCACTTACAAGTCCCGCGCCCGTAAACACACTCACGGCATCGCTGTACGGGATTGCCACGCGATACCTCGACAGTCGCCCTGTCTGGACCGAGCAGAACCGGCGTTGTCCGCATCGCGACGCCGGATCCCTATAGCGATCCGATCAACGCCGACATCGTCGCAGCCATCACCGTCGACCCCACACGACTGAAGAACGCGCACCCACCAACCGCGCAGGCTTGCGCGAATCGCAGGCGCGAAAGGTGGACGAATAAGCAAACGGGGAAAGAAGGTTGCGTCCTAAGAAGCAACCCGCCCGCCGGCTTACAGCTCGCTGAGGTACTCAGACGCACCCTTCGGGCTGAGCAAGGCCCGATCTACGAGCTCCTTCGCGACCTCATGAATCTTGTCCGAGAGAGCAGCATCGGGTTCGTTCCGGTGCTTGCTGATGAGAGTTTCGAGCTGGGCGATACTTGCGGCCACGTTCGTGCTTCTTTCCGTTGACGATTGATCTGAACGGAGGGACAGTATCACCGGGCGAGTCAAGGCGAAATTAATTCAGAATCCTAGGTATCACCAGCACGTTTGCAGTGCCGATACGCGAAGACTGGCTAGGTTCAACCGCTGGACGCACCACCCCCAACTATGGAGGTGTAATTGGGACGGCCACCTGGGTGGGCAGCATCATTGACCGGTCGAGCGGTTATGCGGTCACCGGAACGACCCCGACCTCGAGCGAGCGTTCTGGTCGCAAATCGTCAGGGTCTCACCAGCGAGGATGCCGCGATCGCCCGCGGCGTATCGGGGCCGGTCGGCACTCGGTGGTTCCGGCATGCTGGGGGTATGCAGCCCTTTGAGCTGACCGCGGTCTCGGGAAGATACCTTTCGTTCAGCGAGCGCGAGGGCATCGCGATATTGCGAGCCCAGAAGGTCGGTTTACGAGAAATTGCGCGCCACATCAGGCGATCACCGTCGACTTTTCTCGCGAGAGTTACGGCGCAACGTCGCCACCCGCAGCGGGCAGATCGAGTACCGTGCATCTACCGCGCAGTGGAAGGCCGACCTCGCCGCAAGAAGCCCGAACTCGGCGAAGCTCGCGGAGTACGAACGGTTGCGAGAGTACTTGCAAGACAAGCTTTCCGGATAGGTCTGTGCCGAAGACGGAACAGTGGTCGCCGGACCGGATGTCGCGGGATGGAAGGGCCGCAACAAGCCTCGGCGTCGCGATCGTCGGCAGACGACTGCTTGAAGAACGGGCCGGCACTCACCGGGTAGGGGTCGGAGGCTGCCAGTGATGCGTTGACTACAGCATTGTTGCCTCTGCCGGGGTATCTCCACCGATCGTTGGCCAGGGACTGGGGGAAGGAAATGGCGCGACACGCGGACCTCGCCGATGCCACCGGAATCTGCGTCTATTCCTGCGATCCTTACAGTCCGTGGCAGCGCGGGACGAACGAACACCAATAGCCTTCTGCGACAGCATTTTTCCAAAGGGTACTGATCAGTCCCGATACAATCGATGTGAAGTCGACGCAGTTGCTGACGCACTCAACAATCGTCCTCGCAAAGAACTCAAATGGCGAAAGTCAGCGGAAGTCCTTGCCGAACAAGTACACTCACATCCACAGAACCGTGTTGCGATGACCAGTTCAATTCACCACCCCCGATGAACTGGACAATCAGCGCGGCGAGGGTCGAGTTCCCTCCCGACATCGATGCCGACTTATTCAATTTCGTTGCCTTACTAAGGTTGTCTGCTCTTACAATCCAATTCCTTGATCCGAACTGCTCCGCGGTGCTCGCTCCGGGCACCTGCTGCGCATCGACCTGAGCTTGCTTGGTCCAGTTCCGCAGCGATTCGGCACCGATGCCGAGTTTCGCGCCTATCACCTGGCATGCGGAGTAGACGGACCGGTATTCGTCGAGGTGGTCGAGGACCACCCGGACGGCTCGCTCACGCTACTCGGGCGGATAACGCTTGGGCATGATCTGCATCCACAAAACGGATGCGGCATCAAAACCGGCACGGTTCACCTAAACACGCACACACACGAAAAAGCCCCACAAGGCGAAGACCAACAGATAGCGCACTGCATGTGCAATCAATAAATCAGTTTGCACATGTAATGCGCAGCTGTCAGTATTGGGGCATGACTTTCACTGCGCTCGAACTCAACATCCTCCGGATGCTGCGGCGATCTGCCCAACCGCTAAGCGGCCGACAGGTAGCCGATATCGCCGGCGTCGCGCCCAACACCGCGAACCGGGCACTCAAGGCGCTGGAGAAGTACGCGCTGGTCGATTCACGGAAAGAGGGGCGTGCGACTCTTTGGACAACGACCGCGGACGTTGCCGGACTCGCGGAACTGGACGGGTCGCCGCAGGAACGGGTCGCCCTTGTGGTCACCGCGGTCGAACTTGAGCACACCGAAGTTCGCAACCGCTTGGTGAACGCCGAACGCCTACGTATGGGCGGCATTTGGATGGTTCGCGGCGAGGTGCCCGGCGACAACATCGACTGGACCGTATACCTCGCCCGCGCTGGAATGGGCAACGCAACATCGGCAGCGCTCGTTGGCCTCGCCGCCCAGAACCTACGCGCGAACCTCGTCGCGTTCGTCGGCACGGCCGCTGGGCTGAAACCAGACGACCAGCGCCCCCTCGACGTCGTGGTCGCGAGCCGAATCCACAACCCGTATGCAGGCAAGCAGGTGGCTAGCACGACCGGATCGAAGCTCCTCGGCCGCGACAAGACGTATGCCACGCCGACGCCGCTAGTCGCCGTCGTAAACGCTTGCATCGCCGACAGCGAGTGGACTCCTTCGCCCCGCAGCCTGCACTACAACGTCAAGCACCCACACGCGTTCGTCGCACCCATCGTGTCCGTCGAAGCTGTTCAGGCGGACACGAACAGCCCCGTGTTGCAGGAGATCTGCAACCGCTTCCAGGACGCAGCCGCCCTCGACATGGAATCGTTCGGCCTCGCGGCTGGGTCGGACATCCACGACCTCCCGGTCTTGGCCGTCCGCGGTATCTCGGACTTCATCGGCGACAAGTCAGAGGCCGGGAACGACGACCAGCAGCCGCTTGCTGCAGGGAACGCTGCCGCTCTGCTGCGCGACATTCTGGTCTTCGCCCACCCCGACGACTTCAAGCGAGGAGGGCAACTGCCCCCGACTTCAGGCCCCTCCGGCGATCAAGTGGACTCACCTGTAGTCACACTGCCGGGAGCGGCCCAGACCTGGATAGACCGCCTAGGGCGCCGCTCGTCTACCCGGGCGAGCGCGGCGCGGAACGCCATCGCCGAGATGCGCGCCTCCGGCGTCACCGCTTCGACCTGGCTCAGCAGAGCGCTTCACCGTCCCCCTGCATGGCTACGCGAGGACGACACCGGCGATGCCTGGGCCCTTGTCGCGTCGCTGGCATCAGTGTCCGGGTCGAAGGTCGCGTGGCGCGCCTTCGTCCAGGCCGCAGAGGCCGCGAGGCTCACCGGCGACCTGGACGCGAGCGCGTACTTCACCCTGGTCGCGCGGCTTGAGCGCATCGGCAACGACGCCGACGTTAACGATGGCGATAACACGGACGAGCCCGGCCCATCTTCCCTTGATGACTTCGACGATGACGTCCTCGCCCGGCTCAAACCAGTTATCGACGTCTACCGTGCGGTCTTGAACCAAGACCTCGCAAAAACCAAAGGAAGAGCGGAGGTAGCGCTCGCCTCACTGGGCCTCATCGATCCGACAGGCGTGCTTCGCACACCGGCCGAACCCGTACAGGTCGTGAATCTCCACCCGGAGCTGCGGGACCTGATCGCTGCGACCATACTCCGGCAGCTCGCGCTCCTGATGCTGGCGCCGGGCGCGGCCGACCAACTCGGCGTCCAGTCCGGGCTCGCGGCACGTACCCTGCGCGGCAACCCGGTGACTCGCGACTTGGCCGACGACGGTATGCGACTTGCGCAGTGGGCTGTCGAGCTTCGCCCGAACGCCGAGGGGACCCGGTTGACGCTCGCTCAGACGACACTCGGGGTGCTGGTATCTACGGTCGGTCGCGCAGCTGCCGACGTCGCCGACGAGATCTCGCGCAGCGCCAGGCAGGTGGAGACCGAAGCAATGTCGGTGCGAGATGCGCTCCGCGACTGGGGCGGCTCCACGGGGAGCGCCCTCGCCGCCGCAGCGCGGGCCCGGTCAATTCAGGGCGACTACACGGGTGCGCTGCGCATGCTGTTGCCGGCACCCGATGGCCTTGCATCGCAGCAGGAATCGCGAGACCCTGAGGTGGTCCGGCTAGGCGCATTCATCGCACGGGCCACGGGCAACGATGAGCTCGCGCTCGCGCTCGCGGCGAAGAACGTGAACAAGGCCGAGGGTGAGTTGATGCGTGCCGCCGTACTCGGAAGCCGCCCGCAAATGGCCTCCGAAGCCAAGACAGCGCTTTTCGCCGCGCTCGAGCTGTCAGCAGGCGGCCATCACGACGACTTCCAAGCCCTTATGGCGCTTGCCCGCAGATTCAATTCGCTCGATGAACCCGAGCAAGAAACCGTCACTGCACACATCATGCGACTCGGGAAAATCGACCCCGACCTAGCCGAAGTAATGCGTGCGCGCGTTCTTCTCAGCCAATGCGACCACGAAGGAGCCCTCCGGTGTGTCCGCGGCCTCGAACGCAACGAACTCGCGCTAGAGGCCCACGCCGACGCGCTCGTCGCGAGCAACCGTGCTGAGGAAGCGGCTCGCATGGTGTTCGACGAAGGAATATCCCGCGGTGACATTCCGCTGGCTACCGAAGCATTGGCGCTGGCGATGGCCAACGGCCTGGTCGAGATCGCCCGCGAGATTGCCCTTAACATCTTGGGCCGCGACGACAGTAAGCTGGCGCGCCTGAAAGTATTTCGTGCACTCCAATGGATCGCTCGCAGCGAGTCCAAATGGTCCGACACCGAACGCCGGACCGAGCAAGTCATCCAGGAGCTGGGTGAAAACAACCTGCCGGTCCCCGAAATCGAGTACTGGCGGCTCGCCGAAGCGCTGTTCTTCCAAGAGAAGTTCGAGAAGGCACTCACGGTTCTCCTCCAAGCTCCCGCGGTCAGCTTCAACGAACGTGAGAAAGCCCAGCTGTTCCTATCCATCATCCGACGCGCAATTGACGAGCAGCGTGCACACGGCGACGCCCGAACCGGCTCAACCGTCGCCGATCTCGGCGATCCCAAGCTGTACACGATGTTCATGCGTGCTGCCGCAGACTGGACCGACGATGAGCAGATCGCCGCAGCAGCCATGTCGGTCGTGTTCACCGCACCCGACTCGACAAGCTTCTCCGAGACGCAAATCGCCGACTTCCGTGACTACACCGAAAATTACTTCACACAACACGGCGAGAACACCTCGATCACCCGCCTCACCATCGAAGACGACAACCTCGACCCGCTCATTGAGTTCCTTCGCACCGGGAACGCTCGCCAGCAAGCACTCGAAGAACTCGCGCGCCAGGTCCGCATTGGCCGCTTCCCTCTCGCGGCTCTCTCCGACGCCGCGGGACGCACCACCACCGAGAGCCTCATCCGTCGCGATCTCGGCTTCATTTTGGCCGTGGACAACGACGCAGACCTCGGCGAACAGACAGCACGCGGTGCCCTCGGTGGACGGACCGTGGTCGACACCACCGCCCTCGTGGTCGCCCCCCTAACTGGCCGAGCGTTCAAGAAGCTGGCCGCGAACTTCGATACCGTCATCGTCCCCGGCCCCGTCCGCGAGGACATCGCCCGCGCTCGCACCAGCCTCGCGATGAAATCGACCGCAACCCTGGGGTGGGACAGCCGCGCGCAACAACCCGTTTTCAGCGAGATCTCCCCCGACGAAGCGCGAGCGCACGCCGACGCCGCCGAGCAAGTCTGGGCTGACGTTCAAGGCCTCCAGGTCGCACCCGTCGCACCCGTCGCGCCGGGTGCTCGCCACGATCGGTGGCTCAGTGCGATCACCGCCGCACAAGAACTCGGCGTCGCAGTCTGGGCCGACGACATCGTCATTCGCCGCTTCGCCCGCACCATGGGGGTCCCCGCGTTCGGGTCGATCGACCTCATCCGAGCACTCGACAATGACGCCGACCTCACCGCCGCTATCGCAGCATTCCGTGACAACAACGTTGTCGACCTACCTATCGACCAACATTGGCACAGCCTCGCCTACCAGTCCGAGTGGAGATTCGACAGCCCATTCGCCATCGCTATCTCCCGCCCCGCCGCCTGGCGCGACATCCCCGAGGCCATCAACGAGTTCCGGTCCCTCATCCGACTCCGCCCCAGTGACATGGATTCCGAGACGACGGCCGCCTGGACGCACCTAGCCGCTAACGGCCTCGCGCTTGCCACTGATCCGCAGGCTCGTCCCAAAGTCGTCTCTGCACTCCTGGCATGGGTAGTCGTCAACGCAGACCCATTCTTCACTACCGCCATCGAAGGCGCAGAGGGAGTCGACGGCGCCGGAGTTCCCGAGGACGCAGGAAGAGTCACCGAGCACATCATCACCGCGGCCGGTGCTCTCCGCGACCAGCATTACCCCGGAGCTGACGCCCTAGCCCAGCTCGTCGACATCCTGTGCCGCGGGCTCCTCGACGCCGTCGGTCCAGAGTCCACGAGCCGCATCGTCGCGGCTCTCGTAAAGCGTCTAGACCGCGACACCGGGAGCCGCGTGTTCGCGGCCTACATCCAGTCGGCGGGGACATAGCGCGCAAAACCCACGACGGAAAGTGCGCTGCGTCATTCAGAACTAAATGACAGCGGTTCCGCTGTACTTCCGCACCGTGTTACGCGGTAAACGAACGCGGAATGATGGAACGCCGGACGGGCTTCGGGACGGCGAACCACGGTGATGTGTGCCGGTGACGTAGGCACCCAGAACAGGCCAGAGAGTCGTGACCAGAGGACCACCGTCTCCGCGATCGTCCGGTTTCCTGCGTGGTCGATGGGGCCCACCGCACCGCCGCCACCAACTCGGACACGGCCCGAACGCCGAGAAATTGAGACGCGCGGACCGCAGCTCGATGCGTCGTCCGCGCAAGCGTGGTTATGGCGTGCAACACCGCCGACGACCGAGAGGAGACATGACGCCGCTACTCGATGGTGGTCAGCAATGATCTCGCCGGGTGAAGTACGTGTCATTCCGCAAGCGACTAGTTCAAGATTGCCCGCACCGTCCATCGTCTGTCATCTCACCGCCATCTGCCTCCGCGGCTGGTGGCAAAGCAAATCTGTAAACGCGCGGTGCGGCGCCTGCCCAGACAACAAAATACTCGCCGGTCTCGATTCGAACCTGAGGCTCGACATAGCCTTGCACGTCTTCGAACACTCCGATCGCGATTGAAGTGCCTTCGATCGCTGTCAGGCCGTCCTTCTCTTCGGGCTTGCGATAACGGCCAAGGGTGCTGCGTCGGTCGAAGAGGATCGCCTCGCTATCGAGGACGCCCGTCTGCATGTGAGTCACCCGAGCCAGCGCCTCCCTGAACTCAGTCGAGTACCAGTCCGGAAGGTCCATCAACCCTCCATACGGGGTGACGAGGACGTAGTGTTCAGCCTCATTTCCAAGGGATTCAATCTTCTGTCGAATCGCTTGAGCTGTTGGTTCTAGCAGGTTGCTTTGGTAAGCGCGGAGCTCCTTCACAATCGCTTGTTCTTCGCCTTCGACGAAACCGTGGGCAATCATTTCGCCAAGTTGTTTCGGGTCGGCATACGTCTGGTTGAAGACCTTGTCGACGAGGTAGTGCCTCGGGACCAGGAAGTTCATACCGAGGATCGGGCGCGAATTAGTTACTGACTCAGGGACGTCGGCTACAACGGGGACCTCCGCGGTGAGCCCTCCTCTGGCATCCAATGTCTCCCGCAGCGAGTTCCGAAGTACGTCGACTCGGGACTTCGACAACGGCTCCTGTGCTAGCCGTCCGTCCTCGGCTGCATCCCACTTATCGACCTCATCGGTGAGCTTCTGCTTGAGTATCGATTCCTCAGTGCTTAAGTCGCGAGTTCCCTCATCCAGCAGCTGCAGAAGGCGCTTGTACTCAGATGCTGTCTCCTGCTTGGCTGCTGGAGGGAGGTGGCCATACGACGAGGCGAGCGCGGCCAGCTCGGCCCGGTCAATGTAGTGCGGGAGTTCAACACGCTGTACACGGACGGAGGCGGAAGTCCGCATCTCCCACCAACCCCAACGGCTGAACGGAGTAGTTCCGCGCTCCGCCGAGACGCGAGCGGCGAGGATGTCGGACCACGTACCTTTTGGCGTTACAAGCGCTCTAAAGTGTGGATCATCGGGGTCCCGATCATCTTCTTTGTCTGCGAGGTAGTCGAGCCAGCCGCTGAGAACCAATTGACCTGTCCGAACGTTTGCGCGCGCGCCACCGTCTGCATCAGCGAACTCGAACAGGGCACTCAACTCCGTCGCTGCCAGGCGGGCAGCCTCGAGATTCTTTGCGTCAAGTGCCAACTTGACGAGCTCGACTATCGCCCAGGTAGCCCGGGCCTGCAGGTCGTGGCTCCGTTCCTCGGCTGCGAACGAGTACGCGGCGAGGTTCTGCAGGCACGTTACGATGTGGGCGGGCATCGAGTCGAACTCGCTGTTGCCGTTCCGAAGCACATCGGACCAGATGCGCGTGAAGCTGCGCAGGCATTCGTCGACGTACTCCGTCGACCCGATTCGAGGCGCGTCGACTGCGCGCGTCATCGCCTGATCGATGAAGAGACCGCTTGCCCGTGGGGACAGCAATGCATCCTGTTCAACCTCGCTGAGGCTGCGGTACAACCAGTTGCTCCGGGTGGACGAAGACCTGCGAGACGAGTCCAAGCTCTCCGGTCGTGCAGTCCAGACCCCACGTACGACGTGGCCGAGCAGCCCGAGAGCTCGCTCGGCCGTTCCGTAGGCGCCCGAACGCAAGCTCGTGGCGACAGCATCCTTCAAGATAACGATCTCTCGATCCGTCTCCTCGTCAGGTGTGACTGATCCCGAGGGCTCGAACTCGATACTCGACTGAAAAAGTCGGACGAGTCGATCCCGATCTCCCCGAGTCAGTTCTTGTGCCGTGTGGATGCGGAAGGCTGTCTCTCCGACCCTAGTTCGGTCGCCCGGTTCGATGTCCAGAGTCGCCTGGGGTGGTGTGTAACGATCAACGCTCCCACCGTCGCCTGCTCCGCCTCCCTTCGTCCGAGGCCCGAGGGATGTGATTGCTCGGCGGACCACCTCGGGCTCGATCGCTTTGACGACAAGCCCGACCTGTGGGACCGGAACGCGCAACGTTACTTCAGATGTCTTAAGGCCCCCGACCAAAAACTGTGACTCGAAGAGGGAATCCAATCGACGCCTCGCCCCGGCGTAGTTACGCGACACGGTAGTCAGGCGACTGGCCAGAGCCTCAACCAGAGAAACCCGCACAACTTCATCGAGTAGCGACGGGCGACCGAAGAGATGCATGAGCCTGACGTACGAGCGCACCAACAGCACCACCGTCGGCACGAACCAAAAGATGGTGACACCGAGAGCACCGATGCTGCTTGGCAACCAGATGGTTTCCACAGCCATGACAGCATTGGCCGTAAGTCCGACCCCAACAAACCACCCTGCACGCACGTATTCCAGAACGCGGCCACGGGACGCGCCAATCGCCAGCGGAGTCTCAGCGAAGAGCTGCGCCGCGATCGCGAGGCCAGCGAATCCCACCGAAAGGAACATCGTCTGAACCTGCCACAAGACCGCATCGCTTCCCGGCGTTGCTGGCAAATCATGGAGCCAACTCGGGGCTCCTTCGTAGTGAGCGGCAGCGAGAATCGCCACGCTCCAAACGAAGGTAGACCAAAGGAGAAAGAGGCCATCCTTCCACTTCACGCCGTTGAGTTCCTTTCGTCGGCGGGGCTTCGGGTGTGGCGACCGCAACACCCGAGTATCTGCGAAGGTGCATAGCAATCAAGAGCCGCTGCTCCAGGTCGTCGCATCGAAAAGACAATGGACAACGGCCACTACGATTCGACATTGCCGATCCAGCCGATGGCACCCGGACAAAGGATCTGGTCTCGGACCTTCCTGCCGAGCTCTCGCACGTCGCCATTACACTCACGGTCGTAATCCTATTGGCAGCCCAGTCGACATACGTCGTATCGGTGAGTTAGAAACCGAACTTGCCATTGACGGAGCGGTCACTCCAACGCTGCAACCCTTACTCTCTGTTTTTCAATCGCCTCTTTGGCTGCTCGCTCAGAGATAATTTTCGTTCGGGTCTCCCGAAGCTTAATCGTAAGTCTTGCGCGCTCAGCTTGCTGCTCTGAACTTCTAGTTATTTTTTTTCGACTTATCTCCGCATTGCAAAGGAACACCTCCAGATCATGGAGATCATCCGGTTCATTCGTACCATAAAAATATCCGTACTGAGCATAAAGCGAGAACAGTAAAGAAACAACAAGAATATTATTGTGCTCCGCTTCCATTTTTATGAATTTTTTAGGCCAAGAATCTGATCCCATAACTGATGCAAGATAGGCGCCCATAACAGAGCCGCCCACGTCACTGACGAACTCTTCATCAATAAAACACAGATCCAAAGCACGGTTTAATTTTCGCGAGGCAAGATTGGAAACCATACCTTGAGATCCAATCATAAAACCGAAAGTCGAAGTAAGTCTGAATTCAAAATCTTCTCGGTCATTTTCCGCTATTTCGAAGGTTTGAACCAGGTTCTGTGCAACCTGCTGAGCAACCTCACGCAGATCCTCGTCGTGGTCTAACAACTCAACCAAACGGCCCCACACAATCAGAGTGCTAGCCATAATAGATTTCTTTAGCTCAAGATTTCGAACAAGCTCCGAGTCTCTAAGTACATTTGAAACCAAGGTAACAGCAGATATTGCCCGCATCAACGCTGGAGCATCATCAACATTTTGGGATGGAAAGGGAGCAGCATCTTCATCTTCAAAATTCTCCGACAAATAATCATCAGGTTCTAGTTGATTTTCGGTAGCATCGCCTTTAAAAGTTTTTGTGATTCCATTTGAATCAGTCGAAAGGTCTTCATCATTCTGATCGACTCCATAGAGGCTGGAATCGGTCGAAGTACTCTCTTTGGGAAACATTTCGTCGAGAGCACTTTCCAGTCCATTATCAGGTAAAATTGACTGCGATCCCAGACTACTAAATATTTTACCAGTATACGGAGTCTCTTCATAGCTGACATTAACGAGATTACCCACGGTTCGCAGAATGTCCTCATCATTTCTGGTCAAGGCAGCATAATGCGAAACAATTGGTGCATAATAGAGTGGTTTCTTCATTAGGAACGCTTTGAAATCTGGAGACTCGACCGCCCTTTTCGCAGCAAACAGGTGGAGGAAACTAGTTTGCGTGAACTTAACTTGCCCTTTGCTGTAACTGATAATATGTCGAGCCTTCAAATTTGCCAAAACCTCCGTCGGATCATCACTCCATCCAACTTCATTAAATAAATTTTCAAGGCATTGAATGGCGTCAGATTGTGACATTGAGCCGATACCCCTACGGACGTAATCCTCGGCTAATGAAGCTAATATAGCCTCTCTCTCAATTGAATCCAAAGTTAATCGAGCATCCTCAAATGGATTACCACGCCCTAAAAGCAAGCTAATATAAGCATCCAATAACGAGGTAGCTGACGACGTAGCTAATGTAACCTCCCCGCGCAATAGCACGTCGAATAGCAGGGCTAATGTCATAGGAGTTCGCGAAAGATGCTCTTTTCTTGCAATGGAAAGAGCTTTCTCAGCTAACTCACTAGCTCGATTCGGTGCAACCAACTTGGCCAATTTCGTCGCATCCGCTGTTGTGACTCGACCAATATACCGCAGAACAGGCTCGAAACCAGCTTGGCGAAGTTGAGTGGAAATGCCGACCTCTGCTCCCGGTCGGCATCCCAGAACAAAGGACTTGATACTATCTGACTTAAGGTCAGTCAGCATTCTATCAAAGATTTTACCCATGTCAGACTCCTTTCGTCGCGGAGCCATTACGTTATCAACAGCCACCACGATGTCCGGTAATGGCTCCGAATCTGCCAAGTAAAATCCAAATCCATTCATTTCTTTTCGGATTGCTCTCTCCATCGGGCGAAACTGCACGCCGAAGCTGGGAAATTCAACCATGACTGGTGTCAAATTGATCGATTCGCTCGCACGTTCATGAACCACCCATTCCAGAGCGGAAGTTAGACCTGAGGCTTCTGCACCAACAATGATCATCGCGTCGATAGATTGCGCGTCCGAATGGACGTCGCATCGGACTCTTGTTTTCGAACCATCGATAGTTGCCATCAACTCCTCATGAGCAACTGGCAATAATACCGGCGGTATTAGCATATCTTCCATTGCTAAAGTTTCAGGACTTTCAGCATGGCTCGACGTAATTATTTCTTTTCGCACTTTATCCGCAATGGCATTCCTCGAGGCAGACGCTCGACTCAATTTTTCCGAAGCATCCCCGTTGCCCCAGCAATCTATCTTTAACTTTTCCAAGAAAGGCGCAAGATCCGAATATCCTTCTCCATAAGATACCGGCAATATCGGAAACCCTGAAAACTCTTCAGCAAGATCGGCTTTATCGCCTTCCAAACACAGCAAAAAGTGAAAATTGGTAGAATCTTTAATTGAGTCTCTAACGTCGTTAATCAATGAGCCAATATTCGGATCTTTTATTCCAGCCCCAGCTCCAACGAAAATCATTGATTTTGAATATCCTGCCAACTTCAAGAGGAGCTGAGCGCCAAAGTCAGACTTTATCATCCCATAGCTCTTGGCGCCGAACACAATCGATGATGGGTCCCTCCAAACCCCATGTAGGTGCATAACGTCAGTAGACCGTCCCTGAAACGCCGCCTGCATCGCAGATACGTCTTTCCAAGAGGTTGACTCTCGTGCTGTCGCTTTCTCAATCAACGTATCGTAGTTTGTCGTGGATATTGGCTGCCGCAATGCATCGATGGCTTTCATCAGCCGATCGTCGTCAACCGAAAGGCAGCCGATTGACTGATTCAACCAGGACCTGAAGTGTGCCGCCCCAAGCTGACTGTGAAGCTTGTCGGCCGCATGTAGAAGCGCCTCGGGCTGGGTTTCTGCCTGCAAAAGGTCCGATTTCACCCAGTCCGACCATGTATCAGCTGGGAGAGTGTTGTCCATTGCATACTGCACCCCATCGGCAATTAGACCAGGCCAAGTAATGTGTCGAACATTCGAATCGACAGATTGAATCGACACGCCCGTTCCGACAACCATAACGCCTGTGTTCTTCTCGACGGCAGTCCTAAGCAATTCGTATGTCATTGTTCCCTCGCAGAGTCGTAAGTTGCGTATAGCTCACCAACACTAGACGGCGCCTCTCCGTGCCAAGACGGGCCTGTGACCCGATAGGGGAAATATGACGGTTCGGAAGTGACTGGCCCTAGGCTTTCGGGTACGGGGGCAGCTGGCCGCGCAGGGTGGGAGCCGACCCAGAATGCCCTCCCGTGCCTTCCGCCAGCTATTTTCGAGGGGTAGAAAAGCAGCCATAAGCGAAGGGCCATGTTAACTTCGACTTCCTGCGGAGCAGGTATGTGTGTTCTATAGGCACGGGCGTCTCATGTATTCGATCGTCGTCACAACCAGCGCCGTCATCGGCATCATGATCGTGGTCTTTGCCGAACCGGAACCTGCACAGATTACCGGCACCGTCCGCCGGTATCAGCTTCCTCAACATGCTGATCGAATGGTGGATATATGTGAAAGATCCTGCACGACAATGGATCCGGTACAGATTGCACGACAATCGTAAAACTAAGCTGCCGAAAGCACTGTATTCCCACGTGCCAGGTACGGAATGACCGCGATCAACGTGCATAACGGTCTAGGTGGGGTATGGAAACACCGGCCCGACCACAGCAATTCGATCTCCAAACTTCGATCTCCGAACACAGCACCACCGCACGCGGACCGGTAGATTCTCAGCCAGAATCAGATCCATATCCGATTCTGGCTTTGAACCTACTGATGCCATTGTGTGGTTAATTAGCAGTTCATGGCGATGTCGGCCTCCGGATCGCAGTCCGGTTATTTCGCGCAGGCCGGTGTCCTCGTCGAGTTCTGCGCCGATACCGCCATCGATAGCTCTGACTTGGGCGGGATTGGGCGCCGGTGCTGTGGTGGGCGATTGCCCTCTCGACGACGGCCCTCTTGTCTTCGCCGCCGAGGGTGGTCTCGAACTCGCCTGAAAATTCTTCTTCTCTCGCCGGCGAGAATCACATGGCACACGTGCTCTGCTCGTTGGTTCTCAACGAAAAAAGATGCTGTTTACTAGCATTCAGTGTGCGGCGTCGAACGCATCGATGACCTCGGCTTTGATCCGCCCGCGGGGGGAGACATCGAAGCCGTTCTTACCGGCCCAGGCCCGGATCGCTTTCAATTGCTCGGCGGATCGACCGGAACCCGACGCTTTAGCCGCGGTCGAGGTTTTCGTACGGGGCTTGCCAGCAGAGGAAACCTTCTCCGCCGCATTGATATACGGGGCGAATACCGCTTCGATCTTGTCAGCATTGGTAGGCCGTAGATCGATCCGATAATCAACGCCCTGATAGGAGAAGGTGACCTCGTGTCCCAATCCGGTGTCGATGGGTTTCCCATCGAGATCGTCGATAAGTTGGCGAATAATGATTTCGGCCACAGAGAACCCTCTTCGTTGTATTGCTGAATGAATATCGCGTTCATGTTATCCGCAGTATCTGATAATCCAGGACACTCCTGATGTCCTCGGCCGTGTCGTTACATAGTGCTCGCTCCCCCTGTTGTCGACATGCCGGGCATGTACGCCTGGGCGCGGGTGATACCGACGTCGTAGTCGGCGACGTACTCCCCCGTCCCAGGCGTGTAGATGCCGCCGACACGGTTGGGGTCATACGCCATGAACACCACATCGGGCCGCCCGCCGTTGAAGGTGCCGAACAGCTGGTAGTCCCAGCCCTCGGGTGCATAGTCGTCGTTCCAGGCCAAGCGCGCGACGGGGACGAATCCAGCGTCCGCATACATATCCGGCAGGACGGTATCGAAACAGTCGAGGCGATGGCCTCCCAGCCGGGTGGCCTGGCGGATCATCGATTGCACCGACCTGGGATGTGCGCAGTCCTTGTGCGCAAACGCGGAGACGATTTCGTCGTCTTTGAGTGCGACGCCGGCCTTTCCGTCGTCGGTGACCAACAGTCGCATCTGCCGGTATTCGGCCTCGTCGTAGACATGAACCGACGCTGCATGCGGATTCTTGCGGGTGAGCTCGAGCATCTGCTCCCGGTAGACGCCGGCGTCCGCGGGCGCCAACTCGTAGAGCGTGGGAGCGGACAAGTTACGCTTCGCAAAGCCGGCGCGTTCTGCCTCGGGAAGAGTGTGGTCGGCGACCGGTCGAACCTGTTGTCTGTCGATCAGAAGCCGAGCGCTTGGGCTTCCTCGATCTTCGGATCCGTGTAGCGCGCCTCGATCGCCTTCCGCTGGTCCTCCGGTAGTTCCGGGCTCCAGCCGTACTGCCTCCAAAAGCCCTCGCGGCGTTCCTGCGTCATCGGTTCGTCCATCGTGTTCTCCTTTCTCATTGTCATTGTCCGCCACGCCGCTTCGGACGCAGCGCAGTGCCTCGGTTTGTTCGGAGCGCAACTGCTGCCCCGCGGCCAGGCGCCGGGCCAGCTCGGCGCGGTGGTCGGGGTCGGCGGCGATAGCTGTGCGGAGTTCGTTCTGGCCGCCGGGGGTGGAGTCGTAGAGATCGCGGGTGCCGCTGTAGGCGGCTTCGGCGGCGGCAACACGCCGCTGCAGGCGCGCGTCGCTGGGATTCTTGTCGAGTTTGGCGCGGGCCGAATCGATTCGGGCGCCGGCGTTGTCAAGACGTGCGCGGATGTGCGGGGTGCAGCGTGGGCCGGGTTTGGGTTTACACATCAGCGGCTCGATCGCTGACTGCGTCGATCAGGGCGGCGAGATGGCGGCCGAGCTGCGCGATGCGTTCAGGGTGCGGTGCGGCTAGATCGGTCAGGTAGGTGTCGCGGCGCACTTCGATCATCACCGACGACACCCGGTCATCGGTGCCGTAGTACCGCAGCGGCACGTACGTGCCGATGTAGGGCGTGTTCTCGGAGATCTCACCGAGGGACGCGAAAGCGCCACGGGCAGCAGCGATCAGCCATCCTGGGGTGTGCTGGGGGTCGGTGCCGATGCACAACGATGGCCGCGGCGCGCCAGCGTCTTCGAACGCGGACGGCTTCTCCGGATACGAGTGCAGGTCGATGACGATCGCCCGCCCGCACACGTTCAGCCTGTCGGCAACGGCATCGGTGACGGCGTCGGCGTAGGGACGGAAATACGCCTCGAGCAGTTCCGCCCGAAGAGGATAAGGTTCGGCGCGCAGCCGCGCCCCCGAGCAGGTGCGGGTGTAGACCGCGCCGCGGCCGAACGCCTCAGCGCGGTCGCCGTCGGGGAACCGTTCGGGATCGATGACCAGGCGGGAGAGATGGTTGATCACGATCGTGGGCCGCAGCCGGACATGGGCGAGGGCGGCGATTGCGATCTCGTCGGTGGCGGTGTCGGTGGCCTCGTCCAACTCGGCGGCCAACTCCTTGTCCGTGAGCATCAGGTCGGCGCGGATCCCGGGTGGGATCAGGCGCGAGGAATGCGGAACATGGATGACGACCGGTGATCCCTTGTCGCCCGGTATCACGGTGAAGGCGTCCGGCACTGACCTCCCGCACGTGTTCTCGGAGCGCTCAACCTGCCGGCGGGCAGTGACACGATCGGCGAGACGCGAATTACTTACGTGGGCATGATGTTCGGGGTCAGCGGAGTTCATTCCAGAGTTTCCTTTTCTAATCGGATGCCGTCGGCGTGCAGGGACACAGAGGTGCGGTGTGCATCCTTCCGAGGATGACGCCGACACAGGACATGTCGTGGCAGACGCGACACTGGAATCCTCTGTTGCATCGGCGGATCTCCGGGCTTGTGCGCGTAGTAGTCCGCGGTTGATCTCCCCGCTGCTCAACGCGTTTGGCCGGTGTCCGACGTGAAACAAGCCCTCGGTGTGGGGGCAGGAGAAGACGGCCATCCCTTTGGCGCCGTGGTGTCGTTTGCGAACTGCCTTCGCATCACCGCGGGTGTGGTATCCGCGGTGACCGCACTTCTCACACGTCGTCCAGCGGGCGGCGGGGTTGTGGGCTCGGCGGCTCATACAGCACGTCCGATCTGAAGATTGAGCCAATCCGCCAGCCACACGATGGCACTACGTCCAGCGTTGTCGACGACGAGGGCGTTGTAGTTGGTGTGGGCACCGGAGGTGAAAAAGTCTGCGGCGCGCAAACCTTCGCCGACCAGGGAGGCGAGGTCCTCGGCCCCTTGTGACTGGGACAGTGTGATCAACGAGTTCGACAGTTGCGGCAGATCCAGGTTTTCCGCCGCGGTGGTGATGCTCGTGGAGACCGCGTTCGCCTGCTTGCCCAGCAGCGCGGGCGGGGTCTTGGTGGCCTTACCGGAGAGCATGTTCATCGCCACCGACGCCAGATCCAGGCCGACCGGAACGAGTCCGGTCAGGGCTGCGGCTGCGCCGAGCGGGTCGGGCAGCTGACCGGGCGGAGGAAGGAGCTTTTCGACAGCAGCCCAGGCGATCTCCTGGATCTGCCCGACGATGTTCGCCAACTTGATGACGTCGACGTTCGCGAGGATCGACGCGACGAGCGCCGCGATCTGGGAAGCGCCGGAAGGGTCGGGGATGACCGAAAGCACCTGCGAGACCCATGTCAGATCAACAGCTGCCGCCATCGTGACCAACGGTGAGAACTGATTGTTCAGTTGGCCCGCGATCTCGTGGGCACCGCGCGCATCGAGCGCGGCGACCTTCTGCGGCAGCACAGTCAGATTCTCGAGGATGCCAGGCATGTCGAGCGAGGTGATACCGGTGGCAACATTGAGAACCTGATTGACCACCACCGTCGGTTTCAGTACCGCCAGCACGCTGGTGGCCGAGGTGAGCGCATCGGAGGGGGTCGACGCGAGTGGAGCGACCTGTACGCCGAGGGACTCTGCAGCCGTGGTCAGGGTTTGCACCTCCGTAGAGGTCGACGGCAGGCGCAGCGATTCACCGCCGTTACCGCCGGTGAGCGTGGTCGCGGTGTCGACGAGCTTCGTGGCCGTATCGAGAGCTGCAGTGAGATCGGATTGCCCCGCCTTGGTGAGGACTTCGGAGGCGTTGTACTCGGCAGTACCAACGGGCGCGGCCGCGAGTTGACCGTTCGCTTGCGGATTCGCCGCTCCCGAGTCGAGCAGGTCCGCCAATGGAGCGAGAGTCTTCGCGATAGATGACGCGGCCACCGCCACCTGATTGATGTCGACGGCCGGTTCTGTGAGCTGCTGCCCGAGGGCGGCCACGTTCGCCGCCAGCGCAGGCAGATCGGAGCCGGAGAAGTCCGACGTCAACGCGGTAGCGAGTTGACTGTTCCCGCCGGCCAACGTGTCGGTAGCGGCGCCGCTGGGACTTTCGGTCAGAATCGAACCGAGCGAACCGAGTAGGGGGCTCGACCCCTTCTCGATCGAGCAATACAGGTCTCCCGGATCGCAGATCGAGGCCACACGGCCAGAGAGCGCACCCATCCCCTGTGGGCGCGGGTCGGCGATACCGCGGCCCGAAGTCCGCGGGCCGACCGTCGCAGCACCTTTCGTCCCGGCACCAGGATCAGCGAGCAAGCCGACTGCGAGGACTCGACCAGCGTCCACAGGGCCCTTGCCATTCCCGATCTCAGATGCCAGGTCACCGGCAGCGTCCGCACCCTGCGAGTAGCCGACAATAGTGAATTTCGTTTTCGGGCACTCATTCTCGACCTTCGACAAGACCTGCTTCGACTTGGTGAGGGCGTCGGCTTTGCTGTCTGCGTAGGTGTGGCCGTTGTCGAATGCGCGCGCCATGTACGGCAGCGTGTAAAGCACGGCCTCGCTGCCATGCGCGCTCTTGAGAGCATCGGCCACAGGCTTGAGCATGCCCACCGGCACTGAAGGGTCAGCATCTTCGGTGGTTTCCCAGGTGCCGGGAATGAACAGGTTGAACGTCGCTGCACACTTGGTCGGCGCCGCATTGGCAATCGTAGGAGCGGTGAGCGCGACGCCGGCACCTGCAACGGTCACGGCGGCGATCAGTGCAACGGCACGGCGGCTTCTCACATATCTGACGGGCATGGGCACCTCAATTGCCGAAAGGGACACAGGCGCCTACAGTCCCCCACTTCGGCGTTTCGCCTCAACGGGGTGTCGAGACATTCCTGACTCGTCTAACAGGTGCTGACCAGCACATCAGCGCGGAGTCGGAGGGCCTGATATTCGTTGCGACAACAATCCACTGATGGTTATTCACAGTCGATGCGTGTCCAACAAGCGAAGTTCCCAGCTCCGAAGTTCGGAGCAGGGCACTTTCCGCTAGCCGGACCGCGAGCACAAGTCGACGTGAACCACTGGGCGGGACGTGTCGTGTGCGCTGGTCAGCGGCAGTCGATGTGAATGGAGAGTTGGACGCGGCAACTGTGTGCGGGGTTCCAAGCTTCGCGAGCGTCGGTAGTGGCGGCGATGTCGATCTGGTCGGTCTCGGACCAGTCGACGGACTGGAGGATCTCGAGGAACTGGTTGGTGGTGTCGATGTCTACGGTGGGGAGGTCTTGGTCGACGTTGCCGATGGTGAGGGTCTGAGATCCATGGTTGGCGTGGATCTTCCAGCCGTGCGGTGCTGCGATGTCGACGGCCAGTTCGTCGCCGCGTCCGGTGCAGCGCGCGGTGACGTCTTCGGGTTTGGGCGTGGTGATTTCGCTGTCGGAATGCTGTTCACCCCAACCGATCACAATGCTGCCGAGGTCGGTGCTGGTGTCGGTGACGATGGTGCCGCTGGTCGATGTGCTGACCGAGGCGGCTTCGCGGGTGTCGTCGCTTCCACACCCGACCAGGATCACGGCGCTAGCGAGCGTGGCGGCGGCTTTGGTGAAGGTGTTGGTGAAGGTGTTGCGAGAGAAGGGCATTCGGCGTCCTGTCGTGTGTCCGGTCAATTGAAGACGTCGACGAACCACTTGCCGTCGATCTTCTTGGTGGTGACGGTTTGGGTTATGCGCTCTGCGCCTTCGGGTCGTAGCTCGGACAGATCCACGAGATAGACGTCCTCGGACAGTGCTTTGGCGCGCATGCAGTAATTGGTGCCGACGGGTACAGAGTCGATGAATCCCTGAAGCTGTTCTGCCGGAACGACAGAGGAATTCGGCGTGGCCAGCGCACGAGCCGTGACCGCGTTGCGCGCGATGTAGTAGGCGTGGTTCCACGCGGCAATCACACCTGCACCGCTGTTCTGATCACCACGGTCAGCGCGACATTCGTCGTCGACATCGGAGGATGCAGGTGTGGTCGTGGCGCTCGTTTCCGGCAGGTCGAGAATCGGGAGGGCGTCCAACGCGGTCTCCGTGGTGGTGGAGGCGGCCGCTGTGCTCTCGGGCTGGTTTCCATCACCGCCCCACATCGTGCCGCCGATAATCGCCACAACAGCAAGCCCGGCTACACCGGCGATAACGAGTTTCTTGTTCGTTCGGCGGGGCTGCGAATCGTCGCCGGAGTGGGGCGCGTTCGGTGGTGCGACCAAGGGTGGCAAGGCCACCGGCCCGCCGGGCGAAGCTGATTTCGCAGCTGCGCCCGGCTGAGCGGTGGCGGGTGTGCCACCGAGAAGGTCGACGACGGCGGGGTGCCGTTGGGGCTTATTGCTGAGCTTCATGGTGTCCACCCACCTTTCGTGGTCAGGCAGTGACCGGGGCTCCAGCACCCAGGCCAAAAGCGGTTGAAATCATCTCTGCGGCCGTTCCAGCGGAACCATCGAAGAACGTCTCCAGCGCACCGTCGACTGCCTCGATGACCTGCTGTCCACCGGGCTGCACGGCGACCCAGTAGCGGGCCTGCTGGTCGATCGAGGGAGCTACGGCGACAACGTCACGGATCCCGGACGCGGTGGCTTCACCGACCGGGCCGGACTGTTCCCACTGGCCCAGGACGGTCTCGGTCTCGTTGATGATGGTGGGCTGGTCGATGTCGGGGAGGGCGATTTCGATCGGCTGGCCCTCGTCGTCGCCTGCACCGAATGCGGTTCCGCCGACGAAGCCGAGCGCGCCACCAGCGAGAGCGCAGGGAGCTGCGGCGAGCAAGCCGCCGCCGACCGCTCCAAGTGCGGTGCCAGCGACACCGGTGGTGGCCTCGGGGAGCAGCGGAATGGGCAGGGGAACTACACCACCGAGCGCGGCACCGTAGAGACCGCCGCCTGTGCCACCGAGGAGTGCACCGGGCACAGCGCACGCCGCTCCTGCGGCGACGAAACCAGTGACGGCTCCTGTCATCTGCGCGGCGGCGACGCGGTCAGCGCGGTCCGGTTCGACACCGACAGACTTCCAGGCCGTGGCCACCTGGGAACGGATCAGTCCGGCGGTGTTGTTGGTGCGCTCACGGTCCTCGTCGGTGATCCAATTCGCCTGATTGAGGTGGTAGTCGCCGATCATGATCTTTTCCGGTGGCGCGATGTAGATCGGCGCTGCCTCGACAGCTACCGGCGCGTGCAACGTCGAGTAGTCGAGTGGTGCAACGTAGTTGTCGTTTCCTGCGTACTGCCCGGTGCCGTAGTCGTAGTTCGGGATCGCGGTGTACTGCGGCTGCTGCGCCGGGGGCGCGGTCCAGTAGATCGGTTCGGCAGGGGCCTCGGGCACGTACGCGGGAGCGGGCGCCGGCGCCGATGTTCCTCCCTGGGTGCCTCCGCCTGTGGTGCCGCCCTGAGTCGGCGCTGCACCAGCTAGGGGCGCGAACACAATCCCTGCGGATACTGCTGCGGCGACGACCAGCGCGGTCGTGGCCTGGTGCTGAGTCTTGCGGTGTCGACCACCCGAGTTCCGGCGGGCAGCTCGGTTACCGGTAGTGATGTCATTGCTCATGAGCATCGCCTTTCATCTGGTTTCAGCCTTTAGGGGGCCGGGGATCTTCGTGGAATCGGATCGGAAGTAGGACGGTCACTGCCGGTGTGGGCTGTGCCAGCGCATCAGTCCACGGCGCCCACCATCAGATCGACAGCGGTCGCGGCAAGGACGGTCAACGCATCACGTGTTTCTCTGCGCAGCTGGCTGAGTGCAATGCGCTCGCCGGAGGCGAACAACGGCTCGAACGGCATCCTGCACACCGGCACTCCCAGCGCAGAGAACGCGTCGACCGCCTCGGTTTCGACCATCGGAGCATCGCCAGGGCCGTCGGTGATGACAACGACCGTGCGCGCGAGGACGTCTGGTCGGACCGCCGCAATCGTCGAGAGGGTGCGTTGCGCTGCCACGGCTGCATCCCGGCGCAAAGGGACAGGAATGACAACCACGTGCGACGCCCGGATCGCCCATTGCCAGCTGGCGGACAGGCTCGAGTTGCCGGTGTCGGTGACCAGTAGATCGCGGTGCCGACCAAGGATCATTCCGAGTGCAGCCGCTTCCTTGTAGGTCAGGGTCGCGTCGACTCCTACCCTGCCGGTGACGATGTCGGACCCGGCTGGTTGGCGAGTCAGGAAACGCGCCACTCTGGACGGCGGAACGTCAGTAGCGGCCGGGTCGATACCGGCCAGCAGACTGACGACGTCCTGCCCCGCAGCCGGAGGAACGGCCACACGGTCGGCGAAGCTGCCACCGACCTCACCGAGATCAAGGCAGGTGACTGTTGCCGGGCCACGGTGTTCGGCCAGTGCTTCGGCCAAGCTGATCGACATCGGCGTTTTTCCGACGCCGCCCTTGACGTTGGCGAAGGTGATCATCGCGCCTTCGGGGAGAGCGCGTTCGATCGTCGTTTGCGCACCGCGCAACCGCATCTCGAGTGAGTCCGACTTCGGCGCGAGTTTGAGTCCGAGCACGGCATTGAGCCGACCCCGCACACCAAGCCGCGCAGGATCGCTTTCTGCAGGGTTGGCGCGCGGGGCAGACAGTTGCGAGAGCACGGGCAGCGGGACGCTAACTGGCCCTGTGACCGGCTCTGCTGTCCACTGCGCCGCCGGGGACGGGGCGGGTGCAACGACCGACTCCGGCTCTGTCCTCGGCGCTTGCGCGGGCGCGTGGACGGGTTCCGGTACAGCCTCGTATTCGATCGGTTCAGCCGCAACAACCACCGGCCCGGCCAGCGGCGGAGACACGTTCTCTGCCGCCACTGTCTCAGGGGTGTTCCTGACGATCGGCAGGGGCGTGCTCGGGGCGCGCTCTTTCGCCTTGCCGTCCGGGCTGACGGTCAGAAACTTGGTGTCCCTTCCCGTCCGGTAGACAACCTCGACGTCGGAGTCCTGTCCCTTGGCGACTCTGGTCAGGAACTCGTGCACAACCGCCGAGAGAGACCTGTTCTCGGTGGCCTCCAGATCCATATGCGGTACATCGGCGTCCGGCAGAGTTGCACGGGCAGTGGTCTTGGAAGTGATCTCGACATCTACTGTCAGCGTCGTCATCGTTAGCTGACTCCGAAGGCACTGGCACCGGCCAGTGCCGTGTCCATGTCGGAGACGACGGCCTCCGTTGCCTCCAGCTCAGCGAGCGCTTTGTCTCGGGCTGTTCCTTCTGGCAACGCTTCGATGACAACGCGTCGCTTCGCTGAGGCGTCGCGGATTTCTGCGAGCCGTTCGCGGGTCAGCTCCTGTTCCTCGCTGAGCTTTGCCAGCCAAGTGGGAGCTGAGTCCTTGAAGTAATCCCTCAGCGCCTTGATGATGGGGTCATTCGCGCCCTTGGAGATGAACGGTCCGCGCAGCGCGGCCACGTCCTCGGAGGTCGGGGTGATCGACTGGGAAATGCGGCGGGTCATGGGTGTTCCTTCCGGTGGTGGTGAAACGGACAACTTGGGGATCACACCGACGCTCCTTCGAGGTCGGCTTCGGGGAGTACGACGACGCCGGTGCCGTCGAACGCGATTCGTGTCTTCACGCGGCCGGTGCCGACAATCAGTACGGTCGCAGTGACGTCGCCCTTGGCATTGCGCTCGACGTCGACCGAGTCGACGGTGACGGGAACAAGTTCCCCGCCTTCGTCGTCGACCAGAACGGTCATTCCCGCCTTGACAGCAGATGCGGGAATGACGTCCGCGAAATCGTCGTCCACAGGTAGTTCGGGCTTGGATTCGGCGACGAACTCAGCGCCAGGTACCGGGGCCGCTGCGCTGGAATCTTCTTCACCGGTACCGATCACGACGGGCTCAAGCGCCCTACCGTTCTTGCGGGCATGTTTGGCCAGAGCGCGCTCTGAAGCGATGAACTCGGCAAGCTCGTTTGCGTAGCAGGTGAATCCAGGCGCTTCGGAAGGGGCGAGACCGTTGATGATCGCCTTGTCCTCCGCTGAAAGCTGCCCCCACTTATTCGGATGCCGATCGACGTTTGGGGTCCACCACATCTGCGCGTCGACAGGGTTGCCGTCGTCCCCGAGTGCGATGCCGCGCCCCTTGACAGAAGTGTCGACTTCGCGGCCCACTGTGGAGTCTCCCCACATCATCAGCGCGCCGTCCTGGGACAGGTTGCCGAGACTGATGCGGGTGCCGAAGTTGTCGCGGGCGTTACCCGAAGCGCCACCGAACAACCCGGCATCGGGGCGCTGCACGCCCAGCAGCAACCGGATGCCGGCCGAACGGGCAAGGACGGCGAGATCGGCCCATGCGCCGAGCGGATCGAGCTCCTTGAGCAGTGCGCGGGTCTCGTCGTCACCGGTCTTCATCAGACGCTGCCACTTGCCGGAGAGAATGAAGAACTCGTCGAGCACCGCGATCATCAACGGCAGCTGTGAGCCCTCGATCTTCATGTCGTGGATGTAGGCATTGCGCGCCATCATCTCCGAGTGCAAAGCCCGCACGAACATCGCTGCGCGTAGCGCGTCGTAGATGACCGCGCCGCAGCCGGGGTAGCCCTCGAGTCCGTCGAGTTCGATCATCTTCGGATCGACTCCGACGAAAGGGATTCCGCGGCGTGCAGCCTCGGTCAGCAAGGTGCGGATCACCGACGTCTTGCCGCCACCGGTCGGACCGACGATCAAGCAGTGCGGCTTGTTGGAGCTGGTGGAGATGTCCCAGTACATGGTCCGGTCGGCCACGCCGGTCGCATACGGCAGATGCCGCAGGTTCTCGTCGACCAACTCCAAGGGGTGGTCGACGCGGGAGGGCATCGGTGCAACGAGCCGCATGTTCAGGTACCCCTTGTCCGGGTACCAGTCGGTGGTCCAGTTGCGGCCGGACTCGTGCTGACCGGCAAGAGAAGTGAGAGCTTCCTCGACCTTCATCTGGAAGCCCTTGGCGCCGGCGTTCATCGACTTCTCGAACGAGATCCGGTATCCGGTCTCGACGCCGTCCTGGTCCCGCGCCGAGACCGTCACTTTCGGGTCCTTGAAGATCGAGGTGCCATCGAGCGCCGACTGGAGAACCTTCTGACGGTCGGAGCGCGTGTCGGGGGTGATCGTCTCGCGGCTGATGACGATGCGGTCGTGCTGTGCCTCATGGCGAACCTTGACCTCCCACTTGTCGTTGCCGGGGAATGCGGCTTCGATCGCGCGGGAGAGTTCCTCGAATTGCTTTGGCCGGATCACTGCACCGCGTTGCATCTTGACCGTTGCGCGGCGGATCACGCGCCACCCGGGGGGAAAGCTGACGGTGATCTTCTTCGGTAGATGACCGGAGCCTTGGCGCACCACCGATTCGAGTACCTGTGACCACTTGTGCGTGCGGTAACGCAGGACGTCAATCGCGATGAAAGTGGCGGCAACGACAACGAGCAGTGTCCGGTAGCTATGGAGCTTGGCAAGTGCATCGACAACCGCTGCATTGCCTGCCGCCGCCATGATGCGTGGGGAGTACACAGCAATGCCAGCGGCGACAACGATGATCGGCGAGAGTGGCGTGAAACGGCTGATATGCGATTGCTTCGCGTCCTCGCCTCGTTGATTGGACTCACCGAAAAGGTCACGCCACGTCGCGACCAGCCAGTCCTTGAGTGGGTCCTGATTTCCGTTCACCGCCTGCGCCTTTCGTTTGTGCTGATATCTTCCGAACGTCATCCGTGGGGCGTCTTGGTGCACAGTGGCAGAAACCCGCCTCTTTCCTCAACGGGGTGTCCCCCTCCCCTGACGCTTCCCGTTTCCCGGAGTTGCCCTGGGCACCAACGCGTTCGACGTATCCTCTGGCGAACGCTCGACTCCCCGCGTGCGAGGTCGCCGAAATCAGCGTTTCGTGAGCGGTGATGCCGGTGGTTCGCATAGCGCTTCATCGGATGCTGTTCGGCGCGCTCGTTCATCGCTCACCGAGCGCTTCTCCTGGGAGTCTTCAGGCGCTGCGACTAACGCTCATTGCAGCGGTCGATCGAGCGATGCAAGAGGCGATGCGGCGAGGAGGTGCATCCGGAGAATCAAGCGGTAATGTGAGCGGGACGGAGCGCGTGACGGCATGCGAGTGGTGAATGGACGTCAGTGCGCGACCTCGGGCACTGCGCATAGCGTTTCACTAGGGCGTTCCGAATTGCGTTGGCGCTGAGCGTAATTCTGAAGTACACTCCCCCCAAGGAACGCCGGGGGGAGTGGCCCCCGGAGGGGGTGGGGGTGGGAAGCGCTTTTTCGAGCGCTCGAATCCATCACCGAATTCCGGCTCCGAATCCGGCGCCATTTTCACCGCGCATCTGAGCGCGTTCTCCGTACCCCAGCGCACCAATACCCAATTCGCCCCTATGGGCTCACGCTGACCCGCCGTTGCCAGAACGCACCTATAGGGCGTGCAGCAAGCATGCCTGCGCACCCGCTCCATCTCGCTCTGACTGGGTCCATATGCCTGCCCATATCCCCTACGCCCCCTAGGCCCTCGCCGCCGCGCCAACACGCGCCCCTGCTGTACCAGTTGGCAACCACCACGAATTACTCTCGCGCACAGCGCCGTTACCGAACGACCACCGAGGCACTGCGAAAATTGGCGGGCGCACCGCCGCGCACATGTCTCTTGAACGACTTTCGGACCCAGCTCTGCTGTGAAAACCCTGCCGATGAACCGTTCCGGACGCAGACACCCCGTTGAGATAAAAAGCGAAATCGACTTACGGTCGCGCGCATCCACATTCAGGTGCACTGGCCGAACTCAGCGATGGAGCGTTCTCATGTCTCTCACGTCCACGGTCGTCAATCTGACGACCATGACCCCCGGAACCGTCGACTTGCTCGCCCAAACAACCGATGTCAACACCACAGGCGTTCGTTCCTGGCTCGGTGACAACGTCATTGTCACGATCCTCGTTCTTATCGCGTGTGCGGTCCTGGTGGGCGGTCTGCGAGGCAATCTCTCGAAGGTCTTCACTGTCGGCGGTCTGTCCCTCGTTGGACTTGCCTTTTTCGGTATCGCACAAAGCGATAGCGCTGCGACCGGCATCGGCAACTGGCTGCTGAGCCTGTTCGGCATCCAGGTCTGATCTACCCACGCTACGAGCGAAGGAAAGCCGACTGTGATCGACAATGACGATTTGCTGCACCGGGTGGATCAGCATTACCTCGGGCCGACCGGGTTCACACTTCCGTTCCGGATTCGCTATTCAGCGCTTGGACTCGGAGCCGCGCTGATGGTGATCGTCTTCGTCATCGCGCGCGGTGTCGTACACATTCCGCTGGGCTTCAACTCCCTCATCGTGATGATCGGGATCGTCTTCGTCCTGACCTCGAAAGTGACCAAAGTCGTCAACGCCGATCGCCCGGTCCGATCCGTAATCCGGGCCGCGTGGAACGACCTGAACGCGCCGCGCCCTCCGAAGCCCGGGCAGACGGTCACGCTCCGTCTTTCCACCATCTCGCGCGCCACTGGTCGCACACCCGCCGTCACGCCAATCGAAGGTGAGTCCCCCCGATGACTTTGCATCCCGATAACGAGATCGCCGCATTGTTCGATCCGAACTTCGACGAACCGGAGCCGGCCATCGTTCCGCCGGGCGCGTTACCACCGTCGTGGGCGGCCGCTATGGCTGCGAATCGCGCGTCCACCAACCGGCCCGCGCCATCTGCTGCCTCTGCCCCGGCACCCGTCCGGGAACTGGCATGGTCGCAAGCCCCGGAGATCGGCATTGCGACGCCTGAACCGACCTCTACGCCGACGCCTGAGGCAGAACCGGAGCCGAACGGAAAAGGCAGCCGACGCGGGAAGAAACGCAACAAGAACACCCCTTCGGATGCGGAGTTCACCCGACAGCACACTGCGGCAAAGAAACGTGCCGATCGGGAGCGCAAGGCCGTGCGTCTCGAACTGGTCGGGGTGGAGGGCAACATCACTCGCACGTGCCGCCAATCAACGGCATGGTTCGTACAGTCGCCCGGTCCGTGGAACATGCGCCCAGTCGGCAAGCAGCGCCGCTACATTCAGAACGAGGGCATGGTGTTGGCGAACCTTGCCGAATCCGGCGTGAGCGGGATGCACCGCCGTCTCGTGCGCACTCCGTGGCCGGTGCGCCAGTGGGCGCAGAAGCATGACGCGTGGGCCGAACCGATTCCAGACGTACCCGGAGCACTGTCATGGGCGGACTACTTGCGCGGGCAGCAGCACGCAATGCTGTGGGGCAACCCCACACAGAAGGGCCGCTACTGGGGCATTGAACTGCCGAAGCGCTCGGCAATGGCCCAGGGGCTCGACACGCTCGGCCAATGGCTTGTTCCAGTGATCGACATGCCACTACTGGGCAAGATCGCTGAGCTTGTGGGCAAATGGGCACGCAATGCGTTTCTGGGCGAGCAGAAGGCGATCGCCGATCACCTCGCCACGATCGAACGGCATCTGTCCGGTGAAGGCGTCAATGCCAAGCCCGCGACCCCCGCCGAAATGGACTACCTACTTCTGCGCTCGGCAACTCTCGGACTGCCGCTGGACGCAGAAGGGGTTATCTCCGGTGGGGGCGGCTGGGAAGAGTCCGACGTCGCGACGCTCGAAGACCTCACCAACCTTGAACTCACCCCCGGCGATGGCTACACGACCGTGCACGGTCAGGTGGGTGGCCGGAACTACACCGGCTACGCGATCGTCCTCACGGTCGGGCGTATGGCGCCCCTACCAATCCCGGAGAAGATGCTGCCGTGGCAGGTGCTCGGCGATCCGTCCGGTGAGCCGCTGGAGTGGTCGGAACGGATCAAGCTCAAGACCAAAAGCCAAACCGTTCGGAACTTGCGACGGTTGACGTCGAAGATCGAGGCGCAGTTCGACCACTACACAATCGAGCACGACCAGGTTCCGCCGCAGGAGCTGGCTGAGCAGCATGCGCTTGCGCGGCAGGTCATCTCCGACATCGAGGAAGACCATTCCGGCTTGTCGGTGCGCACCGAGGGCTGGTACCGGGTTCTCATCGTCGGTTCGACGCCGAAGGAGGCCAAGGAAAAGGTCTCGATGTTGCAGGAGATGTACGCCCCTCGCATCCGCCTCGAACAAGAACACGGCCAGTACCAACTTCTGCGCGAGTTCATCCCTGGTGAGCCCCTGGCCAATATCGCGCACTGCCGGCGGATGAACGTCGAAGCCCTCTCCTCCGGCATGGCAGCGGTCGGTGACCGGATCGGTGACCGCACCGGTGTAGTGGTCGGTCAAACCGCGTCGATCGCGCCGCGACCGGCCGTATGGGATCTGTTCGCAGCGCACGAGAAAAAGCACAAGTCCGGATTGACGCCGATCGTCGCCCTCCCCGGATCTGGCAAGACGTTCCTCGCTGGAGTACTCGTCTACCAGGCTGTGCGTGCCGGTGCCTACGGCGTCGTGCTCGACCCGTCCGGCCCGCTGAAAAAACTCGCTCAATTGCCCGAGTTGCGCGGCATCGCCGAAGTGCAAGCGTTGACCGGTCGCACCTCGCGCCCCGGCTCGCTCAACCCGTACCGGGTGATCATCGACCCGCGCCGCGATGATCCGGAGTACGACGCGACCAGCGTCGACTACCAGGACGACCCCAACCCCCAGGCGGCAGCGCAGGGGCAATACGAGGCCGATATGCGTGCCGCGAACGCCGAACGCATCTCGGTGGCGGTCTCTGTTCTGAAGATGATGCTCACCCCTGCCCGCCTCGAGCACGAGTGGACCGAGACCGTGCTTGCGAGCGCGGCAAACATCGTCGGCGGCGAACGGCACCACAACCTCCGCGAAGTTCTCGACGCCATCGAACGGATCGCAAAAGAAGACGACAACGTCGATCTGCGGTCGTGCGCGAAGAGCCTGCACCAGGACCTGGCGATGATGTCCGATCTGGCAGAAGCCCGAGTGCTCTTCCCGGAGCGCGGCACCACCGGCGACATCGACGACATCATCAACGACCGCATTCGCCTCACGGTCCTGACCATGCCCGGCCTGCAACTGCCACCGGAGGGCACAGACCCATCGCAGTGGACTCCACAGCAGCGCATGGCCGGACCGCTGATGCACATGGCCGCGTGGCTTGCGAACCGTCTCGTCTACGAACTGCCGCGCTACGAGCGCAAGGTGCTGTTCCTCGACGAGAACAAATACCTCGAGCAGACGGGTGCCGGCCGGACCCTGAACCTGCGGATCGCGCGTGACAGCCGTAAGTACAAGGTTCGGGCGCTGGTGTGCTCGCAGCTTCCCGACGATTACCTCGGAGTTGATGGCACAGACGACAAATCAGCGCTGACCTACGAGGTCATCATCGGCGATCTCGGCGGCAACGCACACGCGATCGAGGGTGCTCTGAAGCTGCTGAACCTGCCCATCGGAGAAGGCTACGAGTCGCTACTTGCCAATCTTGGCGGCGGCGGCGAGGACACCCTCGATGAAGACACCAACACTGACCACTTGGACCAGGCACGCCGGTTCATCGTGAAGATGGCCGACGACATCGAACTTATTCGCAGCGACTGGACGCACTTCGTGCACCTGGCGCACGTGTTCGACGCCCTGGACTCGCGGGCCACCCGAGCAGCAATGGGACATGCGGTATGAGCCCGCTGAGAACCCGGAGCGCGCATTCCGGAAAATCCACAGCACCGCGCCATTTTGGGTGGCGTACAGGGTTTGTGGGGCGCGTTCTGGTGATACTGATGCTCGCCACCGTCTCACTGATCGGCCTCGGTGGTGACGTCGCGTCCGCCAGCGGATTCGACTGCAAGGACGTCCCGTCACCGGAGTTCCCGAATGCAGTGCTCGAGACCACCTTCGACTCAACCAGCGCCGAACACTCCGCTTCTGGCGGTACCGGTTACGAAACGTACGGGTGGGCCGGGCTCAAATGGCACACCTACGACCTTGGCTGCGGCGAAGACCTGGTGCGCGCACCAGGGGCTGTTGGGGACACCACCTTGGGCAACACATTCCTGACTATCGGCAAGTCGATGGCTGCGGCGGCGTTCTGGCTCGACGACCAAACCAAGACCGGGCAGGCCGCGGCGGATGCCGGAGTCGAATCTGCCCTGGCGAATTTCGACAACATCGTCTTCTCAATCAGCGAGGGCATGCGGGGTATTTACGGTCAGTGGTTGGGGATTGCGTTGGTCATCGTGAGCGCAATGATCCTGTGGAGGGCCCTGCACTCAGATTCTGCCGGGATCACCAAAATCGCCGGGGTCGCCGCTGCCGGCTTGGCTTTAGGGGCACTGATGGTCGGCGCTCCGCAGAAGGCACTTCAGGTAGCCGACGACACCTTCGGCTCACTGATCACCGAGACGCAGGACCAGATTTTCTCGGTGCAGTTCGGGGAGGGGCAAGATGGCGGCACCCTGGCGGGAGGCAGCACCGATCCGCGAAACGTGCTGGTCGACAAGATTTTCCTCCCGGACTGGCGTAAGGGCTGGTTCGGCACCAACTACGACCCCGAGGACACAGCAAAACTCGGCCCGGACCTGCGGGATTCGTTGGCGTTCACGTATGAGCAGCAACAGGAAGTGAAGGACGATCCGAAGGCGCAGGAGACCCTCGCCGAGGAAAAGGCCGACAAGTTCCGCACCATCGTCGAAAAGTTGGACTCGGACTATCAGCTCTCCTACCGACAGTTCCAGGGCAAGGACTCCGGGCGCACGTCCACAGGCTTCATGAGCATGCTCAAGCTGGGCATGCCGTCGCTGTTGTGGATCGGCGCTTCTCTGCTGAAATTGGTAGCGCTGCTTTCGATTCGGTTCGCGGTCTTGTTCGCACCGGTCTGGATTCCCTTCGCGGTCGCGGCGCCCGGGTGGCTGACCCGCATCCTGCGGATGCTCGGCACTGCCTACATGTGGGGAGTGGCCGGCGCTGTCATCGTCGCCCTCTATCTGATGGCGCTGGTACAGCTGTACGTCAATGCCAACGGCACCGTCGACGGGTCCTGGCGGCTGTGGTTCATGGTGCTGCTGACGGTCGTGTGCTGGGCCATCATGCGGCCGTTCAAACGCATGAGCCAGACGTTCAGCCGCAACAACGCGAGCATGGTCAACCGCAAGGCCCGAGGAGCAAAACAAGCGATCAAACGCAAGGCATTCACTGCCGCCGCCACTACCGTTGCCGGTCCGGCGGGGGGAACCGCTGGAGGAAAACTCGCAGACAAGGCCGGTGAACGCTGGGAACGTCGACACGGCAAAACCAGTGAGAGTGACGGCGAGACGTCGACCAGGCCTGAGGGCCGCGCGCTCAACAATCGCAGGCAGCAGGCACTGACCCAGTCCCGCGCGGACGCTCGGAAAACGCAGGGCCAGAGCAGATCAGCTCGATTGGTCCAAGCAGGTGACGCAGCGGCTGAGCGCGATGCACGTATTGCGGGAATCGCAGCCGTGGCCAGTCGCGACATGGCCCGAGGCAAGGGCGGAGTAGACGGTCAAGACGCCGAGCGCGCAATCAAGTCCGGCGCCCGCGCCGGGAAGTTCCTCGACCAGGACGAGGCCAACAGCCAAGCCCAGGAACGCAAGGAACTTCTGTCCGCCAGTGTCGGACAGCGTTGGGACGGTGGGGACCGCTCCGCGATCGCACCGATGAAGGTCTACACCCCCACCCGTGACAAGCACTCGACGAGCCAGTCCCCCGCGTCCACGCCCCGCCGCACACCAGCAAGTGAGGCACCGAACGCGAGGGTCTGGACCGCTGCTGCCCCGGCCGACACGACCACAAGGGACCGGTACATCTGATGTCTCAGTCCGGAACCAATCCCGTTCTCGCACCTATTCGTCGGTGGGTGCTCTACTCACGCACCCACCTGGCGATCACGGTGACCGGTGTCGTGGTGTTCCTATTCGCGCTAGGTGCGGTGTTCGGAGAGGACCCGATGCCGCGTGCGACAGCTCAGGAGGCCGACACCACCGTCGAACCGGTCACGCCGGCAGAGGTGATCAACTACGACCTGGACGAGGTGAGTGAGTCCCTGGTCGTCGCCAAAACCGCCGCCTGGGTCGCATCGAATGCGCCGGCGACTGCAATGGCCTACGCGCACGCTTTCATCGACACCACCACATCAGATATTAAGTGGTCCAACGCAATCGGGCGCTACACCTCCACCAAGCCCGGAGAGTACGTCTTGGCAGCCCGACCACGGACTCCCGTGGTCATCACCGGTCCGACCATCAGCGCACTGACGGCCGCCCCTGACGGCGCGCGTACTGCTGAAGTGACTGTTCCAACCCAAGCCGGAGATATGCGGATCGCGCTCACTGTCGAAGAGACGAGCGGAGGGAAGCGATGGGTGGTCGGAAGTCCTCTACCGACACTTGATCTGTCCAAGGTCGTAAAGATCACTCCGCCTGCGCCCACAACCACGCCGAGCAAATCGACCACCTCAACGACCAGCGAGACCGAAACGACAGTGCCCCAGCCGTCCTCGTCAAGTGCGCCCACGTCCTCACCTGCGTCGACCTTCGATCTCGACGAACCTGCAGCCACTACGACTCCTAGCGCTACCGCGACACCAGTGCCGGGCCCGATTCCGATCCCGGATCTCGATACTCCGATTCCGGGTGGACTGTGAAGACGAGCAGGCGTCAGAAGGCACTTCTGTTGGTCGGCGCAGCGTCCATCGTCATCGGCACTTCCGCGTGTTCCACTGGTGCGCCGGTCATTCCGCGGGATGCTTGCCGAAGCGCCACCTCGAACAGCGACAGCGGTTCACGCTCGAGCAGCGACGGCGGCACACAGCTGCCCGCTGGAGGTGCGGAACTGGCGGTGGCCGGCCCAATCCAGATGCCAGTCAAACCCGGCACTGCCACATACACTTCGGGATTCGGTGAGCGTTGGAACGCGCAGCACCGAGGTGTGGACTTGGCCGGCCCCGTCGGCACCCCGATCCTCGCCGCCCTCGACGGCAACGTTGTCGCGGCAGGATCGTCGGGCGAGGGTCCAGGTGTCGGTTTTGAGAACTGGGTGGTCATCGACTCGAACGTCGGCGGAAAACCCGTAAGCACCGTCTACGGTCACATGTTCGCCGACGGTGTCCTCGTCAAGACAGGCCAACACGTCAAAGCCGGTGACCACATCGCCAACATCGGAAACGCCGGTTCGTCGACTGGTCCTCATCTGCACTTCGAGTATTGGGAAGGCGGCAAGATGCAGGGCGGAACCGCCCTCGACCCAATCACCGTTCTCCCGGACATCTCCCGCCAGAGCAGCGACGGCGGCAGCCCGGACGTCGACGTCAGCAGTAGCAGCAATGTGCAACTCGCCGCAGCGCGATCAACTGCCGCCGACTGCGCAGGTTTCGGCATGGCCGGCGGCGGCGAGCTGGCATTCAACATCGTGCCGGCCGAGTTCGAGCCGTGGCTTCGACGAGCCGGCAGTGTGTGCCCGGAAATCGACTCCCCTCTATTGGCGGCACAGCTCCAGCAAGAGAACGGTTTCCGCCACGGCAAGAATGCCCCCGTATCCCCCAGCGGGGCGTTGGGTCCAGCTCAGTTCATGCCCGGAACGTGGGCGACCTGGGGCAAGGACCACGACGGTGACGGGAAGATCGACCCCAACTCGATCGGCGATGCGGTCATGTCGCAGGCCGAGTTCATGTGCGCTCTCCACCGAGACGTATCTGATATTCCCGGAGATGCGATCGAGTTGACGCTCGCGGCATACAACGCCGGTCCTGGAGCCGTTCAGCAGTACAACGGCGTCCCTCCCTACGTCGAAACTCAGAACTACGTCGCAAAAATCACCGCAGCGCGCGCCACCTTCACCAACCCGAACTCCCGCGGCCGGTTCGTTCCCACCTCCACAGGCGGAAACATGCAGGCCGTGATGGCTGCGAGGGAGTACCTCGGAACTCCGTATGTGTGGGGCGGCGGCGGAACAGGAGGCCCGACAGGTGGAGGTTTCGATTGCTCAGGTTTGACGTCCTACGCGGTCTATGCGGCCAGCGCCGGCAAAGTTTCCCTCCCGCGGACCTCCGAACAGCAATGGACCGTCGGAGTCGAGATCCCGATTGACCAAGCCCAGGCCGGAGACTTGGTCTTCGGTAGCTGGGAGGCAAATGGTCCGGGTCACGTGGGCATCTACGCGGGCGATGGGCTGATGGTCCACGCGCCTACCACTGGCGATGTCGTGAAGGAAGCTCCACTTCAGTCAGGGATGAAGGCCCGCCGCGTGATGTAGGGGACGTGTCGTCTACGCATTTCAAGTGCCATTTTCAGGCGAGGTCGAGGACAGTTCTTCATTCGGCCTCACCTGATGGTCACAGACCGTCCTCTCCCAGCAATGCGATCGCCTGGCGGTGCCCGGTCGACGCTTTAGGGGCAGGCACCCCTTCGGAACTTAGGGGACGTGTCGTTTATCCTGCTCAACGGCCTGATCGGAGTAAGGGAGAAGAGCCAGATGAGAGCACGAACGCTCGTTATCGTGGTGCTGGTGGTGGCAGGTGTCACCTTCCTGGCTTACTCGTTCGTCTCCCGCCCAGACGTCGAGGACACCACGGCCGGTGCACCATCTGCGACCGCATCGGCGACGGCGATCACCGCAACCGAAGTGCCGGCTGACATCGAGCTCACCGAACCCCCAACTGAAGCTCGAGCAGCCGAGGAAATCGCCCGGCAGGGTCTGACCGTGGCATTCACCTGGTACCCGGCCACCGATATGACCCAGAACGACGCCTACGGACGGGCTCGAGAGTGGCTGACCGACAAACTCGCGGCCCGTATGGTCATCGACGCTCGCACCGAGCGTGGCCCGAGCGTGCAGTGGGACAAGTGGGCACAGCAACAGGCGAAGGTCATCGCGGACGTCAGTGTCGAATGTTCAGGCTGCCCTCAGGACACCGAGAGGACCATCCAACGCGTGGCCACGATCAAGCAGACCGCGATTGCCGACAGCAGCACCGCTACGGTCAAACCTGACACCACGGTCTGGGTCACCCTCGTCAGAGAAGGCGACCGCTGGCTCATCGACGACATCCGCTACTGATCCTGGAGGACCCCTTGTACCGAAAAAGCGTCATCGCAGCGCTGATCACTGCCGGTCTCGCTGTCGGACTGTCTTCATGCAGTAGCGACGATTCACCGCCGGCCACTCGCTCCCCTGCTACTACCAGCGCATCCACAACGACCGTTTCTCCGTTCGGTGCCGAAGCCGTCAGCGATCTCGGCGTCAAGATTGAACGTGACAACGCGACAGCGGTCGTCGAAGCCGTGGAGCTGCGGGGCGGTACACCGGGCCAGGCACTCGCTGCGCTACTCGCGAGCGAAGCTGAAACTGGTTGGACGTCGGGACTTTCGATGGCCGCGCCGGCAACAGATATCCGCGACGTATTCGGTTGGCGCTTCCGATACAACATTGCAGCTGATTCCACTGATGCGGTCAGAGCCGCGACGGACACATTTATGGACAACTCCGCGACCATCTCGATCAACGCTGCTGATCCGGTGGCCTATGCCCTGGCTGTTCAGCATGCAGATCCTCGCGGGTACAACGAGAAGGAACACTTCTACAAGAACGGTGAGACCTCGAATTCCGAGTACACCGCGGCCCTCCCGAAAGCTCAGGCTGCCTATGCAGAACTTCGGGGACCGCAGTAACTAGATCCCGTTAGGGACGTGTCGTTTAGCCAGTTAGAAGGCACTTTTTGTGTCCCTGTTCATACGCACAAAAAAGCCCGCCCCGACTGGTCGGAGCGGGTGTTGGCAAACCTGGGCGTCAGGAGAGCATGAGTTCGGCGTTTTCCTCTGCGGTCCGCTTCGGTTCGATCAGAAGGGGTGGGGTTTCACGGTGTCTCCCCGACGTGACACCGAGGTAGATACCACCTGCGAGAAGGAGCAGTCCCGCCACAGCTCCGAGCGCCGGACCGTACACCGTCCCCCACTGGATGAGATTTTTGTACTTGCTCGCGAACGCGACCTGCTCACTGAGTGTTTGTGGGTCGAAATTCGGTACAACGTCGATGATGGTGATGGCCTGGGGATCGTTGACATCCGTGCCGAGGTACTGGCGGTAATGCTGCTCAACCTGCACCACAGCTCCGGTAACCGGCTCGACCCACAGATCGCGAGTGATGCCGTAGAAACGCTTCAGTGTCACCGGAGCGGTCCCGTCCCGCCCCAAATCAGATGGGGTCACCGAAACCGTGCCGCTGATCAGAGCCGGTTCAATTTGCTGGTGAAACTGGTAGACCGGCAAGCCTTCAAGCTCCGCCTCGCCGACGAAATCCAGGTCACGGCTCTCCCGCAACGTGGTGTCGAAGTAGGGGTAGGACTGCTTCTGAGTGTCGAAGGGGAGCTTGAACTGGTGCCCCTCATGCGCCACGGGGTCCGCGGGCTTGTCGGACGACGACTGGATGGAGCCGACCGGCTCGTCGACCGCGGTCCCTGTGCGCCGATCTACTGTCACCAGATCGACGCTCGCATTCACGATCGCAGCCTGCCCGGACCGGTCATCACGTGTCATCTGCATCGCAGACTGCAAGGTCACGACGTCCGCGTTCGACGGTTCCTGCACGGTGACAAGCTGATTGACCGTGATCGGTACATTCGCGTCAACAGTCAGCGTTCCCTTGGCGAGAGCTGCAGCGTCAAGCAACTCAGCCGTTCCGGTCGAGACAGTGGCTGCCTCGATGCTCAGCGGAATCTTTACGAGACGATCCGCGACAAAGGTGGGCGTAAGCGCACTGGCTGTCAGCAAGAAGACTCCTGCTGTAATGGCTACACAAGCTGTACCGCGGCGGGTTGGGCGCAAGCGAATTGACATTGTGCAGACCCTAGTGCGTCGCATGCGAGACGCGGTACGGCGTCATCGGTGGCGAACTTCAGCTACAGCGAGAGGTGATACCCCGACTACGAAAATTCGCAAACGGGACACTACCGTTACGTGGTCGGCGACAGAAGGGCTGACGAGAGGAGGCTCGTGAAGTGGCAGATACGTCGACGGTGGCTCGCGCAGTCGACCGCTTGTTCCGCATTGCCGAAGGTGACGAATTGAGGTCGCTGACAGGTCTTGCCGAAGCACTCGCACGCGACCGAGGTCGCCCTCTGGTGATCCACGAGGGTCCCGATCTGCCCAATCGAATTTTCGGCCAATGGATCCGACATCCGGACTACGACGAGGTGAAGTACGGACGGTGGGTCCACGCGCGTGAACGGACCATCGCCCACGAACTTGGCCATATCGTTTTGGGGCACGTCGGGAAGCCGGCAATCGAACTCGCACGCGAGGTCCTGCCTCCGGAGAGCCACGACCTCGCCGCTCTGATGCTGCAACGCGACTGCGACGACACGAAATCTCCGGAGGAAGCCGACGCGGAAGCGTTTGGCAACCTGCTGCTACACCGGCTGAACGGGGGCAGCCGCATCAACCGGAGCCCTGGACTCAGGTCACGACTCGACGAGGCTTTCGGTTGATCACTGTATTGGCTGCGGCGTTATTGGCCGTGGTGGCAGCAACCCGGTTGCACCGGTGGTGGTTTCGGCGTTCGTTGACTCTCGCAGGAGCCTTTCTCGGGCTTGCCTGCATGTCGATCCACATGCTTGTCAACATCCGGCCGGTGGAAGCGTTCGCCAGCAACACCTTCGGAGAGAGCTTTCCCGCTGCACTGAAGATGTTGATGGTCTGCGGAATCTGCGCCGGCACCGCGATCGGGTTCACCGACGTGACGACGAGCAAGGTCGGTCTGCGCAAAAATCTCATTCGCGCTCACATCACGCTGTCGATCCTCACAGGCTCACTCGCGTTCATCTTCTTCTTCAGTCGCCCGTGGCCGGCGAACGTCGACAATCTCACTTTCGACAACGAGTACGCATTCCTTCCAGGATTTGCCGAGGGTCTGATCTTGGGGATGACCTATCCATTCTTGGTGGCGCTGATGGTGACGGTCGTCGCTATTACCCAGGCAGATCGTCAGACCGTCACAGGGCGGGCACTACTCCTGGTCACCCCTGGCGCAGCAATCCTCACCGCCTACGCTGCGCTGCGGATCGGGTATCTCCTCGCCGCGCGCTACGGGTTCATGGAGCCGACGCCCACGCCCTTCGCGATTTCTCGATTGCTGGCACTATCTGGTGTTTTGTTTCTCGGGGCTGGAATGTCGCTCGCCCTGGCATTGAACTGGTTTCGCGCGAGGAACGCCCTCCAGCAGTTCACTCCTCTACGCGAGGAGTTGCTAATCCGGTGGCCAGGCGCAGAGCGAGGCTCCAAGCCGGGCAGCAGTGCGTCAGAGCAAGTCAACGACAAGGCGGCGGAAGTGCTCGATGCGCTCAGCCTCGAGGTGGAGCAAAGCGATTTGCCGACTGGTGCCCAGCTTCCCCCAGCAGTCGCAGCGTCGGCAATCGCAGACTGGCTCGTTACTGGCCGAGTGGCTGACGGCTTGGGGTACAACAGTTTCTTCCCCGGCACCGACACGACTGATACTGCATGGGCAGCGGCGCTGGGCAGCGCCTATCAAATGACAATTGAGAACGAAAGAAAGATGGTCGCAGGACAATGACAGACATCGACACCCGAGTCCCTCGCACCGCGGCTGACAAAGCTGCACGCGTCATTACCGAGGTCGGGGCGCCGTGGATTCTCAATATCGTTGCGTCGATGATCATCGGTATGGCTGTAGGGGCACCGGGCTGGGGAGTCTTCGTCGCCGTATTCGGCGGCGTCGTTCCGATGATCTTCATTCTGGTGGGTATGCGGCGAGCAAAGATCAGTGATCATCACGTCACCAGGATCAACGAACGCCACATGTTGATCGCATCATTGCTGGTTGTCACCCTGGGTGCACTGATAGTTCAGGTCGTCGCTGGTGCGCCGATCGAGATGATTGCGTTCTTGTCTTCGGGTCTGGCGGCGCTGGCTGTAGCTGCGGTCATCACAAGTGCTTTGCATTGGAAAGTCAGTGGCCATACTGGGGCTTCCGCAGCGATTGCAGTTGTCCTGGCCTTGTCGGTTTCGCCGTGGTGGCTATTGGCGCTGGCGCTTACGCCGATGATCGGATGGTCTCGGGTTCACCTTGGGGACCATACAAAGGGGCAGGTCGTTGCTGGTGCAATCGCAGGGGCAATCGCAGCTGGTCTTACTTACGTCGTGATCGCTTAGGAGTCGTCGTCGTCTCGGCTGGCCAACTTGCGGAATGGATCGTAGGTCCGAGCGGCGATGTTTCCGTCTGCTGAATCGCGCAGCCCTTGAATCCACTCAATCTGTTGCTTGACCTCTTCGTAAGTCTCTTCGTCTCCGAAATAGTCCATCGGAACCTTGAAAACCCGACAGATGTCTCGAACTACCTCCACGCCCGGTGATGTGCGCTTCCCGCTGAGCAGTTGAGACATGTACCCGGTGGTCATCTTGCTACCGCTGAAACGAAGCATATCGACGATTTCTGTCTGTGTATACGGACCGCGACTTCGCGGGTGAACATTGTCGAAGAGGTACCGGAGCCGTTCGGCAAAAGTAGTGCTCATCAATCCGCCCAACCTTTCAGTCTTGTGTCTCATTGTTCTGACGAAGCCATTAACTCATCTCACTGAGGTCTATCCTCGCAATCGCGCAAAACGTTAGCAACTTGCGATTGAAAGCTCTCCGCCATACGCTGACCAACATCAGGGCGGGTTTGAACGAGAGAGGCTTACGGTGGGACAGCGGACGGACTGTGTCGAGACGCCGGGCGGCTTTGCGTCTTTACGCCGGCGTTCCTGGCGGGCGACTCCGAACCCGTTCATAGCTCGCACGGAGCTCACTCTCCGGAATGCCCAGCGCATCGGCGAGCTTCTGGGCAAAGTTGTCGGTAAGACGGGAGTCGCCGCGTTCGATCGCTCCGACCATCGACGTACTGATGCCGGCTCTTGCTCCCAACTCCGGTTGCGTGAGCCCCTGAAGTACACGCCAATCTCCGGGATATCGATCTTCCGGTTTGATGTCGACGAGGTCGGAAACCGAAGCGCCGAGGGCTTGGACAACACGCATAAGGACGTCGATCTGAGGCGACTGGCCGCCGGATTCCCACTTGTGAATGGTCTGCAAGGACACGTCGGCGATCCGACCGAGGTCGGGGCGGGAGAGACCATGGGCAGTGCGAAGTTCGACCAGGCGCGCAGGCTCGAAGCCACGCAGCACACGTCGACTCACGCTCACCCTTTTCATCGCACCGCCTACAGATTCCCTAGACACCATGCCCTCCCGCTATTAACATTCGCACATAACTTAATAATGTCAGATAGTTTTAGACGTGATCGTCATGTTGGAGTGCACCAGACGCACGAAACGGAGGAGGGAATGAACTGATGTAACTGGTCCCCTGACTGTTTAGCCACAGTCAGGGGACCATCCAGCCGCCGACTGTTTAGCCACAGTCGGACAGCCGCGGGACTGGTGGGTTAGCCGCCCAGCAATCCCCATGCAGATATGTGAGGACCTGCAATGAACACGTTAGATGGCACTAGGGCCGTTCGCCTAGCTGATACCCATTCCAAAGCCACGAGTGGCAATCTCGACGACGGCGACCGCGTTGCCTACGGACCTTTTCGCGAGATTCTCGCCAAACATCTTCCGAACGCCGCCGGCACGTCTTGCGTGGCCTGTGACTTCACCTACACACCTACTCTTCCGCTTTGTCCGCCCGTCGCCACTGCTCTACGCGAGCTTTCCTCAGGCGATGCCCGCTCCGATAACCCGAAGTCACCTCTCGCCCGTTACTCGACCGTGAAACTGCGCGCGATGTCGAACACGCACACCGGTAAGGGACGGTGCCGGCGCTGCGGATTCGTCTACTCCGCTCAAATGCGGCAGTGCCCGTCATCGCGCCGCATCGCCGCAGAGCTCGAAAGCCGCGGCAAAGCACCTGTGACCCAGCCCCGGGCAAATCAAGGTTTGTGCGCGGGAAAGGGCGTGGGTTGGACCGTCAGCGGACACCAACCGGCGCCGTGGAAGCGGGCGATCGCCGCGTGCTCGGCATGCCCGCTACTTACGCAGTGCACCGCCGAACTCGAGGAAAGGCTCGCTGCGGGGAAAACAGTTCGCGAGCAGATTCAGGCTGGCCGCCTCTTCACCATCTCCGGCCGAGAGATTCCGGCCGACAAGATCGAAGAGTTTGCCGTTGCTCGGGGCCGGACGAAGAACGCGAAGAGGCAGACCAGGAAGCAGAAACCCGCACCCCTGACAACAGCACCCAGTGCTGTTCCAGTAACCCCTTCCAAAGCATCACAGCTCTCACTATTCGAAGTAGCGGCAGCATGACGGGCCCCTCGCCTGTCGCCCAACTCGACGCACTCGCTCGGGGCATCGTCGAAGCCCCGGCCAGCGACTGCCACCCAGCAGCCGACCGGTGGACTTGGTTCGCGGACCTCTACGCCGACCAGACGTGGGGGCTGGTGACTGCCGTTCCCGAATTCCCTCGGATCGCAGCTGACCAGGCTGCAATGGCGTGCCGTGCAACAGCGATGCAGAGCGCCACGGTCGAACAGTGGTCTGCCCTCGAAACCCTCTCCGCTGCAGGCCTTGCCACAGCCAATACCCACAGCCTGAAGATGGCCTGGACCGCGCTCACTGACACCTGCATTGATGCACGCGATCACCTTGCGGGAAATGACTTCGGCGGGTTGGAAGCAATTCTCTGCGTCATCGAAGCTGTCCTTTGTCGGCATCAAGAGTCGATCACAGCCATCTTCATCAGCGACGCTTACGCGGCGTGGGACCGCCAGATCGAATCGCACGATCGGAAGGCCGCATGAACCATCAGATTGCAGTAGACCGTGAAGGGCGCACGTGGGTAATCCTGGGTATTGGCAACACCCTGAAAGTCCATCGCCTCAGCGGTACCGTACCCGTAGCTGTGATGGATCTTGCCGAATTGGTCGATATGTACGGCCCGCTGATTCTCGCCCCCACCCACTCGGCGGTTGCCGACGAGTTCGCATCAATCATCGACACAGTCGACCTCGTGGCATCCGATCCGGAGACCGCCTCGGTCGAGCAGATTCGCATTGTCGCGTCCGTGTTGCGAGGAATCCTTAATTGCCCCACGAGTGAGACTGCGAGCGATCGATGACATTTCTGATTCTCACTGCGATTCTTGGGTTGGCAGGCGTTGTCGGAGCCCTGTTTTCACTGCGTGAGGCTCACTCATGACGGTGCACTACATCATCCCTGGAAAGGTGCTTGAGCTGCCCCGATGGCTGAATCCAGCTCCGCGTGGCTCCCCGAAAAAGGTGGCTCCGCGTGCTGTGATGTGGGGTGGCTATATCCATCTACCGAAAGGCTTTTTCGCACCCACCGAGTACGCGCATGTGAACGACCTCGATATCTAACTCCATAGCCGCAGTACAACCCCAGATACGACGAAACCCCCTTGCGGGGGTTTGTGAAACAAAGTTCGTCGAGCTAAACGAGAGCCCCTGGCAGGGCTCCGGTCGTAACTGGTGAAGAAGAAGTGTGGAGCTTCAACTTCGGTACTGCATATCCCCGAAGGGACAAAACCGTGCAGGTCTTGTCTCAGGGTAGCTCACACCCTGAACCAGGCACAACCGTTCACAAAAACAGCGCTTTCGGCGCGTCGCATACCGACGCTGCCGCCACGAGGGCTGCCGGACCCACGACAGAAGACGCCGAGGAATGGGCCACAGCAGTACGTGAGGCCACCGAAAACGTCGCCCGCATCGAAGCGCTGAATGCCGAAAGCGGGCAGCGAGGAAACTCCTGGGCTCTGCCAGTAACCACTGGCCGCCGCGCACGAACCCCCGTCTGGACGAGCCGTGCCCAATGGCAGCACCAAGTCCGAACCCTGCTCAACTCCCCCACCGGCACCGAAATCTGCAAGAAAAACACCATCAGCACCGAAGCAGCATTCGCTGTCGCCGTCACACATGCCTCCCTGGCAGAAGGAAAGACCGGGCGCGGCGTCACCGCATCACGCGAGAGGATCGCCAACCGCGCCGGCGTCAGCGTTACTGTCGTCAAACGAGCCAGACGAGTCCTGGGCGCCCTCGGCATGGCCGTCGAGCAAGAACGCGGCCGCTACCTCACGAAACTCGAATCGATGGCCGCCGAAGCGCACCATGGGCACAGGCAGTTCCGGGCAGCCTCTGTCTGGGCACTCATCTCACCCCGCGCTGCGGTCCAGGCGCTCGCACCCCCAATGAAGAAGGCCACCCGCGCCACCCGCGCAGCCCTCCGCAGTGCCGCGTACCGCGCCCGCACAGCGCCGCGAACTTCTCCACAAACCGGCGGCCGTGGCCCCCTATCCCCCTCTGGGGGATTTGTTCTTCAATCGCTTGTTTTCAAGTTCTCACCAACGCACGCGCACACGCGAGCGGGCAAGCCGACGAACCAACAAAAATCCACGCCACGACCAATCATGTTGCAACGCACCGCCGCCCAACTGATCGCTCACATCCCGGCGCTGAAAACGACCAAACACGTCGGCCAGATCTGCGATGTTCTGGCCAACGCCGACATCGACGTCACCCGGTGGACGGGTCGCGACATCGCCCGTGAACTCACCACAGACACCCAATCCCGGGGTTGGGTCTGGCCCGCGCAGCTCACACGACCGACTGCGTTCCTGCGCTGGCGACTGGCACAGATCGACTGGTCACAACCTTCCCCCGCCGAACGTTCCCGTGAAAACGATCGGACCCGCCTAGCCGAACAAGCAGCACGTCGACGCGAAGCCCGTGAGCGGGATTCACACGTCGCTCACGCTCACACTCGTGCCGACATCATGAAACAGCTGCGGGAACAACTCTCGGCGAGAACGCCCGCATGAGCTAAGAGCTATCCGTCAGTCGGGGGCCGCAAGATCGTCGTCATCGGCAAAAATCAGCCTTCCGTCATCCAACGCGATAGCCCACCGATGAACCGGAGCCCAATCCCGCCCCACCGACTCCGAATCGATGACCATGTCCGCGTAGTCCTCGATCACCACACCGGTATATGCCACGCCGCCGCTGCCGGGACCAGGCACAGTGACCTTGACCCGAGAGCCAACACCCGTCACGGCATTGGTTTCGCCGTTCTGTTCGTTCATTCACGGATTCTCCCCCGACCACCTCCACTCGCGCGCACCATCCGCCGCAAACTCGCGACGGAGGTACTGGTATTGAGGGGTGCACGTAACGAAGTGCGAAGGGCCCCAACGCGCCACTGCCCCAGTGGTTACCCACCTCAACATTTCTGCAATAGCAAGCTCCCGGGACGCCTTCTGGACAGATACGCCGCACCTGCGGCGCTCGATATTCGAAACCAAGGAGCACAGCGCTGCGCTGCATTCGGGACCATGAACTGTGGGATAGATTCCAGGGGTGAAACAGACCGGGACCGCTGTTGTCGACCATCATCAGTTCGTCGTCGGATCACAGACCGCCGAGACGTACGAGCCGTCGGAAACTGGCAGCGTGATCGAGGTAGGCCCGAACTTTGTCACCATCATGACCGGGATCGCGTACGGCCCTGCCTCGTTGACGGTCGAGGTGTTGGACCACGAGCCTGACGAGCTCGATCCTTCTTCCTCCTCGTGGGAGGTAGTGGAAGAAGCGACGATCAAAGTCAGCAAACAGGTCCGGGTCATCACCACGGATGGGGAGCTGTTACCGGACTTCGCGCGAGTGTCGATCACCAAGGGACTGCACACGTTCCGAGTGTCGGCGCAGGGCCGCGACCTCAATTGGGATCTCACGGTGACTGAACCAACGGAATCATATTTGGTGCAGGTGTGGAAGGTGACCCAGCCCGCTGCCATGCGCAGACTCCGCAAGACCGATGCCGCTTGGAAGGACGAGATCGTGACCCACGCGGTTCGGAACTTCTGGGATCCTGATCCGGCGGGAGATGCGACCCTCTACCTGAAGTACGGCTACGAGCAGATGGCGACGTGGGCCAAGGAGGAAGCAATCCGATGGGGTGGACGTCCACCTACGGACACACTCCGAGGCCAGTACTACGCTCAGGAATTCGCAGGTCACGACCGGATGCTCGTCGATGCCCTGGTCCGATGTCGAGCACCGAAACTGCGGCGAATCGCGGCATGGTCGGCTCGTCGCGCGTACACGATCGCCGGCATCGCCGAGATTGAGTGGATTCGCGCCGGACTCGATGCGTTGGACAACGCCGATCCGTTGCCGTACCCGTTCGACGATCACGCTGGTGCACATGTGTGGGAGGCCTTTCAGTCCGAGTCCCGGATCGAACTGTCGACGACAGATGACAACGGAGAGAGGCAAGCGTCGGCTGCGCTTGTCGCCAGTCGCGCGTTGATCGACGCAAGCATGGAAGAACCGCTGTCGGCTGTGTTCAACGGACTGCGGACCGCTGCACTCACCGACGGATCCGACTATCTGCAACTCATTGCCGACCTGCGCCGCGAATTCTTTCCGAAGTTGGCCCCAGCCGAGGAGTACGAACGCTGGATAGGTCACAGCCTGTAATCGCATACGCCAGTTTCAGAAGACAACGTATTTTCACAACTCCGCTGTAGAGGGATCGAGGGCCACATATCTGTCGGACAGCACCGCGGGGCAGGCCGTGCAAGCTTTCGATGAGTGGCCCGGTCGGCATCGAGCGCTGGATCAGCCGGAGTGTCCCTCCGACAGGCGGTGCCTGCGTCAGAGTAGGGACCTACAGAAAACACCAACGCCGTCCCGGAACCGGGGCGGCGTTGGTTCTTTTCAGGATACGGCCGAACATTGCCGGCCGAGCATTGAATTGAGAGGTCAGCTAGCGATGAGGCGCCGCTCACCACTGGTCTTGAGCTGAGCCAATCGCTTGATCTGAGGCTTCGACGCCCTCTTCAACTTCTTGTCGATGATCAACTTGGTCCGCGCGGCATTGATCTGCGCATCAGTGACATGCGCCGCGCCTTGCGGTGTCAAGTCCGCCATAACTGATCCTCCGAGTCTTCACTGTCAGTATCACCCAATGCGAGCACTTCATGAAGAATGACGTCCGCAGCGGCCAACTCATCCGGACCAGCAAGAGTGCTGGTCACCATCTTCCGCACCATCAGAACACCGATGTTGGCGCGGCGTTCGTTGTTCTCGTCCAAGGCGAGCTCGGCGGCGTATTGAAACCGCCGCCACCACTCTTCACGCTTGGCCTGCAGCTCACGCTGATCGGTTGCGCCAGTGTTCGCTTTCCACACCAAGAATCCCGTGATCAGGGCAACGATCAAGGTCAGTGATCCCGCCGGCCGTCGGAGGCTCGAATGGCTGGCGTCCGAGGAATGTCGGCGCCTGATACCGGGTACGGGTGGCGGTAAGAATCGCTACGCCCTGCAGTAGATGTGAGGATCTATTACGAGCGGAGAACCCGCCGACGCCCGATCCGAGAACTAAGCGTCGGCGGGTGCGCATCGCTTTCCGATGCGATGCACTTTCCCCTACTTCCACCCCCGGCGAGTGACAGCCGGTAGGCAGATCTGCGGTCCTGATTCCCACCCGTGAATGCAGTGCCGCCCCACAGGCATACCCGACCTACAAATCCTAAATCCGCTCCCCATGCTCGGCCGTGCACAGGCCCCGCTGGACGAGCGGGGGACTGTGATCCGGCGGGGCCTGACGCCCCTGCGGAGGAGCTGTGTTTTCAACTCCGGGCGGCGGGGCCCGATCGACCGTACCGGTGGAATCTTGACTTCGGCATTTACGTACCGGTAGCCCCGGCCGAAATGTCGTTAGTGCGGGAGCTCTTCGAACGGCTTACTATGCCTGTCCCGAAATCCTGGCGGTGGCGTGCCGGGCCGGGGGTTTGTGTATCCAGCCCGGCACGCGGTGTGGCCACCGGAAGGGTCGGGGGAACAGTCCGGTGGGCCAACCAGCTACTGCCCGAGTTGGTTGAACCGTAAACCGTTCGTGGAGCGGTTCACAGGACAGCACTGAGATACTCGTCGCCCATGACATTCGAACCCGACTCCAACACGTAGTCGGGCGACGGCCTGCTCCCCAACGCGCTGGTGGTTGACTAGGAAGCTCTGGCGGCTCGGCACCAGCGTGTAGTCGTTTGTAGTCGACGTAGCGCCTTGGAAGAAGCTCTGGCGGCTCGGCACCAGCGTGTAGTCGTTTGTAGTCGACGTAGCGCCTTGGAACGTAGACCCTTCCTCGTCGCAGGAGCCGTTGACGGAAATCATGGACGCCAATGGCATTGGCTGGTGGGACTGGGCATTCGCCGACGTACGTCAACTGCGATAACCGCGGCGCCTGGTGCATACGGACGGGTCCCGATGAATATGTCCAGATGACTACCGCAACACCGAGCCTCCGGCATCTCTCGGGACTTTCGAAGTCCCCCGACCTGTGCGGTGCGTGCGAAATCGCCGGTCGAGGCGAAGTCACAAGAGTCAGCAGGGCCGAATCCGCGGACTAATCACGAGCAGCCATCCAACAATCGATGGCGTCATCGTGGCCCGCATCAGCAATCCCATTGTTCCGGAAACCCTGTCTGCCGCTGCACACCATCTCAACGGAGAATTACAGCGCCTTCGTCGACAACACATTCAGCTTGATTTCGCGGCTGTACATGCAGCCAGGTGGATAGCGACCAGGCTCTGCATGCGAGCAGTGAAATCGCCGGTATCCCCGAGAACCCGGATGATGTTCACGGTCCCGATGAACCCCGCACACAGATTCCACGACAGTTGCCGCGTCGTAGAGTTGTCGGGAAGCCGCCCTGAGGCGATTACAGCATCGACAAGACTGCTCGTGATATCCATCCACTGAGCAAACACCTCTCGCGCCGCGTCGATCCCGGTTTCAGTGGTGAGCCGAAGTCCCGCACGGGCAAGCGAACTGACAGCGATGCTCGCAGCGAGGTCCCCGAAAAATGAACTGATCTGGGCGACGGAAGGCGACTGCGAGTCGCGCGCGGCTGCGGCCGCATGAGTAAGCGCTGCCGACCAGTGAGCAACGAGTTCTCGGGCAATTGCCTCCTTCGACGTGAAATGGAAATACACGGCGCCCTTGGTCGTCCCCGAGGCAGTCAGGAGATCGGCGAGTGATGTTGCGGCGTAACCGTTGTAAGCAAATTCTTTTGCAGCGGCCTCGAGGATGTTCGCTTTGGTGATCGTTGCGCGCTGCTGACGCCGCCGACTCGCAAACACCGGCTCAACGACCGGGTACAGCTCGTTGATTGGCTCGGTCACTTAGAGTTCCTATCTGTTGCGGTCGTGGCGGCGAAGCCCCAGCCTCAGCCACCGCTCCGCTCCAATCAATGTGACGAAATCGTTCAGCTCGAAGCGGCGCGATGAGCAAAATTCTTTGATGCCAATGGTCGCATGTCTATCCACGTTGCCGGCGACCCCTCCTTCGAGAGATATCGCCCCGGGACCACGTCATGCGCTCATGTTGGGGAGAGAATGGCACTGTGATCGGCGACGATGCGTTCTACCAGATCGCGGCCTCTGCCTCGATCGAGAGGCAATCACGATCGAGAGGCAATGCAGCGACAGACGAATCGACTGCAAGAGCCGGATGCGACATGACGGCCGGATCCGCGGTCAGGACCCACGCGAGAGTGTCCTCGTTGTGCCGAAGGCGGTACGCGAGTCCCCCGATAACAGGGTCGACAGCATGGATCGCGTGTGCCCACCTGCGCGTGGTGACGTAATGTCGCGCTTCACATTTGGTCAACCACAAATCCTGACCGACCGCAGACAGGTGCCGGCCGTGCAGCGCCGCAACGGTAACGGTGCGGGTGAGCGTCAACGCGGTCAAGGTGCGGCCCGTCACCGCACTGGCAGGCACAATCCTCGCAACGGTCGGGTCCAAAGGCAGATCCCGGCAGATAGTTTCGGCGATCGCTCCGTCCGGGCTGTCAGCGATATACAGGTAGGCGTACGCGGGGCGTCGAGGGAGTCGAATCGGCCACCGGAAAGCTCGTCCGGTTGCGCGGTGGGATTGGGTGCCAACGCGCTGCGGCGGCTGCTGTGGACTCGCCACACCGTCGTGCCGGCGGCAAGTGTGCTGCGATGAGCCGGCCGGAACAGGCCTCCGGCCGGTGGTTCTATATCCGGCATCAGTCAGCTAGCACCGCGGAGGCAAGTCGTTCGAGCTTCCGATGGGCGGCAGGATCCGGATCTACCGCGAGATCAGCCGGAGTTCGCCCCTGCGGCAGTCGCGTGGACGGCGCCAACCACCACGAGGCCACTCCCCACGGGTCAGCCCCCGCACCAAGAAGCACATTGACCGTGGCCACGACCTCACGCACCGACGCGGTCATGTCGCCGAAAGGCCATGTCTTTCAGTGCCATTCGGGGGGTGAGTGCCGTCAAAAATTGCTTTTCGCTCTCGTTTTCTTCCAGAAGTAGGTCGAGTTTCGACGCGAACAGCATGTCGTAGTCGCGCTCGCCGTAGTCGAAGAGGTCGAAGGTTCCCAGACAAACAACGCAACTGTCCCCGATTTCCCGAAAACTACGCGTGCGACATTTGTTCCACCTGGGCCAGCGGAGAGTAATCAGGGAAGGTCGATATCCAGGTCGAATCCAAGCCTGAGGGTTCGGCGGACCAGGTCCAGTCCCCATCCCGGCACAGAGAGATCACTGGTGTCCGTTATGTCCACGGGCAGCGAGTTACGGCGGTCGACGAGCATGACAGCACGTTCGTCCTTGCCGTGTCGGCAGGGGTAGCGGACACCCAAAGCACCCGGAGTCCCCACCAAGATGTCCGTGCAGGTTACACGCGAATCCCGGTAGTCCCGCCACGTGCACCCGACCAACGATCCGTCCTGGTTGATCGCAGCCAGTCCAACCTGAGTGTCGAGGGAGACCACCGAAATATCTTCTCCAAGTGTCAGTTTCGTCAGCGAGAAGTCGGCGACCGCCGCGTAGGAAAGCAACTTGGATTTGGGGATGTCGGTACCTCGCAGAATTCCCTCTGCCACCACGGCACCTACCGATAATCCGACGTACAGGTATCCGCCCAACCCCGATCCTCCAGGACAGACCGTGTCGTCATGGACCGGATCGAACCGACCCTGGCGCGGTAAACCTCGGTGCTTTCTGATATCGAAAGCCACTGCATCGGTCAGCGGTGCGATCCCCGTCGAGTTGAAACTGTTTGCAGGGTAGCGGCTGTCGGTGCGGTGAACACGCCACAGTTCCGCCCCAGCCGGCACGATCGCGGTGTGTGCAGGCGCTCCGTTGTACTTGCGCACCCGCTCACATGCCTCGACGCGAGTAGTCGAGCACGTTGTCGACCGCGATCTCCGTGAGCTGCCCGGCCTCGAGATCCTCGAGCGGACTGTTTCCGTCGAGCAGATCCGTACTCGTCAGCCACCAACTCGCCGCGCCGTACGGGTCCCGCTCGACATGGAGCCGCAGGTTCGCGTGCCGAACCACGTCGTGGATCTTGTGCCGCTCCTCGTCGAGCTGAAACGCTGGGTACTTGTAGTTGGGTCGGGTCCCGATGGGCAGGCCGATCAGCTCACCGGCCTTGCGACGTTTCTGCGCGACGCTGCGGGTCGCTTCACTTGTCGGAGCGAGTATGCGGGCGACGTCCTTGGAGTCGAGGACATCGAGGGAATCGAGAATTGACCTTCGTGCATTCGCCAATGCTGTTGACCTGGATGGATCCTCGTCATCTGTGGAGGTCTCCGGTGGTGTCGTCGAGACCTCATCGGATACAGAGACCGACGCGATGAGAAGCTGCGCGAGCGCCAGACGCTGTGTGCCGGTCAGGGAAGCTGCTGAAAGTTGTGCGACCGCGGTGACGATGTCACCGCTGGCAGTGCCTTTCCCTGCCGGTGCGTGGAGGTCGTAATCTCGCGTGGCTTTCTCTCGACCGCGCTCCGGAACGGGGCGGGAAGGGTGCAGTTCGGTGGTGTAGGCCTGCCACATTTCCGCCACGTGGACGCTGAATGCGTGAGGGAGACCGTCGGTGCGGATTGCTGCGGTCAGGTGCTCCACCGCCACGGAATCGATGTCGTAGCCGGCGACAGATGTCTGCGATCGGGCAATTTCGGTACTCATGGCGCTCCTTACCAGTCGAAGGCAAGTCCAACTTGAAGTACCTATCGTACCTGACGTACCACAAGGGCGTAATCTTCACCGTTGAACGTCACACAATCTCAGGCTGGGATGATCCGCTATCGGCCGCGATGCTCGGTGGGGCCTCGCATCGAAAGCGGTGGCCTGCTACTCGAGCCAGGGAAACCCCACGTCGATACACCTCGACATCCGATACCGCAGCCAGAAACGACAATCGGCCGTGAACGACAATCTGGTCGATATCAGCGGCCGGTGAAAGTTACTTAGTGAAAAGAGTTAGCACTCGACGTGCATGAGTGCTAAATTTTGATGAGGCCTACGCCACAAGCAAAGGCCCTGGCCGAGTCCGTCACAAGCCACTGGCCTTCGGCCGATCGCGACGATCAGCCACAGACGCGGTCTCGACCACCCCCGCGCGAATTCTTCGATCGAACAGACCGAAGACATCCCCGGACCGCGAATGCCGACAGATGCCCGTCGACACGACTACCGACGACACGAAGGAGGAGCATGACCACCGTCCCCCACAGCCGCCACACCGACAACCTCCCGTGTGCCTCCTACGGCGACAACGACACGCAGCAGCAACACCGCTCGCGGTTACCCGCGGCGTCGATCACCCTGGGGGCACTGTCCATTGCGGCGTTCTGGATGGTCGGACTCGGCTTCGTACTGGGAGTAGCCGCCGCGGTGTGCGGCACCGTCGCCACGTCACGGCCCGCGGTCGCCGATGACGAAGCAGCCTCGCTACGGGCCCTACTCGGCATCGTTGCCGGCGCCGCAGGCATTATCGTATCCGCGGGCGCCGCCCTACTCCCCATGCTGGCGCCACTGTGAACCCCACACATGGTTTCTCCCTGCGGTGAAACAGCCCTCTAGGCGCGCTGATTCCCCACCCGGTCCCTTGGAGCAACTGGACTCTCGTCGGTCTGCTGATCGCACCCACTGGCCGACGAGCTTCCTGATCGAGAGACTGCGTCAAGCGCCAATCCCGGGACCCTAGTCCCTAGAAAAATACGCAGCATTGATAATTTGGCGCTCAAAGAACATCCACCCGCGGAGGATGGGCGTAGTCAGCTCCCGATCACTAGAGGTACCGACCCATCCTCCCCAACACATTGGCCTCTCGTTCACCAGCCAACCGGCGAAGTTATCCACAGTGACTTTGTCGTCCGTACCCACCGCCGTCGACACTGAACGCACAATCATCCCGGCAGAAACGGACTCCACCTCATCTGCCGGGCAAGCATTCTCCGGCGGCAGATGAGGTACCCACATGTACAACGCACCAACATCATCGAGCCGTCGACGTACCAGAAAGACCGATTCCAGCCGCCACGCACTAACACTCGGGCTCGCCATGTCCACGCTCGGAGCCGGAACTTTAGCGCTCACGGTTCCCTCACTCGCATCCGCGACACCGGCTGGATGCACCGAGGTCCTTGCGGTGATGACCCCGGGGACGTGGGAAACCACGTCCGACGCCGATCCCGGCGTTCCCGTCGGAATGCTCGCAACAGTGGGAAACACGCTGAAATCGACATACGGCGACACAGTCGAACTGTTCTACACCCCGTACGCTGCATCCGCATTCGATCAAGGAAAAACCTACGGCGACAGCAAAACAACGGCAATCGACGCCATCAACGACAAAGTAAGCACTGTCGCCGCGAAATGCCCCCAGACGGAATTCATCTTCTCCGGCTACTCCCAAGGCGCCGATGCCACCGGAGACATCGCCTCCGCCATCGGAAACGAGAAAGGCCCGATCAGCGCCGACAAGGTCCTCGCCGTCGGACTGCTCGCGGACCCCGGCCGAGGAACCGCCGGGGAATCCGTCGTCGGCCCATCCGCCGCCGGAACCGGAATCGCAGACCCCCGCCCCCAGGGAATGGGCACGCTCACAGGACGAGTCGCGACCATCTGCGACCCGAAAGACCTCTACTGCTCCATCGACAAAGGCCGCAACAGTGTTCTCGGAGCGCTCGGAACCGTCCTGAGTAAGTCACCCGGCGCATCACCCGACTCCACAATCGTCGGCAGCGGCTCACGTCTGGCAACGGCACTGACGTCCGATTTCTCCCACGCCGACCTCAGCGGCATCGGCGCCGACGTTGCAGACCTGACAGCAGCGGTCAATCCTCCCGCAGGTCAAGCAATCAACATCTCGAACATCGCCCACAGCGCAACGTCATTGCTGGGCACCTTGAGCCCGTTGGCGGACCTTCTCACTTCCGGGACTGCGAACCCGGAGTCGACCAGCAACCTGTCCAGCGCCCCAGCAGGTACCCCGAAAAACGCGGCCAACCAAGTACTCGCAGACGCCCACGATTCGGATCTGTCGGTCGCGTTGTCAAACGTAAACAGGATCGCGTCCACTGCAACGCAATTGATCGACACAGGGAACACATCCCTGACGACAAGTTCACCGGAAGCCGGCACGCTCGCCGCCACCGCCGCGGCACTAAGCAACCAAGTAGCGCCCCTAGCCACCACACCGCCGGAGATCCTCGGCCAGGCATCGAGCGTGCTGTCAGTCCTCAAGGCACAGGTCGTAGTCGATCAAGTCCTCAACATCGCCACCGGCATCACCTCCATCAACTACCCAGCGATCCTGAATAATCTCGCGATGCTGCCGCAGAAAGTGGCCGCTCTCGATGTCCCCGGAGCCCACCAGATCGCAGGAGACCTCAACAACCAATTCGCACCACTGGTGAAAATGGCCGCCGACGTCGACCTCACATGGATTTCGCAGATCCTCTCCGCCATCCCGGACCCGACCGGCACCACGCAGATCGCGACCGCCGTCTGCGACTTTCTCTCCGGAGTCGACATCATCGCGATCGCCAACAACGTCGGACAGATCCAAGAAATCGCCTGGCAGGTACTCGAAGGAAACCCCGCCGCACTCGCCGGACTACTCCCGATCGGACTCGACCTCGCCTCCGCCGCAACAACAATGATCACCGGCAACCCAAAACAGACCGACACATCACTACTGGGCAAAGAAAGTTCCCCATCCGTCTCGTCCACGCAGATCAGCCGCCAAACCCAGAACATGGACTTGAGCGGACTAACCAGCTCCCTGACCACAATGGCCGAAACACAAGACGCGGAAGACCTAACAGCACTCGTCGGCCAAGGACTCGACGCCGCCACGTTCGTCGCCTCCGGCGCACACACCAACTACACGCAACTCACCGTCGACAACTCCGGCCGCAACGCAATCCAATGGCTCACCGACTGGTTCACCCTCCAAATCCAGCACGCCACATAACGTTACGGAGGGAATGGACTAGTTTCCGGCCGTCGTCGACGACAACTTTCCCGACCCAACGCCCATCGAGCAGGCAGAGGCGAGACGTTCGGAGACCAACGCGTTAAGCGACACACCTTCCTCAGCGGCGTCGCGGGCAAGCTTCCGGTGCAAGGTCGGCGTGATCCGCACCTGAAACTTTCCCGAATATCCACGCTCACTGAGCGGTTCGGGGATCCGCTCACCGGTCTCTGCCATGTCCTCGAGCGTTTCGGCAACTGCTGTGCGGATGCCGTCCAGAGCGGCTGCTTGAGTATCTGCAAGCCATGACAAGCCAGGGAACTCCGTGCAGGTTCCCAGGAACTCTCCGTCGGGCTCGTACCACTCAACTCGGTATGTGTAGTGCTCCACTGAAGGGATCACTGCGCTTCTCCTTCCATACGTTCGATTGCCGCCAAAACCTGACCGACCTGGTACTGCTCGGCCTTGCCACCCGCACCCTTTTGGATGTTGATGCGCGGCCCGGGCCAGGGCGTCTGGAGCTTGGCGTGTGAACCAGCGTTTTGTCGGGCCTGGCCGAAGACGTCGATACAGAGTGCGAACAGTTCGTCGTAAGTGACGTTCTGCGGTGCGCTCCGCATTCGCGCCAGCAGCTTGTCTCTCTCCCCATGCACGACTGATACTGCATCTAGTATCACCTTGCGGCCCCGGACTCCGCAAGGTGCACCCGCCCACACCGACAAAATCTCATACCGAACAGCATTCGGGCGATGCTGACTCCAGCGGTCAACTCCGGCACAATCCAAGGCTTCGAAAACACTGCCAGAGCCGCCAAGGATGGGATTCACACCCAGAGCTCGACCATCTACGCATTTCAGAAGAAGGTCTGCTGCACGGATGACGTACAGCTCCGACTTATCGTCAAGGAGTTAACCGTGACACGATCCGAACCGAATCGGAGTTGCAATCACGGAGTCCAAAGATCACGGGTCCCACATACTCTCTCGGTGAACCGGAACTGCAATGCGCAGGTGGGGTTCCTCTTTTCTGATGTATCGAACTGCTCAGTTGCGCTTGGCTTCTGAGCCGGCCCGTTGCTCTCTCGTCTCGAGGTGGCGGAGGAAGAGCATTACAATGATCGAGCCGGCGATCATGCCGTCTATGAGGACAGGAAATAGCCATGCAAGGTGCTCCGGTATGCCTGCCTGCACGGCAAAGTCACGTACCGCAGCGAATGAGAATACGAGTACAGCGAGAATCGTCAGGGCCAGCGCGAATGGCACTGCTCGCGGCTGGGTCCGCATGGCCCGCAGACTAAAGTTGGTCATGATAGGGGGGGTTCCTTCCTAAGGGTGTTTCCCGGTGCGGAGCATCGCCGGGTGCAAGCCGGTGAGGCTCCTTGTGCGTAGTTTTCAGGTGCGCTTTGTATTTGCGTCAGTCCATTGCTCGATCATTTCTTCGACGACATCCCGCATCTTCTTGTCGCTTCCAGCGACTGCGGCTTTGAAGCGTCTGTGCAGTTCAGCGTCGATGTTGACTGTCAGTTTGGAGCGGTCGGCATCCGGCTCTTTGAAGCTGGACGACACCGAGGGCGCGGTGGGTGCAGTTGTGGCCGTTGGCATTTGCCCTTTCGGGCCAAGTTGTGGAACTGCTTTTGCTTTGGGACTGCTTTTGCTTTGGGGATGCTCATGCAATCAACGCCTCTGCGATCTCGTCCACGACGTCGGAATAACCTTCATCGTGACTAGGGGTGGTTCCGAATGTCGAGCGGATTCGTTCCTTCATTGCTATGACTGTGTCGAAGCGCGCCGCTTCGTTGCCGTCGAATGCAGCTTTTGCGTCTTACAGAACCAGTAATCCTTGGCGACTGCCAACTCCGAAATGTTCAATTTCGATGCTGCCGCAGCTACTGCCTGAGAGAAGATCGACTCATTATCGTTCCGCCGCAACATGACCGGGCGCGAACTCACTTCTCGTGCTCGAAATCGAGGGCCCGCGCCGCGGTCCTCTTGTCCGCCGGCGGGATCCGCGCCGACAACCGATCCCGCCCACAACTCGTCAACATCGCCCGCAACCGAGCACGGGTGACGCCTGGCTCCGTCACCGCAGCGACCGCCAACTTCTCCGGGCGTACCGATTCGGATCCGAGTACCTCGAGCAATCGGTCCCACGACAACTGCGCACTGAGTTCACTGACCGACAAATCACCGAGCACTTCCAGAAAAGCCACCTCGAGACCGGTCAGATCAGCCTTGACACGACCCTGCCGCGCCGAACGAGTCACAAATTTCACCGTCGATGTCCCTACCGGCGCCCTACCGGGCACAGCGATCTGCCGGAACCGGGGAACCTGCGTCGACAACCGCAACGCGCTCGCCGCGGACAACCCCGCAGGACCAACACCCTTCATATCGCCCACCAACTCTGCCACCACCGCGGAGTCCGGCGGCGGACTCATACCCAACGACGTCTTCACCCCACGCCAGTACACGCCGCGCCGCACCGGAAACAATTCACCCTCGCGGACAAGCTCGGAGAGCACGTTGCTGATTGTCTTCGACGCTCCGGGGAGTTCGTCATGATGCCAAAACCGCTCCGACGAACCCAACACTCGAGCGCGCGCAGAACCCGGTCTCACCTGACGCTGCGGAACCCGAGACGCCACCGCTGCTGCAACCATCACTCGTCCCGTCTCCAGCAATTCCACCATCATAGAAGAAGTTGCAGATCAAAGCTAACAATTTGACACACGAAGCTCCTGGAGTCCGCGCAAACGGACCAACACCTCGCATGGCTATCTCCGCCAACAGCAAGCCCCAAAACACCTAGGTCAAATCACTACCCGCTACGCAACGGGCACGCCAAGACCCCAACGACAACAACATTGAATCGAGGGATGCCCTCCGCCCAGCATGTGGCCGAAACCAAGATGATCCGACCAATCCGATATGGCATCACCACACCGAACCCACCAGTCAGCAAAAGGAAGGCAACACATGACGACTCACGCGCACGCCTGGCGGACTCCCCGACACGAAACAACCCTGAACAATACGTCGCCGTCGCACAACGGCACGGGCAGGGGATCCGTTCCCTCACCCGCCGTGCGAAGTGCTCTGACATGTCCGGGCGCACGTACCGTACCGCCCGACTAACTCGGTGTGGATCGTCGAGTCACCGAGTTAACAGACTGCAACAGAAGCGAAGTGGAGAACGACCCGCACAGTTGGGCGTCGCGACAATCAATCTAATCGGACTCCGGCCGACACGAACTACCCGACCTGCGCTCACCTGCAGCGCAGCTCTTCTGTCAATCCAACTGCTGGCGCCGAATGAAACCGACCATCCCCGGAACCGGAAACGCAATCCGCCCACGCTCAGGAGACCTCTAAAAACAGCGAAACAGACAGCACCACAACAATATAAAATTCCAAATCCGACGAACACAATCCCAAGGTTGCTGCAGCTGTACGCAGAAAAGGTCAAAGAGAGGGGGCGCGCGGATCGCAAGCAAGCTGCCAGTTCGTTGCCGGCGAATCCCGGAGGGGCGCATAGGCGGACGTCCCCTACCGATGTTCACTGGTGGACAACCCCACCGGCTGGGCCCTCATATCGCACTTCCTCTGGGCCCTGCTAGCGCTGAAATTGGCGAAATCTCGGTCCGTGAACGACTTTCCACTGCGATGCACTAGTGGCGATACTACATCGTTCCTACCTGCGCTGCGTACCCTTATGCGGCGCAACGCATTCGATTCATCTAAAACCAACTTGAAATCCTCGCGGCAGATCCCGAGTACCTGGAACAGGGACGCAATTGGCCAACAACCCGTTGGCCAATTGCCGTGGGCCATGTGACGGTCTCACTCGACAAACTGGGCGATCAGTCCGGCCGGGATTGGCATGCCGGAACAACAGCCAAGCACTGCCAGTCCTGCAACGTGCTGCAGAATCAGATCAACAACGGTCTGTCGCCGAAACGGTGCGGCGCCCTCAAATTTCCAGGATCATCTTTCGGCCGGAAACTGCGATCGCTCTCAGCACGCAGTTGGTGCGCGACCCGTATGTCTTCGATTTCCTTTGATATCACCGAACATGTCGCAGAACGTGAACTGGAATCTGCACGGAAGCGCAATGCAGAACACACCCGAACCGACCCAACGGACACAGCCAACGACCTAGTTCCCCTGACTCTCGCGTTACCGTTCCAGTATGGGGACAACCTTCCACGGCCCGGACCCGTGGCCGCACATCACCCGCGCAATCCGCCCACGAGGTGCACGCCTGGCCGCGATCGCCTACCTCGACCTGGAAGCACCTGAACTACTTCCGCTGCGCGCCGGGGACGTCCTGATCGTCAACGCTTCCAAAGCGGCACTTCGCGCGCATGCCACCTCCCCTGCCATTCTCGCGTACTACCTCGGCAGGGATGTACGGGTCCTGTCATCGCCAACTCTTCACGCCAACGTGATCGCCACGAACCGACTAGCGGTGATCGGCTCGGCGAATGCCTCCGTGAACTCCATATTCGCCCAGGATGCCGTCATCATCACCGACGATCCCAAGATCCTCTCCCAGGTCCGCACGTTCATCGACAACATCGACGAGATCACCAAGGTCGATCAAGTATTCATCGACAACGCCACCCGGGAATGGGAAATCGGCCGCGCCGTACCAATCCCCGGTATCAGCGGTCGCGTCCACGACCTCGAAGCCGATTTTCTACCCTCGCCGCTCACCCGGATGTTCATCAAACACGTAGTCGACTACGAACCCAGCCCCACCGAACAAAAGGTGATGCACAAGCAGCAACCGGGGAAGCGGACCACGGCCGGACCAGCGGCAAAGTACCAACTTGAATCGCTGCGCCTAGAAAATCCCAGCAGTATCAAGCGCGGCGACGTGATCGTCTTTGTCTCCGCCGACAACGAGTGGATTTACCCGCCGGCCGTTGTAGTCTCCGAATCAATCCGAATCCCGCGCGCAGGCGGAGCAGTCTTACACTTCCTCCGTATCCGAACCGATCTGTCTCCGCTCCCCCTCACAGATTCCGAGAGTCGACTCACCGAACTCGGACACCCAGGGTCGAGACTGCGAACCGACCACTACGTCCGCTCCCCTAGCCTGCGAACAGCACTACTCGACTTCTGGGACCTTTGATCTACCAGCCAATGCCACTGTCTTACAATGAGTATCGACCTATCACGCCACCACTTTTACTTGACATTGAATCGAATATCCCCGATCCTGGCAGCACGACCCAATCATGATCCGCCGCTCTGAAATGCCCAAGACCAAGCAAGCCTGAAGACCCCGAAATAGGCGTGCGAGACACGTAGACCCTCGGATCTTTGAAGGCAAGCCGTGCCGACGGACTTGGGCCTGAACGAGACCCCAGAGAATCAAACCGTGTTGAGAATGGTCTCGAGCGGATCAGCCCACTCGTCGTCGACAGCACCGGGCACAACGCCATCGAGTGGATCACCGATTGGCTCAACCTGCAGATCGAACACGCGGCATGAGACCGGCTGTTGACTCGTCACCGCACACTGCCATGTCTGTCCGTGCTGTGCACGGGCGCGCCCTCCTGCCGCCGAGTTTGCGGCGTTTCCCTTAGGGACGCACGAATATCATTGATTTACAACGGTATTGATGATATATGGCACCGGCAAGTCCGGAGCAGAGATGGCGCCGCTAGGCCTACCTCCATAGCTCAACGATCGAACATGGGATGGATTCCAGAGAGGGCGAGCGACGTCGGGAATGGTCGTCGATCGGTTTGGATTTTCGAATTTCTCCGGCCCTCCGGAGGTCACACTCCGCGTAGAGGCTTTCTGCCTGTCGATCAACCACGACACGCGGACGAACCGATCGTCCTGCACCCAAAATCTCTGTGCTACAACGATTTACCCGATGCGATTCTTAGTCGCAAACCATCGGTCGAAAACTGTAGTAGTACAAGACATTCGATAAAGGCGGCCTGTCTTGACTTCCGGGCGATGTGGGCGATACAAAAGGCAAAGCTTGCGCCTTACGACGCAACGTCTGCTGAGTCAAACAAAAACGACGCATGCATTACATGCCGTGAGTTGCATGCAACTCACGCACTGCATGCAACTCATGCAATGCATGCAGTTGCGAAAGACGCTGCAGCACTGCCCGTTACACAGAACGTTCACTGTCCACGACCATGCGTGCCAAGTACCCCACTTGGCGCGCCGAAGTCGCACACTGCGGTCCTGCGGTGATCGAATCGCCATCGAATCCATTGACAGACCAGATTGGATTGACATTGCCGAAGATCACCTCAGCGGTCTTCGAGAACTCCAAAAGTTCGCGGAGACCAGCGCCATCACCGGAACGAAACGCGACACACATTCTCAATGTGACGGAAATTACAAACCCTTCCAGCGGTTCGGCTCGCACTCCACCTTCGGTGGCCGTCACCCAAACCGATGACTGGCCACACTTTATGTGCGCTGCATAGCCGTTGACCTGGCTCATCCAATCCCGCGAGGACCGGCCACGGTCAAGCTCTACTCACACAGTTACCAACCTTTCAGCGGCGGCCGCATCCATCCTCCCCTGCCCAGAACACACCGACTTCGGTCCACAACAGTTCGGATTGACTCCAAAAATTGGCGAACCTCATGGCAACATCAACAACACGCGACACACCGAATGGGCGCGCCTACCCGTATCAGTTACAGATTGGTTCTAGTCTTTCCTCATGGCACAGCACAACAAGGGACCTCGCGGACACATCGCGACTCGTGCTCCCCTCAAGCAACACAAGGTGTACGAGGATCGGGCCGCCGAACTCGGAATCCCTGCTGGGGACTACTCCGTGCTCATCTTGGCCATCACTCACGGACTCGACATACCGGATTACATCAGCGACAAGCTGCATCCGGACCAGCTTCGACTGCTCGAAGTCGAAGCTGCGGGCTCGTTGCGCCGCATCGAGCAGCTCGCGGTCGGCGCATGAACTACCCCTAGACAGCGAACAACCCCCAGGGCTTGGCGGCATCGGGGGCTGTCCGTTTATGCAATTGCGGGAACTTCCCAGTTCCCCGACCCCCACTAACCCGGTTAAGGAAGAGGCGGTGCTTACTCGATGATATCGCAGAAACGCAATTCCGCCATACCCACAGGCGCGTTGCCGATGTCATTTTCGGCACATCCACATCACAATTCGGCCTGCGCGACGCTCAGGTCACACTTTTACGTTCCCGAAATCTTTGAGTCCGACCAGGTCAGCCCTGTGCCCACTAAGGCACCCTCCAGCGATCGACGGACTCGACATACTTCCCGACTCACAGCGAGTCCACACGTTTCAGTGGACTCGCAGGAACGGAGGCTGCCCGTAGCCACGTAGTCGACGAACGACCTCGATACCTAACTACACAGCGCAGACCTCTTGAAAAGCACGGAAGCCCCCAAAGGGGGTGATAGGGAGCGGACCGCATCGCGGCGAATAAGGACTGGCAGGTCCTTGACTTCGACTGAGAACTGGCAGGTTCTCCGTCATCTGTTCTCGAAACATTCTCGAGAGGTGAGCTCCGAAAGTTAGATGCTTTCTCGGCTCGTACTGCATCCCCTGGAAGGGACTTACCTATGGCAGGTATGTCTCAGGGTAACGCATACCCTGAATACAGATCAACACATTCCATATCACCCACCTTCGGCGTGTCGCACAGCAGCACCCACCCCACCGTTCCCTGCTCGGCCGAAGTCGACGAATGGCAAACTGCCGTCGATGCTGCCCTCGCGGCGGTCGCGCGCATCGATACTGCGACACAACAACTCAACAAGAGCTCTGACCAGCGCGGGCGTTCCTGGGCTCTACCCGTGGAACCAACCGAACAAGCGCGAGTACCTGTGTGGACATCGCGCTGCGAATGGCTCCGCCAGTTCCGACATCACATCAACACACCAGCCGGCAAAGCCCTGTGCGCACGCCGCCTCATCAAGCCTGACAAGGCATATTCCGTCGCGGAAGCGCATGCATACTTCGCTGAATCCCGGACCGGCCGCGGAGTCACGGCGGCAAAATCGACAATCGCCGCACGCGCCAAAGTCAGCGAATCCACGGTCAATCGAGCCCGACGCGTCCTCATTGATCTGGAGATGGGAATTGAACACGTCCGGGGTCGGAACCTCAAAACGCTCGAATACCTCGCCGCAGAGGCTCACCACGGGGGTCAGCAGCACCGCGCAGCATCAACGTGGTCCCTATCCTCACCGCGTGGCGTCGTGGTAGCGACACCGCCGATCAAGGCGCCGAAAAAGCGGCTTTCTCGCAGCGTCGAACGAACTCTCCGATACCGAGCCAGCAGGGCCGCAGTTACTGGCTCAGCCTCTCAGGAACTGACAAACCAGGTGCCACCAGCAACGATGGTCACTGACACCCTATCTAGTGTTGGTTTTTTATCTTGTGAAGTTCTTCCGTTAGGAAGAACTCACCAACGCGCACACGCGGGAATACCGGCGCCAACGAACAAAATGAAAATCAAAGCCGCAGGGGAACCGCGGCCCCTCGAACTCCAACGAGCAGCCGCAGAACTCATCACCCATGCGCCGGCACTCACGCCGCCAGGTCACATCGGCGCAGTTTGCGACATCCTTCGAAACGCGGGTGTCGACCCGACACGCTGGACTGGCCGGGACATTGCCCGCACTCTCTCACGAGATACCGCTCAACGAGGTTGGATCTGGCCGACGACTGCCAGTCTGACATCTCCATTGGCCTATCTCAGACGCAGGCTCGACGCGATCGACTGGACCGGAAAATCGCCCAGCGAGCAGCGCAAAGCCGCAGATTTGGCTCGACGAAAGGAACAGGAACAACTCGAAACGACATACGCACAACGAGCCAAAACCGCGGCGAACCCAGAACATCGCGCGAAAGTCCTGGCTGGCATCCGAGCACATCTGACAGCGAATCTGCGACTGCGATAGCGCAGGGAACGTCCGATGAGGCTTCACCATCAAGCGCATTCGCGTCGCCCGCTCAGAGTTGGGAACTGCGCGCACAACCACGTAGTCGGAGAGCTACCTGCGGTAGCCGAGGCATCCGTGCTAGGAGATCGAGCAGTCGCATTCACTGTAGTTCAGGGAAATTCGTCGCTGAGCTGCTGAAATATCCTTCGCTGCGCGATGCTGGCACGACGTGGACAGAGTTGCGCAGTGAGCTTCCCGTTCGTGCAGAGCGTGCGACCTAGCCATCTGCACCCACCTATTTTTACAGGTAGAGAGGAGAAATCAACCTTAGAGGGACACGCAAGGTTACTGAAGAGCATCTGCGGCACTAGACAAGTGGCCACGATACTCGAAGCGCTACAGCCTCCAACTACAAATACTCTCTGATCTTGATCAGTAGACGACGTGTATCGGCACTCCAGGACTGGTCAGAGCGTTGTTTGAACATCCTTCGCCGTTGAGCTCATGAACGAAGACGAGCTTTTGCATGGAATTTTCCGCCTGCTCACCATGCTTGCAGTACCTGCACGGGGTGTGTGCATTGCATAGCGAACGTGCATCGCGTGCAGTACACGCGATGCATGCAATGCACGGCATGCATCGCGTGTACTGCACGCGATCCTTCGGACTCGAACCTCCGTAACAAGGGCTCCGATGTCAGGCCGAGAGCGCCTCGAGATCGACCAATCCTCGCTACCGTTCCGTTCGCTTTCTGAGGCTGAAGGCCCGGATTCGGGCGACGTATCGGATCCGCCCGCTCCTCCTGGGTTCATCAAGGACTACTTTAGCGATGAAATTGGTCAAATCGACGTCCCAAAGTGCTCTGCAGTGCACAGAAACTCCCCGAACTCGTTCATATTCTGTTGGCAAATGAGGCTTTGACGTATCCATCCATAAGGACGCAATACGTCACAGTGACGATTCGTTTGCCTCCAAGATGGGCACGATCGCCGACTGCTGATGGTCTCCATTGCCAGGATGGCAGCACCGGCGAATCTCAGCCCGAAGAAATTTGGTAGACATCTGCTTCCTGATCTCCCACTCACCGCACCACACACGTATCCGCATTGACTCGTTTCAACCAAAAGCTATCCCCCAACTCGGCTGCATTCATGATTTGAAGGGCATTTCCTGTCGTCGATGAGGGTGTCATTTCGGTGACGATTTGCCTATGCACTGCAATCGACGTACAAAATCCTTCACGCTTCTTGGCTGTATCGGTCTTCGACGCAACTTCGAAAGCAGGGGCAAGTGTTCACTTTTTGCGATGAGTGAACCCGCAGTCGTCGAATTCTCCGCCGGGAAACTCGGTCTCAACAGAGCGCACTGCGAGATTGCCCCGATGTTTAAGCTAATCTGGCGGCGCGTAGAAGGTTGAAGCGGTGCCTGTGCTCGCGTACTGTCGGCAAAATCCTGCGTGATGGCCAGGTTCTTGCATCACACTGATGACTTGGAGTGGTAGATCGAGAGTAGGAAACACAGCAGGCATGCCCAGTTTTCATAGTCGATATCGGTCGACCTCAACGTGCCTCTTTTGTAAATCGCGATCGATTAGCGGTAGCTAGACTCTCTTGGTCGCGCCATTTGGATACCCAGATGCCGACTATCCGTGAGGAATCAAGTCGACCGTATCGGATCATTTCAAGGTGGTTTTGCTCGGGGTTAGAGTCGGTGTACTGTCCGTCGCGCTGGGAAACCTTCTGTACCTGCAGTAATGTAGGGAAACTGGTGCATGCTGAGCGTACTTTGCATGCATAGCATGCTATGCATGCGGGCGCTCCTTCGGAACGGCATGCTGTGCATGCAACGCATGCTATTCACGCACAGCATGCTATGCATGACACAAGGGATCTGCACGCACAGCATGCTATGCGTGCATGCAACGTGCAGTCTGCATGCACTGCACGCAAAGCATGTCGCGTACGCCATGCGTTCCATGCGTTCCATGCGTTCCATGCATGCATTGCGTGTCATGCGTTGTCCGCATGGAGTGCGCATTGTGCACTGATAGCTAGGTTTGCATGCCACGCGCGACATGCGTTGAATGCATGGACCGCGAGCAATGCGAGCTGCGCATGCCATGCAAGGAGCGCTCCGCATGCGAACAACGCACTGCATACTCCGCGTGCATGACACGCGATGAATGCACCGCACGAACTGCACGCATTACATGCGTGTTATGCTACGCGCGCACGTAATGCACAGTGTGCGTGCATCGCTCGCGGTGCGCGGCGCGCAATTAACGCACGCACGACGTGCCTTGCGGGCGGTGCATGTAACGCAAGTCAAGCATGCAATGCATGTTTCGCATGTAGCGCACCCAAGGCATGCAGCGCGAGTACTGCAAACAGTGCACGTACCGCATGCCGTGCGTGTTTCGCACGCAATGCACGCCTTGCAAGATTGAACGCACTCGACGAAAGGTCCGCAATGCAGCCACGCAAAATCGCACTGGGCAACCAGAAGGGTGGCGTCGGCAAAACGGCGTCCACACTCGGACTCGCCAGCGCCATCACCGCGGTCGGCGGAAAAGCTCTTGTTGTCGACATGGACCAGCAGGGGAACACCACCAGTGGACTGGGCGTCGAACTCGAAGACGGAATGATGACCGCCTATCACCTGATGAACCAAACCAGGGAAGGTATCGCCGCGGAGGCGATCATCGCGACACCCTGGGATGGCGTTGACCTCATTCCCGCGGATGAGGAACTCGGAAAAATTGAATCGGACGGATCGAACGATCTCGTTTTCCGCCTCGACGTGGCCTTCGAGGGTCTGGATCTTTCGCCCTACGACGCTGTGCTCTTCGATTGCCCGCCCAATATGGGCAAGGTGCTGTTTGCCGTCCTCATCGCAGCAGATGGCGTGGTCGCTATCACCGAGCCGACAATTGACAGCGTGCGTGGCGTTCAGAAGCTCGAGCAAACCATTGACACCGTCCGCAAACGCGCGAACCCGAAACTTGCCTTCGACAAGATCGTGATCAGCCGTAGGCGTACGACAGGTGAGCATGAGTTCCGCGAGAACGAACTTCGCGAAACGTACGGCGACCTCGTCGCCAAGACCGTTATCCCGGAACTCGCAGCCCGTCAGGATGCGCACTCGAACCACACCCCAATTCACCAGTTCAAGGGCGGGAAGGCTCTGACACTCAAGGTCGCCTACTCAGATCTCCTCACTGAACTGCCTGTCGTAATCGGAGCCACGGCATGAGCGTCAAACGCGAACCTGCGATCCGTAAAACTCATCCCGCAGAACTCATTCCGGAACGGCCGCCAAGGGGGGAGTCGGCGCCCGTTGCGGCTCCTGCTGCACCGGCCCCGGTACCGCCGGCAGACGCCAGTGGACGAAAGGACGAGGAGGAGAAGCTGTCGATGACGCACAACACCCGCATCAAGCCCTCCACCAAGGACCGCCTTCGTCGTGGTGTTGACAAGTTGCGCTACGAAACAGGCGATCGTGAGATCAGTGAGGCGTCCATGACTGAGGCTGCGCTGGATGAGTACCTGAAAGCGCGGGGGCTGTAGCAGAGGAGCGTCCAGTGCATGCATTGCGTGCATGCGCAGCATGCACAGCATGCAACGAGTCGCAATTGGCCCGCATGAACAGGTGAGTCAACGATCCGTTCAACTCACGCAAGACCGATCAACACTTGCTGCGCGATGTACCAGAACATCTCAATTTGTGTTGCGTGGTTCCAGAAATCATGTCGCGCAAGCCACTGCGTATACCCGCAATGTAACGATCCGAATCTCACGCAGACGGTGACCGGACGCATCCAGCAATCAGCGGCGGCACGCGGATCTTTGCTGGGATAGGAACGTCTGTTGCACGTGACGTAGACGGTACGTTTCGTCTGAGAGCGCCATTTCATGCATGGCGCAATGCAGAACGGGCGTCGTGTCTTCGCTCCGGACTGTGCGCAAAACCTGGCCTCCAGGGGCGGCGAAAACGTGAACGGCTTCGGCGCATCGGAGACTACGTCAGCACCCTCTACTCGACACCCACGATCAACACACGGCGAAATGGTCCGGAAGCCGGAACCATAACTACCGATGGAAAGACCGCAAAATGCAAAGAGGAGCCCCGCCGGCTGCAACCAGCGAGGCTCCGGACCGAGAACACCCCTTAGGAAGGAAAACCCGATCATGGGTGATTTTAGTCTGCGCGCTGCGCGGATCCAGCTTGGCGCACTGATCGCCGCACTTCTCATCGCAATCGTGATCGCAATCGGCATCACAACCGGCGCATTCGTCCTTTCGTTTGCCGTGCAACGCGACCTCGCCCGACAAGGAACTCTGCCCGAAAACCTTGCATGGATATTCCCCGTCATCGTTGACAGCGCAATACTTGGATCCACAATTGCGATCGTCATCCTGAGCAAGCTCAAAATGAGCAACTGGGACAAAGGCTTCTACATTGCACTAGCAGTCACAGTCGTCGCGATCAGCATCCTGGGTAACGCATACCACGCATTTCATGCAGCGTCCGCAGCGCAAAACCAAGTAGCAGCAGGAACGAATATCGGTTACGTGCCACTTGACCCGACCATCGCTGCTCTCATCGCGATCATTCCGCCAGCACTCGTCCTTGCATTCACCCATGGACTCGGGATCCTGATTAAGGCAACCGGTCTTGCATACGCCGACTACAAGAAGCAGATCGACGAAAATGATGCGTTCCAAGCCCCGCATTCCTTCATCGAGCGTGGCGACACCAGCAGAGCACCTAATGGCGTTGCACGAATGTCCCCGAAGGAATCAACGCAAGACCTCACGTCCCAGGACCTTGAAGGGCACGACTCGGCCGACGACGCTCACCCCCGCACAATGAACCCGCGCGCAAAGAAGCGGGACCTATCTGCGGACCTCGACTGGTTCATCGCACAATCTGACCTACCCGAAGCAGTCAAAGCGACCGCACGCTGCAAACTCGCAGATCCGTCACTCACATGGGAAGCCATCGCCCAGACTTCCACCCCACCCGTTGCCGCATCGACATCGTGGCGCCGTTACGAAAAGTTCGACGCCGCTGCCCGTGCGGCAGGCTTCGAAAACCCGCCCCTAATAGATATGCGAGAGTCAGATGTCGATTCCGCAGACGCCGATGACCTTGTGGCCGTGAACTGAGCCAGATACCACTCCAAAGTTGGTGCACCAGCCGATTACGAGGAACGTCGCGGCAGGATTGCAACATCGACCCAGTTGAGTCGCAACACTGAGGAATTGCGAAATGGCCGGTGCACCAATCCTCCGAACGCCGTGACCTTGCGGAAGTGTTCGCGTCGACCACGTCAGTAACGGCAGCGATCACCAAAGCGAGGATCCCAAACATTCGGCTATGACCCCCACGTCGCAACCTTCACATCGAGATCTCATCACTCGCTGGTCGGCCGCGTTGCGTTGAATGCCTGCAATCGCAGACGAATTGGAGCGTTTGGAGTTGGCAAAGCCGCTTCATTCTCTGTGGCCGCCCCTGCAGTGCGGGCGAAGCTCTCGTCGCATGGGACCGTTCTTGCGGGTTCCTGGTGTCCGCCACGTGATTGTGTGCAGCGCTCAAAAGTGCTTGCCCCATGTGTAGTCGCTCGAGTTGTCGTAAGTCAGGAGCCCTTGTAGGTTCTCGTCCTTCTTTGCGGTCTGGTCGCGGCTGGCCTGGGCGGATGGTGCGGTTTCTCATAGGTTTGTCGCTCTTGGTTTCTCATCGTTTTTGCGCTTTCCTGACGTGTTGAGTTCGCGGAGAGCCGCGCGGCGCCCGTTCGGGGTGAGTCGGTAGTAGGTGCGGCGTCGTCCTGGTCCGTATCCGGGTGGAGCGCCCGCGAGCCAGTCGACCTCGTCTTCGCCGCGGCTGGTGAGCCATCGGGCTTGTTCGCGGCTTCTCAGGAGCGGGTAGAGGGTGCTGTGGTGAATGCCGGTGCATTCGTGCAAGCCGTTGCCATCGAACTCCTCGGCATCGGTTGTGGTGAGGAGGCGTAGCAGGGTGAGCGTGGTGTGGGTCATCTGCAGCCGCTCGACTGGGGTGTCGCCGAAGGGTTTGAGGGGGAGGGGTTTTCGTGGTGGTGTCATTGTTTCGCGCACCGCGTGTGCGAGGGTCTTCGCGTCGGGCATGGCTGGGGCGTTGCAGCCATGTAGGGCGGCGCTCATAAGTGGGTGAACGTGCACGGTGCCGAGTTCGCGGAGCAGTGTGTGTCCGTGTGGGGTGCGGTCAAGGCTGGTCGATACGTTCTATCGCGATGCGGACGTGCCCGGGGCGGACGCCGAGAACCTCGGGAGCCTCCCGCAAGGAACGGTGTTCGTCGACGACGAGGCGACTGACCTTGTCGGTATCGAGGTCGCCGGTATCGATGCCCGGTAGGGCGAGGCCGTCGGCGAGGTCAGGTGGTGGCGACCAGGTCAATGGTTCGTCGATGCCGAGGTCGACCAGCAGGGATTCGGCGTGTTCGTGTAGGGCTCGGCGCAGCGGCGCTGCCATGGAAGTGGTGAACTCGACGTAGGTGCCGCGGTCAGTGGGGCTGCGGAACGCCAGTCGGTGGCGGCGGTCGGCGAGGTCGGCACCGGACAGCAGCTGGTGCAGGTGACGTTGGGCGTGCCGCAGCCGACCTTGATGGTGCTTGCCGGGGTGCGCTCCGACCGAACAGGCGAGGTCACGCCACTGGGCCCAGGTAAGGCTTTCAGCGGGGATCTGCTCGCGTCGCCGCTGGTAGTCGATCGGCGTGCCGTGTTGGTCGAGGTGTTCGGTGATGCGGCAGAGCAGCACGAGGACATCGGTGAGCGCCGATCCGGTGGGAAGGTTGTCGAACCCTTGCAGGATGGTGGTCAGGTTGAGGGCTGTGACGCGTGGGTTCAACAACCCGGCGTGGGTGTCCATCCGCGCGGAGGGATCACCGGGAATCGTCATCAGGACGCTGAGAGTTGCTCGGAACAGGTCGGTGTGGGAGCCGCCTGCGACGGGCAGCAGAAGGCCGGTCCAGTCGGGCCAGAACAGTTGCGGCAGCATCCGGACGCGCGTCGCCCCGTCGGCGCGCGGTGGTGCGGCTGAGGGCGTGACGGTTCGCATGCGCAGCCGGACGGCTCCGGGTAGTTCGGCGTCGACGGCGCGCAGGTAGCGGTTGGGAAACTGGCTGGGCATGACCACAAAGCGTCGCTTGGTGAAATATGGTGGCGAGACCCGTTGCGGACTAGTGTGTTTCGTCATCAGGGTGCGCAGCTCGTCGATTGCGGTGGTCTCGTCGTCGCCGAGGACGGTCCTGGCGCGGGTCAGGAGCGCCGCGGTCAGTGCCGCATCGAGACGCGGTGGGCTGCCGTTGCGCGGTTGTGGTGGGGTCGGTCGGCGACGCGGGTTCACGGCGTGTGCTGCGGTGATTGCGGCGGCGTCGTCCAGGCGCAGCAGCCAGGTCACGACCAGGTGCAGATCGGTCAGCGTCGCGTGGGCCGGATCGGAGCCCGGTTCGCGGGCCGTGGCCACCAGCTGATCGATCCAGGACTGGACATCGAGGACATCGTCGGGGGAGGGCAGGCCCGCCGCGGTGAACAGCTCGGCGCCGCAACGTAGCCGGGTCCGGTCGTTGATGTGGGTGCAGATCCCCGCCGGCGGTGCGGTGGCGCCGCCGCCGATCTGCACTCGCGGTGCCGCGCGGCAGCCCGGTCCGGGGCAGGTGTCGTGGAGCAGCAGTCGGTGCCGCCCACAGACCATCGCCCAACTCGACCGCCACGACAGTTGCCAGCGCCCGTCGGTCTCGGTCAAACAGCGCGGGCAGAACCGTGAAGAATTCATCGATAGCCGTTCGACGACGGGGTCGGCGGGTCCGGTCGCGGTGTCGAGACGATGGGGCGGCAGCCCGGTAGCGGCTTCGATGCGGCGCAGTTGCGCGGAATCAGTTTCATCGACCAGCTGGCGGATCGACTGACCGGGGTGATCGATACCCAAGGCGCGCAGCACTTCCCGCGGAGAGGTGTCGTTGCGGCGGGCGAGTGCGTCGATCCAGGAATCGAGGCTCTCCCCGGTGGCGATGGGCGTCCGTAACGGCAGTGTGGTGACCGCGGTCATCGCCTTACCCGCCTGCGTTCGCCGCTCGTGCGGGTCGCGGCTTCGAGCCGATGGCGGGCCTTCTCGGAGGCTTCGTCGATGCGGACGGTGTCGAGCAGCTCCTGTGACATCGCCTCGGCTCCGGTGCGGATCGCTTTGAAGGCGCCGCGGTTGATCAGGGTCATCAGCGACCCGATGTGTCCGCCGGTGCGGACGAACAGGTAGTCGGCCAGGCCGGCGAGCTGTCCGGGCTGCCCGCGGGTGAGTACCAACCGTTTGTCGACCGCCTTGATCAGGGATGTCCAGTGCCGGTCGTGGGCGAAGGTACCGACTTCGAGGCGGGTCCAGCGCCGGGCGCTCTGCGCCAGCGCGGCCGAGGGCCCGGACAGGCCCTCCTCGAAGAATCTCCGTTCCCCGAGACCGACTCCGGCGTAGATGAACGTCACCGGTAGCTCGTTGGCCAGCCATTTCAGGTGGTTGCTGACGGCGAGCCCGTCGCGGCTGTTCTGGTCGATGAAGTGAATGTCGTCGATGATCCCGACGCGCGAATCACACGAGAGGACGCAGTCCAGGGCGTAGGTGGCCAACTGGGCGGCGCTGCCTCGATCGGCGCCGGGGTGCCCGTAGAACTGGCAGATCATCTTGTTCAACGTCCGCAGTGTGGTGTTCGAGGTCAGACCGACCCGGAACACCGGAATGTGCTCGGTCACCGGACTCGGTGACCGAGCCGCGGCGGCGCAGCGCCCGGCGGTGGTAGTCACGGCCGAACAGGTTGACGATGGTCGTCTTTGCCCAGCCCGGGGAATCCGTCGATGACCGCCGCGCCGCGAACACGGTCGGGGGCTTGACGATTCGAGGCCACGATCAGCTCCAGCTCGTCGCGCACCGCCTTCAGCTGCGGGGTGGCGATGGTGCCGAAGTTGGCGTGCCAGTCGTGGCGGGCGTCGACCCCCAAGGCAGACAACGCTGTGGAGGTCAGGGTGTCGGGCCGGGTGCGGGGCGCGCTGTCGACGAACCGCCGCCAGCCGTCCTTGCGGGAGAGACTGTAGGAGCTGCTCACTCGAGTACCTCCAGCGCGTCGTCGTAGAAGCCGTCGAGGTCATCGAGCAGTTCGGCTTCCACGTCGTCATCACCACTGATGTCTGCGGCTGAGAGCGAGAGAAGCTCGGGTGCTTCCGGCGCGGCGAACTGGACGTCGGCCAGCGTATGTAGTCCCGTGCGTTCGGCCGACAACCGCGCAGCCATGCGGCGTTCTCGCCGATCGGTGACCTCACCGGCGGCCCACCTGCCCAACACCTGCGTAAGCGCGGCGGCCGGGTCGGCGAACCGATCGGTGCGAGTGGCCAGCATCCGCGCGTACTTGGCCGCCTCGGACGAGAACGGGGTGCCTAGCATCGGCGCATGCTCCCAGACCAGCTGATGCCAGCTCCCGTCTTCGGGCTCTTGAAAGTAGACGTGCCGAACATCGTCGTCGTTGACGCGGATCGGCCATTTGCCCGCCGCGACACCACCGTAGGGGCTGGTTGCGTTGCGGTGGCTGTCCAGCGCCGGCCCGTTGTAGCGGCGCCCGTCGATGTCGACGCCGTAATGCTGGACCGTCCGCCAGAGCACCCGCAGAAACTCGAACACCAATTCCGGTGTGGCCGGAATACGTAGCAATCCTGCCTTGACAATGCCCAGGGCGAACATGTCATTCGGCGACATCGCCAGATTCGGCCACTCGGCGAGCGCGATCCCGTCATGCTCACTCGGGTGATATACCGTCACGATCCAATCACGGATCACATCCTCGAGCTCATGCAGGAACAAGAACGCCTGCTCCTCGAGACCTTCTCCGCGGCTGTGCAGATCCGGTCCCTTGTAGGACGGAAGATGTTGTATCAGACCCTCCCTCAACGACCGAAAGAACCTCTCGACCGTGGGCTTGTCGGTTGGCTTTCGTGGCTGGGCCGGCTGAATCGAGATCCCCAATCGAGCGCAGACCCCGATCACATGCGCCGACAGGAACGCCCTGCCGTGATCGATCACCAGGGTCTCGGGTGGGCACCAGATCTCGGCATCGGCACCGGTGTTCTCCTCGGTGAACACCAGATGCTCCGGCAACCCGTGCACCGGCCCCAGCGCCGGGCTCCCCGCGCTGCGGCCGGTGACCGATTCGAACAACACACTCGCGACATCAACCGATTTCGTGGACACCGGGGTCACCTTCAACCCCAGGATCTGCCGGTCGAACAGATCCTGCGCGACCGTGAGCTGCGCCCGCACCCACCGACACGTCACCGGTTCCATCGCGAACACGTCCAGATCCTGAGTGTCCAGAATCAGATACTCACCCGGACGCGTGGCGCGCAGGCGGCCGTAAACCCCTTTCGGGCGTTGGGCGATCGACCGCCGTGCCTTCGCCGACCCGCTCACCGCGTTCGTGCCCTTGACCAGCTCAGCCAACCGCCGATAAGCAGTCGCCTGCGACGGCAGAGCCACCACTGCCACCCCGTGCTCGCGTTCGAGTCGCTCGGCCGCCCGCATCAGCACCGCCGAGCGAGTCGGTGTCGAGACCGACACCCCCGCCGCCAGCTCCGCGACCACCGCCGCCTCCCAGCGCGGATCCACCGTCGAGCCGCGGCCACGGCGGCGGTCATCGACCAGCCCGGCCTCACCGGCATCCCGATAGGCCGCCACCCAGTACTCCACCGTGCGCACCCCCATCGACAACTCTGCCGCTTTGGCGGCGTACCGGGCCCCCAGCGGCACCCCGTCGGCGTATGCCGCACGCGGCTCGCCGACCCTCGCCGCCGCGGCATGACCCGCGGTGTAGCCGGTCAGAACCTCCCGGACATGGGCGGCACGCTGTGCGACCCGCTCACGCTCGGCCGTCGACAAGCCACCCAGCACGAGCCCCGGATCGCTGTCGTCGTCGGCATGATCCAAACCGCGTGCCCGCGAAACGAACTCGGCCAGATCTACGCTGCTGTAGCGTCCGTCGGAGTGGCGAACGGCCACCTTCCTGCCGTCGAACTCGACGATCCGCGCCACCTCGCCGTCCAACAGCACCGAGATCCCGGCCGCGACCGTCACCGTCCGCGCGCTCATCCCGACACCCCCGCCCGCACAACCGTCCCGCCGTCCAACGGACGCGACAGATCCGCAGCCAAACGCGACTGCCACAAAAAATGCAGCACCACCGGCCTGATAAGGCTTCGTGGTCGTGCGTCCGACAGTCGCCGCTCCAAGTCCGCGATGCAGATCGGTGCGGACGCCGCCTCGAGCACCAGCGGCACAAGATCAGCCGTCACCAATGTCCGGCGATACCCAGCCAAGAACCGCAGGTTCTCCAACCGCACCGGGTTCGCCCCCGACCACACCTCGAACCGGAAGCCTCGCCGTTCGCACACATGCTTCGTCCATGCCAACTGAGTGGCCACCGCCGGATCGGCCAACCGCGACGCAGCCTGCACGTCGACAACCGTCACCGCGCCGTCGGCATGTGACAGCAACACATCCGGCACATGCCGCCGCGTTCGCACACCATCAAAACCCTCCATCAGAAACGGCTGGGCGGCAATCGCCACCACATCCGAGTCCTGATCTGCCAGAATCAGTCTCGCAAGCTCCAAGCGGCTCTCGTAGACCACGTGCCCACCCGTGGTCGCCGACCAATACCAGCCCGAATAGTGCCTACGGCCACGATACGAACGGAACTCCCGTACCGGCAGCCCGGCCAGAACGTCGTCAACCGGAAGCCTCTGCATCGAAGTATCGGCGAACCGGCCGTCACTACGCCGGTAACGCACTGCGACATCGACCTCACTTGGTCCAGCAACGGAATCCGACCGCACGTCACTCATCTGTGTCATGCCGACGACCCTCTCGTCTCCAGACAGAAGCAGACCGCAGACACGCCGCCCAACATTCGCACCGATTTTGCGTAAACGCAGAATCGACGCAGAGTCCGTGATAAAGCGCAAAGAAGAATGAGAACCTACACCTGGCATGTTGATGGGATCCATCTGAATCCCAATACGGTACCGTTCTGGTATGAGTACTCAGATCGCGGTGCGGTTACCCGACGAGATGGTTGCTTTTCTCGATGATGAGGTGAGCAGTCATCGCGCGTCATCGCGCGCCGCGTTGGTGTTGCGGGCGCTCGAGCGTGAACGCCGCAGGCAGATCGCTGCCCGGGACGCGGAAATCCTCACCCAGGACTCGGGTGAGGATGATTTGGATGCTCTCGCAACACATATAGCTGATGTATCAGCGGATTTGATCTGATGCGACCGATTCACGAAGCGAAGCTGGACACAGTTCGCCCTGTACTCCTGCTTACCCGGGAGTTAGTGCGTCCCCATATGTCTCGGGTGACGGTTGCGCCGATCACCACCACCATCCGGGGCCTCTCGACTGAGGTGGGCGATAGCGTCGGCGTTGCGGTCGAAAGCACGCTGGTCGATGACGGCGCCACCGAACTTCGAGAAGTCCGTAACATCACCGTATTCGAGTGTGGATGCCTGGTCGATGAAGTCGTCGCCCATCTTCGTCCATACCGACTTCGGGATGAAAGCGCGGGAGGCAGCCGAGCATTTCTGTCCCTGGTAGTCGAACGCGCCGCGCAGCAGCGCGGTGGTGAGGGTGTCGGGGTTGGCGGAGCTGTGGGCGAGGACGAAGTCCTTGCCGCCGGTTTCGCCGACCAGTCGTGGGTAGCTGTTGTAGTTCGCGATGTTGTTTCCGACCTGACGCCACAGGTGTTGGAAGGTGGCGGTGGACCCGGTGAAGTGGATTCCGGCCACGCGCGGGTCGGCGAGGACGACATCGGAGACCTCGGCGCCGGCGCCGTTGACGAGGTTGATCACACCGGGTGGCAGTCCCGCGGCCTCGAGAAGTTTCATCGTCCAGTACGCGGCGACGGCCTGGGTCGGCGATGGTTTCCAATCCACGGTGTTGCCCATCAGCGCCGGCGCGGTGGGCAGATTGCCCGCGATCGCGGTGAAGTTGAAGGGGGTGATCGGGTAGACGAAACCTTCGAGGGATCGGTATTCGAGCTTGTTCCACACGCCGGGTGAGGAGATCGGTTGGTCAGCGAGGATCTGGCGAGCGAAGTGGACGTTGAAGCGCCAGAAGTCGATCAGTTCGCACGGAGTGTCGATCTCGGCCTGATATGCGGTCTTGGACTGTCCGAGCATGGTTGCCGCGGAAAGAGTTTCGCGCCACGGTCCGGGTAGTAGGTCAGCCGCGCGCAGAAACACCGCGGCCCGGTCCTCGAAAGACAGTGCCCGCCGTGGTCACGCGACCATCAAGGTCGCGGTCACTGACTCTTCGTAGTTCGTGGGGCTGAGCATCCCGATCGTGGAGTGCCTGCGGCGGGTGTTGTAGATGTGCATCCAGTTGTCAACTGCAGCAATCAATTCAGAGGCGTATGCGAAAGTGTGTCGGTAGTAGTACTCGTGCTTGAACGTCGACCACAGACTCTCCGCGCCGGCGTTGTCCCAGCATATTCCGGTAGCTCCCATCGAACGGCGCAGCCCGTACCGTTCGCACACCTGCTTCATGATGTCGGCCGTATATTGACTTCCTCTGTCCGAGTGCATGATTGTGCCGGCGACATTTCCGCCGCGAGCTGCTACCGCCATGTCCAGGGCTTCGATGACCAGTTCGGTCCGCATGTGATCGGCCACCGACCATCCCAGCACCTTCTTCGAGTGCTCGTCCTTGATCGCGCACAGGTACATGTCGCCTTCACCGCAGGTCAGGTACGTGATGCCGGAAGTCCACACGGCGTCGACGCGGCCCTGATCGAACCGTCGTTGCACCAGGTCGTCCGGAAAGGAAGCAAACGGGTCGACGACGGTGGTACGGATTTTGAACGTGCGCGGGCTGATTCCGACGATGCCGAGTGACCGCATGATCTTCGCGACGGTCTTCTCGGTGATAATCTCCCCGCCGTCGTGAAGTTCGGCAGTGATCCGCGGGGACCCGTACACACCTTTCAATTCTCTGTGGATGTCGAGGATCTTCACTTCCAGGTCCGCGCGCCTCTGTTGCCGTTCACCCAATCGTGTTCGGACACTGCGTTCTTGGTGTTTGTAGAAGCCGGAGGTCGAGACATTGAGGAGTCGCGCCATCGAAGTGGATCGCGAAGTTCGCGCACTCCGCAGCGATCAACGTGTAGAGCTCTACTTTTGTTGATGCGCCGCGAAGTACGCCGACGCTTTTTTCAGGAACGCTATGTCTTTCTCCTGCTCGGAGACCTGCTTGCGCAGTCGTGCCAGTTCGGTACGTTCCGCGGCGGTCAACGGTTGATCTCCGGACGTTGCAGCAGCATCGATGCGTCGTCGTTCGTCGGCGACCCACCGCCCGAGCAGGTTCTCGCTCAATCCGAGGTCGCGGGCGACCTCGGCGATGGTGCGGCCGAAATCGATCACCCGGCGGGCGGCTTCGACCTTGTACTCGGTCGTGAACGACCTGCGCTTGCGGGACATGAGGACATCCTCCCAGCGGAACCTTCGGTCCCGCTATCTCGGTGTCCACCATCCGGGGTGAACCTCAGGGAGGTCTGATGTGGGTTCATGCGGTTTGAGGAACCTTTAGCGGTTCAACTTTTCCCATGAGGAACAGGTAGTTTGCAGCGCCGAGGAGCGCGACAGCCCCGATGACAGCAAGTGGGGCGATGTAGGACCCGGTGCGGTCGACGAGAACCCCGATGACTATGGGAGTGAAGATGCCTGCCAGATTTGACGCGAAGTTTTGGATACCCCCGATCGACCCGACGTGGTTCGAACTGGGTGCGACGTCCGCAGGTAGGGACCAGATTCCGGTTGCGGCGATGGTCAAGCTTGAGTAGGCAAGTGACAAGAGCGCCAATGCCATCCATGCTTCGGGGACGACGGCTGCAAACATGATGACGGAGCCGCCGGCTAGGCCTCCGGAGATCTGGGTCTTGCGGACCCGGGTGATGGAGTGGCCCCGGCGAACTGCTCTATCGGCAGCCAGCCCGCCCAGCCAGCCGCACGCAACGGCGCATACGCCGGGGAGGGCGCCGAACATGCCGAGTTTGAGGAGGTCGAATCCGCGTTCGCTGACAAGGTAGCTGGGAAAGAACGTGATGAAGAAGTAGATCGCGCTGTTCAGGCAGAAGAAGCCGAACATCATGCTCAGGATCGTTCGGTATCGGAAGAGTGAACGCCAGGGAAGCTTCGCGGCGGCCGCATTGTCGTTGTTAGCGGAGCGCGCGCCGCCGTCTTCGATGTGTGCGAGTTCTGCGGCGTTGACCCGCGGGTGTTCCTGTGGGCTGCGGTATATCTTCCACCAGGCGAAGGCCCAAACGACACCGAGAGCGCCGATGATGATAAATACTCCGTGCCACGTTGTGATCGAGATGATAAGTGCCACGATTGGCAGCGCGATTACTGCGCCGACGCGGGATCCGGAATCCCAGATGCTGGTGGCGAATGCGCGTTCGCTCTTCGGGAACCAGGTGGCGACGACTTTTGCGGAGGTGCTCGGGGCTGGGCTCTCGCCTACGCCCAGCAGGAAGCGGACCGCGAATAGTGAGCCGAATCCGCGTGCTAGTGAGGTAGCCATGGTGCAGACCGACCACCACAGCGCGGCAATGGTGAACGAACGCCGAGGCCCGACTTTGTCGACATACCAGCCGGCGGCGAGTTGGCATACGTCGTAGGCCCAGAAGAAGGCAGCAAAGATGAGGCCTTGTTGAGTGGCGGTGAGGTGGAAGTCCTCGCCCATGAACGGTAGAGCGACGCTCAGACTTGACCGGTCGAGGTAGTTAATGCTCAGGCCGACGAAAGCGAGCCAGATGATGGCCCAGCGCATTCGTGTCTTGGTCCGAGTTGCTTTGACAGTGGAAGCGCTTCCAGTTGCAGTTCTCATTTTGGGGTTCTCTCTGAGAAGACAATTGTACTCGGAAACCGAGGGTTGGAATCGACCGAGAAGGGTCATTCGAATCATGTATGAATCGACTCGATCATATAGGCAACATCGAAGCAGGTGATGCCCATCACTGTCAAGGCTGGGCAGGGTTGAGTCAACGGGCAAGCGGTGAGCGCGGGGTTGTTGCGCAATTGTCCGTGATCTTTCGCTGTCCCGACGTGCATGTGCTGGCCGGTGTTCTCGCGCGACAGGGACCATTCAGTCCGACCTGTGAATTATTCGGCGAGTGGTGCCAGCTCTATCTGGCTATGCGAAGTTTTGGCGATCGTGTGGTCGCGCCACTCGAATCGAGTGGAGGTAGCGTCTCTTCGAAGGCTTGGGCGAATCTTGTGAAAGAGTTCCGTATGTGGTCGGCCATGGACTGTTCGGCTGCGACTGGATCGCAATTGCGGATCGCATCCCATACGCGGCGATGCTCGGCGACGGTGATCGATCCGTCGACATCTGCTGGATAGAGCCGGAAAGTATGCAGATGGCAGTGGGTCTGGTTGAACGCCTGTTGGACCACGCGATTTCCCGATGCGCGCAGGATAGTGCCGTGGAAGTGGGTGTCGTGTGCGACTAGGTCCTGTCTCAGGTCGCCGCCCTTGTCGATCTGGAGCTTGAAGGCGTTCAATTCCTGGTCGAGTTCGTGTCCAGGGTTTGCGAGTCGGTCTACCGCGGCTGATCGAGCCGCCCATGGCTCGACGAGTAGGCGAAATTCGAACAGTGCGCGTAGTTCCGGGAGGTTGAGAAGGGGTGTTGTACTGTACCCGCGGCCGGGGCTGTAGATGACCAGGTTGTCGCCCTCGAGTCGCTGCAGAGCCTCTCGGATTGGTGTCTGCGAGACTCCGAGCTCGCGTGCTATGGCGTCGATATTCATTCGGGTGCCTGGCGGTATCTCGCTGGCTACGATTGAATCGCGGAGGATCGAATAGACCTCACCCGCAGCCGCTTTCGATGCGGTCTTCGGGGAGTTGGACTCATCTTTATGTGGCATGGATGGCTACCTCTCTCGCTCCTTGGTGTTGCAGTAGCGACGGAGCAGGTCAAACGCAGGCTGGATGTGCCGACTTTATACGCCTCGCGCCGACCTCAGCGCGGGCCAATCTGCCTTTTTGTGACGGTTGGTTGCCGGATTCCGTTCTGGGGGTTGACGCCGTTCCCCCAAGGTATATGATTAGTTTAATTCCTATATGATCCATGAAGGTGAGTGACCATGTCCCGCATCGTTTCCATCACGACTTCCGATATTCGGTTTCCGACCTCGCTCGAACTCGACGGTTCTGACGCGGTCAACGTCGACCCTGACTACTCCGCGGCTTATGTAGTGATCCGTACAGACGCCGGCGACGAAGGCCACGGGTTCGTCTTCACGTGTGGCCGTGGCAACGACGTCATCACCCACGCGATCGATACATACGCACAGTTGCTGCGTGGATGTGACGTCGAGGAACTGATCTTCGATCTCGGCGGCGCCTCGCGTCGATTGGTGCACGACTCGCAGTTGCGGTGGTTAGGCCCGGAAAAGGGTGTCAGTCAAATGGCTTGTGGTGCATTGGTCAACGCGCTGTGGGATATCCGCGCGCGTCGTGAGAACAAGCCGCTGTGGCTTTTGCTCAGCACGATGGCCCCGGAGGAACTCGTCGACGTCGTCGACTTCACCCATATTCGCAACGCGCTCGATCCCTCTCAAGCTCTCGATATCCTCGAGCGTGGGAACGAAGGCAAGGCGGATCGCATCGACGCCCTCCAGGCTTACGGCTACCCTGCATACACAACTTCGCCGGGCTGGCTGGGCTACAGCGACGAGAAGTTGGTCCGACTCAGCAAGGACGCTGCCGCCGACGGCTTCGCCATGATCAAGCTCAAGGTTGGGGGAAGCATCGAGGACGATCTTCGTCGACTGGCGCTCGCCCGCGAAGCGGTCGGTGACCTGCCGATCGCGATAGATGCCAATCAGCGTTGGGAGGTACCCGAGGCCATCGACTGGGTCAACCGCCTCGCGAAGTTCGACCCGTTCTGGATCGAGGAACCGACCAGCACCGACGACATTCTCGGCCATGCAGATATCCGCAAGGGTGTTTCGCCTACCCGCGTCGCCACTGGTGAGGCCGTTGCGAACCGGATTGTCTTCAAGCAGTTGCTGCAAGCGGAGGCGATTGATGTGCTCCAACTCGACTCCACGCGCGTCGCAGGCGTTAACGAGAATATCGCCACAATGCTGCTCGCCGCACGATTCGGTGTACCGGTGTGCCCCCACGCCGGAGGCGTCGGTCTGTGCGAACTCGTGCAGCATTTCTCCTTCTTCGACTATGCGGCCGTGAGTGCCTCACAGGAGGGGCGAATGATCGAGTATGTTGACCATCTGCATGAGCACTTCGCTGAACCTGTCCAGGTCACGGGCGGCCGCTACGCTGCGCCGAAGCTGCCCGGAATTGGTGCGGAGATGCTCACCGCTTCACGGGAACGCTGGGTCTTTCCGGCCGGTGCTGGCTGGAATGAAGTGAAAGAAAGTGCAACCGCCACGGAAACCGATGCAACGGTGATCTCGTGAATACGACCGTGAACGACCTCGATGGGAAGGTCGAAGCAGCGCACGCGGCATACGGCAAGGCTAAGGTAGTCGCGCCGGAAACCCGCGCTCTGTGGCTCGAAACGGTCGCCGCAGGCCTAGACGACGACTCCAGTGTTTTGGTTGAGATCGCCTCCCGTGAAACGAATCTGGGGATCGTACGGCTGCAGGGCGAACTGCGGCGCACGACGTTTCAGCTTCGGTTGTTCGCCGATGAGCTCCGGCGCGGCGAACATCTCGACGCAACCATCGACCACGCGGATGATGCATGGGGTATGGGGCCGCGTCCCGATATCCGGCGCTTCAACATTCCACTTGGTGTCGTGGGGGTTTTCGGGGCGTCGAACTTCCCCTTTGCATTCAGTGTGATGGGCGGGGACAGTGCTTCAGCTCTTGCCGCCGGATGTGCCGTCGTCCACAAGGCCCACGATGGTCATCTCGAATTAGCCTCGCGCACAGCAGATGTTGTGTTCTCGTCCCTCGATGCGGTTGGTGCGCCCGCGGGTTTGTTCTCGCTAGTGGTTGGACGACCCGCAGCTGAAGCTCTGGTCGATCACCCGCTGGTCAAGGCGATCGGATTCACCGGTTCGACGGCTGGTGGTCGCGCACTGTTCGATCGTGCGTCGGCACGCCCCGAACCCATTCCCTTCTACGGCGAATTGGGCGGTGTCAACGCGGTATTCGTCACGGAAAACGCTTGGACCAGCCGATGCGAGGATATCCTTGCCGGTTTTGCCCAGTCCTTCACCCTGGGGATGGGGCAGTTCTGTACCAAGCCTGGATTGCTATTCGTCCCGGCCGGAACGACCGAGCACCTCACAACGACGCTGGTACATTCACTCGACGGGTTCACACCGACGCCTCTCTTGAATGATCGACTCCATGACGGGTACCGTACGGCAGTCGACAGCATTCGGAGCGATCCCGGAGTCGAAACTGTAGTCGACGGTGATTTCACTTCGACGCCGACACCGATTGTGTTTCGAACTACCGCGGAGCGTGTCCGGGAAAATCCGGAATTGCTGCGGCAGGAGATGTTCGGACCCGCCAGTCTGGTTGTCGAGTACGGTGCTGAAGACGATTTGGTCAGTCTCGCAGAGCTTCTGGAAGGCCAGCTCACCACGACCCTGCAAGCCGAGCCTGCCGACGACGTGAGTGAACTGACCGCCCGGCTGATCGAGGTCAGCGGTCGAGTGCTATGGAATGGCTGGCCGACCGGTGTGACTGTCAGCTACGGCCAGCATCACGGCGGTCCCTACCCAGCGACCACTTCGACGACGACCTCGGTGGGTACCGCCGCGATCCGGCGATTCCTCCGACCAGTAGCCTATCAGTCATTCCCCGAGACCCGCCTGCCCGAACCAGTACAGGATGCGAACCCGTGGGGAATCGCGCAGCGAGTCGATGGACAGTGGATTCGTCCTCAGCGGGCGAGGATCCAATTATGAGCTTCCGCCACGTATTGCCCGACGATATGGAGCGGGCACGGTTGATCGGGCGGGTGTGGGACGTCGAAACCGGCGGGCCTCGCGTTGTCACTGTTAGTGGGGGAGACGTCTTCGACCTCACCGAGATTGCGGCAACTGTGTCCGAACTGCTCGAGTCGTCTACCGTACTTGCCGACATCGACGACGCTTCGACGCGGCCGCGCTGGAACGTGGCGGAGTTGGTCGACGCCTCGCTGAAACGCGATGGTACGAGGTCGCATCTCTTGGCTCCGGTCGACTTACAAGTAATCAAGGCCTGCGGCGTCACCTTTGTCGAAAGCATGATTGAGCGGGTGATCGAGGAACGTGCCTCTGGTGATCCGGATCGTGCGGCGGAGGTGAGGGCACTGATCGGACAGGCGATTGGCGGTAGCATCGCGGCACTGCGTCCGGGGTCGCCCGAGGCGGCGGTGACCAAGGACATTCTCCTAGCGGAGAGCCTGTGGTCGCAGTACCTGGAGGTGGGAATCGGGCCAGACCCCGAGGTCTTCACGAAAGCGCCAGTGCTCTCATCTGTGGGATTTGGTTCGAAGATAGGCATTCCGTCGTTCTCGTCGTGGAACAATCCGGAGCCTGAATTGGTGTTGATCGTGAACTCCGTCGGCAGTGTTGTGGGTGCCACTCTGGGCAACGATGTCAACCTGCGAGACGTTGAGGGTCGCAGTGCATTGTTGCTCGGGAAGGCGAAAGACAACAATGCCTCAAGTGCGCTCGGTCCCTTCATCAGGCTTGTCGACGAATACTTCACTCTCGATTCTGTTCGGACGACGGAGATCCGGCTCCGTGTGGTTGGCGACGATGGTTTCACGTTGGACGGTACCAATAACGTCGGAAAGATCAGTCGGTCTTTCGAGGAACTTGTTGCAGCGACGATGGGCGAGCATCATCAATACCCTGACGGCATAGCCCTTTACACCGGAACGCTGTTCGCTCCCACTATCGACCGAGACACGCCTGGACAGGGCTTCACACACAAGCCAGGTGACATCGTCACTATCAGCAGTAGCCGTCTTGGTTCCCTGATCAACGAGGTAGGCCCCACAGAGACGCTGCCCGATTGGACGTTCGGACTTCGTCAACTGTTTGGTTATCTCCACACGCATGCAGTTGCAGCTCCTCGTACTGAACAGTCGATCTTGTTTCCTGGCAACCAGATTCGGTGACGTGGGAACTCCTCATGGAGCGCGAAACTCATCGCACTTCGGTTGCCGTCTATAGGTTGTCTTCGCAGGTCGGCGGACGGTGAGGAAACGTCCTCCTCGACAAACACCTGTGATGCTTAAGCCTGAATGCACCGATGCGCTGATTCAGTCATTCTGAATTCTTTTGCGCGGCAGTGGATGGTGGACGGGCATGGCTGATTAGCCGACCTCGGCTGTCGGGGTGTTCCACTGGGGCTTTCATTTTGTCGTCGGGCAGGAGTCGGATCAGTCAGCCGGCCGTCACCACTGCCGAGCGGGTCCCGGAGAACAAACTCACGGAGGCGGAACGTCGCGGCGTCCTCGATGTTCTGTGCAGTGACCGGTTCGTGGACCAGGCGCCGCTCGAGGTTTACGCCCAACTCCTCGACGAGGGCGTGTATCTCTGTTCGATGTCGACGATGTATCGGATCCTTCGGGAGAATGCGCAGGTCAAAGAGCGGCGACGCCAAGCCCGTCATCCCACCCGTGCTTGTCCGGAACTGGTGGCGACCGCGCCGTGTCAGGTGTATTCGTGGGACATCACGAAGCTGCCCGGCCCGGTCAAAGGCACCTATTTTGACGCGTACGTGATGATCGACATCTTCTCCCGCTACATCGTGGGCGCGCACGTGCAGACGCAGGAATCGGGATTGCTCGCTGCGGAAATGATGACCGAAATCTTGCTGTGCACGGTATTCCGAACGTGGTGCACGCGGATCGGGGTACGTCGATGACGAGTAAGACCGTCGCGACGCTGATCTCGAGGTTACCCGCTCACATTCACGGCCGCGGGTATCGAACGACAATCCGTATTCTTCAATCACTGTTCAAGACCCTCAAGTACGGGCCGATGTGGCCGGAGCGCTTCGCCTCGATTCACCATGCACGAAATGTCTTGGACGCGTTCACCTCGTGGTACAACCACGAACATCGCCATACCGGGATCGGGCTGCACACACCGGCGGATGTGCACTTCGGTCTTGCCGGACAGAAGGCCACCGAACGCGCCGTCGTGCTCGCTCAGGCACGTGCGCAGCATCCAGAGCGCTTCGGGACGGCCGGCATCCCAAAGATCCTGGACCTGCCCGTCGACGTCTGGATCAACAAGCCCTCGGTCGAACCCGATACCGATCAGGCCGCCGCGTAACTCCCGTTGGACTCAATCACCTTGACAGATTCCGTATTGCTACAAGGCAGTTACGAGCCGATCCTCGCGAAGAAGCCGAAGACTGCCAGTGATCCGGCGAGAACATTTGCCGCATGCGAGAACCTAAGAAAGGCCGCACCGATCCCGTGCGGCCTTCCCCTTTAACCTCCTCGAACGAATCGCACTCGATCAGAGGGGTTTTCGCCTGTAAATCGGCCGGCCAGCCACCTCCAGCTTTGCGCCGTAACTACCTCGACGCTTTGCAACTGAGGGTTAGGCGACTAAAACCATCCTGGCCGCGCTTCCCATATGGGAGCTATGGACGATTAGGCACACTCGTTGCCGCGTCGGAAGTTACCCAAAAGCCACATGTCGAAAACCCGTTTTTTGGCTCCGTTGGGTGAGATTTCGATGTAGCCGCACTGGTGTATAGTCGGTCATTGACCTCAGAGGGCAAACCGGCATCTCATTGTCTTCTAGGCGAGAGCCTTGTCTGGCCAAAGAACCTGCTTACCTTCAAGATGGCCACTGCAGCGCGTAGGGCATCTGTGTCAGTTGGCGAATTCGGCGTCGATCTGTTCGATTGTCTTGTCTCGTGTCTCGCGGCCGAAGTAGAACATCACTGCGGCAAGAAGAGAGAACGCGGCCATGAACACGAAGGCAGGCAGTGTTGCCTCTGCCGTTGCTTTGGGTGTCACGACTGTTCCCGCTCCGGAGATCAGTACCAGACATCCCGGGCCGAGTATCTTTCCGATGCTGCCGAATCCGTATGCTGCCCCCGTTCCGCTTGTTCGCATCGATGTCGGGAACATTTCGCCGAAGTAGTTCGTCGTCAGCGCGAAGACGCCGTCGAGGAAGAAGAACGTGACGATGATTCCGAGATAGAACACTGGGACAGGTCCGAGATAATGGTCCTTGAGCAATGCTGTGACGACGAGTCCGGCGGCGCCAGCGGAACAGGCGACCATTCCCGGGAGCCTACGGCCGACTTTGTCTGCCAGCCAGGATCCGATCAGTCGGGCCGCAAACCCGGTCAGGCTGACGAAGATGAACATGAATGCGGCCTTTTCGGCGGTCACACCGAGAATCATGGTCAGAAGCGCAGGACCCCAGAGGATTACACCGTATTCTGCGGTCTGTGTACCAAGGCTCATGAACCAGCTCACGACGACGCTACGGCGATTCTTGAACATGTCTCGCCAGCGAGGCTTGACCGCATTGGAATCCACCTCGGGCAGAACGACATCTGCAGGGTCGCAATTTACTGCCCATGCAATGGATTTCTTCGCGTCCGCGATGCGTCCCTTGGACTGCAGCCAGCGGGGAGACTCTGGAACTTTGGATCGGAACGGCAGTAGCAACAGTGCGGGGAGAAGACCTACAAGAACCAGCCCGTGCCATCCCACGCTGTCTCCGAGCAGCGATGCGGTCAAGCTGCCCAGCAGTAGCCCGATCGGGATGAAGGCCACGACGAGCCCTCCGATACGTCCGCGAACGCGGGAGGGAACGAATTCCTGGATGTAGGGGACGTCGACGATTGCTAGTCCGCCGACTCCGAATCCGACGACGAAACGTAGTAAGGCAAGAACGTGCCATGCGCCGAAGGGGATGAAGATCATCAGGCCTGTAGCTACGGAGAACGTGACGATTGTGCCGATGAAGCAGGGTCGTCGGCCAATCTTGTCGGCAAGTGCGCCCCACGCGAATGCTCCCACGATGGCGCCCAGCCCGGACGACAGAAGGATCAGCGCGCTGGCCCCGAAGCTGAGGTGCCAGGGGCCGATGATGAGGTTGAGAATGAAACCGATCAGGTAGTAGTCGAGGAACTCCAGCATGTTGCCACCGACGGCGAGGGCGATCAGCCCCTTTTGCCTGCTGGTGAGCATGCTGCCATCTTCTTTTGTGAGGTCCATCGTTGGGACGGCCATTGTTGACTCCGGGTGTGTGTTTGAGTCTAAGCGGGAGACGATCTTCCGGTTAGGGGTGGATGAGGGTCGACCTACTAGCTTTCGAGCAGAAGGGCAGCTCGTTCGGAGCCGAGGAACTCGGTGAGAACCTCGTAGCTGTGCTCGCCGACGAGTGGGGGACGAAGGCGTTGGCTCCATCCGGTTTCCGACAGAGTGATGGGGCAACCGATCAGTTCGACGGGACCTGCCGTGGGGTGCTCAACGGTGACGATCATGTTCGAATCAGCGTCGCGCATTTCCTGCACGGCCTCCATATTGGTGCGCACGGGTGCAGCCCAAATTCCGGCTGGTAGCAACAGTTCGAGCCATGCTGCACTGGTTCGGGTCAACATCGCTACGTCCATGATCTTCTTGGCTTGGTCGCGTTCTTCCCACGGATCCAACCCCGCGAGTTCTGGCAAGGAAAGGAGCTCTCCGATGGTCTCGAGCGATGCCATCGCGATCGCCACGTACCCGTCGGTGGTTTCGTAAATCCCGAACGGGGCGTCGAGCCAGGGGCCACCGACACCCGCAGACGATCTGGAAGTTTGCTTTCCGTTGGAAAGGTTGACCATCGCGGAGATCTCTTGGCACTGCATTGCCATCGCCGTTGAGAAGAGATCAACCTCGACGCGTTGCCCGATACCGAGGTGCTCGCGGGCGATGAGAGCTGTCAGAATTCCGATTGTCAGCGATTGCGCAGTCGTCGCGTCGCAGAGGGAGCTGCCTAGCGGTGTTGGTGCATCGTCAGCTTTGCCGGTGTTGTACGCGAGCCCGGATGCTGCCTGAATCAACAGATCCTGACCGGGACGATTCTGCCGCGCCCACTCGGTATCTTGACCCCAACCACTACCTGAGGCGTAGACAATCTTCGGATTGCGTGCGCGGAAGCGCTCGTATCCGAGGCCTAGTCGCTCCATCACGCCGGGTCGGAAATTCTCCACCACGACATCACATGATTCACCGATCTCGAGCAGCGCATCGATCACTGCCGGGTCCTTGAGATCTACGGTCAACGATCGTTTGTTGCGGTTCATCGCGAGAAAAGCCGCTGAGTCCTGACCGACGAGTTCTCCCATGAACTCGAGCCCTCGCTCCCATTCACCTTCGCCTGGCCGTTCCACTTTGATCACGTCGGCGCCAAAATCAGCAAGTGTTTGAGTTGCGTACGGGCCCAGCATCATCTGTGTGAAGTCCAGTACCCGAATATTCGAGAGTGCCCCCCGTTGCTGCTGGGCTGTTTCGTTCTGGTTCATAGTGTTTCCTTTGCTGATGTCATTTTTTGGTCGCCGGCAGAGTCACGGCGAGGGATTCGTAGCGGGTTGCCGTCGCGTAGTTCGGCAGGCAGCAGCGCATCGGGGACCGACTGAAAGGTTATGGGGCGCAAGAATCTACGTATCGCGGTCGCACCAACTGAGGTGTGAGCTGCAGCGGTGGATGCAGGGTAAGGACCGCCGTGTGTCATCGAATATGTCACCGCGACGCCTGTGGGATATCCGCCGACCAACACGCGACCAGCGAAGCGACGCATCGCCGCGAGGATCCTGGTGCCGACGACTTCGTCGACGGCTTCGTCCATGTGAAGGGTGGCAGTCAGAGATCCTGCCTGTGAGCCCAGGAAGGAGAGCAGGGCAATGTCGTTGTCGTACCTCAAGATGACGGAAGAAGGGCCGAAGCACTCGGCCAACAGGCTAGGATTGTTGTCAGCTGCATTCAGAGGTGCGACGAAGACCGTGGGGTTTGCCCACAGCCCAGGTTCTTGCACTGAACTCTGCATCGTCAGGACATCGACTTCGTCGGACGTACTCAGCTCAGCGACGTATTCCTGGAAGTCCCGCAAAGTGGCCGAGTTCAGCAACCAACTACCTGAGATGCGTTCGACGGCGTGTTTTACAGCTTTCAGAAGCTGATCACCGGCAGGCCCGGACGGAAGCAAGAGAAGTCCTGGCTTCGTGCAGAACTGACCACCACTTCCCGTGATCGAGGCCGCGTAACCGGCCGCGATGTCGTCCGCACGCTGGCTGGCGGCTGCGCGAGTGACGACAACGGGATTGAGGCTTCCGAGTTCACCGAAGAATGGGATCGGTTCCGGTCGGTTCGATGCGAGATCGAACAGCCTGCGTCCGCCCGATAGAGATCCGGTGAATCCTACGGCCTTAATCCTAGGATCGGTAACAAGTGCGGTTCCTGCGTCGCGGCCGTACACGGTGGCATGCGTACCGTCCGGTGCACCTAGTGCTTTCACTGCACGCGCGATCGCATTTGTAGCAATTTGCGAGGTGCGTGGATGCGAGGAATGCGCCTTTGTGATGACAGGGCACCCCGCGGCAAGCGCTGACGCGGTGTCCCCGCCCACCACACCGAAGGCGAGCGGGAAGTTGCTGGGCCCGAAGACTGCAACAGGCCCTAACGGGGAGAGCATGCGGCGTAGGTCCGGATGCCCGACGGGAGGAGGGCCTGGAACTTGACGGTCGATGACAGCCCCCAGGTATGCGCCATCGTCGAGTACGTCCGCAAAGAAGCGGAACTGGAAGCTGGTGCGAGCCAGCTCGCCCGTGAGCCGGGGAACCCCTAGTGCTGTTTCCAGGTCGGCGGCGGCGACGACCTCAGGATCTGCGTCGAGCTCATCTGCGATGGATCGCATGAGTTGTGCACGTTCCGAAGGTTTGAGATCGGCCAGAGAAGACCCCGCTGACCGGGCCTGCTCGACAACTCGATCGAGCTGCCCCTGGTCGGTCGGTTCGATGTCGTGTGTCAAGGTCAGGCCCGTGCGCGGATCGATCGAGTTGATTGTCAACGAAGCACTCCGTTCGTGCGGGATAGTCGCTGCGTGGGGTCTGTGAAGGACTCGGTGAGCCATCGCATGGGACCGATTCCGCTCACGACAGGATTGGCGAGAGTTCCCAGGCCTTCGATACTGATCTCGACTTGATCGCCCGAGCCGATCGAGAACGGCAAATCAGGCACCAAACATGTTCCGGTCGACAGGACGACGCCGTGTGGAAAGGCTTCTGCTCGATGTAGCCAGTCGACCAAATCCGTTACGGTACGGTGTAATTCCTCGGTCGATGCGGTCCCACTCCACACAGTTTCGCCGTTGCGGATGACCGTAGCTTCGATGGACAGCCTGTGTGGGTCCTCGATCGTCCAGGCTGGGGTGATTCCAGGACCGACGGCGCATCCGCCCAGATACATCTTCGCTTGAGGAAGGTAGAGTGGGTTTTCTCCTTCGATCGTGCGAGAACTGACGTCGTTGCAGATCGTGAAGCCGACGATTTCTTGATATCGGTTGATGACCACAGCGAGTTCAGGTTCTGGGACATTGATCTCGGAATCAGCCCGCACCGAGATCGGTTCGAGGTGGCCGACAACTCGCCAGGCCGCTGATTTGAAGAAGAGTTCAGGTCTCGGAGCGCCGTAAATCCGGTCGTAAACAGAAGCCGCTGAAACGCTTTCGGTCATTCGAGCCTCTTGAGACCGGCGGTACGTGACGCCGGCCGCCCATACTTCGGTCATTTCGTCGACGGGGGGCAGTAGCTGCACCTCCTTCAACTTCAGGCTTGACTCGGTGGAGTGTTCGCATGCTCGGCGTATGTCATCGCTGCGCATGCGCAGCAGTTTGGCGACCGACGAGACGTGCAGGAGTGTTCGTATGCCCTCGTCGCATACGATGCCGACCGACGGGTTTCCGCCTTCCGGAGGTAGAAAACGAATGATCTGCATGTAGTCCTCTGTCCAGACGTGAAGCATGACCGCTGACATAGTCATCAGATTGTGTGGGGTGCATCACCACGACAGGGAAACTATCAGAGAAACGATTCTCCTACAAGACGTTAGGATGTGGAAATAGTTCAAGCCGCGGACGCTGCCTGGACAGCGCGGATTGACTGGTCGAGGGCAGGGCCTGTGTTTACAGGTCGAGGGCAGGGCCTGTGGATCCCCGAATTACGAGCTCCGGGGCCGGTGAGTTGATGATCACCTCACCACCGACATCCCCGCCGAGAACCAGCTCGACAGCGCGCTGCCCCAGCGCCTCCAAGGGCATTCTCACTGTCGTCAGCGCAGGTCGAAGGAAGTCTGCCAGTTCGAGATCGTGAATCGCGACTATGGACAGATCGCGAGGAATAACGATGCCGGCATCCTGGGCGGCGGCCATCACGCCGACGGCGGCCATGGCATTCGACACGACAACGGCAGTGGGGCGTTCGCCTTTCTTCAGTAGTCGTGAGAAGGCTGCGTATCCATCCGCGGGGGACGATCCGGCCCATCCCAGGCGCCCATTGGGTGCCTCGAGCCCGCGCGTGTGCATCTCCTGTCGCCATCCGGCGCTGCGGTCGCGCGCATGTCGAGTGCCGCGGGCGGTCGTGATGCAGGCAATATTTCGATGCCCCAGGTCGGCAAGGTGCGATGTCGCCAGGCGACCCGCTTGGCGGTCGGGAAGGCAGACGGTGGCATAACCCTCTGCCGGTTCGTCTTGTAGTACGACGAGGGGGGTTTTGCCCACAACCGATTCCCGGAGTGATTGATCGGCCTTCGTGCCCAGTCCTTGCAGAATCAGTCCGTCGATGAGATCGCCACGAAGGAGTCCTAACAATCGTTCCGGAGCAGCGTTGATCTCCTCGGCCTCGCCCACGAAGAGTCCATGTCCACGGCGTGAAGCTGCGATCTGGCAACCGCGAATGATCCCGGCGTATACGGGACTGACGATGCCATGGGCGATCACGGCGACGGCGTGCCCCCTGGGGGACCTCAAGGATTGCGCCGCGGCATTCGGGGTGTACCCCAAATCTTCACGAGCGGAAAGGATCCTGGATCGCGTTTCGTCTCGGATCTTGAGGGTGGGGTCGCCGTTGAGGAGACGGGAGACGACAGATGGTGCGACGCCGGCAAGGGTCGCGACGTCCCGGAGTGTCGGTGTGCGCTGCATTGCACCATCATCCCGCAAAACTCCGTTGGCATTTGCATTCCGACACTTGCATTTAGAGAATCGATTCTCTACCGTGGTTTACATCACATAGAAGGAGTTGGTGTGACAAGTATTAGAATTCTGGGGTGGGATCACCCCCGTTGCGTGGATCCTCTGAGGGAAGCCGCTCGGGTATGGAACGAAGCAGATCCGCACTCTGTCGTCACCGTATCCGCCAGGCCGCTGTCGGAATTCAATGACCAACCGCTGGAAGAACTCTCGTCTAACTGTGACCTGATGGTCATCGACCATCCGCATCTGGCCACCGCAGCACATGCTGGGGCGATCGCGCCATTGGAAGATCTCGTCGACACGACGGTGATCGACCAGATTCGGAACGACGCGCTCGGCGCGTCCTGGGACTGCTACTCCCTGGACAGCCATATATGGGCGCTTCCAGCAGACACGGCATGCCAGGTGGCAGCAAGCCGACCGGATCAGTTCGAAGCTTTGGACGAGCAGCTGCCCAGGTCATGGGGGCAGGTACTCAATCTCGCAGAGAGGCGACCTGGATTTGTCGCCCTTCCGCTTTACCCTACCGACGCAATTTCGTCGCTACTGAGCATCGCCGCTGGACTCGGTGCCAATTTCAGCGACGACGGCGACGCCCTGACCTCCGATGCGAACAGGGAGGCAATGTTGGTTGCACTCTCGATGCTCGGACATCTGACAGACATTGTGTGGCAAGGAAGCTGGGACTCCAATCCTCCAGCCCTTCTCGATCGCATGGCAGGCGGAGACGAAATCGGATACATCCCACTGACCTACAGCTACTCGCAGTACGCCAGTCCCGCTGCGCTCAATCCGCTGCAATTCCATGTCCCTGTAAGTCCCGTAGGAAGCTTGCTTGGCGGCGCTGGACTAGCGGTTTCCTCACAAGCAGTTGCCCCCGAGGCCGCGGCGAACTTCGCGAGCTGGTTTTGCTCGCCCGGTGTCCAAAGCGCGATCGTCGGCCTGAACGGTGGACAGCCGGCCATGCGAAGTGCATGGGAAGACGCACAGTGCGACGAACGCGTCGGCGGAATGCTCACAGCGACAAAGCAAGCACACGAAGCGGCCGTCGTCAGACCCCATTCGCTGTGGTGGCCAGGCTTCCAGGAAGACGCGGGAAACTTGTTGGCCTTTGCCCTTCGGACAGGTACCAGCCCGTACGTAATTTTCGATCGACTCGAGCGTTGTCACGAAGCGCACGCCACCGCGGAATCCACTGCGACAAACGGAGTTCACAGTGCACGAAGATAGAATTCATCCAAATCTCGTCGTACAGAGTTCGGATTCCGTCCAGACCCTGCGCATCGACCGACCTGAACGTCTCAACGCGCTGAGTTCGTCGATGGTGGACTCGCTGATCGACTGGGCGAGAGCCGTTTCTTTCGATCGGACCCTTCGGGCGTGCATAATCACCGGCACAGGTCGAGCATTCGTCGCCGGCGCAGATATCAGCGAATACGATGGGGTTTCCCAATCAGGATTCGACGCTTATCAACGGAAATCTCGCCGAATGTTCGATTCCATAGCTGAAATATCACATCCGACCATCGCCGCGGTAAACGGATACGCGCTTGGGGGCGGCTTGGAACTAGCGCTGAGCTGTGACTTCATGATCGTCTCTGAGACCGCGAAACTTGGTCTACCCGAAGTCAAACTTGGACTGTTGCCAGGCGGCGGCGGAACGCAGCGGCTAGCTCGTCTCGTCGGACAGGCGCGGGCGAAAGAGTTGATCATGACAGGGCGATCGATGACCGCCGCTGAGGCGGTCGGGTACGGCGCGGCGCTTGACAGCGTCCCGGCTGAAATCCTGATCGAGCGCAGCGGCCAACTAGCAGCGCTCCTGGCGCGGAATGCCCCTATTGCGGTAGCCGAGATCAAGCGTGTCGTAGCTGACGGAACAGATTGTTCACTGGCTGCCGGATTGACCTTGGAGCAAAGAGCGCTCAGCGGGCTTTTCGCCACCGACGACGCCACCGAAGGCATCCAAGCATTCATCGAAAAACGTGACGCCCACTTTTCGGGCGCGTGACCCCCACAACACAAGGAGAACCATGACGGAGAACAGTGCGACTACTGTCGCAACAGATACATTTGGACCGTTCACCCAGGTCAGCGTTGGCCTAAGTGGCGACCATGAAGGAAAAGCCGTCGTCAATGCTTACATTGTCCGAGACGGCAACACAGCGGCTTTTCTCGACAGTGGAGTGGTGTGGGGCTATGACCGACTGACCGAAGCGATCGATCGATTGGGTTTGCAGCCGTCGGATGTGAAGTACCTTCTCAACACCCATGAGCACATGGACCATGTCGGTAACAACGCACGCCTGGTGAAGGAGACCGGATGTCGAGTGGGAGCACACCCGGGTCGTGCCGACTGGATTGCCGACAATGATCTCAACGCTCGAATGATGGTCCAGCGATTCCCCGACGCCGCACCGCTTTTCGACCTGACCGAGGAATACCTTTCTTGGATGGGAGATGAAGCCGCACCGGTGGATTTCTTCCTGACGGAGGGCGCAAAGGTCGACGTTGGGAACATCACGCTCGAAATCGTCGAGTTACACGGACACTCACTCGGTGAGATCGGATTCTGGGAAGCCGAAAGCGGTGTGTTCATGTTCGGCGATGTTCTTTTGCCACAAGATAATCCAGTGTTGTACCTGTATGAAGACCCGACAATCATGCGGACCACGTGCGAGAAGCTTGCGCACTTCCTCAGCGAGCGCGATGTGAAACTGGTGTACTCCGGGCACGGCGCTCCTTGTGGAAAACAGGAGGCTATTGAGTGGGCAAACGAGTGCCGCGAGCGCGTTGACCAGATCCACGATTCGGTAGTTGGATCCATCAAGAAGGCCTCATCCGGGGTGACGTTGGCTGATGTCCGTGACGAAGTATGCGACGCATTCGGCAAGGTCCGTGAGTGGCGGGCGCTGATCACCATCGACGGCCACCTCGCGGAACTTGAGCGCGCCTCATCGATCGAGAAGCGAGATGGCCGCTGGTATTGGGTCGCTGCATGATTCGGGTAACAGTCCTGGGCGCTGGCACCATGGGAGCTCAGATCGCCGTGGCCTTCGCACAGGCGGGTTGCCCTGTACGGCTGTGGGGCCGACGAGCGGAGCAACTTGACGACGCTCGCGAACGCATCGACAAAATATGTCTGTTCCTGGCCGAGGTCGGGTTGTCGACAGCAGATGCACAGTCCACGACTGAACGCGTCGGGTTCACAAGCGATCTCGCGGATGCAGTAGCAGGTGCTGACCTCGTAGTCGAAGCGATCACCGAAGATCTGGAGAGCAAGCAGCAGGTCCTGTCCGCCGCAGAAGCGAATGTCTCCGATGATGTCCTCCTCGCGAGTACCACGTCGGCGATCAGTCCGACCTCGATCCAAGAGTGTCTCCGACTACCTGGCCGGTTCGTCGTCGCGCACTTCGCCCAACCTGCTCACCTGATGCGGTTGGTCGAAGTTGTGCCCGGGGCAAAAACTATGGACGCGAGTACCGAAAAGATCGTAGGTATTCTCGACGGGATCAACGCTGCACCCGTCATCGCACCAGATATTCCAGGGTTCCTGTGGGCTCGCATCCAACATGCGATTCTGCGTGAATTCGCTGCCCTCGTCGGCGCCGGGCTCGCGACACCCGAGGCATGTGATCGTGTACTTAAGGAGGGATATGCCGTGCGTCTGCCCGCGATGGGTTCTTTCGAGCACGCCGACTTGGCGGGAATTGATCTCATGACCGGAACCGCGGCAAGTGAAGTCTGGGCGGATCTCAGCACCGTTAGCTCACCCCGTGACACCCTTTTAGGCGAGCTTCTCGCCAAAGGTCGCCTGGGAATGAAGACGGGAGGCGGTTTCTACAGTTGGACCGACTCCGGAGCGGAACAGTTCAGAATGGCCAGGGACAAGCAGATCGTCGCTCATACCCTCGCAGTACGCCGCCGTAAGGATCGAAACTTCTGAACGACAGCATGATTTGGGAGGCTATGATTGAGATCTGTCGAACGACAATTGTGATGAAGGTTTGTAGGCTGATACAGCCTCTTCGATCATGGTTCCTGGCGAGTCCGACTATCGACGCGGCACTTTTCAGTATTATCCGGTAGTTATAAACTCGCGTGTCATACAACGCAGGGCTCAGATGTGTGACACGGCGCCCCACCGTAAGGTGGGGCGCCCGTTGTTGTTTGAGCAAGTTCTAAAAGGGTGCAACCGTCTGAAGTGAACAATCGCGTCAGAGTGCATGTGAGACAGATCTGTATTTAGAGCATCGTGCTTCATGCCGCTCACAGAGTGGCGGACTGGCGTGGGCGTTGAAGTACAAGTGGGACACGTGACACGTGGCCTGCGAAACACAGAGAACGCCAATCTAAATGGCATGACCCCCATTAAGTGACCCGTAGGTTATGAGAATCCTTCCGCCCTGATCAAGGGCATGAAAGGCTACAACTCATGGCTGGACGTAAAAGGCATACGCCCGAACAGATCATCCGAAAACTGCGCCAAGGCGACGAACTCGCCGCCACAGGCGCCGACGTCGAGGAAATCGCCCGACAACCCGACGTCTCGGTCCCGACGCTCTACAACTGGCGCAAACAGTACGGCGGAATGAAAGCCGACGACGCGAAAGAGTTCAAGGAACTCAAGAACGAAAACGCCCAGCTCAAGAAGCTCCTCGCTGAGGCCGAGCTCGAAAAGGCTGCACTCAAGGAGATCGCGAAGGGAAATTCTGAGCCCGACCGCCAAACGAAACGCCGTGACGATGCTCCAAGAAACGATGGGGCTCTCACAGCGTTTCGCCTGCAAGGTCGTCGGGCAACCGCGATCGACCCAACGCAACCAGCTTACGAAGAACACCCGGGACGATCCGGACGCGGATCTGCGGAAGTGGTTGCGAGACTGGGCCAAAGCCAATGCACGTAAGGGGTTCCGGCGGGCTTGGGCCGATCTGCGTGCCGCCGGTTGGGTAATCAACAAGAAGAAAGTGCAACGGCTTTGGCGTGAGGAAGGGCTGCGGGTGAAGGTCCGCAAAGTCCGGAAACGGGCTGGCGCTTCGACTACTCCGATCACCGAGGCGGACGCACCGAAGGTGGCGTGGGCGATCGATTTTCAGTTCGATTCGACCACGGACGGGAGGAAGTTCAAGATTGCGTCGATGGTCGACGAACACACCCGCCAGTCGGTGCTCAACATGGTCGAGCGGTCCATCCTGGCGGAGGACCTCGTCGCAGCGTTGGAGAACGCGTTCGCACTCTGGGGCGGACCACCGCAGGTGCTCCGGTGCGACAATGGGCCCGAGTTCATCTCCGAGGCACTGAGGACGTTCTGCGAGGATCAAGTCGGTATCGGCTACGTTCCACCCGGGCAGCCGTAGAAGAATGGGTACATCGAATCGTTCAACAACCGTGTCCGTGACGAATGCTTGAACATGAACGAATTCCACAGCCTCCTCGAGGCTCGCGTGGTCATCGAGGATTGGAAGGAGGACTACAACAACCGGCACCGTCATTCATCGCTGGAGTACCAAACTCCAAATGAGTACGCTGCCAGCTGTATTCACACGAGTTTATTCTCTGATACCGAGTGGCTCACCAAACGGGGTCCTACCATGAACCCGTGGGTCGCGTTCGAGTGCTGCAGTTTGTGAACCCGAGATCCCGCTCACCTCTGACAATCGAATTCACGGGCTCCCAGGAGAGAGATCGTCTTAGAACGGCGTCGGCTCGAACATGACGACCACCCGCGCCACCGAACCATCAGTGCGCCGGGCTGCTTTGGCGAATCTATACTCGTACTTGCATATTCAAGAACTCATGGTCCAAACAATAGTCAGCTATTTCCCTAAATGCGGTAATGCGTACTACAGCAATGGGACTTCTACTTTTACTGACCGCGACCGGATGTTCGGCCAATGATTCAAGCGGGAACCACCCCGCGGGGTCTCAGCACATCACGCCGACAACCTTGATTCGGGAGACGGCAGCAGCGTATCCGTCACTGAGATTGGTGCCAACTCCGGAATCGAACATCAAGTTGACGGACAGTGCAGATCTGGCAGATACACACCCCGTCTCCGTCACCTCCTACAGCCTCGCGGACGGTGTGGGAGATCGCATCGCCGTGCACTTCGAGTCACGCACCCCTGCATGTTCGGCGCACGCGCCAGTATTGACGAGACAACGTCCGACGTGACGGTGAGTGTCGGCACGCTTGCCGCTGCAGTTGGCATGGCCTGCACCATGGAGGTTGTGGAGGCAACTCTCGATCTTGCTCGACGTTCCGCTCGGAGACGGGATTGTCCGCAAGGGGTGATCGAGAATGGGTAAGGAGGGCGAGCCGAAACACCGAAGGTTGAGGCTATTTCTTTACCCACACCGCGATTTGTGTTCGGGACGTGAAGTCGAGTTTGGTCAGTATGTGTTCGACGTGTCCTTGTACTGTCCGTTGTGAGATGACGAGTCGTTCGGCGATGGCCCGGTTGGTCAGTCCTTCTGCCACCAGTTCGGCGATCTGTCGCTCGCGGCGGGTCAATGTGGTGTGAGGTGGTTGGCCCTGTGGCGCTTCGTGTGGTTTTCCGAGTGCGTAGGCAACGGCCTCGCGAAGACTCAGGTTGTTGCCGAATTGGAACTGCGTGCGGAATCCGTTTTCGCCGAGGGTTTTGCGAGTTTTGCGGACGCATTCTTGGTGGTCGGTGAGTTTCTCGAGGAATGCAACGGACGGGCCCCCGATCTGCGTGGACAGGCTGGACGTGGCGCCCAGTAGCACGGCGGCTCGTTTAGTATTGTCGTGATCGGCTTCGATCCAGGCCAAGGTCGTCAGGCAACGGGAAATACCTACAGGATCCTCGATTTGGCTGGACACTCGAAGGCCTTGCCCGAGCATCGCTTTCGCCTCTTCGGACTTGCCTTGCTTCCATCTCGCCCAGCCGCCGTACATCGAAGATCTACCTCGGTAGACTAGTTCGCAATGATCGACGGTGACGTCGAGCATTTCCTCGTGACAGATGGCTGCCTGTGTCACGTTGCCGAGCATCACATTGGCCACGCCCAGCACCGCCAAGGCGCCTACTTGGCAGAATCGGTATCCCAGTTCAGCGGCGGTGCGGAGAGCGCTGTTTGATTTGTCGATCGCGGTCTTATAATCGCCGCTGTAGAGCGCGATGGAGCCTGCTGCATGTGCTGACAGTGTGGACAACGAGTCGTTTTCGAGGAGTGCGGCGGCTTCCAGGCCGTCGGTTATGAGAGTGTTGGCAACCGTAACGTCTCCTTGTAGAGCGGCCAGTATGCTGTTGAAACACAGCGCCTTCGCTCGGTCCACGGTCAGTGGAGGTTGATCGCTGGCGAGCAGTCGGTCGAACCACAGTCGGCCTTCGCTGAGTAGTCCTCGGCAGGACCAGAGCGGGAACAGTGCGGCGGCGATGCGGAGGCCTGTGGCGGCTTCTCCTGGTTCGGTCAGGCAGAAGCGTAGTGCTTCGTCCAGGTTTGGTCGTTCGCGCACGAGTCGGGTGATCCAGGTCTGTTGTTGTGGGCTGATCCATTGTGCGGCGGCTTGTTCGGCGAGGTGCTGGTACCAGTTCCGGTGGTGGCGGCGCGGTGCGGTGTCTTCGCCGCGGGCGTGTAGTTTCGCTCGGCCGTAGTCGCGGAGGGTGTCGAGCATCCGGTATCTGACCACGGGACCGGATTGCTCGCGGATCAGGATGGACTTGTCGACCAGTTGCGCTAGCGTGTCGATGAAGTCGGCGGATGAGTTGGTTGTCTGGCAGATCGCTTCTGCTGCGTCGAGTTCGAAGCTGCCGGCGAATACTGTTGTGCGGGTCCAGGTCTGCTGTTCTTCGGTGGTGCACAGATCGTAGCTCCAGTCGACGCTCAGTTGCAGTGTCTGTTGTCGTGTCGGTGCGATGCGACTGCCGCGGGTCAGGAGAAGGTATCGGTTGTCGAGTCGGTCGAGGATTTGTTGGGCGGACATCGACCGGAGTCGGCCTACCGCTAGTTCGATCGCGATGGGGAGGCCGTCGAGGAGTCGGCAGATCTGCGCGACGGCTTTCTGGTTGTCGTCGTCGAGTTCGAAGCCGGGGACTGCGGCAGCGGCGCGTTCGGTGAAGAGTGTGACGGATTCGCATCGCGTCAGCCGGCGAGAGGAATCGGATTCGTTCGTATCGGGGATGTCCATGGGGGGCACTCGTACGATCGATTCTCCTGCGATGCCGAGTTGTTCGCGGCTGGTGGCGAGGATTTTCAGTTTCGGGCAGGTGCGGAGCAGTGCTTCGGCGAGTGCGGCTACTACGTCGAGGAGATGTTCACAGTTGTCGAGCACGAGGAGCAGGTCTTTGTCGTGGAGGTAGTCGGCGATGAGGGACAGTGGTGGGTTGGCTGTTTGATTGAGTATCCCGAGGCTGGTGGTTACGGCGCCGGCGACGAGCATCGCGTCGTGGATTTCGCCGAGTTCGACCAGCCAGACACCGTTGGTGAATGTGCGTTGTTTGTCATTGGCGAGGTGGAGTGCGAGACGTGTTTTTCCGACGCCACCCATTCCTGTCAGGGTGACCAGTCTTGATGCCGACAGGCTGTTTTTCGTTGCGACGATTTCTTGGCGTCGTCCGACGAAGCTGGTCAATTCCAGCGGTAGATTGCCGCTCGCGTTTCGGGGTCTGGTCTTGACGAGGTTCTCGATCTTGGAATGGTGTTTTCCGGAATGGTGTTCGTCCCCGGCCAGGTCGGCTCGGTTTGGTGAGTGCTGAGTAGGCCCCTGAGTTGGTTTGTCGGTGCTGAACGAGGGTGTTGGACTCGGCAGAAGGACCATGTCGTCGATACGGAGGTTGTGTCGTTGTTCGAGGGTGCGGAGCTGGTCACCGAATGATGCAGCGGTGGTGGGGCGATCGGTCGGGACACGTGCGATGGCATGGTCGATTGCGGCCGCGACGTCGTCGGGGATGTCGGTTCGTCCCAGGAGGCTCGGTGTGGGTTGTGTGGTGATGCGTAGCAGTTGGGCAATGACCTGCTCGCCGTCGAGGAGCTCGAAGGGAGCGTGCCCGGTCAGCGCGCAGAACAGGGTCGCGCCGAGGCCGTAGATGTCTGAGGCTGCGCTGGGATGTCCGCCGGTAAGTAGTTCGGGAGCGATGAATGCCGGCGAGCCTTCGATGGTGCCGGTAACTGTGTCGAAGGCGCCGGCGAGGAGTGCGATCCCGAAATCGGCCAGTTGCGGCTCGCCGTAGTTGGTGAGGAGGATGTTGGCGGGTTTGAGGTCCTGATGAAGGACGCCGCGTCGGTGAGCTGATTCCAGAGCTCCTGCGATGCGCACGCCCAGGCCGAGAGCTTTGTCCCAACCGAGGGTTCCGTTTGTGTGGATGGAGCGTTCCAGAGAATCTGTCGCCAGGTAGGGCATTGCTATGTACGGCAGTCCGCTGTTGGTGGTGCCGGCCGAGAGGATGCTTGCGATATTCGGGTGGCCTGAGAGCCGGCCCATTACTCGTTGTTCGCGTAGGAATCGTGTGAGGTTTTCGGGGTTGAGGCTGTTGAGTAGGACTTTGATCGCCACATCCCGATCGAGGGATGTTTGTCTGCAGTGGTACACGACGCCGAATCCGCCGCGGCCAATCTCGTGCGCGTCGTCGAACCCGGCCGCCGCCAGTTGTGTGGCGATCGTGTCGAGGTCGTCACGCGGGTTGGGCTCGTAATCGTTCACAGTCTTGGGTCCTTAGAAGGACTTCCAGCGAGTTCCGTCGGGAGTACCGGTGAGACCAGTCTACCGTGGCAGACTTTTGTCGCGATCGGGTTGCTCGTGCTCGGGCATCCCTGCTCCCTGATGGTTGAGGGTCGAGGCCTGCACGGTTTTGCGGTCCTCACTCCTTCCGGAGCGGGGCGAGATGAAAGGTTCGGGCGGCAGACTTTTCGTCGGGACCGGCGAAGAATGTCCACTCGTGCTGCTCCGCGTGTGCACGGACACAGCGGTTCCTTCGATCCGTCTCGGACGTCGCGATGGCAGCAATTCCTCCCGCACTGTTCTCGAAATAGGCTACGTTGCAGGCAGTTACGTCGCCGCCGAGGATGCATATTTCGCTGGTGAACCTAGCGGTAGCGCTGGGGCCGTCGAGGATCTGGCGAGATAGATCGTTGTCGGTTCTCATTCTCTGCTCGGCGCGGCGATGCTCCCGCTCAGCCGGTGATGCTGCACAGCTGCGATATCGACGAGGTGACCGATGCGGTGGGAAAGATACTCCATCCGCGTCATCTGACGAGGATTAGATCGGCATCTGGATTTGAGGCTGACCTTCGTGCGATATCGACAGTCTCGATGGTGACCTGCATAGTCCGCTACAACCGCGACAGCGACCTCTATTGCCCACTGATTGACGGCTATCACCTCAACCTTCCGCTCTCGGGGCAGCTGGTCACGTCTCATCCTCCCAGCTTGCCGCATCCAACAACGTGACAGTGCCGCCCACCCGTCTCCGGGGTGAATTCGAGGGGGACGGTCGCGGCGGGTTCGCAGTTGGGTCAGCAGTCTGCTTTGTATTCGTACTGGTCTGCCTTCTCAAGGTCGTCGGAGGTGATGATGACCAGGTCGGTGTTCTGAGTGGGTTCGACTGTGCCACCGTCGATGAGGGTCGCGAGTGTGGACATTGCGACCTCACCTTCCTGCTTGGGATTCTGGGCGATGAGAGCTTGAATGGAGCCGTTCTTGAGGGCGTTGACTTCGGCGGTTGCGGCGTCGTAGGCGACCATCTTGACGCGTCCGACGGCTCCTGCTTGCTGCAATCCGGTGACGGCACCGATGGCACCTTGGTCGTTGGTGGAGAACACTGCTGCAAGATCGGGGTGAGCAGCCAATGTGGCTGTCACGATCTGGGCGGCCTTTTGCGGGTCATCGGATTGGTATTGCGCACCGAGATATTCGATGCCGGGATAGGTCGCCAACTGCTCTTCGAAGCCCTGGGTGCGCTGATCCTGCGCCGTGGAGCCCGGAGGCTGGGTGATGACGAGCACTTTGCCCTGACCGCCGATGAGTTCGTTGATCTCGTCCGCGGCCATGGCGCCACCGGCGAGGTTGTCGGTGACGACCTGGCTGGCTGCGATGGTGGTGTCGGCGAGTGTCTGGTCGACGGTGATGAGTTTGGTTCCAGTGCTGGTCAATTGACGCAACTGGGGTAGCAGCGCCTGTGCGTCGGTCGGTACGACGGCTGCACCTGCCGGATTCTTGGCGGTCACGGCATTGATGACGGGTACCTGGGCGTCGGCGGCGAATGCGTTGCCTGCCGAGACGTCGAGGTTGAGGCCGAGCTCGTCGGCTTTGGCCTGTGCGCCGCAGGCAAGGGCTTCGTAGAAGGGGCTGCCCGAGACGCCGAGGACGAGGGAGACGTTCTTGTTGTCGGGTGTGTCCTGGCCGGTGCTACTGGTCGACCCTGTCGAACAGGCACCGGTGAGGGCTACTATCCCGATTCCGAGCACCGTGATGGTGGCTGACTTCTTCATGTTGTTTCCTTGTCCGGTAGAGGTGTTCAGCTGAGGTTGCGGTTTCGGCGTTTGATCTGGTCGACGTAGACGGCGAGGATGAGTACTGCGCCCATGGCGACGGTCTGCCAGAACGGTGGAATTCCGAGGATGACGAACCCGTTGAGCAGCACGATGGGAATGAAGACACCGATGATGGTGCCGACGATGGAGCCGATGCCGCCGAACAGGCTCGTTCCTCCTAGTACGACGGCGGAGATCGTCGCGAGGTTGTCTGCGGTGTGTCCGCCGATCGTGGTCGTGGAAAATCGTGCGACGGACATCATCCCGGCCAGGCCTGCGAGCGCTCCCGAGATGGCGTAGACCTTGATGATCTGTGCGCGGAGCGGGACCCCGGATCGGCGGGCTGCTTCGGAGCTGGAACCTACTGCGTACGTCCAGGTCCCGAATCGGGTGAATGCGAGAACGGCGCCCGCGATGGCCGCGACGAGGACCGCGATGACGACGAGAACGGGTATTCCCGCGACAGCGCCTGTACCGATGTGGGTGATGAGCAGTTCGGGTACGGCGCGCACGTCTTGTCCGTTGGTGATGATCTGTGCTGCTCCGAGTGCGATGCCCATCGTTCCCAGCGTCACGATCAACGCTGGAATGCGGGCGCGGGCAATGAGGAATCCGTTGATCAGTCCGAATATCGTGCCGGCGGCAACCGATGCCAGCAGTCCGATTGCGATGACGCCCCAACTGCCGTCGGTGGTGCCGTAGGTGGACCCGTCCGAGCCCGACAGCGCAAGCATGACCTTGGCTCCGACGACCGAGGAGAACACGAGCACGGAGCCGACCGAGAGGTCGATTCCAGCTGTGATGATCACGTAGGTCTGTCCAACTGCGAGAACGAGCAGGACGGCGGCGTCGATGGCAAGGGTGGAGAGGTTGTACGAGCTTGCGAACTGGCTGGGGCGAAGGACCGTGAACACGGCCACGAGAACGATCAGGAACAGCAGCACCCAACTGCTGCCGAGTTTGCTTGCCAGCTTCTGCTGGAGTGTCTGGTGCTGCTTCTCCGGTACGACGGCCTCGGGCCGTGGATCGACGGTGGTCATGGGTTCTCCTGTGGGGAGGTGGTTCCGCTGGTCATTGCTTCGACGAGTTTCTGAACTGTTGCCTCGCCGCGGGTGAAACGTGCGACGGTGCCGCCCAGGCGCAGGACTTCGACACGGTCGGATACGTCTACGACGTGGGTCATGTTGTGCGTGATCAGGACCACGCCCAGACCTTGATCGGCAACTTGACGGACGAGGCGTAGTACGCGATCGGTCTGCACCACACCCAGTGCTGCAGTGGGCTCGTCGAGGAAGATGACGTTGTCGGCCCATTTCGCTGCTCGTGCGATGGCGACCGATTGGCGCTGTCCACCGGACAGGGATCCGACGGACACGGTCGGTGATCGCAGGGTGATACCCAGTTTCGAGAACTGTTCGGCAGCATCGCGTTTCATCGTGGCTCGGTCCAGTACGCCGACTCTCCCAAGGATTCCCGGCCGGAGGAGTTCGCGTCCGAGGTACATGTTCTCGGTGGCATCGAGTTCCGGTGCCAGCGCCAGATCCTGAAAGACGGTGGCGATGCCCTTTTCCTGAGCAGCGGCAGGGTTGGGTAGATGAACGTCGGTTCCGCCGACACTGATCGTTCCCGAAGTCGGTGTTTCTGCTCCGGACAGAATCTTCACCAGGGTCGACTTGCCGGCCCCGTTGTCGCCGACCAAGGAGCACACTTCCCCGGGATACACCGTGAGGTCAGCACCTGCCAGGGCAGTGACCGAACCGTATTTCTTGGTTATGCCTCGGGCTGTGAGCAGCGGGGCGCTCATGTGTCCGCCTTGGCTCCGACGCTGTTGGCGAAGACGAACCAGCGGCCGTATTCGGCGGTGACCTTCTGTTCCCAGAAGTCGTATGCCGCGTCGTAGCTGTCGAAGGTCCACACCTCGACCGTGGAGTAGTCGGATTGTCCTCGCACGGTGTGCGAGCCGGTGCTCGTGGCGCCGTTAGCGATCGCTGCTGCGTCGATTGCGCGCCATCGTTCCGCGTAGGTGGTTTTGGCTTCGGCGTCGAGTTCGTACCAGCTGCTGCGCGCTCGCGCGTGGTGAATCCATATGGTGCTGTTAGCGTTCGGTGTGTTCATCGGTGTACTCCCAGAATGTCGGACAGACTGTGCTTTCGTCCGATGTAGTGGCGCGAGGTGGTGAACTTGAAGTCAGCGACTTTCTCGTGCATGCCCATCGCGTGGTCGAGTAGGGCAAGGTCCGGAACCTCCCAGATTCCCAGGTGGTGCCACGAACTGGCAGGGTCGAAACGGTGCCGACCGGCGATACTGATTCCGGAGCCGACGTCCGAGGAGAAGGCCTCGTCGCACTCGATGTCGTACTCGGCGCGTTCATGCGGTGTCGCGGCTTGCCACGCGTCGTTCCATTCCCACAGGGCGAAGTATGCCCACGGAGAATCCGGGTTTCTTCCGATCGTGCTGTGCACCGGTAGGAATTCGCGCCGCCCGACAATCCAGCTCGTCTCGAACATGGCGTCCCAGCCTGCTTTTTCGAGGCGCTCGATTCCTGCGTGTGCCTCCGCCAGAGTTGGTGCCTCGAACGCTCCGACGAAATCGATGTCGTGTGCGAAACCGGCTCGATAGACAGAGACATCGTCGGTGGTTGTGAACATTTCGGCGATCGAAGTCCTCCACCCTGCATCTCGCAGTGCAACGATCGCGGCCCACAGTCGTTGACGGGTGTCATCGTCGATGGGTGTCGGGCGGATGCGGGCGGTGAAGAATGTGATCGCCCAGCCGTCGGTGTCGAGACCGAATACCTCGGTCTCGGCACTGACCTCAACGCTCATGCCGATACCTGCCTGAAGGCGTCCGCTGCCGCCATCAGTTTCTCCACCCGCCCCTGATCGACACGGTTCCACCAGAGGCCATCCTCTTTGAGCCATTGTCCGACGATCGCCCCGTCGGCCACCTCGAAGAGCGCCCCCAGTTGCTCCGGATCCATGCCGGATCCGACGATGACCGGGAGGTTCGTTCCTGCTCGTACGTCTTCTACTTCGGCGGGGCTGGTCGGGGAACCGGTGCGAGTTCCGGTCGCGATGAGTACGTCGGCGTCGAACCATTCGGCATCGGTTGCTTGTTCGGAGATGCTGCGATCGGCGGTGATGGCATGGGCTCCGAACTTCACGTGGACATCGGCGAGAATGGCGACGTCGGCGGCGCCGATGGCTTTGCGGTAGCGGAGGGCGGGCGCGGCAGGCCCGTTCATGAACCCTTCGTTCGCGATGTAGGCATTGACCCACTGATTCGCTCGCACCCATTGAGCACCAGTTGCTTTGGCGACAGCAAGGCCAGGGATGACGCCGTTGGCGACACAGGTGATCCCGATGGGAGTATCGACCGCGTCAGTGATCTCGATGCAGGCCGCGGTCAGTGCTGCGACGGTCTCATGGCCGATGTCCTCCGGCCGCGAGAACGGCATATCGCTCGCGTTCTCGACCATGATGCCGTCGATTCCACCTGCTGCGAGAGCTTTCGCGTCCCGGACCGCATCGGCATAGATGTCCCTGACTCGTTCACCGTTGTATCGAGGTGAACCAGGAAGGGGCCCGAGATGGACAACGCCGATGATCGGCTTGGGCCGGGCAAAAATCTCACGCAGTGCGCTCGGGCGAACGGGATGAACCTTGGGAGGGGTCATGTGGAAAACCTTTCTCGTTGCAGTCGAACATGGTGTGCCGTGAGAGTGCAGCGGGTCGGGTAGGAGGAGGAAGCGCCGTGGAATTGCACGGTGTACGAAGCTGCATCCACCGCAGTGCGAAGGGCATCGACAGCTGACTTCCCCTCGACGCGGTCGGAAACGAACCAGCCCGCGAGAGCATCTCCTGCACCTGTCGTATCCAGCACCGGGCCAATTGATTTCGGTGGAGTAACTGGCGTCACACGGTCCGAGGTGGTGAGGACGGCACCGTGCGGCCCCAGCGTCTCGACGACTTCGTGCACGCCGAGCCGAAGTAGATCGCCGACCATCGAGTCACCGAGCCGCCTCCCCGTGCGACTGTTCGCGAACACCGTGGTGCATCCCCGAAGATGAGGTTCGAGTTCGTCGAGGTATGCGGGAATGGTGGCAGGTTCGAGGTCGATCGACCACGGCACCGACGCGATGCGGGCACGATCGATGGCAACGGCCGCTGCATCCAGGTCGTACAGAGCGGTGTGCATCCAGGCCGAACCCGCCACGTTCATGCGGTTGAGCTGAGACAGAGCTGGGTACATGGCAGCGTTCGGGGCCAGCACCAACCGCTTCTCGCCTGCGGAATCAAGGGTGATAATGGCGCGGCACGTGGCACGGTTCGGTACGGTCGTCGCCGTCAGAATCACGCCGGTCGATTCGACTGCGGACAGTGCCGAGCTTCCGGCCATGTCCGCTCCGACCGTGGTCGTGAGGGTGACCAAAGTGCCTGCTCGTGAACAGGCGATCGCAGCGTTCGTCGTGACGCCACCGACGTTCTCGACCAGACTCGAGGCAACCACCTTCTCGTCGGGACCAGGAAGGTGAGGAACGACTACTGTTGTGTCCCAGCTGATGTCTCCGACGAAGAGTGCTCGTTGAGGGTTCATCGTCGTTGCAGTTCGGTGCGGTATCGATACCGGTCGGCGCGGTAGTGACGGCAGACATACTCGATCGGGACACCATCCGCATCGAATGCGATACGCCTGGCAATCAGCACAGGGGCGCCGATGTCGATTCTGAGCCGCTCGGACAGCATTTCGCCTGCGATGCCTGCTTCGATGACCTCGGTACCACTCGATACGCGGAATCCTCGTTCGGTCTCGAGCCAGGTGTACAACGATGTCGCTTCGGTGACACGCGTCATTTCGGACTTGCGCGCTGGAACTGCAGCGGGCGACAGCCAGGACTCACTGACTCCGATGGGTTCGCTGTTGGCGAGCAGGAGACGAGAGAAGAACACCACGCGTGTCGACCTGTCGATGTTCAGTACTGTGGCGACATCTCCTGAGGCGCGGACGATGCTTGCGTTCGGCTCTGCGTAACCCGGTATCCACCCTCGTGCGTGCATGTCCTCGGCGAAGCTGGACATGCGTTGCAGGGATTGATCGACTCTGGGCGGCAATACGATCGAGCCGCGACCGGACCGGCGTTCGATCAAACCCTGAGTCTCGAGGTGATCGAGCGCTGCGCGTGCAGTCGTGCGGCTCACCTCGAATCGACGATTGAGTTCCGCCTCCGACGGCAGAGCATCGCCGACGGTGAACTCGCCCTTGTCGAGCGCGGTCACCAGCCGTTCACTGATCTGAAACCACAGTGGAATCGCTCCCACCACGAGGTCTTCGTCATCCCAAGCCATACAGAGAATGTAGCAACGTCATGACGTTCGTACGTACGGAATTCCAAAAATTTACACCCGAAATCGATTTGTAACATCTGTGCGCTGACTGCCCCGAATTGCCAACGACACTCCGACAGTGTGGATCGCTCGTGCGCGTGTTAACGACGGGGCGGGTTCTAGTCATCGTTGCAACAGTTGACGTGGCTTGAGGTTAGCAGTGGCTCGAATAGTTCTGTGGGAGTGCAGTCTTGGATAACTCGGCGGGGTCGGAGATTGAGTTCGTTCTCGACCGCCAGGAGATGCTGCGGCGAATGCACGCTCAGGTCGGTGCCCTTGGGGAAGTAGTCCCGCAACAGCCCGTTGGAGTTCCTTACGGTGGAAGGGCGCGGATCGGAGACGTCGTAGGTTCTCGACCGGCCCGGAGACGTCGGGTATGGCTCGTTAGTGTTTGCCGCCGTTAGGACGGCTCAACGAGATTGGCCGCCCGGCGTCTCGCAACGGCTTGACCACTGATACGAAAATCGGGGTGAGGCGCGCTGGTAACTCGGGTCACATGGTGGTGATCGGATCAAGTGTGACCTGGTAGCCGAGGTGGTTGAGTTGGCCGATCAGACGCCGGGTGGCCCGGGTTTTCCCGGTTCGTTCAAGGAAGTAGTTCCCGCCGAGATCTCGGTAGAGGGTGTCATGGGTAAACATGTGCCAGACGGCGACAAGGATCGAATGCTGCAGTGCGACGAGTGCACGTTTGCGCCCACGCCGCGCCATCACCCGTCGGTAGCGCGCACCGAGGTAGCTGTCTTTACCTCGATATGCGGCGATTGATGCCTGTCCCAGAACACCTTTGAGCCAAGGATCACCCGGCCTCGTCGTCCCGGAGGAGTTTTGCCCGCAGACTCGTTGTTGCCCGGACACACACCCGCCCAGGATGCGAGATGCCCGGCGGTGGGGAACTGTGTGATGTCGGCCCCGATCTCGGCGAGGATCGACTCGGCGGCGTGTTCGCTGACGCCGGGGACCGTGGCCAACAGTTCGATCTTGCGGCGATACGGTTCCACGAGTTCGTCGATGCGGGCGTCGACACGTGACTGCAATTTCGGTGACGGAGTCGATGCGGTCGAGCATGGCGCGAGCGAGGAAACCGTGATGGTCGGTGAACCGTCCCGTCGGGGCTTCGATCAGCGAAACTCGTTTGACCCGTAGATGCCCCAACGCCAACTCCGCCAGGACACCGGGTCGTGTTCACCCGCGATCAAAGCCTCGAGCATCGCACGGCCGGATTTTCCCATCACGTCGGAGACGACGGTGGTCAACTTGATACCGGCATCTTCGAGCAGATTGTGCAGACGCTGTATCTCGCGGGTGCGTTCACGCACGACTTCGGTGCAGTACCGAGTCAGGTCCCGTAGCTGCCGGATGGGTTGAGGGGGAACGAAGCTCGGTCGTACCAGCCCGTGCTCGACGAGTTTCGCGATCCACTCGGAGTCTTTGACGTCGGTCTTGCGCCCGGGGACGGTCTTCATGTGTCGGGCGTTGAGCAGCCAACACTCGACGTCGGATTCGAGCAGGTAGAAGATCGGCTTCCAGTACGCACCGGTCGCTTCCATGCCGACCACGCTCACGTGTTCCGATATCAGCCGATCCCGCATGGCCAGCAGATCTGCGGTCATCGACGAGAACGTTCGCACTTCACTGTGTCACTGTCGCCGCGGCCCTGGAACACGAACGCACACCTTCACGTGGGAATAGCCATTTCGAATCGCGCTCCGACACCCGGCAGTTTGATTCACTCTGACAGTGAGACTGTTTGTGCCGTGGGCGTTCACCCGCCGGGCGCACGACTCGGGCCTGGTCCCGTCGATGGGAGCGATCGGCGATTTCTATGACAATGCCGTCATCGAATAATTCTGGGGCAGAATGCAAACCTCGCTTGAATCGAAGGAGATGGATAACGAGGATCGAACTGGCCAATGCCATGTTCGAGTACCTCGAGATCTTCCACAATCGCCAAGGTCGGCACAGTGCTCTCGGGATGCTGACACCGATCGAGTTCGAGAACGTACACTTCACACGTCAGCCCGCAGCAATATATCCCGGCTCAACGAAATATGTTGCACATCAAGGTCTCTGGAAATTCCGGTGCGATTCAACTCTCAGTTGGGCCGTGAGTCGGGGATGATGATCGGATGAGTCGTGGAGACGAGACAACGGCGGCTTTGCGGACGTCGCGGTCGCTGTACAAGCGGCACCGCTATCCGTGGCGGTCATCGCGCAATGCGTGTGGCTGTACTATCGGTTCGCCTTGAGCTTGCGCGACGTCGCAGAACTGATGCTCGCCCGCAGCATCGTCGTCTCGCACGAGACGATCCGCACATGGCACGCGAAGTTCGGGCGGCGAATGCGCGTGGCCTGCGCCGTCGTGCTCTTGACGAATTACGGGGGCGGACCGGTGTGAGAATCCGAGGACCTCGCAGCCCTCATGGCCGGATCCCACTCCACCAACACCTGAACAATCACCCGCAGAACGGAACGCAATGCCCATCTGTCATGTAGTCACCTTCAAGTTCAGTTCGAACGTCACCTCGGAGACGGTCGATGCGATGTACGACGCGCTTGAATCCTTCTCGGCTACGTTCCCCGGCATCGAGTCCTACCGGCACGGAATTGACCTGGATTTGCGCCCGGGAACTGCTGACTACGGTATTGCCGCCGTATTCGCTGATCAGGAAGCGCTGTGTACTTATTTGACCGATGGGCGGCACTTACAAATTGGTTCGGACTTCGCGCCTTTCGTCGCGAGCAAGTCCTCGACTCAGTTTAAGGTCGATTGATCCCCGTACCTTCCCAGTCAGCTGATGCAGGTCAGTATTGGCGATTGCGCGCCGCATGCGGTTCCTTGGGTGACTGCCTGTTTTTCGCTCACACCGGAGACCGAGCGGTGAATCGGTTGCATCGTGAGCGACTTGGATCTTCCTGGTGTCGACATCACAACTCACGATCGCCACGTCCGGGACGGCAAACCAACTCGCACCTATATTCTGAGGGATTCACGTCGAAGAACGCCAGTCCTGATCTCGATGCCGCGGAAGCGCTTGAGACGCAGGCCGACTTCGTTCGACGCCGCCACCTTCGACGATAACATCACATCTAGACCCGCTACGGTCGACGGACACCAAGCCGTGATCACCGAGACGTACAACCAGGTCTTCGACGACATCGCGATCCGCGGGAAGTTGACGCTCGCGGTGGTACTTCGCGTCGACGGCCAGGGGTGGGCCGTCATTGCCTTGACTGACACGACGTCGGATGACGCTTTCCGACAGCAGATCGCCGACGCCGAGCAGATTTACGGCACCGTCAATACTCTCTGACAGGGCGCAAGTTCCCCTGGTGGTACTGGTGAATGAGGCATGCGGAACTTGTTCTGAAGGAGTTACCCAGAGCTCTTCAGATCCACCGATGATGCGATGGCTGACGCGATGCTCCCTAGTGCGAGAAGCCCGCGTTCAAGATCGACGACATCAGGACTGATTCGCCACTGCTGATGTAGGCCGATGAAGGTACCGACGAGTATCGCATTTATGTCCTCGCGACTGACCCCGTCGGGAATAGCAATGCTGGCAGTCCACGTTCCCATCCACTTTCTCAGGTTCGCTTGCAGTGTCGCGTAGAAATCGTGCACGGGAGAACCAGGCTCAACTGCCTCAGCCATGAGGGTGATTAGCAGTCGCGCATCTGGCTGTCGAGCGACCTCAATCATGCACCGGATTCCCTCGTCGAATCCGGACGCCCGCCGAAGCTGGTCGTCCACCTTGGTCGTCATTGCATCGATCACGGCTCGCAAGAGGCCTGTTTTGTTGCCGAAATGCCAGGGGATTGAACCGCGGCTGATCCCCGAGTCTGCCGCGATGTCTTCGAAGCTCGTTCTGCGGAATCCTTGTTCGGCAAAGAGTTTTGTTGCTGACCTCACCAGGATCTCTTTGCTTTCCCGACTGGTCTCTGTGCGGCGTCCACCCATATCAAAATCCTAGCTCACCAACCATTTACATGCCGACCAGCATACTCTATGGTGATCAACACAGAGGGATGTCACAGCGATTTGGGCGATTGGAAGGTGTCACGATGAAGTGGGCAACGTACGAGGTTGACGGAGCTGTGCGAGTCGGAGTTGTGTCGGGGAACGTGATTCATGCAGCCCCGGACGGTGATTCACTGAATGATCTGATTGCGTTGGGTGCCGATGCCCTTCGCGGAACAGGTGAAGCCGCGCTGGCCGATCCGAGCCGAGTGGACGAGATCAGTGCGGTCAAATTATTGTCCCCACTTCAACCCGCGTCGATCCGCGACTGTTTGTGCTTTCTCGACCACATGCGCAACGTTCAACAGGTGCTCGGCTCGCGGGAGCTGAGTGACACTTGGTACAGAGTTCCGGCATTCTATTTTGCATGTACAGCCACAGTCTTCGGTCCTCACGATGATGTGCCCATGGCTCCTGGATCTGCTTGGCAGGACTTCGAACTTGAGATCGCTGCCGTTGTCGGTGCAGCCGGCGCGGACCTGACGATTGAAGAGGCTCAGGAGGCGATCATTGGTTACACCATCTTGAACGACTGGTCGGCGAGGGACCTACAACAGTTCGACAGTCAGCTCGGCATCGGACAGTCGAAGGGGAAAGACAGTGGTGTCACGCTCGGTCCATTCCTTGTGACGCCCGATGAATTGGAGACCCGCAGTGCAGATGGGCGCCTTGACCTCAAAGTGACCGCGCTGGTGAATGATGAAGTGATTGGGCGGGGCACCACTCAAGGTATGGATTGGACATTCGCGGAGGTCATTTCTTACGCCTCACGCGGAGTGCCGCTACAGGCAGGCGATGTGTTCGGCTCTGGAACAGTTCCAACGTGCACACTGGTCGAACAATTGAGCCTCGCGAACCCGAGCTCTTTCCGCGGATGGCTGCGCGATGGTGATGTCGTGACACTGCAGGTGGAGGCATTGGGCGAAACGCGCCAGACAACCCGAAGTGCACCCGCGCCGCATCCGCTGCCAACGCGCGTCAAACCTGGAGCCAAACCCGTACAACATATTAATACCGCTCCGACTTCTATGCCTTTCACCAAGGGGCTTCATGAGGTTGGTAAGGGTTTGTGGGCCTGGCTTCAACCGAACGGCGGTTACGGATTGAGCAACTCGGGCCTAGTGGTCGGCGAGGGCGAATCCATGCTGATCGATACCCTGTACGACTTGACACTAACGCGCGAAATGCTTGATGGAATGCGGCCCATAACTGACAAAGCGCCGATCCGCCGTTTGATGTTGACTCACTCCAACGGCGACCACACTCACGGAAACCAACTCCTGAGCGCGGACGTGGAGATCATCGCTGCAAGTGCCACAGCCGTTGAGATTTCGAAAGAAATGCCACCAGCTATGTATGCCATGCTGCAGACCGCTGACCTCAGCCCGACCGCGACACCCTACTTTCGAGATCGTTTCGAATCATTCAACTTTGGGGGAATCGAGCTCCGCAACGCCGACCGAACATTTGACGACCGCCTGACCGTAGAACTCGGCGGGCGAACAGTCCACATTCTCAATCTCGGGCCAGCTCACACGGCCGCGGATTCAGTAGTCCACGTACCGGACGCGGATGTACTCTTCGCCGGCGACCTTCTATTCATCGGATGCACCCCGATCGTCTGGGAAGGGCCGATCAGCAACTGGATCGCAGCGTGCGACAAGATGCTTGAGCTCGACGCTTCCACTGTAGTGCCAGGTCACGGCCCAGTCACCGATGGCGATGGCATTCGCGAGGTTAAGAGCTACTTTGAGTATGTCGTCGCAGAAACGGACGCCGGGTTTGCCAAGGGGCTCACATATCAGGAAACCGCAGAGAGCTTCGACCTTGGCGAGTATGCACATTGGCTGGACTCGGAGAGAATCGTAGTCAACGTGTACCAAAGATATCGTGAAATTGATCCGGAGACTCCAGAGATGCCGACAATGGCATTGACTCTGCAACAGACTGATTGGTACGCCATGCGTCATTGACCGATGGTGATGAGTCTCCGTCAGCTCGGTTCCGGCATGAGGGGAACCGAGCTGACGACAGACTCGCACACCAGTTCTTCGTTACGTTGTTCTCCTCACATGAGTGGATGAATTGTCTTGAATATATTCAGCTTTCTCGATCAAACGGCTCAACGTTTTAATGAGCGGGGCGCGGTATTTCACGGTATTGACCAGCTGTATACGTGGAGCGAATTGCGGGACCGTGCGCTGCGATTGGCATCGACTATTCGTCAAAAACACGGGCCTGGCGCGCGCATCGCTGTTGTCAGTGAAAACCGACCTGAATTAGTTGAACTGTTTTTCGGTGTCTGGGCGGCCGAATGTGTGCTCGTCCCGATCAACTTCAAATTACATGAGGGCGAGGTTGATCAGATTGCTGTCGACTCTGGTGCCTGTTCGATCTTTGCCTCACCCCGCATCGCCGAGCGGCTTAGCCCGGCTACATCCGCACCCATCCAGGTTCTCGGTGGAGACCAATATCAAGTGCTATTTGATGCGCTACCCGCGGAGTCGCCGGTTACGGATCCGGCGACGTTGGCGTGGCTGTTCTACACCAGCGGTACCACCGGCCGTTCCAAGGGAGCGATGCTCACCCATCGTAATCTCACGACAATGACCTTGGCTCACCTCGCTGACATCGATAACCCAGACGAGAACTGTAGCCTCGTACACGCCGCCCCCATGTCCCATGGTTCGGGAATGTACATCGCGCCATATGTGGCGAGAGGTGCTAGGCAAGTGATTCCCGAGTCGGCCGCTTTTCAGCCACATGAGTTTCTCGACATGTGCGAATACCATCCTGGAGCCACCGCTTTCTTGGCGCCGACCATGATTCACCGCCTAACTGAAACTGGCCGTGGTAGGCCAGCGAACCTGCGTACTCTGATATACGGCGGAGGCCCGATGCACGTAGAAACTCTTCGATCTGCGATGACGGCTTTCGGATCAGTGTTTGTCCAAATTTACGGGCAGGGCGAAGCGCCAATGACGATCACTGCCCTGCGCCGGTCTGACCACTTCGATAGCGAAGTGATCGGATCGGTGGGGCATCCGCGAACGAGCGTCGAGGTTGCAGTTGTAGACGAGAGTGGGCTGCCCACTGAGTTCGGACAGGTCGGGGAGATCGTCTGTCGTGGCGATATTGTGATGGCGGGTTATTGGGACGATCCGCAGGCGACTTCCGAGACAATACGCGACGGCTGGCTTCGCACTGGCGATATGGGGTCGTTCAACGCCCGTGGCTTTCTGACACTCCACGATCGATCCAAGGACGTTGTTATCAGTGGGGGAACGAACATCTATCCACGGGAAATTGAAGAAGTGCTAATCCAACATCCTGGAGTGCAGGAGGTTTCGGTGCTCGGCGAACCCGATCGTGAGTGGGGGGAAAGCCTGGTGGCATTTGTAGTTGGTGATGTCTCCGAGGAGGTGCTTAATGCTCATCTGACGCAGTATCTTGCCCGATTCAAGCGACCGAAACGTTACATATTCGTCGACAATCTCCCCAAGAATAACTATGGAAAAATCCTCAAACGTGAATTGCGGCTCCAGCTCTACGGAAAAGATGGGGGACAGGAGTAAGGGAGATCGAACTGCGCCGGCATTGCCGATGCAGATCAGGATCCCGGTGAAGCAAACTTACGACTATATTCGCCGTGGTGCCACCGCTCACTTTGTTTGTGGCGTTGGAGATCGCAACCGGAAAGGTGACCGGGATCTGTCGGCCGCGGCACCGTCACCAGGAGTTTTTTGTTTTCCTCAAGCATGTGGTGCGCGCGTATCCGGATCGGGAACTGCATCTGGTGATGAACAATTAAACGACCCACAAGAAAGCTTGAGACCTGTGACTGGTTGGCGGCGAATCTGCGGATCCATGTTCATTTCACCCCAACGTTTGCGTCGTGGATGAATCTGATCGAGCTGTGGTTCGGGATCATCGAACGCCAATCGATTCACCGCGGTGTCCGTGAGCTGCAGAGCAAATTCCGGGACTTCATCAACGGTTGGAATCGGCGGGCGCAGCATTTCGTGTGGTCGAAAACTGCCGAGCAGATCCTGGCGAAAGCCCGCTGTAAAACGACTTCAAAAACTTGGGGCACTAGATCGGTGCGCGTACTCGATTTCAGGGGAAGGGGATTGTCGCCTCGATAGCGCCCACGTGATGCATGGGAATTCGCTTTTGGCCGATATCCGCAGGACTAATGACCTGGTCAAGTCGTACCACCAGGCGTAAATCCCTCTGGTGGCGACCGATGACCTTCGGATAGATTGCAATGAAGAATTTTCGGTTCTGGTCGAAAGTGACGGGCTGGAATTACTCGGGGGTGCTACCTGTGCCCTGTTTAGTGCGCCCTTGTCCGGCGCCGTCGAAAGGAAACCCGATATGGCGCGATTGTTTCGCGATGAACTCGTTCAGCACTGGAATGTCCTTCTCGGTTCGATAATTGGCATTGGCTGCGGTGCGATCGCATTACCGGTCGCTGCCATCTCGATTTTCATGCGTGATCAGCAGGTCGACCTAGGATGGTCGCGCACGGACCTATCGATCGCCTCTATGATCGTCGTTGTAGTGCTGGCTCTCTCCTCCCCCGTTGTTGGATGGTTCGCCGATCGTTATCGCACCTCGAACATCACCGCATTCTCGATGTTCGCGATGGGTGGCTGTTTTCTGCTGCTCAGCAGGGTGGGTGATCACCTGGCCCTGTACCTTGGCCTGTTTGCGGCCACCGCTTTGCTTTCGGCAGGTGTAACGACCGTGCCCTTCGCCCGCGTTGTCACTATCAATTTCGTTGACAATCGAGGCAAAGCGCTGGGTCTGGCGATGCTTGGCAATGGACTCTCCGGCTTCTTTTTGCCGCTAATTCTGGTGCCTCTAGTAGCGGAACGGGGTTGGCGCGTAGGCTTCGTAGCTCTAGCAGGAGTCGCAATAGTGGCTGCACCAACTGTTTTGGTGCTGCTTCGGATTAATGAGCGTCGCCCGGCCGATGTTAAGCGCGAAGAAAAATCGTCAACTTCGACCACAGCAATAGGAATGACAGTCCGAGAAGCAATCGTCTCGCGACCGTTCAAGGTCTTGGCAATAGCCTTCCCACTCATCGCGATTGCCGGTGCCGGAATGCAATTGCACTTCATATCGATACTCGGAGACAACGGTCTATCCGCCCAGTGGGTGGCTTGGTATGCAAGTGCTATCGGAATTGCGCTAACCGTGTCTCGTGTTCTCACAGGATATCTGCTCGACACGTTCAATGCCCAGCGGGTGTCAGCGACGATAATGGCGATAGGTGCGGTCGCAACCCTCATCTTCGCCTTCGCTGGAACCTGGGGATCGATATTCGGGGCGATCGCGATCGGCTTGACAGTGGGTGCAGAGATTGACATGGTCGGCTACTTCGCGTCTAAGTACTTCGGATTCAAGTCTTACGGCCGGGTGTATGGCCTGCTCTACAGCACAATCTTGATCTCCACTACGATATCGCCGCTTATATACGGAGCAATCAGAGACCGAGTCGGAAACTACACGCCCGCATTGATCGGCACGGCCGTTTTGCTTGCCTGCAGCGGAATTGTGCTTCTTGCACTTGGACGTCTGCCGTACCTAGGATCAGGGACAGCCCAGGTAGAAGGTTCAAGAGCCGGCCTCGGGGTATCGACGACGATAAAGGGTTCTCTATGAAGTCAGTCTGTCACTTCCACAGCCGCACTTTTCGTCGGCAGTGTGAGACGGACGCGCGAGCAGCTTTGGTTGCGCGGTTGAATCTGGTGATCCCCAGCCGAAACTCACTCGAAGCACTTTTGAATGATGAAGCTCCTGTTGGCCTTTCCAGGCTGTCAGGGGGCTTCACTCGTTCTGTGTGGGAAGGATTTGAGGCGGACTCCACCACCGGCAGGCGGGCTGATCCATTTGTTTTTCCGGTCCCGACTCACGGCGGTCAACTCAGCGAGCAACGGTGACGGCAAGCCAAAGGCCTCCACTGTCGATATTGATGGGACTGGGCTGCCCGACCGCTCGGCGAAGTATACGCGGCGATTTTCATCGATGCGATCGTCGTCAAGGTTCGGGACGGGCAGGTCGCGAACCGGCCGATCTATGCCGCGATCGAGGTCAGTCTCGACGGCCGCCGGGATGTGCTCGGGTTGTGGGCCGGCACCGGGGGCGAGGGCACCAAGTTTTCGATGTCCCTGCTGACGGACATTCTAAATCGGGGTACACGGGACGTGTTCTTCCTGGTCTGCGATGGCCTCAAGGGATTGCCGGAGGTGGTCGAGAACGTGCGGCCGGCCACCACGGTCCAGACGTCATCTATTTGCAATAGGTAGTCCGGGATAGTCCCGGTGTTCACCTGCGCCGCCACGGGCAGGACCTGTGCAGACGCGTCACCTTCGGGGTCCTCATGCAGACCCGTCTGCCCCTGGGCAACGGTCCTGTGTCTGACTGGGCGGCAGATTTCCGTGTCGGCTTGGTGTCGTCGAAAACCGGAATCCCCGGCGGGCACGGCGACTGTGTGAGACTCGAGGTAGGCGCCGAGACTGTCGCGAACTGGCATGCCGGTACCTGAGAATTCGGGTCACTGCGGTCTGTTCGCTAATCGAGACGTGGAGCAGCGACCCTGGACTGGCCGACTGATGTTTCTTTGATCTTCGGGGCAAGGAGGTCGACACTACGGGTCATCCCGGCGTGCAACGTGCAGACGTTGGGATCGAAGAAATCGGGCTCGATGTCCGGCGAGCACGGCTTCGGTGTCACGCTGGATCTAGCGTTGCCGACGGGCGATGCTGTATCTGGAGGACTGATCCCAAACATGTACCGCTGCGCACCTACCAGGCTCAACCGGTGGACGTAATACCTCGACGAGGAGTTGCAGGATGGGACGACCACCAGGATGAGCGGCAGCACTGACTGGTCGAGCGGTGATGCGGTCCACAGGGAACTCAAGCGGGCGTTCTGGGCGCAGATCGTAGGGTCTCGCCAGAGAGGATGCCGCGATTGCGTGCGGCGTGTCGGGACCGGTGGGATCGCGGTGGATTCGGAGTCTTCGGTGCACGGCGGCCGCACCCGTTGGGAACTGCCGAAGGTTCTTGCGCAGTTCGACAGGATGTCCTGGGCCGTGTGGCTGCGAAGGGGGATGGTTGGCAGGTGAATACCACTGCGCGGGCTGAGGGGCCGCGCTTGCCCATCGTGGGAGCTCTGGGCTTTTGCGCAACCCACCGAGGGCGGTCGCTTGGCTCTTGCCTCAGTGCGGCTCACGGGCAGATTTCGTTACGCGCGCGTCGACGTCGAATCCGAGGTGGGTCCGGGTCAAACAACCACCGTGGAGCTTGATTTTGCCAAGGTGATCGACGTTGCCGAACTGGCTGGTAGCAGGCTCGCGCCACGGAATTGTCATCACGGACGGAAGGATAAGGCCGTACAGCAAAACGCTGCGCGGCCTTCGGCGTCGACGCCCCACAAGCGTCGTTCGGCGGTAGGTCGCTCGCAGCGACGATGGGGTGGGGCTTGTTCGGGGGGCCGACGGTGCGATCAACGGCGGATCGGGCGCGTTTCTTCCCGAGCTTGCCCCCATTTGTCACAGGACGGGTGTGCCTCCGCGCCCGACGACCATCCAGACCGATTCGGAATTGGTGTCGAATGGGTTGGACAGTCGGTGTGGTGCGACGGATTCGAAGTTGATGGAATCACCCGGACCGAGCTCGTAGCTGTTGAATCCGATTTGCACCACCAGTCGGCCGCTCAGGACGTAGCCGTACTCGTGCCCGGGATGATGAATGAGGTTGTTCTCAGGGCAGGATTGACCGCCAGGGGCGTAGGTGACGTGGAGGAAGTCGTTGGCAAAATCGTGCCCACGGGTCAGTCGGCCCCAGGTCGCGCCGCCGATCTGGAGTTCGGGCCGGGTGGCTGCACGTTGAACCGGTGAACCTTGAGGATCCGGTCTTTCGGGCCAGCTCTGGGGAATGCCCGCGAGGGTACGGTCCGCGTCCGAGGTCGGTTGCGGCTCGGAGCCTTGGGGCATTAAATCGTCCAAGGACATCCCCAGCTCGGACGCGATCGAATAGAGGGTTCCGACGGACGGCCGTGTCCGCCCCAGTTCCACCTGGGAGATGAAACTGGGCGACACATCGACGCGTCGGGCCATCTCACGTAGAGATATCCCCAATTCCAGGCGAGCCTGACGTAGGTGCTGGCCGATGCCGTGCAGTGGCGTAGTCACCTCGACAACCCTTCCATGAAATTCGGCGTCTGCTGACAAACTCAAGGTAAGACCCAGCCTCCGTCCACGGTGAAGGCGGCTCCGTGAATGAACGCGGCGTCGTCGCTGGCGAGGAACAGCGCCATATTCGCGATTTCCTGAGGAGTGCCCCAACGCCCGGCGGGGGTCGCGGCGACGGCGGCGTCCACGTGCGGGTTGGCACCCTCCGGCGTCAGGAGGTGCCCGGTCATGCCGGTGTGGATTGCGCCCGGGCAGATGGCGTTGGCGCGGATGCCATGTTTGCCGTATTCGAAGGCGAGTTGCTTGGTCAGCCCGAGCACGCCGTGCTTGGATGCGGTGTACGCGGCTCCGCCGCCGCCGGCGACGAATGCGGAGATGGACGCGGTGTTGACAATCGCGCCCTGGCCCTGGGAGATCATCTGAGGCAGAGCCGCCCTCGAGAAGAAGAAGGCGCCGCCGAGATTGACGCCGATCACGCGGTTCCACAACTCGGTGGTGGTGTCGAGTGCCGTGGTGTAGTCGTCGAGGACACCGGCGTTGTTGCAGAGTACGTCGAGCCGGCCGAACTGCGAGACGACTTCGCCGACGACCCGTTCGGCGTCCGCTTCCTTGGATACGTCGGCCGCGAGCGCGAGTCCACGCGAATTCTCACCGAGGCCGTCGATGGTTGCTTGCGCAGCGTCCTGGCGGATATCGACGGCGACGACGGTCGCCCCTTCGGCGTGAAATTCTTCGATCATCGCCCGGCCCATGCCGGAACCGGCACCGGTCACCACTGCCACACGTCCGTCGAGTTTCATGTCTGTCTCCTTCGATTTTTCGTTGAATGTGTCTTGGGTTCGCCGAACTTCGGTCAGCGACGTTCGCCGTTACCCGATGCGAGAATGCGTGCTGCTTCGTCCCGGACCCGGAATTTCTGGATCTTGCCGCTCGGAGTTCGTGGCAGTTCGGCGACGGACAGCAGGTACTCGGGAATCTTGTACTTCGCCACGCCTCGCGTGAGCAGATACGCGGTGATCTCGCTCAAGCTCGGCTGGGTGCCGTCGACAACCATTACCGCGCAGGCCATCTCGCCTAGTAGTGGGTCCGGAAGGCCCACGAGCGCTACGTCTTTGACATCTTCCAGGTCGAGAAGTAGATCCTCGACTTCCTTTGCGCTGATGTTCTCGCCACCGCGGACGATGAGGTCCTTCGAGCGGCCGACGATGGTGATGGTGTCCCCGGCGATCTGGGCCAGATCACCGGTGCGGAACCACCCGTCGACGGTGAACGCGTCAGTAGTGTCACGCGGGTCGAGATAACCTGCACACAGTTCCGGTCCGCGTACTTCCAGTTCGCCACTGCCGTCGGCGGCCGGCTCGATGATGCGGGCGCGGGACGACCCGGTGAGTCGGCCGTCGGTGGTGGATCGGATGTCATCGGAATCGGTGGGTCCGCCGCAGGTGACAGTCGGCATCTCGGTGAGGCCGTACGCGCGAACCACCGTGGTACCCATGGCTTGTTCCGCCTCGCGGACCAAGGCTTGCGGTACGTCGGCTCCGCCACAGATGAACGACGTCAGGCTGGAGCGCATTGCGCGGCTGCGGTATTCGTCGGTCAGGCCGCGCAGGAACGGAGTGGCGCCGACGCTGGTCCGGCACTGATTGGTCTCGATCATCGCCACGGCCACTGCCGGATCCCAGCGATGTTGCAGCACGCAGTTGCCGCGCATCAGCAGTGGCATGAGAACTCCGTAGACCAAACCGGTGACGTGAGCGACCGGTGAGGGCATGAACACGGAAATGTCCGACATGTTGAACAGTTTCGCGATGGAGTCGGCATCGGCCAGCAGTGAGCGGTGGCTGTGCAGAACACCTTTGGCGCGTCCGGTGGTGCCGGACGTGAACATCAGCAGGGAGATCGCGTCGAGGTCGGCACGCAGGATCGGTGCGGAATCGTCTGTGCGGGAGTACGCGACCGGAGCCATCTCGGGTCTGATCACCAGAACCGGCGCGGCGAGCGTGCGGGTGGCCTGAACCTCGTCCAACAATTGGACGTGGTCGACACCCCGGTACGTATCCGGGATGGCGACGGCGGCGAGGATGACCGCGTCGAGCACGGCGCGAATCTCGGTTGTCCGGTAGTTCACCGGGATCGGACACAGTACTGCGCCCAGGCCCCAGACCGCGTGGGCCACGGCCACAGCCTCCCACCAGTTCGGGAGTTGCATGCCCACGCAGTCACCGGACCGTACTCCGTTGCGCTGCAACCACTGCTGAATTCCGGTAACGGTGTCGAGTAGCTCCGCACCCGAAATTCGGTGGTCCTCGTCGACGACGAAAATACGGCCGGGATCCGCTGCTACGGCGTCGCGAAGCAGTTCGGGAGTGGATGTTCTCAGCGCGGCCGCTTCGGGATACACGACCGGGGAAATCCAGGTGGGAGCGATGGGCATGTGGTGACCTCCTGGTAATTCCGCACTGCGGCGGGGCTGGGAAATCCGCACTGGCGGAAAGAAATCAGGGTTGGAATCGGCCCGCCGGCGGACGGCGGAGGTACACGCCGGCAGGCCGAAGTGTGTTACCTGGAGTAACGGCCGATCTGGTTCTCCATGGTCGGCGGTGCCATGAGAGTGCGAGAGAACCATGAACCAGCCGCTCGCGCAGCGTAATCCAGTGCGCTGACGTCGCTGTAGAGCGTCATGTGATCCGTGGCGGGCAGGACTACCAGTTCCTTCTTGGAGCTGGGAATGGAATCGTAGGCAGCGATCTCCTGATCCCACATGGTGATATCGTCCTGGTCGGCGATGATCATCATGGTGGGAACGTCGAGCATGCGGCGGGCGTAGGTGGATGCGTCGTACTCCATCAGACGCTCGAGCGAGGCGACTGTGTTGCGGTGCTCGTGACGGGGTGCCTGCGTGGCCTGCAGTTCGAGGAAGACCGTCTTGACGTCACCGTCCGGCCACACGACGAGCTCGGCGTCCGGACTTTGCGGGACTCCGGACATCGGCATGTAGGAGTGCTCGCCGGTGTGGAAACGCTTGGCGCGATCTTCTGCCACGAGTTCCTTGAGCATGCGGAACCGTTCGGTACCGTGCATCCGCCACATGGTTTCGTAGCCGTTGATGACCGGCACGTTCGATACTACCGACTTCACGCGTGGATCGATGGCGCCCAGGACGAGTACGTGACCACCGCTGTACGAGATGCCCCAGATGCCGATACGGCTCGAATCCACTTCGGGGAGTTCGGAAGCGAAGGTGATCGCGTTCTTGTAGTCCTCGATCTGGTCCCACGGCTCGAGGTGCTGGCGGGGGGTGCCGTCGCTGGCGCCCATGCGCCGGTAGTCAAAGATCAGAGCGGCGAAGCCGCGGTCGACGAACTCCTGGGCGTACTGCGGCTGACGAAGTTCCTTGACGTAGCACCAGCCGCCTGCCATGACGACGATGGGGAAGGGGCCTTCGCCTTCGGGGAGGATCAGGTCTCCGCGGACGATCTCGCCGCCGCTGTTGAACTCGATTTCACGAACAGACATGGGATGCCTCCATTGATTTCAGGGTGGGGAATTTGCGAGCTACGAAATGTGCTCGAGGTCAGGAAGAAACGCGCCCGGTGATCACGGGGTCGGGATTGGTTCCCGGGAGTACGGAGTGGCCGCCGTCCACCGGGAGGGCGACGCCGGTGACGTCGGACGAGTCGTCCGATGCCAGCCACAGCACCGCTTTGCTGATCGATGCGCTGGGGAGCAGTCCACGATCGGACAGGGCCGACCAGTTGTATGCGCCGTTGCGGCGGTCTTCCGGTGTGCCGCCGGGGCGGCCGGCCATCATGTCGTACGAGCCCTGCCAGTCGTTCATCGCCGTGTCGACGATTCCCGGGCAGACGGCGTTGCAGCGAATGTTGTAGCGCCCCAGCTCGAGTGCGGCGTTGCGCATCAGACCGAGGACACCGTGCTTGGCGGCAACGTAGTGGGTCATTCCGCCGCCCGCTTCGTACCCGTTGACCGAGGAAGTGAGGACGATGGCACCGCCGGCGCCTTTGATCATCGTGGGCACAACGGATTTGACGGTACGCCACACGCCGCTGAGGTTGGTGTCGAGGACCGTGTTCCACTGATCGTCGGTCAGTTCCCACAGATTGCCGAGGGCCCAGATTCCGGCGTTGGCGACGGTGATGTCGATTGTACCGAATTCGGAGACTGCTTGGGCGACAACGGAATCGAGCTGTTCACTCGATCGGGTGTCGGTTGCCGACGTGATGATGCGGCGGCCCAGTGCCCGAACCTGATTCGCGGTCTCTTCCAAGTCTTCCTTGGTGCCCAACGGGTACGGGGCTGTGTCGATGTCCTGGCAGATGTCCACTGCCACGATATCGGCGCCGGCACCGGCGAGGGCGAGTGCGTGTGATCGGCCCTGTCCTCTGGCCGCCCCGGTGACGAAGGCGACCTTTCCTCGAAGATCGGTCATGGTTTTACTTCCTTTCGGGAGGGGCGGGTGAAGAGTGCGCGCAACGGAGATGTGGAGCCGGAGGCGACGATCAGTGCCATCACGGTCAGAACGCCGACCGTGATGAGGTAACCGCCGCTCGGCAGGTCGATGAAGGGAATGAAGGTCTGAACCTGGGCGATGAACAGCGCCGCGAGTACGCAACCGATCGCGGTACCGCGTCCGCCGGCCAGTGCGGCGCCGCCGATTACCGGTACGGCCAGGGAGAGCAGGGTGTATCCGGCGCCGACTCCGGCGTCGCCGACACCGGTTTGACCGGCAAGGGTGATGCCCGCCAAACCGGCTGTTGCACCGGCTGTCACGTACATGGCGGCCTTGTACGCGGTGTTTTTGACGCCGAGTTGCAGTGCCCGGGGAGTGGAGTACCCGACGGCTCGGGTTCGCAGTCCACGACGGGTTCGGCCGATGTAGTAGTCGACGGTAATTGCGAATACGACGGCCACGACGAAGAACAGTGGAATGCTGCCGAGCATGGTCGATGTTGCCGCGGAGAGGTCGAAGCTGATCAACCCGCCGGGGGTGGGGCGCAGAATGCGGGCGACACCGATGAAGATTCCGAGCGTGGCGATGGTGGCGATGACCGCCGGAACCTTCCAGACGACGACGAGCAAAGCGTTGAAGGCGCCGAGTATCGCGCCACCGACGATGGCCCCGCCTATCAGTAACGGTACGGGAAGGTCTGGGGCAAAAGATAATCCGACCACGATGAGTCCCATCATCGAGCCGAGAGACGCATCGATCTCGCCGACCATCATCACCGGAAGTTGGGCGATCGCCACCAGGATCAGAGGCAAGCTCAGAAGCAGGATGCCGCCGATGTTGTCGATCGAGGCGAAACGAACGTCACGGGTGGTGGCGTACGCGCCCAGGCCGACGATGATCAGTGCCAGGAGGACGAACGTGGACGGATTCCAGGCTCGGCCGTTACTACGAGGCACACGCTCGGCACGATACCCCGAAGCAGGCGCATCAGTGCTTTCGCTCGACTGTTCGTGATCGGCCGTTGCGGTGGAGAAGGCGTGAACGATCGCCTCCTCGGTGACTTCCTCACCGCGCAGTTCCGCAACCTCACGTCCGCGGGCCATGACTATCACGCGATCCGCGAGCGTGCGCAGTTCGCCGGCATCACTGGACGTGAACACTACTGCCGTACCGGTTTCGGCGACTTCGATGATCGAGCGATAGATGTCGTACCGAGAGCGCACGTCGACGCCCTCGGTGGGTTCCTCGATCAGCAGAACTGAGGGCGCTCCGGCGATTGCCCGGCCGATCGCGACTTTCTGCTGGTTACCTCCGGAAAGCGAGGAAACCGGCTGCTCGAGGGAACGTCGTACCAGCCCGAACTTGTCGGCCAGGGTACGTGCGGCCTCGACTTCGCGGCGACGGGAGAGCCATGACCACCAGCGCCCGGACGTGGCATCGAGTGCGAGGGTGTAGTTCTCGCGGATAGAGAGGAGACTGAAGAGCGATTCGAAGCGGCGATCCGAGCTGACGAAGACGACGCCGGTATCCGGACCGTCCTCAGGGCGGCGCAACTGCTTGTCGCCGATGTGGACGGTTCCGCCGTGTATCCCTTCGCCCGCGAGAGCCCGGATCAACTCGGCTTGTCCGTTGCCGGAAGCTCCGCCGATGCCGATGATCTCGCCGCGAGTGACCTTCAAATCCACCGGACCGCAATGCGGTGCGGTCAGATCGGCGGCGGTCAAAGCGATGAGGGTGTCGGTCGACGCGGTGAGGCGGCGCGAGAATCCGGCCACCTCACGCCCGGCCATCTCCTGCACCAGTTTCTCCTCGGTAGCGCTCGCGGCGTCGAACTCCGCAACCATGGCACCGTCGCGAAGAACGGTGATGTCTTCTGCCACAGCCAGCATTTCGCGAAGTCGGTGCGTGACGAACAGGACGCAAGCCCCCGCTGCGGCGCCGTCCCGCATGCTCTGCAGCACGCGGTCCACGCCGTGCTGGTCGAGAGTGGATGTGGACTCGTCGAACAGGATGACGTCCGGTTTCTTGGCCAGGACGCAGCCGATCTCGATGAGGCGCTGTTCGTTGGCCGGCACCGTCTGCACCAGGGAGTCGAGAGAGACCGTCGTCAATCCGATGTCGTCCAACAGGTTTCGCGACCAGGTGGCAGATGGTCCGAGTGCTTCCCGGTGCTCCGGTTCGATCATCAGATCGATGTTCTGGCCTACGGTCAGCTCTTCGATCAGCGAGCCGTCCTGATAGACACAGGCAACTCGACTCCGGTTCCCGCCGCCGCCCGGTGCTGCGATCAAGTCGCCGTCGAGGCTGACCTGGCCGGTGTCCGCGTGATGAATCCCGGCGATGATTTTGACGAGAGTCGACTTGCCCGAGCCGTTCTCGCCGATCAGCCCGTGGACGGTGCCGCGGGAGAACCTGGTGGTGACGTCGTCGAGTGCGGTGGTCGAGCCGAATGTCTTGGTGATCGACTCGACGACCAGACCGCTGGTGGCTTGTGCGGCGCGCTCGGCCCCCGTACGGGGTGCCAGAGCGGCGGCGGAGTGTTGCTGCATTGTCAAAGCCCCTTAAGTGGCGAGTCAGCGTATCAGCCGGCGAGAACCTTCGAGAGCATCTCGGCAGGCATGATGGTGGGGCCGGGACCGTTCGGGGGCTCCTGCGGGTTGTAGTCGCCCACCTTCGCCGAGACGAACGGCATCGGGAAGGTCAGCTGTGCCGGAACCTTTTCACCGGCAAGGTGATTCATCAGTGCGGTCAGTGCGATGTTGCCTTCGTAGTTGATGCTGCTCGAGTACGCCAGGCCCCACGGCTTGTCGGACTTCTGGTCCTCTTCCCACATCTTCAGCAGCGAATTGTCGGAGGTCCAGGTGATCTGGGCGGGGACGTCGACGCGTGCCTGCTTGTATGCCTGCACGATGTTGACGCTCTGCTTGGCGTAGTCGTAGAGGACGGCGTCGACTTTCTGGCCGGTGGAGATCAGAGCCGACGTCGCGGTGGTCGCGCCGCCCTCGGTCCAGCTGGTGTCGCTCTTGTTGACCACTTTGATCTCGGGGGTGTTCTTGGCGAACCACTCCTCGGCGCACTTCTGCCAACCTGCGCCTTGCGGGTTGCCTGGAGTGCCGGTGAAGAATGCGACATTGCCCTTGTCGCCGATGATCTTCTGTGTCGCCTCGGCCATCTGATAGCCGTCGTCGCAGAAGTCTGACTGCACCTGTGTGAGAACAGCATTCACGGCATCTGGTCCCGGGGTTCCGCCGTACACGGACACGGGGATTCCGGCGGAGGTGGCCTGCTGGAACGCGGCCGTCATTGCCGGACCGAAGTCGTCATAGGAGACGATCCCGGTGACTTTGCGGGTGACCAGGGTGCGAAGCTGGGCTTGCATGGTCTGCAAATTGCCGTCTGCCTGGAGGTACATGACCGTGCCGATGTTCGGGTACGCGGTGGCGTGCAGGGTGATCGCGGCCCGCGTGATGTGGCGCCACAGGTCACCGCCCGCACCGTCCAGGATTGCCAGCGTCTGGTTGCCCTCGCCGATCTTGCACGTGGGTTGATCCATACAGCTCAACGCGGTGGAGATCTGGTCGGAGCTGAAATCGCGGCTCATGTCGTTCAGCGACTCGACGATGATCGGATCGAGATCCGCCGCCTTGATGTCCGGAGTGAGGAAGGCTTTCTCGAGTACGGCTTCGGTCTGATCGGCGGAGACTGCAGCCGGGGTGATCCGGTAGTCCTCGCTCGGTCCGGACCCGGTGGCAGCGCCACCGGAAGACGATCCGCAGGCGGTCAGCAATGCGAGAGCCGTTGCGGCGGCGATACAAGCGGTGGTGGTGCGAGCTCGTGGTCGCAGGGTGGTGATCTTCATCGGGTACCTCTTTCGGGGGCGGTGCCCCGTAGACGGGAACTGATGGTGATGGGCGGTGGATGCCGCGAAGGTGGAGTGAAAAGTACGAAATCAGCTTTTGCGGTTGATGATTCGTCGACTACGGATGTTGACCCAAGCGATCACGGCTGCTGCGGTCATGGCCAGGATCAGTACGGCTCCCTGAATGACGCTCTGCGTGCCGGCCGCTATGCCCGAAGCTGCCACGTTCTGATTGATCAGGGCCAGGAACAGAGCACCGGCAATGGTGGCTGCCGGGTGGATGCGTCCGCCGGTCAAGGCCGCGCCGCCGAGGACGACTGCAACCACGGTCGAAAGTTGGTACACCTCACCGAGAGTCAGCGTCGGTGTCCCGATGTTGCCGACCAGTAGCAGTCCGGCCAGAGCGTAGAGCAGGCTTGCTGCGACGTACGTGCTGATCCGGTATCGCAGCGAGCGGATGCCCTGATACGCGCTGGCCCGGACACTGGTGCTGGCGGCGGTCAGGCGTCGGCCTGCCGCAGTGAATGCGATGCCTACGGCGACCACGGCTGCGATGGCAAGGCCGATCAGCAGTACGTAGCTGATTCCCAGATCGAGGGTGCTGGTGCTGAGTTCTTTCCAGCTTGTCGGGACGCTCATCCGGTTGACGCCGCCCTCGTACCAGATGCTGCCGATGCCGAGCATGATCTGGCCAGTGGCCAGGGTGACGACCAGCGGGCTGAGTCGGAGCTTCTCGACCAGAATCCCGTTCACCGTGCCGCAGATCAGGGCTACGGCGACGGCTGCGATCACTCCGCGGGAGATGGAACCACCCTCGGCGCCGCTTACCTTGACGAAGACGATTCCGACCAGGGTGATTACGGATGAGACGCTCAAATCGATTCCGCCGCTACCGATCACCAATGACTGGCCGAGGGAGGCGATGACAAGTACGCCCAAGAGCGGGGTGAGTGTCGCAAGGCCGCCGAACTCGATGCTGCTGGGAAACAGGATGATCGAAGTGAGGAGCATCAGCAGTGCGACGAGCCACGGCAGTGCCACAGGCGAAAAGCGCCACCGTAGATCGGTTCTGCTTCCGGCGTACCGGGTGTCCGTGCGGGTGCTGTCGGGGCTGGAGTTCGAAAGTGTTGTCACGGAGGATTCCTGAGTGTCCTCACGCTGCGATGGAGCCGTCATGGCCATGCCTCTCGCTGAACGTTTTGCGTGCCGGCGAGTCGGAGATACCGACGGCCGGGTGGGGAAGCTGCGCATCCGGGCGGCCGAACTTGTGAGGCTGCTCTCGGTGCAAGATAAAAGTAACTCACATCACAAGCTTTGTCTAGTATTACTTTACGTACAGTATTACTTCACATGGTGGGTGTGAGACGCTCACGGAAGGCATGATGCGTGCGGCGACGATCTCCAACCATGCAGTAGCGCAGTGAGATCGAGTCGTCAGATGGGGAGGAGTGGCAATCGGAGGAGGTGGCAGGAGGGGCGGCAATGGACTACCGGTACTGGAGCAGATTGGCTTTCATGGTCGAGCACAGATCACTCGCGGCCGGCCCGTCGAGTACCTGGCTCAGACGGCTGTAGTACGCGCGCCGTGTGAGGCCGAACGTGACGAAGATGTCCTCCGCGCTGGGGCCGTGCCAGTGACGCCAGGTGATCGCGAAGTCTAGCAGTTCGTCGGAGTACGTTCGGCGTCGGCCACTGGCCAGTTGCCGACGGACGCGTAGGCACACGTGATCATCGAGGCACTGACTGGCAGGTCGGGTGAGCGGGGGAGCGTTCACGGTGAACTCCTCGGAGAATGGTGTCCCGGGTTCCCGGCACGACCTGTTGGCACGGCTCTCGATACGGTGCTCGGTACGACGAGAAGGGCGGTTGGTCACGGGCTTTCGCAACCCTGGAACCAACCGCCCTTCTCGGCGACTTCAGCTTACTGCCTGTAACTTTCGGTATCAGCAATCGGTGCTTACATGACCAGCGTGCCGCCGTCGACGGGCAATGCGACACCGGTGATGTAGCGAGCCTCGTCGGATGCCAGGAACTTGACGGCGTTGGTGACATCGTCGTTCTCGACCCAGTCGATCGGGTAGAGAATCATGCTGTTCGACGCTGCGGCGAAGTCGCTCTTGCCTGGGTTGTCCTTGCCGGGTACGAACTGGTTGTACATCGCCTGGTTCTGGACCATCGGGGTGTCCACCTGGGTGGGGTTGACGGTGTTGACCCGGATGCGGTGCGGAGCGAGCTCCTGCGCGAGGGTCTTCATCAGGCCCACGACGCCGTGCTTGGCCGAAACATAATGTCCGACACCGGTGTATGCGCGAAGTCCGGCAACAGAGGCGGTGAGGATGATCGCGCCTCCGGTACCCTGCTTGATCATGTGGGGGATGGCTGCCTTGACGGTGCGCCAGACGCCGCTGAGGTTGACGTCGATCATCTCGCCCCACTTCTCCTCGTCGAGTTCGTGGGTGTCGCCGAAGGAGAGGATACCGGCGTTGGCGATCACGATGTCGACGTGTCCGAACCGGTCGATGCCGGCTTCGAGAGCCAACTTCACCGAGTCGAAGTCGCGGACGTCGGCGTGCGAGAAGACGATCTGTCCGCCGGCTTCCTCGACGAGGCGAACGGTCTCCTGGAGGTCGTCTTCGGTGGCCAGTGCATACGGGACGGTGTCGTTGTCCTTGACCGAATCGAGGGCGATGATGTGTGCGCCCTCCTGGGCGAGACGCAGGGCGTGATTGCGGCCCTGCCCACGTGCTGCACCGGTGATAAAGGCGACTTTGCCTTCGAATCTTCCTGTCATGACCATCCTCCTGTTGTGCTGAATTCGGTATGTATGTGAAGCCGGGAAGGCCTTACTTGACGAGTACGCCTGCATCGACGGGTAGCGCAACCCCGGTGATGTATCTGGCCTCTTCGGACGCCAGGAACAGCACTGCATTGCTGACATCGACGGACTCCACCCACGGGATGGGCAGCGCGTTCATCGCCTGCGAGAGTGGTGCGAAATCCTCGCGGGTGGGGTTGTCGAGGCCGGGGCAGAACAGCCGGTACATGGCGTCGTTCATGATCATCGGGGTGTCGACCTGGGTGGGGTTGACGGTGTTGACCCGGACGCGATGCGGGGCAAGTTCCTGGGCGAGCGTCTTCATCAGCCCGTTCACGCCGTGCTTGGCCGCCGTGTAATGCGCGATGTTGCCGTACCCCTTCAGCCCGGCAGCGGAACTGGTGAGGATGATCGCTCCGCCGGTGCCCTGCTCGATCAGATAGGGGATAGCAGCCTTGGCAGTGCGCCAGACTCCGCTCAGATCGACGTCGATCACAGTGCCCCACTGTGATTCGGTGAGCTCATGGGTGGGTGCCGGGATGTTGATTCCGACGTTCGCACAGACGATGTCGAGGTGGCCGAACTTCTCGACACCGCGAGCCAGGACACCGGCGAGGGAGTCGAAATTGCGGACGTCGGCAACCTCGGCGTGGATGCGGCCACCGATCGCCTCGACCGTACTCACGGTCTCGGCCAGATCGTCTTCGCCTGCCAGGGAATACGGCACACCGTCGATGTCGGCGCAGAGGTCGAGCGCGATGATGTCCGCGCCTTCCTCGGCCAGACGGATGGCGTGCGCTCGGCCCTGTCCACGGGCGGCGCCCGTGATGAAGGCGACCTTGCCGGCGATCCTGCCGGTGCGTGCTGCTGTGTTCATATCTCGACTCCGTCTGCTGCACTCACTTGATGACTCCGTATCGGCGACGGTCGATGGTCAGGGCCACTGCGGCGATGACGACGATGCCCTTGATGACAAGTTGTGTGTACGGATCGACCGAGGTCAGATCCATACCGGCGCTGAGCAATACGATCACCAGTGCGCCGAGGATGGTGCGGTGCGGTCCGCCCACGCCACCGGAGAGCGCGGTACCGCCGACCACGACTGCGGCGATCGAGTTGAGCAGGCTGGGTCCGGCACCCATCGGGACACCGGTGCTTGCCTGTCCGGTGAAAATGATTCCGGCGACGGCTGCGACTGCTCCGGCGACCGCGAACACGGCCAGCTTGGTGCGCTGCACCCGGACGCCGACGAGGGAGGCAGCTCGCTCGTTGCCGCCCACTGCGTACATGTGGCGGCCGAACGAGGTGCCGAATGCCAGCACGGTAGCGCCGATGGTCAGGAGGATCGCGATCAGCGCGCCGTTGGGCACGTTGGGAATCATCGACTCGTTGACCAAACTTTGCAACAGGTTCGAATTGTACGAGACCGGGCCACCTTTGGAGACGGTATTGGAGATTCCGTCGAGCACCGACATCATGCCCAAGGTCACCAGGAACGACGGTACTTTGAGCATCGTCGTGATCAAGCCGTTGACGAGGCCCACCAGAGCACCCGCGCCGATCACCAGGACTATGGCCAACGGCCCACCGAACTTGTCGATCCAGGTTGCGATCAGAATGCCTGCGAGAGTGGCTGTGGCAGCGACCGAGAGATCGATACCGCCGATCAGGATGACAAAAGTACCTGCCAGCGCCAGAACGGTGAGGAACGCCATCTGGTTGAGAATGTTGTGGGCTGACGAGGCGGTGATGAAACTTTCGGTACGCCACTGGAAATAGATGATCAGGACCAGAACGGCAACCGTCGGAACAACGATGTTGCGGTGCTGATCGAGTCGACTCAGTAGACCGCGCGCGCCTGACGGCGGTACGGCATCGCTGGCCGGCGATTGCTTCGAGAGTGTCTGGGTCACTGCATTCCTCACATCATGTGCTTGATCACGTCGACTTCGGCGGGTTTGTTGTCTGCAGGAGCAGCCAGCTCTGCGCTGATCACCCCGTCCTTCATGACCACGATGCGGTCGGACATACCGATCACCTCTTCGAGGGATTCGGCACACAGCAGCACCCCGACGCCGGAAGCCGCCATCGTGCGAACCAGGGTGTAGATCTCCTCGCGGGTACCGACGTCGATACCGCGGGTGGGATCACTGAGAACCAGTACTTTGCATTCGCGTCCCTGCCAGCGCGCGAAGATTGCCTTCTGTTGGTTTCCGCCACTGAGCTCACCGATCGGTGTCGACAGTGACGGAGCCTTGACCTGCAGGGTCCGGGCGAGCGTCGTGGTGCGCTCGCGTTCGGTGCGCAGCGCGAGCAACCGCGTCCAGCGGTGCCTGAGCAGATCGAGGAAACCAATGGAGATGTTGTTGCGGATGGACGCACTGCGGAACAGGGAGTCCTGGGCGCGCTCCGGCGGAATGTAGAGCACTCCGCTGGTTACGGCTGCAGGAACCGACCAGTGCGTACGGTCGTGTCCGGCAACGTGAATGGAACCCGTCGACAGCGTTTCCGCACCGGCGACTGCGGCCGCGACCGACGCCTTACCCGAACCGATGACACCGGCCAGGCCGACGACCTCGCCCGGACGGATCACCAGGTCGACGCCTTCGAACTCGCCGGCGCACGATGCGCCGCGCAGTTCGACCAACGCCTCCTCCGACGTCGCCCCGGTCTGGTCGCCTTCACGGTAGTAGTCGGCACTGCGTTCGCTGCCGACCATCAACTCGTGCAGGCGTTCCGCGGTGACACCCTCTGCGGACAGGGTTTCGATGGAGCGCCCGTCGCGCAGAACAAGCAGCCGGGTACTGATCCGGAGCACGTCCTGCAGGATGTGGGAGACGAAGATGAAGCACACTCGATCACGCCATCCCTCGATGAGCGCGAAGAGGATCTCCACCTCCGTCTCGGTCAGAGCGCTGGTCGGCTCGTCCAGCAGGATCACCGGAGCCGCCGACTCTTCGGTGATCCTCGAGAATGCTCGCGCAATCTCGACCAATTGCCTTTGTGGATAGGTCAATTCGGCTACGACCGCATCGGCCCGCAAGCCGTCGATACCGAGCTCGTCGAGCAGTTTCTGCGCCGCGTCGCGCAGCTTGCGTCGCCGACCAGGTCCGATTCCACCGATCTCGCCCTCACATCCGAGATAGATGTTCTCGTACACGCGTAGCGCGTCGACGAGAGCCTGTTCCTGTACGACCACCGAGATGCCGAGTTCCCGCAGTGTTCGCGAATGGCCGAGTTCGACCGATTCGCCGTTGACGTGCAGCTCTCCCGCGTCGGGCCGAACAGTGCCGGTCAGAACGCCGATCAACGTCGACTTTCCGGCACCGTTCTCGCCGATCAAACCGAGCACCTCACCGCGACTGACGTCGAGTGAGACGTTCTGCAAAGCGTGGACGGGTCCGTAACTCTTCGAGACACCGCGCAGGCTGATTGTTGCTGTTTCGCTCATCGTCAGGCCACGAGTTGGTCTTTGTACTGCAACAACGGACCGGAGGCGAACGCGCTCGCGTACTTGGTGCGGACGCCGGCGATGTCGGCCGAGTTCCAGGCGCTGTTGAGCTTGTACTGGTCCTGCGGGACACCGGCGTAGTACTCACTGGGGTCGATCGGGTTGAGCACGGTCTGCGGATCCCAGTCGTCCGGGTGCAGCGCCTTGCTCATCTTCGCCCAGTCGAACGGCAGCGTCGACGCGTAGACCGTCTCGAGGACGTCGTCGGCGATGTCCGGGGTGACCAGCAGTGCGCCCTGGGACAGGAATCGTTCGGGCAGTGAGAGGTCGACTCCGTTGAGCTGATCGAAGATGGTGACGCCGAGAATGCCTGCCGTCAGTCCGCCGACCGTGGAGCTGGTCAGGTACTGCTTGCCCTGCGCGATGTACTCGACGTTCTGCTTGTTGCCGTCGAAACCCACCACGATCTTGCCGGTGATCTTCGCCGCGTCTAGTGCGGCGATGACGCCCGCAGCCTGACTGTCGTTCTGGGCGAACACACCCACGAAGTCCGGCACCGAGGGAAGGATATTCGTGAACGCCTTACGGGAGTCCTCGGACGTCCAGTTGCCCGGAGACGAGGTGACGACCTTGATGCCCGGGTAGTTCTCGAGTGCCTTGTTCAGACCTGCCGTGCGCTGATCGTCCGCAGACGAACCCTTCTGTCCCGGAACGTGAATAATGGTTCCGGTGCCGCCGACCTTGTCGAAGAGGGCCTTCGCGGTGGCGATGGCGATCTTCGTGGACGGCGGAGTGATGAAGCGGACCCACTTGTCGGCGTCGGCGGGGGTGTACCACGCGGGGGCGGTGTACGAGCTGGCATACAGAATGCCCGCTGCCTGGCACGCCTTGGTGACGGCGGCAGCCTGTGCTTCGGTGGCCGGCGTGCCGAAGATGGATTTTCCACCGGTGGCCTTGACGTTGCCCACCTGGCCGAGGGCGGTGTTGACGTTGCCCTGGTCCTCGACCGAGGAGATGCCCACGCCGAGCGCGTCCATCGCTTGCTTTCCGCCGTCCGAGAACGCGACGAAGTAGTCGTTGGACAGTGTGGTCACCTGGCAGAGGGTCTTTTCCTGGATCTTGCCGGCGCCGGCGCCGCTACTTGATGCAGAACTGGTGGAACCGCCGCCGCTGCCGCAGGCCACTGCGCCGAGCGTGATGCCTGCTGCGCCCATAGCGGCGAAGAAGGAACGTCGGGTCAATGGATGAGAGAACGTCGCGTTACGAGCAACGTCGACGATCTTCGATTCGATCGAAGGCATGATCACATCCTTGTGTTCACGAGGTGGTTCTCGAGTGTGGGTGAAACGGGAGGTCCGCTACTTCGTCAGCAGATGCTGAGTGAACCAACGGGAAGCGTGCTCGGCGGCAACGGCGAGCTTGGACTGATCGCTGTAGAGAGTCATGTGCGACGTGTGTGGCAGCACGACCAGTTCCTTTTTCGGGGTGGGGATATCGTTGAAACTCTCAATTTCCAAGTCCCACAACGTAAGGTCATCGCCTTCGGCGACGATCATCATCGACGGAGTGTCGAGGATGCGCGGTACGAAGTAGTTCACGTCGTAGTCGAGCAGGAGATCGACCGACTCCATGGTGGAGCTGTTCTGGTAGAGCGGAGCCTCTGTCGCCTGCAGCGCCGCGAAGGTCGTCTTGGTCTCCGGGAACGGCCAGGACGACAGTTCCTCTTCGGGGTTCTCGCTCGCGTGGGGGATGTGCAGACGCTGCTCCGGATCGTCGTAGCGCAGCTTGCGGTCTTCGAGGATCGCGTCCCAGAGCTTGCGGTAGCCCATCGTGCCGTGGATGCGGCGCATGTTGCGGTAGCCGTCGATCACCGGGATCTGGGACACGATCGCCTTCACCCGGGGATCGGTCGCGGCCAGGATCATGACGTGGCCACCGGAGTAGGAGATACCCCAGGCGCCGAGACGGTCGTTGTCGATTCCGTCGGTGCGCTCGAGGAAGCTCAGTGCGTTCTGGTAGTCGCGGATCTGCTGCTTCGGGTCCAGGTGCTGACGGGGTGTGCCGTCGGAAACTCCCAGGTTGCGGTAGTCGAAGACCAGGGCGGCCATGCCGGCGTTGACAAAAGCCTCGGCGTAGTAGGGCATGACCAGCTCACGGACGTAGCACCAGCCACCGGCCAGTACGACAGCCGGAACGTCCTCGTCCGTATCGGGGCGGTACAGCCAACCGCGGACGGTGACTCCGTCGCTGGAAAATTCGACATCTTCACGGCGCATTGCGTGACTCCTCATGTAACGAGCGAAAGCTGAACGGAAGAAAGTACAAAGAAGGACGAGCGGTCTTGTCGCCGTGTCTATTACGGCATCGGCGGGGTGTACTCGCGCTGACTGTCCGAGTGGATCGTCGCGGATTCGAAGTACTCGCTAATCGTGAGTCACCTCACAGCCTTTGTCAAGTGCCACTGGACAGTGGGGAATTCTCGTCGGTATAGTCCAGCTCACTTACTGCGCATGTATTCGTAACGAGCGCAGCATTATTGGAGGTGTCCTCGATCGTGAACGGCGAAGAAGTTCTGCATGCCTACGAAAAGATGTTGTTGATCCGTCTGATGGAAGAGCGCATCTCGGTGCTCTACAAGGGCGACACCATCCCCGGATTCGTACATACCTCGATCGGTCAGGAAGCATGTGCCGTCGGAGCGCTGACTCATGCGCGGGTCAGCGACGTGATCACCTCGACGCATCGCGGACACGGACACGTCCTCGCGAAAGGCCTCGAGCCGGACCGGATGATGGCCGAACTGATGGGCAAGGCGACTGGAGCCAACAACGGTCGAGGTGGCTCGATGCACGTCGCTGATCCCCGACTCGGCATCTTCGGCGCTAACGGCATAGTCGGTGCGGGCCTCCCGATCGCGGTGGGCGCGGCATTCGCTGCGAAGGAACGGGACGACGGAGATCTTGTCGTCGCGTTCTTCGGTGACGGTGCGATTGCCACCGGCGCTTTCCACGAGGCGATGAACTTGGCCGCCCTGTGGAAACTGCCGATCATCTTCCTGTGTGAGAACAACGGCTTCTCCGAGTTCTCGGCGACCGCCGATCAGCATCCGGTCCCGATCTCCGCCCGAGCCGCCGGATACGGAATGGCGTCGATTACTTTGCCGGGCAACGATATCGAAGCTGTATCCGATGGAATTGCGCCGGTCTTCGAGCAGGTTCGAGCGGGAAACGGTCCGGTGTTCGTCGAGGTCGAGACTCTTCGGGTCCACGGGCACTACGAGGGTGATCCTCAGGTGTACCGGGAAAAGGAGGAGATGGCGCGTGACGTACACGCAGCGGATCCGCTGACATTGACACGCGGGCGGTTGGTCGAGCGCGGAATCTCCTCCGATGCCATCGAAGCGGTCGAGAAGCGGGTCAAGGCGGTCGTCGACAATGCCGAGCAATTCGCGAGAGCGTCTCCGCAGCCTGAGCGATCGACAGTCATGGACTACATCTATTCGCCGCGCAGAAGTGTCGACTCGCGTGTTGTTGCAGACCCGGACGGCGCAGTCATCTCCCAGTCGAAGATCATCAAACAAGCGCTCGACGACGCCCTCGCGGCCGACCCCGACGTCTTCCTCGCCGGAATCGATGTTGCCGGCGGCAATGTCTTCGGCCTGACCAGGGGGCTGGCTGCTCGATACCCGGGTCGTGTGCTCGATACTCCGATTTCCGAATCGGCGATTATGGGACTCGCCATCGGAGCGGCCATGGCCGGCCGTCGTCCGGTGGTCGAACTGATGTACCTGGACTTTCTCGGTGTGTGTCTCGACCAGTTGATGAATCAGGCCGCAAAACTCCGGTTCATGACAGGCGGCGCAGTAAGTCTGCCACTCGTCGTTCGGACACAGTTCGGCTCCGGGCGGTCTTCCGGAGGGCAGCATTCGCAGAGCCTCGAGGCACTCTTGGCGCATATCCCCGGGTTGACCGTTGTCATGCCGAGTTCCGGCGCTGACGCGTACGGGCTGCTCCGGGCGGCAATCGAGGACGACAACCCGGTGATGTTCATCGAGCATCGATTGTTGTACGAGAAGAAATCCGCCATCCCGGGCGAGGGCTTTCGAGTCCCGATCGGTAAGGCTGCGGTGACCAGGCAGGGTAAGGACGTCACCATCGTTTCGTGGTCGCGGATGGCAATGCACGCATTGACTGCGGCCGAGGAATTGGCGGCGGAGGGTATCGATGCGGAGGTGATCGACCTGAGGACCATCGCTCCGCTCGATCGTGAGACGATTCTCGAATCCTTCCGGCGGACCAACCGGATGGTCATCGCTCAAGAGGCGGTCGTGGACTTCGGCGTCGGCGCCGAAGTTGCAGCCATGGCAGTGGATTCGGGCTTCTGGTCGTTGGACGCGCCCATAGTGCGAGTCGGTGCACGATATTCGCCTGCCCCGTATGCGCCTGTGCTGGAACGTGAATGGGAAGCAGGACCCGGAGACATCGTCGCGGCCGTGCGCCGGGTGATGTCGTGCTGACCGCAACGAGGCCCAGAGCGATGACAGGTAGGGGGCCGACGCTGCCCGATCTGTTCTTTCAGGCGGAGCGACAATCGCCCAACTCCCTCGCGCTGGTCGACGAGAATACGCGGCAGACCTATCACGACTTGATGAGTGCGGCGACGAGTTTCGCAGGGGCTCTGCGTAAATCTGGATTCGAGCCCGGAGAGGTTGTCCTGGTTCAGCTGCCGAACTGGTGGGAGTCGATCGTCGCCTCCTGGGGTACGTGGCTGGCCGGAGGAATTCTCCTTCCTGTGGTGCCGATCTACCGCGCACATGAACTGTCGTTCATCATCGAACAGACGTCGCCATCTGTAATCGTTGCGCCGCAGGAATACCGGGGGTACCGGCATGCGGACCATCTCGAGAAATTGATGCGCACAAGCGGGCGAGAGATTCTGCTCGTCGAGGTTCGAGGTGCCGGAGGGGTGCGCCGTACGACCTTCCCGGACTTGATCGAATTCGGTCATGGCTCGGATATTGTTGAACATCAAGTGGATTCGGATGACATCGCGCTGGTTCTCTATACGTCGGGCACAACGTCTGCGCCCAAAGGTGTGCTGCACAGTCATCGGACGTTGATCGCGGAAAGTGCGAGCATGATCGCACATTGCGGCGTGGATTCGCAGGACCGAATTTTCATGCCCTCGCCGTTGGCACACATCACGGGAATTTCCTACGCTGTAGTCCTACCCGTGACTGCGGCCTGCTCGACGGTTCTGATGCAACGATGGGAACCCGAAGCGGCCGTTGCGTTGATCGAGCGTGAACAATGCACGTTCACCGTGAGTGCCACTCCGTTTCTCCGTGGCTTGGCCGATGCCTACGAGGGAAGCGCTTTTCGCCGATCGCAGCTGACCAGATTCGTGTGCGGTGGAGCCGGTATCCCCCCGGAGTTGGTGCGCCGAGCTCACCGCGTGATGGGGACGTCGATTGTTCGAACGTACGGATCCACGGAACTGCCGACCTTGGTGATGGGCGATCCCTTCGGAGACATCGAACTGCAAGCCGAGGACGAAGGAACTGTGATCGGTGGAAACGAACTCGAGATCGGTGAAGACAGCGAATTGTTGGTGCGTGGGCCGGAATTGTTCGTCGGATATGTCGACGGCGCACTGAACGACGATTCGTTTACCGAAAAGGGCTTCTTTCGGACCGGGGATGTCGCGACGGTGGACAACCAGGGACATGTACGGATTACCTCGCGGATCAAGGACATCATCAACCGAGGTGGAGAAAAGTTCAGCGCGGCCGAGATCGAGTGGGCGCTCGAAGCGCACCCGGCCGTCGCCGAGGTAGCAGTGGTCGGTTATCCCGACGAGGTACTCGGTGAACGCGCCTGCGCGTTTGTGGTTCCCGAGGGGGCCCCGCCGAGCGTTCGGGACCTTCGTATCTTCCTGCTGTCCGAGGGGTTTGCTGTTCAGAAGGCCCCCGAAAGGGTGGAGATAGTCTGCTCACTGCCGCGCACCGAGAGTGGGAAAGTTCAGAAGTTTCTGCTGCGTGGGGCATTAGGCTTGGGCTCGGTACAGACGGTCCCCGAGACTGATGGAAGCGAGTTCGGACATGACGGAAACTGGCGCAAAGCCACCTCGTAAGGCGGCTGAGTCGACAGCGGTTGCGCCGAAGAAATCGCTACCGCGCACGTCTGCTCCACGAAAGGTGACCACGAAGAAGGCGGCGGCCAAGAAGGCTTCCCCCGAAAAATCTGTGCAGCAGAATGCGTCGCCGAAGAAACAGGTTCGGAAACAGAAGGAGGAGGAGAAGGGTTTGGGGACGTCTGTAGGAAAAACGGTGCGTGCCGAGCGCACCAGGCAAGGGATTCCGGTTCGGGAGCTGGCACGACGGCTGGGTGTTTCGCCGTCATTCCTGTCGCAGTTCGAACTCGGCCAGAGTCAGGCGGCAGTGAACACTCTGTTCTCGATCGCGACCGAACTGAATCTCTCGTTGGACGTATTGCTCGGTAACAATGTCGAGCCTGAACCTGAGTCCGTATCGAAGGATTACGGGCCCCGTCTCTCCGATTGTCTGACCTTTCGTTCAGGTGTTCGCTGGCAGCGTCTGGCAAACACTCCGGAGAATCACCAAGTGCAGTTCCTCCTCACCGAGTACGAACCCGGGGCTGATTCCGCGCCGGGAGACGCACCGCAGACACACTCGGGTGATGACTACGGCTATGTGCTGGAGGGCACATTGACCATCGATGTCGACGGTATGCGTCGCTTGCTGAACTCCGGTGAGGCCATTCATCTGGTCGGGAATGTTCCCCATCGGTTGCGGAATGAGACGGATCAGACGGTCAAGGCGATCTGGTTCGTATTGGGCTGAGGTCGTTGCGCCCGGCGAGCTGACGCATTGTGAAGCGAGTCTCGTTACGGTTTGCTAATCCTTTTCTTGAAAGATTTCGGAAAGGCGCTGGGAACAATGTATGACGACGGGCAGGATCTCGACTCCGGGCGCAACTGCGTGCGGCCGGGTTGCGAGTCGCCGCTCCTCGTCTTGCAGTTCTGAATGCGGTTACAGCCCAACCGCATTCGGACGCAGATTCTGTTCGAGTGCAGGTGTGGCAACAGTTGGGATCCGTATCCACCGGGGCGGTTGCGACGTGCTGAAGGCATCCGTAAGCGCAGGGGAGTTACGACGTATCGAACGTACAGGTTCACCTGCACGGTTCGAGACGAGAACCGGTGACAGACCATTACCATATCGTTTGCCGTAGCTGCTGATCGACCGTCCGTACCCGGTCGGTGGCGCAAACTTCTCGTCGAATCAACAGCCTGTCGCCAGACGCGACGAAATCCACCGCATCCAGGCGTCCTGGACGCAGATGCAGACGCAGACGCAGTCGAAATCGGAAGTTTTCGAGCAACTGAGCGGACGTCGGTGACGACGCTGCGATCGCGCAGATTGCCGAGACAGGAATGCAGTAATCTGCGTTCGAAGACGGTCTGCTCGGAAAGTTTCCGAGTCGGAACCGTTGATGTGCTGTCGGATTGGCCGACTCGCTCGTGGCCCCACGGTAACGGGGATCGGCGTAGTGATGACGCGCCCCTTTTTCCTGCGCGGATGGTGCCTTGTCCTTCGAGTCACCGACCGCTGCCGGGCCTGCAAGGGCGGTCTATACGGTGACGTCGGAGTAGGGCATGTGCTCGGAGAGCCAGGGAAATACGATTTCCATGAGCAGTAGCACGACCGCGACAATGAGAACGAGAGCGATCAGGGCTTTTACTGGTCGGGGGCCAGGGAGTGTGTTCCAGAGGTAGCCGTACATTTATTGCTCCTGCAATGCCGTGGGAAGGTTGCCGGTGGATTTGGAGATTGTTTCGACGAGAACGGCATGGACGATCATGCGTTCGGTGTTCGAGAACAGTGGATGGCATGTGGTGAGCGTGAGCATGCTTTCCAGCGCGGGGTCAGGTTCGATCCACGGGGTGCCGGGCAGCGGGTTGACGACGTCGATGTCGTCGGGCGCGGTGATGTGCCGTCCCAGGAGGTGGGCGTAGTCGCCGTCGGAGACGCGGGCGGCCTGCTCGGGGTTCAGGCAGGATTCCGCCGCCGCCGCTGCGCGCCGTTCGGGTGAGGTCTGGTCGAGTGGGAGCAGTCGGTAGGTTATCCATTGGGACTGGGTCTCCACGACGACGGCGTCGCATGCATCGAGTTGATCCAGGTGCTGGAACACTGCGCCGGAACCGTTGCGGTGCCCGGCGAGCGCGAAGTTTCCCGCTTCGCCGGGCATCTGTGTGTCGGGGTAGTGGCCGGGTCCGGCCCGTAGGTCTTCGTTGCGTGTGCCCTCGACGACGGCGTACGCGGCGCCGAGGGTCGGGAAGTGCACGCGCGCGAACCCTTCGCCGAGCGCTGGGGTCAGCGGGGGCACCGGCTCATCACCGGTCGCCCCGGGGGTTTCGCCCCAGGATTCCTCCAGGCTGTTGTTGACCTCGTCCTGCAGTCGTCCCGAGACGATATTGGTCCAGAACGCCTCATAGATGACGAATAACAGGATGACGATTCCTGCTGTTAGGAGCAGCTCGCCGATGACCTGGCCTGCGCCCGGCCGTGTCCGGGCCTGCTCCGGAACTTTGGCATCGCTCATGGGCCGGCCTCTTCTCCACAGACGTGTCGAACTAGCTGCCCACGTTGATCGTGGCGCTTGCGGTGCCATCGAGAAGATCGTAGAGGAGTACGGACAGTCGACCGAGCCCGTCGATCGAGGCAGAACCGGTGGTTTGGACGTCGAATTCAATTGAGAGCGGGAGGATGAGCACGAGAGGATTCTCCTTCGATGGGCGGCCGAGCGGTCGGCCGCGAAATGGGGTGATGGTAGTGCGGGGCGGGGCGGCCAGGGGAGGTCGAACCCGCCCCGCACTACCGTGTGTCGGCTGGAGGTTTACTCCTCGCTGGTTGCCCGCCTGCGGTTACGCAGGGTGAGCCAGGCGCCGCCGGCGATCAGCGCCAGTGCGCCGCCGGTGAGCCAGATGACGTTCGCACCGGTCACTGGCAGGGACGGCGACTGGTCTGGCTTGGCCGGAGCAGGCTCGCCCGGAGCGCCGTTGTGGCCGTAGTCGCCCGGCTCGTTGGGACCCGGGTTGATGACCGGCACATCAGGTCCCGGTCCCGGGAACGGCGGGATCAACGATCCTCCGTTCCACGGCGGCAGCGGAATCGGGAGCGGAATGATGATCAGGCCCTTGCTGCTGGTGACGTTCTCGAGTCCCAACACCACCGGCTTGTTCGCGTCTCCGGTGAGGACGACGGTAACCCCGGTCGGTTCGCCGTCGATCGTGACGACGTCCGCGCTGCCGTCCTTGACGCTCCACTTGACGTCTTCCCAGTTGACGTTGCTCACGTCGGTGTGGGCGCCGGTTTCGACGAAGGTGATCTCGGTGCCCAGCGGGAACTGGACCCGGCCGTCGATGACGGCGGCATCGCACTGGGCGGTCGGAGTGACCGAAGCGCCCGGCCTGACATCGAGGACGCAGGAACGCGCCGAATCATCGACGTCCGTCCATGTGGCTGTGACCTGGAAGGTCGTGGAGCCGTCCTTCGTGACCTGACTACCCTTGGGTCCGGTCACGATCTTGTCGATATCCACGTCGGTGGTCGGGATCGGGCGGTTGTGGATCTCTACCACAGCCTCCTCGCCGGCCACGACCTGGACGGTGTTCCGGTAGCCGGGTTCACCGCCGTCCGCAGCTACGTAGTAGTACGGCCGCGCCCAGTCGATGCCGGGCAAGGGGTTGGGGTCGACCTCGGAGAAAGTGATCACGGTGCCCCGCGGCACAACCTCGCCCGACGTCCAGCTGAAGTCGTTTCCCGCGCCCAGGGTGATGGTCTCGCCCACTGCCGGGAAATCGGTTCCGGCGGGGAGTGCCGGATCGATTCCGTCGATCCGGATCTCGAATTCAGCGCCGTCGGGTAGGTCAGCCTCGGTGGCGGGGATGCGGTCGTCGCCGTCGAGGATGAACTTCGTGAAGCCGACCGAGCCGAACTTCCACAGCGCCTCGTTCGAGAGGGTGATGAGTCGACCGTCGGTCGGGTCGTCGGAGACGATGCCGGTCGCGGTGCCGTCGGCGCCTGTGATCAGCCACGATTCCCCGGTCGGGTCGGTGCCCCAGGAGATCGTGCCCCACTCGACGCCGGCGACATCGGGGCGACCGGTTTCGGTGAAGGTCACCTCGGTGCCGACGGGCAGGTCGACGCCGAGCGGCGTGGTCTGTCCCTGCTTGACGATCAGTGATTCGGTGCTATAGTCCACACCGTCGCGCCAACGCGCCTCGACGGTGAACTCCACATCGTCACCGATGCCCCCGGCGGCCTCGCCGCTGACCTGCTTGGCGATGCGCAGGGTGCCGTCGTTAGTGTCGACGAAGTTCGTCAGCTCGACCTTGCCGAGATCCTTGCCGACGGTTACCACTGCCGCGCCGTCCACACCGATCGTGACGTTCCCGGAGTAGGCGGGTACGCCCCAGGCGAGACCGTTGCCGTCTTCCGGAACCGTCTCGGTCAGCGTGACCTTGGTGCCGCCGGGCAGGTTCTGACCGTACGGCACCGCGGTGCCGTCCGCCGGAAGCGTCAGAGTTTTGCTCTGCGGGTTGTCGTCCGCGTCGAGCCAGGTGGCGATCACGTCGAAGGTCTTCGGTACGGCCTTGTTGAACGCCTGCGGACCGGTGAGCTTCTTACTCAACTCGAAGGTGCCCTGCGTGATCGTGGCCTCGTTGGTGACGGAGACCGTGTTCGCTGCTGCATCGGTGCCGATGGTGAGCGTCTTCGGATTAATCACCGGCTCCGACCACGTTACGCGGTCGGTGTTCAGCGGCTTGACCTCGGTGAAGGTGACCTTCGCTCCGATGGGCAAGGCCTTGAGCTCGAAGAACTGACCGGCCTTGAGGGTGAACTGGCGCGACTCGGCGCCGGCGTTGTCGTCACCGTAGGTGATCCCGGCGTTGATGACGAAGGCTTCGTTGCCCGTGAGCCCACCCATCCCGTCACCGATGACGGTCTTGGTGATCTTCACCGACCCCAGGCTCGCCGTGTTGACCAGCTTGACTTCGACGTTGCTCTTCGGTGTGATGGTCACCAGGGCCTGGGTGCGGTCCCCGTTGAGGACCACGCCCGGTGCTTCGCGGAACGTCCCCTGCTCGAAGTAGACGCCGTCCACGGTGGGCAGATCGATCTCGGAGAGCCGAACCTGCCAGCCCGTGCCGCGGGCGTTGACTCCGCTGACCGGTGTTCCGTCGGCCTTCACCTTGATGTTGTAGGTGCTGTACGGGGCGTCGGTCGCCGGATTCTGCCCCGGCGCGAACTCCTCGACCTTCACCGTGAACTCGGTGCCCTCCGGGAACTTTTCGGAGGCGGAATCGATCTGCTTGAGCAGCGAGAACGAGCCTCGCGACACGCCTTGGCCGGTGCCGCCACCGCCCCATTCCTGTTTGACGTTGCTCGAGAGATTCGGGCCGCCTTCGTAGGCGAGCGTGTTGCTGTACTCCGTGCCGCGCTGATCGAGCCCACCGCTGGTGGTGCAGAGGGTGTAGTTGATGTAGTACCGCGTTTCACGGTTGTAGTCGCCCGCGTCCTTGGGGAGGGTGACATCGATTCCGTTGGCGGTACGCGTGACGGTGGTGGTGGCGGTGAGGTCGTGCTCTGCGTGGACACCGTTGTTGCCGAGGAAGTCCCTCGAGATGACCTTGAGATTGAGGTTTTTCTTGAGATCATTGCTGACCTCACACACCGTCATGGTGTCGGAGAACGTGTCCGTGATGACCGCCCGATCCGTGAGGTTCTCGAGATGGTGTCCGGGGATTTCCACGTTCCAGTCAAGAGTCGTGCCTGCCGGCTGCTTTTCGCCGGCGACGTCCTTCGGCTCGGTGTTGATCTTGCCGGTCTTCTTGCCGGTGAAGTCGGGACCCTTGGTCGTCGCGTTCACTGGCGTGCTGTTGACGGTCGCTGTGTTGGTGAACGTGTCCGTGGAGTCCGGCACCTTGTCGCCGGTGAGGCAGGTTCGGTACTTGACGTAGTAGTACTGCTTCGGGTCGATCGTGTCGGCATCCTTCGGCGTGATTGTCACGGTGAAGTCTGTGGCGCCGGCGGTAGCGCTGTGAACGATGTCGAACTCGCCGGTGACGTCCGTACTTGCGTAACCTGAGCCGTCCGGTGCAGGTAGACGGTGGGCGCGCTCGATCTTCAGCTGCAGACCGCTCTCGCAGACGGAGTGCAAGCCGCCGAGAGTCTCCGCGATGGTGACTGTGCTGTCGGGGCTGTCAGCGATGATGTTGCCCGGGATCAGGATGGTCCAGGCAGCTTCCATGTAGCGCTTGTCCCGATCCAGATTGCCGGACTTTTCCGGCCCGGTCTTCGGGCGCCAGGTCTGCCCGACGCCTACTGCATCCACCGTGTTGCCGCCGATTGTCACGGAGTTGTCGTAGACGACGGACTCGTCGCCCTCCGTGGGCAGATCCACGACGCCGCTGGTCGTGCAGGAGGTGTACTCGACGCGGTAAAGCTTGTCGTTCGCGAATGGTGCACCGTTGTTGATCACGATGCTGACCGGCTCACCAGCGGCAGACTGGGTGACGGCGACGACGCCGGGGACCTCTGCGAGATCGCCCGGGCGACCGGCCAGTAGCTTCGCGTTGACCCGGCCGTCCTCGCACAACTTCATGTTGGCCGAGAGTGCGTCACTCAAGGTCGCCGAACCGGTACCGGCTGCATCCAGGGCAGCCAGATCAGCTCCGGGGATGTCGATGGTCCACCGCACAGCCTGCTTGTTGTCCGCAAGCTTGCCGGATTTCGTCGCCTCGCCGATCGCGCGGCCATCGCTGATGCCACCACTGCCGGGCAGATCGACCGGTGTGACCGTGTCGTTGATCGTGAAGTCCACCGTCTCGGAGGTGGTATAGCCGACTGCCTTCGTGTACACGAAGAAATCGCCCTTCACCTCGTCGGGACGATCCGTCACGGCGTCGGAGAGCACACACGTCATGAGATTGGTGGCGGCCACCAGAGCGCAGGTGCCCCACACTGTCCCGTCGTCGCCCTCTAGAGGGATAGTGGGGTTGGCGTCGAGCTTCAACTCGTCAGGGAATTGGATCGTGAACTGGTCGCCCGGCTGCGGAGCGGCGTTGCTAGCGTCCCACGTGCCCTTCACCTCGACGGAGTCCCCGACCGTGATCTGCTGGCCGTTCTTTCCCTCGAGCTGAATGTCGGTGATCTTCACATCGATACCGGGATTGACCCCGCCCGCCGCCAGCCGCTGCGCCGCAGCAGGCGCCGTCGTCGTGGGCGCCGTTGTTGTGAGCGTGGGCTTCTCCGTTATGGGAGCCTCCGGCTCGGGGGCCTCAGCCTCCGACGTGGACGTGCGCGGCGCGGTTGTTATCGCAGGCGGCGCATCCGCCGTCGTCACAGGAGGCTTCGTCGTCGGCTTCGTCGTCGGCTTCGTCGTGGTCGGAGAAGTGGTGGTCGAGGTCCCGATTTCATCTGCTGAGGCAACCGGTACGAACGCGAACGAAGTCATGACCAATGCCAGGACCGCAACAATCATCCCCAACGCCGCCCACCGAGACACCACCCCCTCTCCGGCACGCCGCAGGAAGAGATGGTTACGCATGGAAGTACACCTTTCGTTCAATACACACATGATTTGTCTTGCGCGCCAGAAGCTGTTGAACTGGCACACGGGAACCGCCGAGCAGCCCTGTCCTACTCTGGCGGCCTCGAGACGAGCACCGATAATTCACGGTTGACCACTTGCGGACCCGGGAAAGCCTGCAATTGCACCCGGATGGCGCCACGACAGTCGTGGTCAGCCTCGCAATCCGCCGCGGGTTCCGTCTGCGGGATTCCTTGCTATCCGGGCATAAGCACCATCCCGGATAGAAATAGCGCCAGTGCGATAACTCCAGCGAGTAGTCTCCGTGCCGCGTGCGACGCGACCGTGAGGGTTGCCATATGATTCCTTCCTTTGTCAGGACATCAAAAATCTGCCCGGGACGGCTCGCGAAAAGACGCAGGAAAACGCAATCAAAACAAGGCATAAGACGCAAACCGGACGGTACCCAACCAGGAATCTAACACGACTAGATCACATAGCTGAACCGGGCCTGGGCGGACGTCCATGATGCAAGAAATGCCATCAAACTGGCCTTATCTGCAAATGTTCGACTAGTCGCCGATTAACTGACGTGTTCGCCACACCTCGACACCAATCGCCCGGGACACACCTTTTGCGGTCCTTGGCGGCAGATTGTGAGCGTCCGGACAACTCAGACTGCGGGAATGCTGCGCATTCATGCAGCTCATCGCCATCAATTTGCTGGCGAAACCGACAGGCGTGGAACGAATTAACCGTCCATGCCTTTTCTGTACATATGCACACTGGTTACAAATGTGCGGAAAGGGTGAATTCGCGGGTGAATCATTCCGGCCAACTGAAATCTGGAATTCCTCAAAGAAATTCCAGAGATATGGATCACATTAACCTAGTTTTGTAGGAGGATCCGTTGCCGGCATGAATAATCCGTCGATAATTATCACAGTCCGACATAGCATTCCGATAACGATGAATCGGCTCGTATACCGTCGAGATACTGTCGGGTTCCACTTGCAGCTGCCACGGATGGCGTAGTGGAGTTTCCTGCCTCAGGGCTCCTTAAACCACGCATAGGGCTGAAGGCCCTAGGTCCAGACCGTGTCGATATCCGTCGCCTCGCGCGCCGGCGGCGACGGAACGCCCGCCGGGGTGCGGGAGAAACGCGGCGCCGGAGCGTGCTGGGTGACGCCGTCGAGTTCGATGAGCGAGCCGCGCGCTGCGATGTGCTCGTTCGACGGTGCTTCCGCGAAGGTCAGTACCGGCGAGACGCACGCGTCGGTGCCGAGGAAGATCTTGGCCCACTCGTCGCGAGTCTTGGACAGGAACTTCTCCGTGAAGAGTGCCTTCATGTCGTCCCACTTGCTGGAATCCATCTGATGCGGAAGCGTCGACGGATCCAGTTCGAGGCCTTCGAGCAGCAGGGCGTAGAACTGCGGCTCGATGGAACCGACGGCCATGTACTTGCCGTCGGAGGTCTCGTAGGTGTCGTAGAACGGCGCACCGGTGTCGAGGAGGTTGACACCACGCTCGTCGGACCAGACGCCGCGGCCACGGAAGGCCCACATCATGTGTGAGAGGGCGAGGGTGCCGTCGACCATGGCCGCGTCGACCACCTGGCCTTTACCGGAGATCGAACGCTCGACCAGGGCGGACAGGATGCCGAAGATCAGGAACATGGAACCGCCACCGAAGTCGCCGACCATGTTGAGCGGCGGAACGGGACGCTCACCCTTGCGACCGATGGCGTTGAGGACGCCGGTGAGGGAGATGTAGTTGATGTCGTGGCCGGCGGCGCTCGCGAGGGGGCCTTCCTGGCCCCAGCCCGTCATACGCCCGAAGACGAGACGAGGGTTGCGCTCCAACAGCACGTCGGGTCCGAGCCCCATACGTTCCATGACGCCGGGACGGAAGCCTTCGATGACAACGTCGGCGCGATCGACCAGGTTCAGGACCTTCGCGACATCCTCGGGATCCTTGAGGTTGGCTTCGACGACACGACGGCCTCGCTTGATCTGGTCGGAGGCGTTGGCGTCCTGAGGAATCTGGCCTGCGCGTTGCACGATGACGATGTCGGCGCCCATGTCGGCGAGCAGAGTCGCTGCGTGCGGTCCCGGTCCCAATCCAGCGAATTCCACGATCCGAATGCCCGCGAGCGGGCCCTTCTTCTCCACAGTTTCTGCAGACACACGAACTCCATTTCCGATGGTGGTATTGATTCTGACCCGACAGTGACCTGTCGGGCAGGAAGTGACTCTTACTCTCGAACAGCACTCCTGGGTCCTCGGCGGCTCTAGATCTCGCGGTTTCGGACAGCGAGCCCTCAGCGCTGTTCGAAACGCGGGAAGAAAATGGCGCGGAAGACTTTGAAGAGTGGTGCGGACCGGTTGTGGTGACTGCCAAAAGACTGCGAGCCGCAGGCTATCGGGAGTAGTAGGTGGTGCGTGCAGCAACATTTGTAGGTCAGCTGCACGCACTATCTGACTGCCGTTAGTGGCTGCCGACGAGTGAGCGTGCGGGGATCTCGCAGACCCAGCCCTTCAGATCTTTGACGGTGTGGCCGCCCTGGATAATGACGCTGATATTTACCGGGTCGGCTAGCGAACCGATGTCCGCGAGGGGGTCGACCTCAGTGATGACAAGGTCGGCCAGCTTGCCGGCGGTTACCGTTCCGAGGTAGTCGTCGAGGCGCATGAGCTCTGCGGCGTTCTTGGTGCCCGCGACGATCGCCTCCATCGGAGACATGCCTAACTCCACCAGGTATCCAAGTTCCTTGAGGTTCTCGCCATGTGGGCAAACGCCTGCGTCGGTACCCATAGCTACTTTCACCCCTGCCTTGATCGCCACCGAGAGGTGTTGTCGGGCGATTTCGGACCATCGAACCTTCTTGTCGTACAACCACTCCGGAACATTGGAGGGATCGGGCACCCGCAAGGCGCTGCTGAGTGTCGGTACGAGAAACGTTCCTTTTTCGAGCATAAGGGCTACCCCGACGTCATCAATCTCGTAGCCGTGCTCGATGCTGGTAATTCCGCCGCGGAGCGCCTCGAGGATGCCCTCGGCTCCTTGGGCATGGGCCGCGGATGGTTGGCCGGAGCGGCGAGCGGTCTCTTCGACCACTAGCTGCACCTGATGCTCTGATACGCCTAAGTCGTGGGGGGTGTCGGAAGGGCTTGATACTCCTCCGGTGGTACAGACTTTGATCACATCGGCCTCGGCGCGGATGAGAGTGCGGACTGCGCGGCGTAACTCGTCATCGGAATCGACGATGTGACACCAATCTTGGGCGAGCGGCATGATGCAGGTGCCGTTGGGGAGATGCATGTCTGCGTGTCCACCTGTGGGGGAGATGATTCCCACAGCGAGATGGAGGCGAGGGCCGAGGATGGTGCCTTGCGCGATGGCTCGGCGGTATCCGGCTTCCAAGCCGCCCAGGTCACGGGCGGTGGTGATACCGGCCATGAGCGTGTTTTGGATGATTTCGACGGCATTCAACACTCGCTCGGAACTGAATAGTGTGTCGGCTGCGGCCCGAGGCATTTCGACGGAGGGCATCGCCAGATGCACGTGAGTGTCGATGAAGCCGGGGAGTATTGTCTTGCCCGACAGATCGATCGTTATTGCTGCAGGATCGTTAAGCGTTGTGTCTCTACGCTTTCCGGCATAGGCGATGGCTTGACCATCAATGACAACCTCGGAATCGACTACCGGTGCACTTCCGGTTCCGTCGATGAGCGTGGCTCCGACGAATCGGAGGAGAGTGTTGGAATTTAAGGGAGTCTGGGGGAGTCGTGCGTTACGCATCAGATGACAGCCTTTCGCTGGTTCTTGCTGGTGGAAACAGTGCTGGGCGAATCGGGTTGGCCGCGAAGGAAAGACAGTACGAGAGGGCATAGTCCGAAGGCGGCAGCGCACAGCAGCCACACGAGGACGTATCCTTGCTCGTCAGGTGATCTGTTTCCTGCCGAGATGTACGCGGCGAGGACGAGCCCGAAGACAGCTCCCGCGGAAGATCCGCCTAGCGTTTTCAGTGAGTTGTACAGCCCTGTAGCGATGCCGGTCTGATCTGAGGGTGCCGTTTCGGCGATCAAGGCTGGAAGCGCAGCCATCAATATGCCGATGGTGTATCCGGTGATACCGACGAAGACCCAGATTTGCCAAATTTGATTGTGCGCGAAGGCCATTGCGAAGTTGCCGACTGCGCCACCCGTTGTGGCGAGAATCAGTGTGCGGCGCATGCCGATCCACTTGGCTAGCAGTGCGAATGATGCTGCGCCGACCGTTCCGGCGAGTGCGGCGCCGGCGGTGAACAGAGCGATGACGTTTGGCGCCAGTGCAAATCCGTACCCAATCTTGTCTGGATTGGAGGCGAGGAAGGTCGGGAGAATGGTCATGGATCCAAAGACCACGGTTCCGACCAGGAAGGTAGTCAGGTAGATAGGCCACATTTGCCGGGATCTCATCAATCGGAGGTCTACAGCTGGGTTTTTCACCCGTAGTTCCCAGGCCGCCCAGATAGGGAGCGTGATCATTCCGGCTAAGAGCGGGAGAATTGAGGCCGCCGAACCGAAACCTGAGGATTGCGCTTGATGTAGTCCCCACAGGGTTAAGATCATGACCAGTGCGAGGCCGGCGAAGCCGATGTAGTCGACTCCGCGAGCGCTCCGCGCGACCGATTCGGGTACGCCGAAATACACGGCGAAGACTGCTACTGCCACAACAGCGACAGGAATAAGTAGAACCCAAGTGATAGACGGCAGGACGGTCGCGGCGATACCTGAGGTGATTCCACCGATCACGGCGCCAATTGTCAGGGCCGAGACCAGGAGTCCAATGGATTTCCGGGCGATTTCCCCTTTGATCCTGTGATGTACGAGTGCGACTTCGAGTGGCAGCCATACCGCTAATGGGCCGATGAGCAGGCGGCCGATCAGCATCAGTTCGTAGTTCGATGTCACGGCGACTAGCACTGTCCCGGTGAGCACTGACAGCACTGCAATACGCAAGATGCGGCGGTGCCCGAATATGTCACCGAGCTTGGCCAAAATGGGCACACTCACGGCAGCGCCCAGCGTTTGCACAACCCCGAACCAGGTGATTTTGGCATCGGAGACCCCGGTATGTTCCGCAATGGCGCTGAGTACGGGGATGTAGAAGCCCTGAACGAAACCACTGGCGAACTCGACGAACACAAGAAATCCGACGACCGCGCTTGCCCTCATCGCAAGCGGGGTTACGGACCCAGTGGGCGGACTGGCTGCCGACATGATTGCTCCTCGGAGTTGGCATGAGAGATGAAGGGGTCCAGCGCGTTTGGTGGTTTGACCACATCCGCTACTGAAGTAGTTTCATCAAAACACAGAATAGTACATTCCGCAACGGACCGTATCGTTTACGGGCGGAGTCGATGTGGCGTCGCTACGTGAAGGCAGGCGTACCTTGAGAAAAAGATACGTTTCGTTTCGTATCCAACCCGTCTATTGATAGGATTTCGATATGCCCACCGACCAACTTCGGCAAACCGGTCGACCCCTGGACAACGATCTCACAGAGCGGATCCTGCGCGAGACCCTCGAAAGCCTTCTCTCTGGCGGCTATGTGAACTTGAAGATTGAAAGGATCGCGAGCGCCGTCGAGTGCGGCAAGACGGCGATTTATCGACGCTGGCCGACCAGGGCAGCATTGGCCGCCGCCGCCATTGAGCGCGAAATGGCGGTTGGCGCGATGCCTGACAGTGGCGAAGTGGCTGAAGACCTGGCCCAGCATGCACTCCAGAACAGCGGAAACTACGGAAGCAGCACCATACGCAACCACGGAATCTGGGGATCGCTGGTCGATCCGGAGGTGCGAGCGCTACTCAAAGACGGCTATATACACGTTCGCCGGCAACGAGGGCTCGAGCTTCTTGAACGAGGAGTTTCACGAGGTCAACTTGCGCCGGACGCAGATCTTGACCTGATTTTGGACTTGATGGCGGGGATGACCATGTATCGCAATTTAGTTCGCGATGAACCTTTACTCCCACAGCACTACCGCGCGGCTGCGGCCGCCCTCGTATCGTCGCCGCCTCGAATCTAGTACTCATTCAATCTCGAGATGTAGACAGCCCCCAGAATGATCAGGATTTGAGGGGCGCTGTCAGCGGCGCTGTCGGTTTGGATTGGTTAGCGGCAGCAAACTCGCGAAGGTCGATCCGGGTACCGGTGGTGTCGTGTCAAGTGTGAGCACCTCGGCGATGACCGATATGGGATCGTGCGTCAACCCGAATACGATCGAACTGCGCGCAGACCTCCCGCGGGGTCGATTTTCACGTAGTGACGAAACATCGCTTCAGCCATGAATGATACGATCCGTTGCGGAATGATAGACTCTGTGTTTTGATGAACCGCTCAGTCGGATCGGCATTCGCGAGACGGCCCAGGGGGCGTTGGCTCTGTCAACCTAACTGAACGTGGCGGGGGATCAGCAGCATTCGGCTACGCTGTGGACGGGTTCTGGTGGTGGGAAACCAGTTCAGGCGGTGGGTACGCCTGTGACGTCATTCCAGATGGCGAATCGGTCGGGTATTTCGGAGCGGTAATCGCTCGCGGTGAGCTTGTGCCGGCCTGGCCGGAAGTGCGGCGAAATCGCGCTGAACACCGCCAGGAACCGTTGCGCTGCACCTGGTGAACGGAAGAACCTCATGGCGCGTTCGCGTTGCCGGTCGGCTGATGGGAGTTTTCGGCTCGATTGTTCAGCTACTTCGAGCGGCGATGTTCGACCGATGGCATCAGGTCTTTATGCGCCACAACGTAACTGGCGAACTTGTCGGCGACTAGCACCCTCGGCGCCCGGGCCTGCTTGCGCATCAGCTTGCCGAAGAAGCGTTTCGCTGCCTTCGCGTTGTGGCGGGACTGGATCAGGATGTCGAGGACGTTGCCGTCCTGATCGACCGCCGCCATCGGTAGTGCCGGATGTCGCGGATCTTGATGAACGCCTCGTCCAGAAACCATTTGTCGCCGGGTTGGGGAGCGCGGCGGCGCAGGCCATGTGCGTATTCGGGCCCGAACTTCGCGCACCATCTGCGGATCGTCTGGTGCGAGACGACGATGCCACGGGAGAGCATCAGTTCCGAAATGTCGCGCAAGCTCAAGGTGAATCTGTAGATGCCGCGTTCAACAACCTGACAGTGCTCCTCGAGCTGGCCGCAATGTCGAGGATGGACTTGTTCTTGTCGGATCTGTCAGTGCGACAACGTGCTTGAGTCACGTTCAATGACTTGAATCTGGTGTACTATTTCTCGCGGGTAGTCTCCACCGCTGAGGATCGAGGCCAGCATCTCGATCGCATGACGCACGTAGCCAGCCGGATTCAGGTCTATGGCAGTAATTGAAGGATGAAGGTATTCGAGTACGTCGTCGTCGGTGGCTACGGCCAAGGCGAAGTCTGTGCCGACTGTCCGGCCTGTGGAGTGCAGTGCGCGAATAGCACGAAGAGCGAGTCCGTCACGCGCACAGATCAACCCATCGATTCCTGGGACTTCTACGAGAGATCGGACTGTATCGTCGATTTCGTCCTTGGATGCGTTTACTGGTAGCGGCCAAATGTTCGCCATCAGATCACGGTGCTTGCACCAGTCTCGGTAGGCGGTGGTGACCAATCGCGCCCAGTCGGACGGGTAGTCGTCACCGGTCATCAGTAGCGCAGGTTGAGTCATTCCGCCGAGCACCATCATGTCCAGCAGCTGTTTGATTGCGAGATCATGGCGGGCGTGAACCAGACCGGCCGGTTCGGGCATGTTCGAACCGGTACGTCCGATGGCCACTACGGGGAGACCACTACTTAGGACGGCGCGGCTCGGTTCATGATCGTAGAAGGGGTCGCTAAAGACAATTCCGTCCACCCGGCTTCGCAGCCGGCTCGGGGCAAGGTCTGAAGGGCCTAATAGAGTTATCGAATAACCCAGTTCGTGGGCTACAACGAAACTCGACATGACGATGTTCTTCCAGAACGTCAGTTCTGTGAGATGTGGATGCAGGTAGAAGCCGATCGTGCCGGTCTGCGCGCTTCTCAGATTGCGTGCGGTGATGTTTGGTACGTAGCCGACGCCGGCCGCGATCGCGGCAATGCGGGTGCGTGTTGTTTCGGCAACTCGTCCGGATCCACTCAGTGCATCTGACACCGTTGTCACCGACACCTGGGCAAGCCGGGCCACTTCGCGCAAGGTTGCGGGCTTCTCCTTCATGCAGATAGCTAACCATAGTTTCTCTAGTGACTTGCTCACACCTTCGCTGTGTTGAATGACTGCCGAATCGTTTTGGCAACTGAAGTCCCGTTCATTCTTCGGAGGAGAGGCGATCCGTCAACGATCAACGCCCGATTGAGGTGCGCTAGTTGCGGCCGGAAAGGCATGCCGCAATCGGCGGCCTCGGGGACGTCATTGAACCCAAGTATTAACAATTCCTAACTACCTGTGCAAATGGCAAAAGAACCTCGGTGCGTTTCCGGCTCATTTCGATCAGTTTCGGTCTGATTAACACGTCGCATCCTTCGTTACGTTTCGGTTGCCCATGTTGCCTCTCGGTGGGTGTCGTGGCTTAGTAGCAATATGCCTTAACGATTCGGCATCGGATCCAATCGTCGACTGGTGCCGTTCACTTCGCGACGTAAGGAGACATTCATGGCTACGAACATCTCGCCCCATCTCAGACCCACACGCACAACAGAATCCAGGGCCAAGCAGACCACGTGCCGCGTGTTGCTCTCTCTCAGCGTGATCCTCGTGGTGTTCCCTGGATTCCATTGGGCGGTCGACTCACTCGTCACTGCCTCGATCTACTTCATGGGTACCGCGACCTTCATCGCCGCTTCGGTGATCTACATGTACTTCGTTGATCGGACGCACGAATCTCGCCCAGTAGACGGGGCAACCCGATGAACATAGTTATTGGCTACGGCCTTGTCGCAGTGTTCCTCATCTTGGTAGTAGTAGTTCTAGAAAAAACGTCGAAGCGTCCGGCGTCAGGATTTAGCGACTATGCGACCGGCGGCCGTTCGTTTGGGTCGTGGTTCCAGGCCATGTCGTTCATGAACACATGGCTGCCAGGATCGATCTTCGTTGCATTCGCGGCAGGTGTCGTCGCTGGCGGCGCGATTGGGTTTTATGTGCTGCTCTATTCGCTACTCGCAGCAATGATTATGTTCTTCATGGCGGGCCCGGTCCATGTCTGGGGCGTCAAGTTCGATCTCCGCACCCAGGCAGATCTGCTCGGATTTCGCTACCAATCGCGGGCTGTTCGGCGAACCGCGGCCGTCATCGGCCTCGCGTGCATGTTCCCCTGGGCGATTCTCGGTTTCCAGTCGCTGAGCTTGGTCTTCCAGACGCTCGGCTATGGTTCGGTCTCTGCCCTGGCTGCCATCGTCATCAGCATTGTGGTCCTTGCGTTCCGCCAGATCTGGACGGTTCGAATGGGTATGCGCGGTGTGGTCGTCAGCGACATGATCCAGGGAATCGTCGCCTATGGCCTAGGTTTTGTGGTGATCCTCGGCATGATCAGCTGGCTGATCCCGAACGGATACACTCTGGATCAGGTGCCGGCGGAAGCGTTTTCGCTGCCAGGGCCGGGAAGTGAGCTTGGCCCGCTGTACCTGATGTCTATTGTCGGAACGGGTGCCATTGGCGGCTGGTGCTGGCCGGATATCTTCGTCCGGCTGTTTACCGCACGTAGCGTCTCTGCCATCAAGAAGTCGGCAGCACTGGCCGCTCCCATGCTGATGGCATTTTGTTCAGCCCTGCTGGTAATGGCCTTGCTTGCCAGCACTATGCCTGGGGTTCAAGAAGATCCGATTAGTGTGTGGTTCACCGTCACGGCTATTGGCGGACCGGTTCTAGTTGGTTTCGCCGGCGTATGTGTCATTGCGGCGACGATGGGCAATGTCGATGCGCTCATTCAGGCGTCGAGTGCCCAGATCACCAACGACTTCGGCCGGGAGACCGCTACTGCCGACGGTGTGGGGGAGACGTCCTTGGCGAAATGGGGTGCGGTGATCATCACGGCTCTCGCGGCCGTCGGAGCACTTCTGTGGGGTGACGGGGCGGGGTTGAACACCCTAGCCATCGTCTCCTATGCGGGAATTGTTCAGCTCGCGCCTACCTTGTACTTCGGATTGTTCTGGCGACGAGGAAGCAGCGCTGCGGCATTGGCGTCAATGATTAGCGGGTTTGCCGTTGCCGCGCTACTCCAGGTGCTCTACCCAACCTCGATTCCGTGGCTGGCCGGCATGACCTCGGGAATGGCTGGATTGATTGTCAATGCGCTCGTCTATATCGGCTGCGCCTACCTGGTACCGCAGTCGAAGTCTGAATCTGAACGCGTCAACACCATGTTTGACGCAGTAACTGCATCACTTGGCACTGCTAAACCGCTCTCTTCTGCGCAGTAGCGGCTCAACAATGCCTATCTGTCAAAGCATTTGAAAGGAATATGATGAACTCCGAGGAAATCAGTTGGGCACCGGCTACCACGCTCGCCCGCTCCATTGCCGGCGGTGAACTCTCGAGTTCGGCGGTCGCGGAAGTGATGGCTGACCGGATCGAATCACTGAACCCGACGCTCAATGCCTATGTGACCTATGACCGTGAACAGGTCCTTGCAGATGCAGCGGAGCTAGACCGCAAGCAAGCGGACGGCGAAAGAGTTGGTCCGCTGCACGGTGTTCCGTTCTCGATCAAAATGCTGACCTCGATGGAGGGCCTACCCCTGACGATGGGGATGAAGCCGTTCAAGGATGTTGTAGGGACGCGAGATGCGGCGGTTGTCCGCCGGATGAGGGCGGCAGGCGGACTGTTCCTGGGCAAGACCAACACTCCGGAATCTGGCTACTACGGCGGGACCGACGGGCACCTCTACGGCCCGGCCCACAACCCTTGGAAGACAGACTGCGGTACGGGTGGATCGAGTGGCGGTGCTGCGGGGGCGGTAGCCGCTGGACTCGGGCCGTTGGCTGAAGGCGGCGATGGGGCCGGCTCGGTCCGGATTCCCTCGTCGATTTGTGGCGTGGTCGGTTTCAAGCCGTCCCTGGGTAGGATCCCTATGTCTGTGCTTGAAGCGCGCCACGAAACCTGGGCGTTCCACGGTCCGATCACTCGAACCGTTGGGGACGCAGCTTTGATGATGAACGTGGTATCCGGATTCGATGCCGAGGATCCGCTAAGTCTGCCCAACGAGAGAATTGACTTTACACAGGAACTCGCCGGCGATATCGAGGGTTGGCGGGTCGCCTATTCACCGGACCTCGGCCTCGGCTATGTCGATCCTGAGGTAGCGCGGATCTGCCGCGACGCAGTTGAGGCGTTCGCCGAACTTGGGGCTACGGTTGAGGAAGCAACCCCATCCTGGCCAAACCCAGAAAAGGCTATGTGGGAGGGTATTTGGGTTCCAGGTTTCTCCGGCGAATACGACCTATGTGACTGGAAGTCGATGCACGGTCAGGTCGATGAAGGGTTCATCGACCTCATGCGGGCGGCTGAAGGGTTGTCGGTAGTCGATGCTGGCCGCGCTGCTGTGTTCCGCGGGCATATGTACGACACGTTCACCTCGTTTATGACCAACTACGATCTCCTGGTCTCGCCGACGCTTGCCTCGGCAGCTCTTCCGGTCGGCCAGTTCGCGCCGGACTGGCTGGACGGAGAGTCCTTGCAGCGCAGGCTTCTTGGTTGGTTGCTCACTTATCCGTACAACATGCTGACCAGTCCGGCTATCACTGTTCCGGCTGGATTCACCAGTGACGGACGCCCGGTCGGACTTCAAATTGCGGGTCGTCATCGCGCAGACGCGCAGGTCTTGCGGGCAGCCGCCACGTTCGAGAGCGTCCGGCCTTGGGCGCACAAGAAGCCTGAGCTTGCCATTTCATCTTCGTAGAGATCAGGAACTCCCTGACCGTGCGTTCCTTCCTACCCGGCTTTACACTCACGAGAGAAGCAAGACAATGACTGTTCAAGCCCCCGAACCTGTCACCACGACACAGGTAGATGTCATGGCAAGTCTGACCGCCGAGGAAATCCTGGCCGCACGTGCAATTGTTGTGCAGCACGGTGGAATTGACGAACACACTAGGTACGTTTATGTAGGCCTCATCGAACCGTCGAAGGGCGAGGTGATCGCCTATGAGAACGGTACGGGGCCAAAACCCGACCGCGTCGTCCGGATGATGCTGCTGCAGGTAATTACCGGCCTAGCGCATGACATTCGAATCTCTTTGACAAGTGGGACGATCTTGAAGGACGAGCGCGTCGACGGGACGCGTGGCCATCTACCGATCCTCGAAGAAGAGTTTACCGTGGTGGAGGAGGTCCTGCGCGATAGCGACAAGTGGAAGGAGTCGATGCAGGCCCGGGGCCTGGATCCAGCGAAGGTCGTCGTCTGCCCACTGTCCGCCGGGTTCTACGGAAATGAAGGGGGCGCTAGTGAGAGGATCCTGCGCTGCTTCGGATTCTATCGTGAATCCGAGGAAGACAGTGTTTGGGCACGCCCTATCGACGGCGTATGTGCCTATGTCGATCCGATCGGAAAAGTCGTAAGGGAAATAGTCGAGTACCGCCACTTTCCAGTACCTGAGGAAACCGCCAACTTCCACCTCGCCGAGTATCGCGGTGAGGAACTGAAGGGCCTCAAACCAATCGAGATCACACAACCAGAAGGGCCGTCCTTTGTTGTCGACGGATCGCGAGTTGAGTGGGCCAATTGGAAGTTCGGCATCAGTTTCGATGCCCGAGAAGGACTTATTCTGCGGCAGTTGACCTTCCGCGACAACGATGTGGACCGACCGATCATGTTCCGCGGATCGATAGCCGAGATGGTCGTGCCCTATGCAGACCCGGCCCCCACGCGGTACTGGCAAAACTATTTCGACACAGGAGAATACCTTTTCGGACGATTCACGAACTCGCTTCAGCTCGGCTGTGACTGTCTTGGTGAGATCCACTATTTCGATGCCACGCTCAGTGACGAACTCGGCAATCCGAGGACGATCCAGAATGCGATCTGCATGCACGAAGAAGACTTCGGCACACTGTGGAAGCACACGGATATGTTCACCGGGTCAACCGACGTACGACGTCAGCGCCGATTGGTCATCAGCTTCTTCACCACTGTGGGTAATTATGACTACGGTTTCTACTGGTATCTCTACCTGGACGGAACCATCGAATGTGAATCGAAGCTAACCGGAGTTCTCTTCCCGTCTGCATATCCGGGTGAGGGCTACGCGCACGCATCGGAGGTGGCACCTGGTGTGGGAGCGCCCTATCATCAGCACCTGTTTAGTGCGCGCCTCGATATGATGATCGATGGCATAGAAAACACAGTCCTCGAGGTGGATGCGGCCCGCACCCCGATCGGTCCAGACAATGTGCACGGGAATGCATTCACCAACATTGCAACAACGATTACCTCCGAAGACGAGGGCGGTCGGATGGCTGATGCGTCGGCGGGTCGGACGTGGCAGATTGTCAATCCGAACAAGACGAATCGCTTGGGGAAGCCCACCGGCTATGCACTGTATCCAACTCAGACGCCAACGCTGCTCGCCGATCCTTCCGCTGGAATCACAGAGCGGGCCACCTTCACAACCAAACATCTCTGGGTCTCTGCGTACGACCCGGAAGAGCGCTATCCCGCAGGCGATCTTGTGAACCAGAATCCCGGCGGCGACGGCCTGCCCTCGTACATGTCAGCGAATCGCAACTTGGACAACAGTGATGTCGTGCTTTGGCACACGTTTGGCCTGACCCACTTCCCTCGCCCAGAGGACTGGCCGGTGATGCCCGTAGACTACGCAAAGTTCACGCTCAAGCCTCATGGATTCTTCGACCGGAACCCGGCACTGAACGTGCCAGCCACAACGTCGAACCACTGCTGCACAGAATCCCAGTAGTGATCTTGACCCGTTTCACCGCCCGTCGTGCCTCATTGTGGGGGCGGCGGGCGGCGGCCGTCCTTGCCCTGTGTTCGGCAGGTCTGCATACCGGATCACTCATCGAGCATCGCAGTTCGCCATTGCTCGCCGGGATGATGGTCCTCATGATCATCGGCTGCGTACACTGTGCCCGACACCTGTGGATGTCTGGCAGACATCAGGATTGGGGCCTCGTTTCGATCGTGAGTCTGGGAATGATCGCAGTTCATCTAGCCGCCATGAGTTCCCGCACGGCTGGGGCAGGCGGTCACCACAAGGTTGCTGACGACACCACCATGCAGCTGGCAGTTGCGCATCAGGCTTCGTCACCATTGATGAATTCAGCCGTCGTCATTGCAGCCACGGAGGCAGTCCTTGCGTTCGCGGTGCTCATATATCGGACGCGTCATGATTTCGAGCAGCTGACCGCTGAGGATCTGAATCGGATGGCACATTCGGACCGTCGGAACAGTCGCTGATCTATCCTTGTTCGCACTCACGAATCTGGTTTGACAGCAAGAGAATTGATGGAAAGCATCTTCGCGATGCACGGTATTCCGAAAGTGGTCCACGTCGACCGTTGAGCATCGATGACCAGTATGACCGTCGCTGTCCTCCTGGTGAATATCGAGGTGGCGCGCTCGCACTCACGCGCGTATCGAACGACAACCCGAAATTCGGAGTCGTTGTTCAAGGCGTTGAATTACAGCGCGGGTGATCAATTTTGCTTGCATCGCATTCTCCGGACCAGAATAGTGATGCGACGACTGCCCAGGGCTATTCGTGTGAGCGCGCGTTCGATCTGGTGCTCGAACATGAAATCCATCGCCTGTTGAAGGCTTTCGCAGTTCGCAGTTCGCAGTTCGCCGTTGGCCGTTGGCCAGCTTCTTCGAAACTGCTGTCTGTGTCGGTGTCGCCGACGACGGGTGGGTCACGGTGTGGTCGGAACCGGTGTGTCCGACGGGGATGGGGTGGTGGGGCGATCGGTGTGCTGTCGGTGGGGATTTCGATGGGCGTCGGCTCGGGGGCGGTACCGATGTGTTGGGAGGAGTCGTCTGTGTCGGTTCCGGTTCGGTTGTCGGCACTGTGAAGGTCACGGGAATGACCGTGGCGGGCGCAGCTTTGCGTGTCGTGGATGCGACGGTGGTGTCGAGTTCGGTGGGGAACTTGATGATCGGATCGGATAGGGCGGTGACAGCCAGCACACGGGGTATGTGGTCAGCCGGATACAGATCGATGGGGGCGAGGGAAGGTTTCTCGGGGGCTGCGGTGACGCTCGCCGACGGAAAGTGTGGTGGCCTCGTGCGGTTGGCCAGGCGAACCCCGTGTGCGGGCGGTGGTCGAAACGGCGCTGCCAGGTTCTCGTCTGCTGCCGGGGTGGTGGGAGGAACCACGGCACGGTGAGGACCGCGGCGGCGACCACTGTCGTGGCTACTGCTCGCAGGTGGCGGGTCTGTGTCGGCGGTCGCAGGCCCTCCCGCACTGGTACGAGCGTTGTCGGTCGGGAGGCGGCGCCGATCAGCGCGGCACCCCCCGGCCATGACGGTGTCCGGGTGCGGGGGAACAATCACCGAAATATCCAGGCGCTCGATGTATTTCGCCACCCCGGAAGCGGTGGGGCGCCGGTGACGAGAACGACGTCGAGGGCGGATGCGTCCAGGCCGTCGGCACTGGCGTCGTAGACTAGCACGAAACCGTCGGTAACTGACCCGTGCTCGGACTCGAGCCAGGCGAGGGCCGCGGGTGGAGCGGTGATCAGTCCGACTCGGGCCAGCCCGGCCCGATCGAGCGCGGCCCGTAGGGTCCTCACGACGCCGTCGCCGTAGACCGCCGGGTACGTCAGTACGACGGGGTGTCGATGGGGGATTCGCCTCGGCAACCAGGCAGTGCACGGCAGCGGAGACAAGGTCCTGCCCGGTGTAGTGGTGGCAGTTCCCGGCAATGAAGACGTCCCCGATCCGCTCGGCGAACTTTGAGATCACCGCTGAGTCCTCGGGTGCGTCGCCCAGGCGGACCGTTGGGCCCGGTCCGAACGTCAGAGTCGATCGGCGCGTGAGCACCGATAGCGGTGTGCTCGTCGGCCGCGGTGGCGGCGACCGCATGCGCCGTCCCGACGTGAAGTCCGAGGCCTCGGGTCATGTTGTCACCCTGCTCAGTTCGCGGCACGGAGGCGGCCGAAGACGCCGTCTTTTTCGTCGGCGGGGCCGGCGGTGAAGTAGAGCGAGTTGCTGTCGCCGAGGCTTTCCCCGTTGCCGAACAGCAGTCCCCACAGCCATTCGATGCCGAGGACAGCACCGGATTCATCCCGAACGTAGTCGATGAAGGTTCCGGTGGTGTCGTCGAATGCGGCGATGTGTCCGGCACCGCCGAAGTTGCCGACCAGGATGCTGCCACTGAGCGCTCCGAAGTTCGCTGGCGCGATCGCTAGGCCCCAGGGAGCGTTGAGACGGCCGCCGTCGTCGAGTACCCGCACGCCGCCCCAGTCGAACTCGGCGACCTTGCCGCGGTCCGGGCGGTCGCCGACCGCGACCTCTCGTTCTGCATCCAACGAGTCCTCTTCGCTCGCATCGAAGTCGGTGCCGTCGGCGGAGTCCTCGGCAGCCTTGGTGACGGCGTAGGTGACGAAGACGCGGTCGCCGGTGGTGACGAGGTTGAACGGTGCGGGGTCACCCGGCCTCGCGTGCTTGCCCGACCCCGGGTTGGCGGGGTCGATCGGGTCGCCGGTCGCGAACGGGTTGACGAATCCTGTGTCGGGACCGGTTGCCAAGCCTTGTTGAACTGTCGGATCTGCGGGTCAATGCCGAAGTCTGCTACCCACAAGGTGTCGTCACGGCCGGGGGTGAGGGCGAGACCGAAGAAGTCATCCCCGCCGAGCCTCCGTCGAACATCTGCAACGCGGGTCCGTCGTGGCGGACGATCCGGCCGTCGGCACCCTGTTCGGTCCAGCCGGCGATGTGCCCTGTGTCGGTGGTGAAGAGGAATCATGATGAGCCGCTGAGCATTTCGAGGTGTCCGTCGACGGCGAAGCTATCGGAGTTCAGCGGTGCGGGGTTGAATGCTACGCCGGTGGTCTTTCCGCCGCCGGTGTCGGTGGTGTCGGAGTCGGCGCCGGGGATGGTGATCTCGCGCAGTGCGTCCTGGTGCAACGGTCGCAGCGCCAGGTTGGGGATGCGCTTACGTCGCCGACGAACTGGAACGACGTCCCGCCGCCGCCGATCCAGAAATGCCCACCCTCGCCTTGCGGTCTGATCGCAATACCCCAGGCGTTCACCATCTCGGGGGATGTGGTCGGTGCGCCGTACGAGTCGTTACTCGCCGCGAGCGTCGTACTGGCATATCGGTTGCCGGGCAGCGACTCGTGTCGGCCGCAGGGGTCGCGGGGCTGCAACCGGTCGCGCCGAGTAGTAGAGCAGCGAGCGGCGCCGCGCAGGCCGTGGCGACACCTCGAGGGGGAGATAGACGGACATTCCCGTTGCCATTGCGGCGGATACAGGTGGCCCTGCTGGGTGGGCGGAGTTGCAGCGTTTTCATTCGAAACCAGGGGAGTAGACATGGATCGACTCGACTTGGATGCGTAGCAAAGGCAGCACCCGGCCGGTGGCGGGAGTATCCGTGATGCGCCGTTGCTGGCTGTGGCGGGCATGCGGGTAGAACTCGAACCGTCAGCTCCGATTCGGTCACCGACACCTAGCGTCGCTCTTTCTGAATGCTCACGGGTGTGGTCGTGAGGACTGTTCACGTGAAGTCCGGGCGATCGCGGTAGGTGTTGCAGGGGCTGTGATGCGCGCATTGTGGTTTCAGAGTTTGTCGTTGAGGCGTTACCGCTTCAGCCATTGTGGGGCGCTGCTGACCGTTGCGAGCTCATGTAGCGCTGTGCTTATGCGACATTTAACACTCAGATCCCGGGTCATTGAAGTCAACAGCGCCATACGACATCGGGTAGCGGTGTCCCTTGTACGACGGCGTTGCCGTGGTCGTACCACCGATCCTCAAGCTTGTTGCGTTCAAGGGCGCGATAGTGGCGTTTGGGGGATGGTGGCTTCTGAGCAGGGGGAACGTGGTTTGCGGCAGGGCCAACAGTGGGTCGGCCAATAGTTTTGTCGGCCCGTTCCAGCGATGATCGGTGCCACACGAGCGTTGTGTTTGATGGCGGGTTTTTCGGATGTGATCTACCATGTGATTAGGAGGTGTATTTACATGACTACAGCGCATCCGAGGCCTGATCTCGCTGCCTACAATCTCGCTGCCCGCATGACGCAGGCGGAACTGGTGACCGCCCTGCGCGAGATGCTCGGCGCTCGCCTTGTCGCGTATCTCGGGAAGGTGAAGGAAACACGGGCGGTTCGTCAGTGGGCGGAGGGCACGCGAACGATCGGCAACGACACCGATGTCGAACGTCTCCGTATCGCGTACCGTGCCGCGAAGCTGATCGCTGCCCGTGACACTGCTACGGTCGCGCAGGCATGGTTTCAGGGTTTGAACCCGATCTTGGATGATCGTGCACCCGCGCTTCTTCTGCGTGATGGTGATCTGGCCGATGTCGGGCCTCAGGTACTTGCTGCTGCACGTCAGTTCGCTGCGGTCGGATGACCTCGGCTGGTCAAACTTTCACGTCGTTCGGTGCGCTGTCGTGCTCGTATGTCGACTGTGTGAGAGCTCATGGCATCGGTTTCCGTCCTGCGCCGTGGGAGTGGACTCCCTAGGAGTACGCCACCGGCGGTCGTTTCACCGGCCGTTGGGACGACCCAGGAGGGGTGTGGCGGACGTTGTATGTCGGTTCGACGCGACTTGCTTGTTATCTCGAAGTGTTGACCTATGCTCGTCCGAGCCCGGACATGGTCGCGGACCTCGACGACATCGAAGTCGACGATGAGGACCAGTTCGAGTTTCCTACGATTGCTCCTGGCGAACTCCCACTCTCCTGGTGTGCGCCGCGGATGACGACGGATGCGGCGCTGGCCGGGTGGTTTGTCGTGCCGGGTGATGTCGAGAGTTTGGCGGCCTTGTGGAAGGGGTTTCGCGGCACAGCGTTTCGGCTCGGCCTCGCCGATCTCGACGGTGCGGCTATCCGCGACGGCAAGCCGCGGGAATTGACACAGGTGATTTCGCAATGGATCAACACTCTCAACGGGCCAGACGGCAAGCCGATTGCCGGTATCGAGTTCGACTCCCGCCACGGTGACGGGTTGAGGTTGTGGGCGCTCTACGAACATCCGGGCGACCCGGCGATTTCTCCGTCCGTCACACCGCTTGACAACGCACCCGTCGACGCCCGTGATCCTCGTCTTGCCGAGGCGATGCGTCTGCTCGATCTTGTGTGGGTTGATCGATGAAGCAACCGTAGGTTTCGCGGCGGCCTCATCGCCCCCGGTATCGAGCTCGGCTACTACTCGGGCAGCACACACTGCCTGAGTGACAATCCGGTGGTCAACTCCGCGCTGGATGCCGACGTCACAACGGTGACGTACTACCGGGCGTGCCACCTCGGTATCGCTGTCGACAGTGATAAAGGTCTGATGGTTCCCGTAATCCGAAACGCTCAGAATCAAACAATCTCCGGTCTTGCTCAAAGCATCGCAAACGCCGCAGACCGCGTCCGTACCAGCAAGATCGGTGCCGACGAACCTTTCCGGCGGCACCTTCACGGTCACCAACACGGGCAGCCGTGGCGCCCTGTTCGACACCCCCATCATCACCCGCAGCAGTCGGCGATTCTGGGGACAGACACCGTTGTCGAACGACTCGCGCCGGTACACGATTCATCAGGCAACTTGACGATCTCGGTGGTCCCCCACGGTGTATCTCTCACTCTCGTACGATCATCGAATAGTCGACGGCGCAGATGCTGCTCGCTACCTCGGCGACGTCAAACGTCGATTGGGGCAGGGCTACACCCAAGCCGACTTGTTCTGAATGAAGGAGAACGCACGCGCACAAAGTGCGGTCCTCGAAGATCACGGCCACACGATCGGGGTATTTGGCTGCCGAGCGCCGCAGCACTCCATCGACGGTATTGGCGCGCGGGTTCAGATTCATGGTGGTTAGATTCTGGGGCGTCCAGCTAAAGCGGAAGCGGTAGCACTACTCGCACCACCCTCAAGTATGGCCCCGACTTGCTGCCGAACGGAGCGCCGCTCTGGCAGGCCTCGAACTTGACCTGCACACGGAGGCCGAAGATCGGAAAACGCCCTGCTTGTTTGCACCGAAAGCTCACACGGATCGCGTCTTCGCGGCATGTTGTTCGGAATGCAAGGTTGGTACAAGCAGCACAGCATTGGGCGAAGTGTGCACAAATGCGCAATGCGCAGTGCACGATTTCCATCACTGAGTGTGGCGCCCATCACCTAACGTCGGAGGTGCACCGAAACCTTGACCGGACAGGGCCAACGCGGCACCGCCGGCTGATTTTGCAAAATGGAGAGTTCGTATGACAGCTGTTACTGAATGGGCAATCCGCCGCGACGTGCAGGAATTCCTGGGGAGCGCGAAGAAACTCCTCATCGGAGGCGAATGGGTGTCGGCCGCATCGGACCGCACCTTCACGACCTACGACCCGGCCACAGGCCACGCCCTCACAGAGGTTGCGCGTGGTGGCGCCGAGGACGTCGACCGCGCGGTCCGGGCCGCCCGCACAGCATTCGACGAGGGCCCGTGGCCTACAATGAAGCCCAACGAGCGGGAACGGCTGATCTGGCGGGTCGGCGACATCCTCTCCGCGCGCGCCGAGGAATTCGGCCAGCTCGAGGCGCTGGACAACGGCAAGTCGGCGGGCATCGCCGCGGCCGTCGACGTCGCGTGGTCGGCCGACATCTTCCGCTACTTCGCAGGCTGGGCCACCAAGATCGAAGGCAGCACGGTCAACGTGAGCATGCCGTTCGCCCCGGGCGGCCAGTTTCACGCGTACACGCTGCGTGAACCCGTCGGTGTCTGCGGTCTGATCGTTCCCTGGAACTTTCCGCTGCTGATGGCCGCGTTCAAGCTGGCGCCCGCACTCGCGGCCGGCAACACGGTGATCCTCAAGCCCGCCGAGCAGACCCCGCTTACCGCGATCTTGCTCGGTGAGGTGTTCCAGGAGGCAGGCTTCCCGCCCGGCGTCGTCAACATCGTCACCGGCTACGGCGATGCCGGGGCGGCACTGTCGGCCCACGACGACGTCGACAAGATCGCGTTCACCGGCTCCACCGAGGTCGGGAAGAAGATCGTCGACGCCGCCAGGGGCAACCTGAAGAAAGTGTCGCTCGAACTCGGCGGCAAGAGCGCCAATATCGTGTTCGCGGATGCCGACTTCGATGCTGCCGTCACCGGATCGCTCAATGCCTGGCTGTTTAACCACGGCCAGTGCTGCGTTGCCGGCACCCGAATGTTCGTCGAGGACAGCATCTTCGACGACTTCACCGCCGCGGTCGCCGAAGCCGCCAGCCAGGTCAAGATCGGCCCCGGACTCGACCCCGCCACCCAGCTCGGACCGCTGGTGTCGCAGGAACAGTTCGACAAGGTCACCGGCTACCTAGCCGCCGGACTCGCCGACGGCGCCCGCGCCCTCACCGGCGGTAAACGCTGGGGCGGCACCGGCTTCTACGTCGAACCGACGGTATTCGTGGACGTGAAGCCCGAGTTCAGCATCGTTGAGGAGGAGATCTTCGGCCCCGTCGTCGTAGCAATGCCGTTCAACGCAGAGGAAGGAGTCGCGAAGGCGGCGAACAGCAGCATCTACGGCCTCGCCGCCGGAATCTGGACCAAGGACCTATCCAAGGCGCACCTCACGGCCCGTCAGCTCAAGGCCGGTTCGGTGTGGATCAACCAATACAACGGGTTCGACACCGCCATGCCGTTCGGCGGATACAAGCAGTCCGGTTGGGGGCGTGAGCTCGGCGCAACCGCCATCGACCACTACACCCAGACCAAAGCCGTCAACATCGCTCTATGATGTGTGTACGGCGATTCTCGCCGTACGAGTTGAGAGCCTGAAACAAGAATCGCACCCGATATGTCATTTCCAATCGCGCCGGGAAACCCTCGAGAGAGGGTTCGAGAACAACTCGATGGTTGGCAGAACGCCCTCAGCGGAACGTTCTTTCCGTTGCAGGTAGGCACCGAGGTGGAGCACGATTTCCGGTGCGAAGTCGATACCCACCACCTCGGCGGGATCCAGTTGTCAGTTGTGCATGCGAGACCCGAAACGATTGTTCGCACTGAAGTGCAGGCCCGATCGGACGAGAGCGAACACTATTGCATCGCGTTTCAGCGAGCGGGAATCGCTACGTTTACCCAGGACGGTAGGACAGCCGTCCTCCGTCCTGGGCAGTTCACGGTTTACGACTCGACCCGTGAATTCGCAGCCCGTTTCGGTTCACCACACACGACAGCGGTTTCCATGTTCGACCGGAGTGCGCTCAACCTTGATGTGACCCAGATGGCCCGCGTGACAGCTACCGCAATGTCAGATGGCGATGGTTTGGGAAAGCTGGTCTCAGCGATGTTGCTTCATCTGGTTGACTCGCGGGGCGAATTCTCGGACGTCGTTGCACGGAAAGTTTCATCGACTCTTCTCGATCTGGTGGAGACCCTGTACAGGGAAATTCTCTTGGATTCCAGCGATTCAGAATGCGCCCAGCGGTCATTTCTTATCAGAGTCAAGACATTTATCGAGGATAATCTCAGGGAATCCCATCTCTCAGTGGGGGATATCGCCGCAGCTCATTTCGTTTCAGTGCGATACTTGTATAAAGCATTCGAAAACGAGAAATTTGGTGTCGCACAATACGTACGACACCGGCGCCTGGAACGCATAAGGCAGCAGCTGGTCGACCCTCTGATGGCTCGGCGGCCGGTCGGTGAGATTGCGGCGACGCACGGCATGATCAACGAGGCGCATTTCAGCCGGATATTCCGCGAGAAGTACGGCGCGAGCCCTTCGGAGTACCGCAGGCTCTACATATCGACATAAATTATCGACATAAATCGCCTACCGGTCCCGTGATCGCGGTGCCACCCAGTTGTGCGGACTGGCAGCAAACCGCACGTCAGTACTTCCTGGATGCAACGGTGGCACGTTCGCCGGCCGGATAAGGCGGCGCTCACGCAGCTTATCGACCCTTATCGGCACGCAAGATATCACGCAAGACGGTAGACGTGTGCACAGAACGACAATAGGTCCTGCACAAACGCACAAATGGATGTGACTGTAGTCACGGTACTCTCGGTATATCAGAAGAGGCGAGTCCGGAGATGCGGTTTCTTGAGAACCACAGCCGACACGGGTCGAATAGTCACCTGCGCCCGATGAATCAACTGAAAGAGAAACAAATGTCGAGTCTCCGAGCAGAAATTCTTATCGATGCAAAACCGGATCGCGTTTGGGAGGTAGTTAGCGATGCGGCAACCATCAGCGAATGGTACCCACTGATTTCCCGATCACATCTCGATTCGAACGGTGTTCGCCACATCGAATTGAGCGACGGCAGCCGGCTTGAGGAGAAAATCGTCACCTCAAACGAGTTTCTGCGCAGGTTCCAGTACCGAATTCAGGGTGGAGACCTTCCCGTGGAGCACCACCTGGGGACTATTGATGTCATCCCCATCGAGGACAAAACTCTCGTCGTGTACTCGAGTGAAATCACTCCGGACAACCTCGCTCTGCTAGTTGATTCGGCAGTAAAGGATGCCCTAGTCGGCCTCCGCGACGTTACTACTCGCACGGAAACCCCAGCCGCACTCGGCAACTGATCAGAACCTTCCCCCGACACAGATAACACAGAAAGCGAGTGAATCGATGACAACCTCAACCACGACTTCGGTTGATACCGAACGATTCTCATCTGATATCGACCTGTTTTCCGCAGAATCACTGGCGGACCCATACGACGATTACCGCACCCTTCGCGACATCGGGCCCGCAGCATATATGGCCAAGTACGACATGTGGGGGACGTTCCGATACGACGAAGTCAAACGAGTTCTGGGTGATCCCCACACCTTCATCTCAGGCCGCGGCATCGCTATGAGTGACACGATCAACACCGCGTGGGCTGAATTCATGGCACTGAAGGATGGGGAGGAACACGCCATTCCTCGCCGGATCATGATGCAGGGAATCGGCCCGAAACCCGCATTGGCCTACCAATCGAACATCGACGCGGCCGCTAAGGACGTGGTCGACAGGATCTTGGAAATGGGGGAATTCGATGGAGTTCCTGAGGTCGCACAGCGGATGCCCTCTGCTGTATTCATGTACGCACTCGGCGCCGAAAACGCCGTCGCCGGCCCGGAGATGCTTCGGTGGGCGACGGATTCGTACCACTGCACTGGACCGGACGGCACTTACGACGACACGCTCCCCAGCGTAGAAAAGCTCATCAACTTCGTCGCATCCAGCCTCGGGCGCGACCAAGTCAGGGCGGGCAGCCTCGCCGCGCAGGCCTGGGCGGCCGCCGACGCTGGAAAGGTCACCGACGAGCAAGCGTTGGGGATCATCGGCGTTGCGGCCTTGGCCGGCCTGGACACCACGGCCAGTCTGATCGGCAATCTGCTGCTGCTGTTCGCGCGGCACCCTGCCCAGTGGGCGATCGTCCGTGATGATCCGTCACTCGTTCCGAGTGCAGTGATCGAGGGAGCTCGGATGGAATCGACCGCGCAGTGGTTCACAAGGGTGACCAGCTGTGAGGTTCAGCTCGGCGAGATCACGATTCCGGCCGGATCGAGGATGCTACACAGCTATGCCTCAGCGAATAGAGATGAGCGGCATTACCCGAACGCGCACATATTCGACGTTCGGAGAAACCCGACTGACCACCTTGCTTTTGGTTACGGTCTGCACTCCTGTGTTGGCAAGAACCTATCCGGTCTCGAGGTGACCTCGCTGTTCAAGGAGCTGGCCAGGCGTGTCGACCGGATCGAACTGAACGGTGAACCCCACTTGCACCCGAACAACATCATCCGCGGCATGGAGTCCGTGCCCCTCAAGGTCTATCCGCGCTGATCACGCACCTAGAGCCGGGGCAGGTTCCGGTTCGTCCGGGAGCCTGCGCCGGCGCCGGGTGCTGCGCGCCCATGAGCGGTACGCACACCCGGTCCGCCCTTCGTCAGAACAGTCACACCTGAAGGAACGAAATTCAATGCCTAAGATAAGTTTTCGTCTCGTCGGCGGAACCGAAACCATTGTCGATGCGATATACGGAACCAGTGTCATGCAAGCTGCCTTGGGCGCCGGTATCGACGAGATTGTTGCCGAGTGCGGGGGAAACGCCATGTGTGCGACATGCCATGTGTATGTCGAAAGCACCGACATCGCGCTTCCCGACATTGGCGAGGTCGAGGACGAGATGCTTGACAATGCACTCGCCCCTCGCCTGGAGACAAGTCGGTTGTCCTGCCAACTCCCCGTCACCGCGGATATCGACGGGCTTGTCGTCGTACTTCCGTCGACCCAATACTGACATGCAGACACATCGGTTTACCTCAGAGGACTGCATCGTCATTGTGGGAACGGGACAGGCCGGGCACCAGGCGGCGGTGTCGCTACGTGAGCAATCTTTCGCCGGCAGGGTCGTCCTCATCGGAGATGAGCCCGACCTGCCGTACCAGCGACCGCCCCTTTCCAAGGGCTACCTCGCTGGCCACACACCGGCTGAAGCTCTCCCGCTCCGCCCCGAGGAGTTCTATTCACGCCACAGTATCGAACTGCTCACCGGAGACTCTGTCACGGCGATCATCCGAGAGAAGTGCCGTGTCGTCTTGTGCTCTGGTAAGGAAATTGACTTCGCACATCTCATACTTGCGGTGGGCACCGAGCCTCGATCTCTCACGGTTCCAGGAGGAAGAGCACAGGGAGTCTTCACGTTGAAGACTCCCGCAGATGCCGACTCAATCCGCGAACGCCTGCAGGGGCCATCGCAGAACGTGGTGATCATCGGTGGCGGGTTCATCGGCATGGAGGTCGCCGCCTCAGCAGCAGCGTCGGGGCACAATACCGCGGTCGTTGAGGCTTCCGATCGGATCATGCAGCGAGCCGTTGATCCCGCAGTTTCGAGTTGTGTTGCGCGAGAACACCGGTCACATGGTGTAACCCTGATCAATGGCGTTGCGGTCACGGCCCTCACCCTGCGAAACGGGGCGGTCTCCGGCGTCGAGCTCGACACGGGAGCTGTCCTGCGCGCCGACACCGTTGTTGCAGGCATAGGCGTGGAACCGAACATCGCACTAGCACAGGCATCCAACCTTGCCACATTCAACGGGATCGAAGTCGATGGCCAACTGCTCACTGATGACCCTCACATCAGCGCGATCGGAGACTGCGCTAACTATCCCAGCGTCCATGCGGGCCGACGCGTTCGTTTGGAGTCCGTGCAGAATGCCGTCGATCACGCCCGGCACGTGGCACGTCGACTGATGCACGACAGTGGACCGTATGCCTCGGTTCCCTGGTTCTGGACCCATCAGTTCGACCTGAATATCCAAATCGCCGGGTTAGCGTCCGCCGACGACCGCACAATCGTCCATGGAGACTCGGAAAGCTCCAGCTTTTCCGTGCTGCGTTTCAGGAACGATCTGCTCACATGCGTCGAATCGATTAATCGACCAAGCGACCATTTGGCGGCCCGCAAAATACTTGCTGGCCCACGCCGTCCCTCTTTCAGTGAAGTGCTGACCGCTGACTTCACATTGAAAAGTTACGCGAAGGCGGCGACGAACCACACCAATACCGTACCGGCGTAACCGCGATGAATTCTACCTACACGGTCACACAGAAAGACGTGAAGACGACCTCTTGGTGGACTTATTCCGGCGGTGGTCCGTATTCGGTGGAGGACCTGAGGAATCAGCTTCGGAATCTCCAAACAAAAGTACGAGGATCGCCTCTACGACTCGCCTGCAGCTGCGGTGCTGCCCGCAGGTATCCCCCAGAAGTGAAGGAACTGATCCTCACGTTCTGCTAGTCGCGCTGCAAACAACGACCTCACGGTGCTGTGGCGGCCGTCGGACATTTCACTGTCAAATTGAGGGATCTTCCGGACGTTCGGGGATCCGATACAAACAACTTAGGAACCCATAGACCTGCCACCCCTGGCCCCTTACTCCGTCATCGCGGGGCCCAGTTTTTTTCGTCCCGACAAACTGTCACTCACCGTGCTGCACTTCGTGTGAGGGGTTGCACTCGCTTGCATCGAGGCGCGATGGGCCCGCATGCGCGTCGCAGAATGCGACGCATCAGCCTGATGCCGCTCGTTGCAGCTGCATTCTGTCAGTGCAGCGTGTGTACGTACCTGGTTTCCCGGCGTCGAAGTCGGATGACGACTCGAAGTGTCGACCACCATAACTATCGACGGAACATCCCGTCGCCGACGGTGATCTCGGCTGACACCCACCCATCTCCGTGGCCTCAGAGGCTGCGAGGCTTGGTTTTTTCCTAAATTGGATGTGCCACAAACCGCTTGGCTAACGTATTCGACTGCACCGCAACGCGAATGGAATTGATCGACCACTTACCTACCGGACGTTTTCGGGCAGTACGAGCGGTCTGTGCCGATGAATGATCAAGGGAGCAAAACAATGCCATTAAGACGAACCGTCGTGCTCGGCGGCGTCGCCGCGATCGGCGCCGTACTGTTTCTATTCCCGCTCGTCACCGACATGATGATCAAGGTCCAGGGTGTGGAACACCTCACAGGTGACCTGCGTGCCAGCTTCAAGCCTCGGGCGTTGGCCCAGACCCGGGCCGACATGGACATGGTGCAGGCGATGTCGAATCAGCTGCAGTCGCAGACCCTGCCCGCCTTGCCGAACGCGCTCGCTATGAGCCCGAACCAGTTCCATGACTACATGGACCAGAATTTCCCGGACGTCGCCAGCGGCATCGACCAGCTCGACACGATCCTGCCGAAATTCGATGCCCTGGTGACCGGCCTGGAAACGCAGGCGCCCAACTTCCGCAACGCCGATCAGATCCCCACGAACTTCCTCCCCAGTACCGTGGTGCCGTTCTTGTTCCTGATCCCCGGCGCTGTTTTGGTCCTCCTCGCCGTCGGTGCCCTGTCTCGCGGCCGACCGGGTCTGTCTCGGGCAGCATTGGTGGCAGGCTTCGCCGTGGGACTCATGTTCGTTATCGCCCCGCTGGTGTTGTCCGTTCCCGCCAAAGCCAAGGCCGTCGACGATCTCACTGTGGCCTTCGGCCCGGTGTTCACCGACCAGGGAGTGGCAGCCGTGCGGTCGGACATGACTGTGATCGCGGCGATGTCCGACCAACTCCAAACCCAGACCGTGCCCGCGCTGGCCGGCGCCTTGAAAATGGATCCAGGGCAGTTCCAAGACTTCATGGGGCAGAACTTCTCCGACGTCGCGACCGGCATAGCGCAGCTCAACGCCATCCTTCCCAGGTTCGAGGCACTCGTTGCTGGCATGGAGGCCAACGTCGGCAACTTCCAGCTGGCGGCGAACATCCCCACCGCGAGCCATGCGGCCACTACCTTGACATGGTGGTTCATCGTCCCTGGCATCGCGCTGATCCTGCTCGGCGGTATCGGGATTGCCGGACAGTCACGGACTTCGGGTGTCTCCACCCCGGAGCAAACCCTCGAAACCGTCTGACCCATCGATCGCTGAGCAGTCACTGATACCGACACCGCGGCCGCTCACTCCCATGGTCCACGGAAGCCGATCACTGGGACGTGCCGTATCCCAGGCACGTCCAGGGGTCCCTCGGAGCCCCGATTCATTTCAATGGACTGGAGGAAGGCGGCTCGGTCTGTTCGGCGGCCAGGACCGCCGATAAGAACGGCTCGTCGATCGTAGGCCACTCACTGGGCCATCGGTTGTGCAACAACCGTTCTCGAAGCGAAGCCACCAGCTTTGTCAGCGCGGGTCCCTCGTCACATAGCAGGCGGATCAAGCCGAGCTGCGCGCATCTCGCTGCGAGCGGGACCAACGCCGCCTCCGCTTCCTCTTCGCCATGCGCCGCGCACAGCGCGGCCACCTCGAGCAGACCCGCGCGAAGGGCTGCGCGGGGACGGTGTTGCGCTCGCATCCTGGCTACCAACGCGGACGCGAGTTCGAGTGCCTCGACCGCGTCGTGCGATGTCTTCTCGGCGAGCAATATTCGGATGGCTGCATCTTCGTAGAGTTCGGTGGTCATCTCCAAGATGCCGTTGAGCGGGGATGAGCCTGTCTCCGTGGTTGCTTCTCGTTGGACGGGCGACCGAATATTGGCCTTCATATTCCACCGTGTGCGCTCGTTCTCGATGCGCGCAGTGAGTCGTGGCAGTTTCAATGCCGCTGCGATCTCGGCCCCCTCGTCCAGTCGGTTGCGTGCTGCCACGAGGTCTCCTCGAATGGCCTTGATCCTCGCCCCGGTCCCGTATGTGACGAGCATGAAATCGACCACTCCGCCCTCGGATCCGAGTTGGTGGCTCTCATCGAGCAACCGCTCGGCCTCGTCTACGTATCCCTTCTCGTAGAGCATGCAACCGAGCATCGCGCTTGCGAGCTGTGTCGAGTATGACCGCGAGCCGCCTGAGCGCCCGGCCGGTTCGTACGCACGGCGGAAGTGTCGTTCTGCCTCCTCGACGCGGAGCATCTCGAAGGCTGCGAGTCCGGAAAAACAGTATCCGTACACGGCACTCAACGGGCCGGTGGTGCGCGCGTGGTACGGCTCGGCCCACTTCTGCCACCGCTGGGCCGCGTCGAACTCAAATCGGTGAATTGCCTCATAAGAGGCCACATTCGCGGCAGCCGCCAGCGCAAACGGGCGCAAGGTCCTCTCGCGGGCGACACAGTCCGACACCAAATCGAGTAGTCCGTCGATGTGGTCGCCAAGCAGATTCGCAATTCCTTTCACCAGCGCCGCCTCGACCCGAAGATCCGCGGTCGCCCCGGCCTCATCGGGGAGGGCGGCAAGGCTGACGTTCAGCGCGTCGAGTGTCTGATCAATGATGATGCGTTCGTGGTGTAGGAGCACGTGCGCCCAGGCCGCTGCAATCAGCAGATGGGGCCGCCCGGCGACCACTGTTATTGGCAGTTTGTCGATCAGCCCCAATGCCGAGGCAAGCTGCGAACGCTCGATCGATGCCATCCCGTCAACGAGGTCGGCAGCCCGCTCCTCGTCCCCGGCTGCGAGAGACTGGTCGACCGCCTCGCTGAGAAGACCGTGGTCGGCGAACCAAAGCGCTGCCTCACGATGTAATGCGGCGACTCGCTCGGGCTGGTCTCGTGCGAGCCGGCGCCGAAGAAAATCGGCGAAAAGGTGGTGGTAGCGGAACCACTTACGCTCGTCGTCGAGAGCGCGTAAGAACAGGTCCCGGTCCTCGATCTGCTCGAGGAGCACCTGCCCGTTGCCCACCTGAGCGAGCCTGGCAGCCAGGTCACCGCACAGACGTTCGGTCACCGACGTTGCCAGCATGAAGTCGACGATGTCAGGTTCGAGCGTGTTGAGGACATTCTCGACGAGATACTCGGCGATACCTCGGTGCCTGCCCGAGAGGTTATCGATGAACTCTGCGGGCTGCTCCCGTCCTCGCAGTGACAGAACAGCGAGCTGCAGGGCTGCGACCCACCCTTCCGTGGAATCGCACAGGTCGGCGATCGCCTGCGGTTCCAGCGACAGACCACCGAGATCGACCAGAAAACGACCTGATTCGGCGACATTGAAGCGCAGCGCGGTGGAATCGATCTCGACCAACTCGTCCTGCACCCGCATCCTGCTCAACGGCAACCCCGTTTGAGTGCGGCTGGCCACAATCACCTGCAAGTGGTGGCAACCGTGCTCGAGCAGAAACTCCATGGCTGCCACCGTCTCCGGATTGCTCACCCGATGCCAGTCGTCGACCACGACAGTCAACGGCTCCCCAATGTCATGGATCTCGTCGATCAACGTCGTCAGTACATACCGACTAGCCTGGCTGCCGCGATCCTCGAGGATCTGCCCCAAGTCGGAGGCGAGGTCGTCTCGGACATGTCGAATTGCCTCTACCAGATGGGCGAGGAACCAGACCACGTTGTTGTCGTCTGCGTCGATACTCAGCCATGCCACCGAAACACCGTCCTCGATGAGAACCTCCCGCCACTGCGCAGCGAGAGTGCTCTTTCCGAAACCTGCCGGCGCATGTATCAACACCAACCGTCGCCGACCCGCATCCTGCAGACGCTCGGCGAGCCGAGTCCGCACGACCAGAGCGCGCGACGACCTCGGAGGACGATACTTGGTCATTGCGCTGGGCGGTCGCAGCCGTGACACCGAGTCGTTGTCACCCGGGCCCCGGTGCACCTCAGTCCTGACATAGCCGATGGTCGGCGCGGGTTGGATCAGCGCGGAACCCGCGTCCTCGCCAGCCGTGAGCGCCATCTCATCAACGGCTAACCCGTGCGCGCGTTCGATCTCGCGGAGTTGATTGCCTAAATCCGCTGCGGTGCTTGGGCGTCGGTCCGGATCCCGCGCCATCGCTCTCTCCACGGCCTCACGAACATCGCTAGGAAGGCCCGCCGCAAGCATCGTCGGCGCCGACTCGGAGGCGATACGCAGGAACTGGGCAATGATCTGCTCGCCGGAATGCCGCTCGAAGGCCGCATGCCCGGTAATGAGACAGAACATTGTGGAACCAAGGCCGTACACGTCGGACGCAACAGTTGGCGGCTCACCAGCGAGAACTTCTGGGGCGGTGAAGGCGGGGGATCCGGTGATGGTGCCGGTGTCGGTCTCGAATCCGCCCGCAATACGTGCGATTCCGAAGTCGGACAGTTGCGGGTCCTCGTAGTCGGTCAACAGGATATTGCCCGGTTTGACATCCCGGTGCAAGATGCCAGCCCGGTGTGCAGTCTCCAAGGCGCCCGCCAACTTCACACCGATACGGATCGCTGCGCTCCAGTGCATCGGCCCTCTACGGCGCACAGCCTCGTCCAGCGAGCCCTGCTGATGATACTGCATCACTATGAACGGGCGTCCCGTGGAAGTCACACCAATGCGCAGCACGTTGACGATATTCGGATGCCCCGACAACTGCCCCATCGCGCGCTGCTCCCGTAGAAAACGGGTATAGCCCTCACGATCGAGACCCGAACTCAACACCTTGATCGCCACGGTCCGCTCGAGCGAAGGCTCCCGGCACCGATAAACAACCCCGAAACCGCCACGGCCGATTTCCTCGACCTCCACGAACCCCTCGGATTCGAGTTCCGCTTTGATCTCCGAGCTGAAGCCATCCAGCGGCCCGGGCTCATCGTGGTCCGTCATCGACGACTTGCCCTCCTCTGTGAAGGGATACGACCTCGGTCCATAACAATGCCGCCGACATCCAATAATCTGCTCCGACCGCCCACCAGTCCGCAGTCAGCGCAGCAACTCAGTTATTCAGCCTACCCGCGCGCGGCAGCGGCCGCGTTACATCCGGCGACCGACTTCTGCGCACAGCTAGTGTTATCGCGCGAATAACACCAGGCAGCAGCATCTTTTGGACGGTCGACACCCTCGTCGACGATCCACTGCTGCGCCGGGCGGCAGCCCGAATGGCGGTGACCGCACCGGCGAGCGTTCGTTCGTAGCGACTGTGCAGCCGTTGTAGAGGGAATATCGGCTCGTACCACTCGCCCCAATTTGATCAGTAGAGCTGTTCGGATCCCTGGCGGGGCTCATGACTAGACTCCGCACCGAGTGTTCGACTGACATCAGAACAGCTGTGGATTTCGCTTCTGAAGGTGGCTTGCGCTACTCAGGCTCGGCGCTCTGAGACTGTTCGATACTCCATGCCGCTATCTGACTGCGGGAAGTGAATCCGAGCTTGCGGAGAATATGTTCTACGTGCCCCTGTGCAGTGCGTTGTGAGATGACGAGCTTGGCTGCGATCGATTTGTTGGTCATTCCCTGGGCGACGAGTTGGGCCACCTCCCTTTCGCGGCGTGTGAGGGAGGTGGTCTTTGACACTGCAGGCGCTCTGAACCCACCCGTTGCCTCGTTCAGTGCGAATGCTGCGGCGTCTTCGAATCGCATACGGAATCCATCGCGGAACGCCGAGGTGAACGCGCGATCACCCATCGATTGGCGGACCCGTTTTTCGTACGGCTCTTGGTGGACGAGGAGGTTCGGGTAGACAGCGCTAGGGCTCCCGACCGTCTGTGCGATGGCTTCGACGATGCCCATCAGTGTCGCGGAGCGCCGGGGGATACCTTCATCCGTAGCGATCCATGTGAGAACCTCCATGCATCCGGCTGCTCCTAGCCGGTTATCCGCTGATCGAGCGAGTCGTACCCCCTCTTCGGCCAGTTCTTTTGCACGTGAGAAGTTTCCCCGATTCCAGGCGCCGATTCCTGCGCCCAAGAGTGACCATCCCCGATAGACGGATTCGCCGCATGACTCGGTCAATTGCAGTATTTCCCGGTGACACTCATCGCTCCGAGCCCAATCCCCTTGCGCACTGCTGGATACGGCGAGGCCTAGAAGCGACCAGATCATGTACAGGATATGACCTTCTATGCGAAATGCTGCGAGCGAGGATTCGAAATGCGCGGAGGCCCCTGCAAAGTCGTGAGTGAACAGAGCATGATGGCCGGCGGCGTCAGCCATGAGCGCCGTGGCGGTGGGATCATCGACCTGGAGGACAGCGAGTGCGCTTCCCTTCTGAGCGTTGAGCAATGAAGAATCCGCATCGCCGTGCAGTGCTGACATGACGCTCAGCACATACAGGCCTTTGATTCGCTCGAAACCGGATTTGCAATCCGCAACTGCCAGAAGCTGCCTGAGCCATCGGATGCCCTCACGCAGCTTTCCCCGCGCGCGCCAGTACGGATACAGTCCATTTGCCATGCGAAGTCCCGCCTCCGCCTCGATTGGCCAGGTCAGACAGAACTGCAGCGCCGCACGGACGTTGGGTTGTTCGGCGTCGAGCATTGCGATCCAATCCATCTGCTGCGGACCGATCCAGTTTCTCTCTGCTTCGATCACCGCCCTTTCGTACCAGTCGCGGTGTCGTCGCAATAGAGATGCGACTTCCGACGTCTCCTGCAGCCGTTCCATGCCGTAATCGCGCAGCGTCTCGAGCAGTCGGTACCGGATCGTTCCGTCGACGCCTTCTTGTATCAGGATCGATTTGTCGATCAAGGACGTCACTACGTCGACAACCTGCGTCGGTGGCATATTGCCAGCACAGATTCCTTCGACCGCATCGAGTTCGAAGCTGCCCGAGAACACTGTAAGACGGCCCCACATTTCTCGTTCGGCGTGCGAACATAAGTCGTGACTCCAGTCAATGCACCATTGAAGTGTTTGCTGTCTGGCTGGTGCTCCGCGACTGCCTTTTGTCAACAGTGCGTAGCGGTCTGTCAAACGTTGCAGGATCTGATTCGCCGACATCGCGCGGAGCCGGACTGCTGCTAATTCGATCGCGAGCGGTAGTCCGTCGAGACGTCGGCAGATGGTCAGGACTACATCCTGGTTTCGTTCGGTGATGGCGAAGTCCGGGGCAGCTGTCGCAGCGCGTTCGGCGAAGAGTCTTATTGCTTCGTAGTTGTTGAGTCCATTGGAGATCGTGGGCTGACGATCCGGTTCTGGCATGGTGAGGGGAGGTACTCGGAAAACGGCTTCGCCCCCGATTCCCAGGGGTTCCCGGCTGGTCGCTAAAACCCGGAGGTCTGGGCAGCTGTGCAGAAGTGTCGAAGTGAGGTCGGCGATCGATTCGACGAGGTGTTCGCAGTTGTCGAGAATAAGTAACAATTTCCTCGATGTTAGGTACTCGAGGAGAAGGTCTTCGAGCGAAGTGCCCCCGCCCTCGCGCAAGTTCAATGTGGCAGAAACTGTATCCACGACTGCGCCGGTATCGTTCAGTTCCCCCAAACCGACCAGCCAGACGCCATCTTCGAATGCTCGACGTGAGTCGACGGCGACCCGTAGTGCGAGTCTTGTTTTTCCCACACCCCCAACGCCTGTCAACGTCACGAGGCGTGACACGGACATCAGATGCCGCACTTCGGATATCTCACGCCGTCGGCCGACGAAACTCGTCAACGAATGGGGAAGGTCACCCAGGTTTGCCTTGTTGGCGGGGTACATGGGACCTTCACTTTCACTGCAGCTACCTCTGCAACCACGTTACCTCTGCGCGATACGGATTCCCACCGATTTCGGAAGCGGATAGCGTCATCGAATCGGCTGAGGCGAAAGTACGTTGCTGATGCCGGGTGATCGCATCAGCCCTAGAAATCGTCACCGCCCTATACGTCGGAACGACAACTATCTTGTCGCCAACCGGGCTGCTGTCGAGTTCTTGAGGGATGCCGCAGTCCTCATGCGAATCCTTGGGACAAGTCATTGTAATCATTTAGTCCACTGAAACCGCACGACGATCGGCGCGAACTGCAGAGGTTCATACCGTGATTGTCAGTGGTGTGTATCCACGGTCAACGGCGGCGCAGTGATGTCGTGGATCGCGGGCAGGGGTGTGTACCTGTAATTTCCATCAAGCTGCTGCAGCGGAAGACGTTTGGTAAAGGGTCTTGTTCGTGAGCATCGCGTAGAGAACATCGCAGCGGCGTCTGGCGAGGCAGATCAGAGCGGCGTTGTGTTTCTTGCCTTCAGCCCGTTTGCAGTCGTAGCAGAGCGACTGGTCGAGTCGTGCAGGGCCGCGAACGCGGATAGGAACTGGGCGCGTTTGAGCTTGCGGTTTCCTGATCGTGCGGGGTGTTCACTGCGGATCGAAGAGCCAGACCTGTGGGTCACCGGTGCGATCTCGGCGTAGGCGGCGAGGTGGTCCGCGGACTTGAACGCCGACCCGTCACCGACCTCGAGCAGGATCCGGGTTGCAGCCGAAGATCCCGATGCCGGGCGTCGAGATCTTCGGCTAGGAAAGAGGGTGGTCAGCGAGCACCCTCACGACATCATCGCCGATGTACTTTCGTTGCAGCAGAATCTTTTTCGAGAGATTCGGCAAGTTTCGGTAGGACAATTTCCGCGGCATTGCTGCCGGGTGCTATCACCGTTTGTGTGCTGAGAGCGGCGATGATCTCGTCGGCCAGTCGAGCGCCCATACGGGGTGCGTGTTTGACTGCGATGGAGGTGAGTTTGCGTTTCCGGCGGCCCTGTCCCTAATGGCATCCGAATGGTCACTGTGGAACGATGTTTCTCTGCTGTGATTGTTCGGATGTTCGTATCCGTCGAGCTGCTTGCGCAGTCCGATACCGGCTCACCTAGGCCTGGAAGGTGGGTTACGGACTGATCGAGGTGATGGTCCCGCACGACCGATGGATGCCTGCCTTGTCCCAGGGGACATGCGATCCCTCCCGATAGATCGGCGCCGGCGGCGTGTCGGGGCCATCAGCTGGGTACTGGTTGTCACAGTTGTTGTTTGTGGTTCAAGCCGGTCCGCACGGTCAACACCTCGTAGTTCGTAAGCTTTGGAGCTCTCAGGCCGAGACCGGAACCGTGCGGATTGCTGGGATCGCGAACGGCTCATCGGAGGGAAGGCCATCGAGCCTCGTCATTAGGGTGCCGCGCGTTCTCGTTGGGTGCAGCCACGCGAAGGAGATCAGACGCAAGAGGAAGGTAGGGGCTGGTGAAACTATTCTGCGGAATCGACTGGGCCGAGGACCACCATGATGTCGCGGTGGTCGATGATGACGGCCTTTAGTGGCAAGGCGTCGAATCGACGATAGCTCTGAAGGATTCGTCGACCTTCTCGGGTTGCTCGCCGAGGCAGGTGGCACTTCCACCGATCCGATTCCCGTGACGATCGAGACCTCACGAGGTCTGCTGGTCGCCGGATCGCGCGGATCGGGGGAGAAACGTCTATGCCATCAATCCCATGGCGGTGGCCCGCTACCGCGATCGGCACTCGATGGCACGCAAGAAGTCCGACCATGTGGACGCGATGACGCTGGCGAACATTCTGCGCACCGACGCGCACGCGCACCGAACGCTGCCCGTCGACAGTGACCTCGCGCGGGCAATCACGGTCTTCGCCCGCGCTGCCCAGGACGCGATCTGGCGGCGCACCAAGGCAACCCAAGAACTGCGTGCACTCCTGCGCGAGTACTACCCAGGCTTCCTCAGCGCATTCGCCGGCACCGGTCACACGAACCTTGCCATGGCAGACGCACGCGCGATACTCGCGATCGCACCGACACCTGCCCAGGGTGCGCGATTGACCAAGGCCCGCATCGCTACAGCCTTGCGGCGGGCGGGTAGGCAACGACGACTCGAGGACACCGCGACCCGAATCCAGAACGCGCTGTGCGCTCCTCAGCTGCGACAACCACCCTTGGTGGAGCAGGCGATGGGTTGTCAGGCGATCGCCTTGTTGGCAACATTGAACACCGAATGCGTCAACGCCGAAAACCTCAATGAGTCTGCGGCCGAGGCATTCCGGAATCATCCTGACTACGCGGTCATCACCAGCTTTCCCGGTCTGGGTGAGGCTACCGGTGCCAGGGTCTTGGCAGAGATCGGCGACGACCGTGGCCGGTTTGCCGACGCTCGCGGACTTAAATCCTTTGCAGGGGCCGCACCTGTCACCAGGGCGTCGGGTCGCACAATCTCGATCACTCATCGGCACGTGAAGAACAACAGGCTCGCGGCAGTGGGGTTTGTCTGGGCCTTCGCCGCCATCCCGAGACCTGGCCCGATCAAGGACCACTACACCCGGCGCCGAACACACGGTGACCGGCATGCTGCGGCGCTGCGCAACGTCTTCAATCGACTTCTGGGTCAGCTCTATCACTGCCTTCACACCGGTCAAACCTACGACGCATCGAAGGCCTTTCCCGGCTCCATTCATGATGCGGAACCGGCAGCCGCTTGACGACTTGCGTTGATCGGATAGGTTCGGCGACACCACCCCGGATTATTCGAGAGACAGGGGCAAAGTCATCGGCCTGGGTGGGGCAGGTCGACAGGCGTCGAGTTTACTAGTCCCACTCAATACCGACCGACCACTGAACTCGCACCCGAAAGCACGTGACATGGGCGCGGTCCGCCTGTTACGTACCGGTCACTTCGCTGACGACATGCGGTCCATTCCGGCAGCAGGGCCTCTAATCTCATCGCAAGGGCGGGGAAATCTGTCGATTGTGGACCCTGCGGGCTCAAGTCGGAAACTCAGCTCAAGTCGGAAACTGCAGGGCCGGCACGCTGAACCGGATGCGTGCGGGCATCAATTTACGCCTCAACGCGTTCGGAGTGACCTACCCCCGGCGAGGCGTGAGCCACAAGGGCAGATCATTCGTGGCTGCCCCCTCGACATGCGGAGCGTCGCCGCACCTCGAAGGCCGTCCAGTGTCCGGGTGGGTGATCGGGCTCGGATAAATGGCGGCGACCCCAGACTCGGGTAAATTAAAGAGTATGGGTCATCAGCGATGAGCACACAATACGTATAGCCCACTAGCCGTGCCGAGCTGCCCCTCACGGCTGAACCGCCGCATCCACGGTTGGGCTGCGTTCGGGCCCGGTCCAGGGTTTCGCTCGGAATCATTCGAGCTGCTGACCGGGTTCTGGCCGGCGACGAGGTTGCGGCTTTGCGGGCATCTGAGAGATAGGTATCCATCCGGGTACTTGGGCCCGTGCGCAACGCTCACGTCCGTGAGAGGTTCAGGAGGTACCTACGCCGGCGATCGGAGGTGGTGATCATGACTCTCGAGGATCGATTGGACAATGTCAGTACCTGCTGGCGCGAGCCAGACTTGCAGGTGACTACGATGCAGTTCGTCGATTCTCGGAGCATCGGCGCACGTTGGTTGAGCAGTCAAGCGGCATGAGGACCTACCTCCGCGTGGTGTAGGACAGCAGCCGGGCTGGTGTCGTTGCGGCCCGGGTGTCTCCTCTGTGCAGGGAAGAGCGCCCTGGCGAAGTGGCGTGATGTCAGTCCTCGGGAAGGAATAGATTCCGAGAACAGAGTAAACAGAACACGAGGAGGACTCGATGAGTGTCATCGATGTGCGGATCGCCAAGCTGGCTTCAGAGCGACTCGAGTGGACGTCGGTGTGCTCGCTGAGTCACCTGATTACGGGCCGTGGAGTTGCCGTGCTTCGCAGTGGGGAGCAGGGAGCGCTGTTTGGGCTCGTGGATGGCACCTTGCGGGCCGTGAGCAACTTCGATTTGTACGGCTGCGCCGCTGTGATATCGCGTGGACTGGTCGGTGATCGCAAAGGTGAACCAATTGTGTTGTCCCCGTTTCTGAAGCAGGCGTTCTCGTTGATCGACGGACGGGCATTGGACGACGAGTCGGTATCGCTTCCGGTGTATGAGGTTTACGTCTGGGCCGGCGTAGTTCAAGTGCGCAGCACCGGTTGCGTTGTCGAGACTGCCTCGTGAATGACGAGATGCCGTTGGCGGGATTCACCGTCGGCATCACGGCCTCGCGTCGCGCCGAGGAATTTGCGTCACTCCTTACCCGACGGGGCGCAGATGTGATGTTCGCGCCGGCGATCCGCATCATCCCGCTCGCGGACGATCGTGAGCTGGAACGGGTTACGCAGCAGATCATCTCGAATCCTCCCGACGTTGTTGTTGCTACCACGGGAATCGGATTTCGGGGCTGGCTCGAGGCCGCAGAGGGTTGGGGTGAGGCCGAGAATTTGAGCGCGGCACTGTGCTCGACGCATCTGCTGGCTCGGGGTCCCAAGGCGAAGGGTGCAATCCGTGCGGCAGATTTGCGGGAAGAGTGGTCGCCGGTTTCGGAGTCTTCGGCCGAGGTTCTCGAACATCTTCTGGCCGAGGGCGTCTCGGGCAAGAGCATTGCTGTTCAATTGCACGGCGCCACCACCGAGTGGGAACGAACTTCTTATTTCTGTCAGGCGTTGCGGGACGCGGGTGCCGAGGTCATCGCGGTCCGTGTGTACCGTTGGGAGCCACCGGATGATCCGACACTTCTCGATCGGATGATCGACGCAGTCGCTTCTGCCGGAGTTGATGCTGTCAGTTTTACCAGTGCACCGGCTGTGGCGTCGTTGTTGATGCGTGCGGACAGTACGGGACGGCTCGACGAGGTCCTGGGTGCCATGCGCGGGTCGGTGACGGCTGTGTGTGTCGGACCGGTCGCATCGGCGCCGTTGGATGCACTGAACGTTCCGACGACGGGACCTGTCCGTTCCCGTCTGGGCGCACTTGCCAGGCATATTGTCGAGGAACTTCCGCTGCGCGCCAATCAAATTCAGGCCGGTGCGCATGAAATTAGTATTAGAAGCGGTTGCGTAGTCGTGGACGGAGCGGTGAGGCAACTGTCGCCCGCGGCGATGTCGCTGATGCGAACCCTTGGTGCGAGTCCTGGTCGCGTCGTCTCTAGGGAGGATCTTCTTGCCGCTCTGCCCGGTGGTGGCGGTGATACTCACGCCGTTGAAACTGCCGTGGCGCGATTGCGGGCGTGTCTCGGCGCACCCGAAGCGGTGCAGACTGTGGTCAAGCGCGGTTACCGTCTTGCCCTGGATCCCGGTGACTATGTACGCAATTCAGGTGATTATGCGCAGTGGTGACGGTGGACTGGTTTGTGTTGCTCACGGCACGTGAAGTGCGCGTGGAGCGGATACAATTGCGGCGCTGGCCGAAACGACGACCGCGCGTCGGCGGCACCCGTGCGGCCTTGGCGGTCGAGTTATCGGCGGGTAGCGGGCGGCCATTCCCAATGAGCCGTCCGATGCGGCAGGGAGACCTGAGCCATACCCGCTACCCGAGGGTGATTCGAACATTACGACGGTCCGAAATCGCCCACTACAACAACGTAAGGAAGGTGACTTAATCACCGGCGCCCACAACCAATCCGCAATCGGCACGCTCGTCGAGCGCCAGGCACGGATAGTTCGGTTGCTGTATCTTCCCTTCTGTGACGGCGATTCTCTCCATACCGCGCTAACCGCGCGGATGCGCGATCTGCCGGCGGTGTTGCTGCGGTCGATTACCTGGGATCAAGGCTCCGAAATGGCCCGTCACATATGATCGCTCGATCGCTCGATCGCTCTACTTCTGCGATTCGCGTTCCCCGTGGCAGCGCGGCTCGAACGAGAATCTCAATAGTTTTTGTCAAGCCGTGTGAGCTTGAATTCGCGGTCGATAGGGCTGGTGGTCGCGGAGCATTGCCCAGATCACGTTGACTCTGCGTCGGGCGAGAGCGAGGACGGATTGTGTGTGATTCTTGCCCTCGGATCGCTTCTTTTCGTAGTACGCGCGCGAATCCGGGCAATATCGTGCGGCACTCTGCGCCGCCAGGAAACTGGCACGCAACAGCCTCCGGTCGTATCGGCGCGGACGATGACGGTTACCGCTGATCCGGCCAGAATCGCGTGGAACAGGTGCCAGACCTGCAATCCCGGCTAGACGATCGGCGCTCTCGATGCCCGATAGACCACCGCCGATCGCAGCGAGGAACTCGGCGGCGAGCCGCGGACCGAAACCCGGGAGGCTGAGCAGGATCTCCGCGTCCACATGCTGCCGGAGCAGAGCCTCAATCTCGTGATCAACGTGCGCCACGTTCTCGTGCAGACGCAGAACCTCCTGGGACAGTTCAGAGACGATGCGTGAAGCGATGTCCTGTGATCGGACAACCGTGTGTTGCGCGTGCGCCACCCTGACAGCGGTCTCTGCGATCAGCTCTCCCTTCGTCGCCTCGGATTTGACCAACCACGCCGACACGCGTCTCGTCCCGGCCCTACGTAACTGATCCGGTGTCTGATATCTCGTCAACAAGACCAAGGCGCTCTTGTTGTTGGCATAGTCGAAAGCGGCTTCGAGACAAGGAAAGTACTCTAACAGCGTCGCCCTCAGTCGATTCAACGCCCGAGTCCGGTCGATCACCAGATCCGCACGCCGCGCCGTCAACAACCGAAGGTTTGCACTGATCTCGTCGCCATGTCGGAGCGGCTGAAGGTCCCGCCGCATCCGGGCTTGGTCCGCGATGACTGCCGCGTCCTTGGCATCAGTCTTCCCGTCGCCGCGATACGTACTCGCGGCGTGATGAACCGTCTTGCCCGGGATGTAAAGCAGTTCTTGGTGGTGCATGGTGAGCAGTTCGATCATCAACGCCGCTCCACCGTGATTCAGATCCGTTGCTCACGTCACTGCATCCACCTCGAGTGCGTGCACGTTCGCGATCAATACGAGCAAGTTGCTCTCGTCGTTCGCCACCCGACGCGATAACAGCTGCCGGCCGTCTTCGTCGATCACGACGCAGTGATGGTGACTCTTGCCCGCATCGATTCCAGCCCACACTCTGACCATCATGCTCTCCCTCCGTCAGCGCGGAAGTGAACCGTCCCCGATGCGAACGGCCATGCCAGCAGTTCCTTACCAAGCGATGGATCGCGACTCTCAATCAGCATCACCGGGGGCTGTCGTCCCCACCCGGAGGGCGGGAAAATCTAGTGTGTGGTCACCTCGGCAGACGTCGAGACCGCTTGGCGCGTTCGAGCCCGGCAATCAGCAGGATGCGAGGATGTCCGACAGGCACCCGGAAGTGGTGCTTCGAGCACGAGTATCAGACTCTTTCGCTTGCCCACCCCCGACGAGGCGACCACACCCTGCCGAATCAGGAACGGACGAAGAGGTGACCGGCTATGGACCTGATGCATCAGCGATGTGCAGGCATCGACATCAGCAAAGCAGACGTGAAGGTGTGCGTTCGTGTTCCAGGGCCGCGGCGACAGTGACACAGTGAAGTGCGAACGTTCTCGTCGATGACCGCAGATCTGCTGGCCATGCGGGATCGGCTGATATCGGAACACGTGAGCGTGGTCGGCATGGAAGCGACCGGTGCGTACTGGAAGCCGATCTTCTACCTGCTCGAATCCGACGTCGAGTGTTGGCTGCTCAACGCCCGACACATGAAGACCGTCCCCGGGCGCAAGACCGACGTCAAAGACTCCGAGTGGATCGCGAAACTCGTCGAGCACGGGCTGGTACGACCGAGCTTCGTTCCCCCTCAACCCATCCGGCAGCTACGGGACCTGACTCGGTACTGCACCGAAGTCGTGCGTGAACGCACCCGCGAGATACAGCGTCTGCACAATCTGCTCGAAGATGCCGGTATCAAGTTGACCACCGTCGTCTCCGACGTGATGGGAAAATCCGGCCGTGCGATGCTCGAGGCTTTGATCGCGGGTGAACACGACCCGGTGTCCTGGCGGAGTTGGCGTTGGGGCATCTACGGGTCAAACGAGTTTCGCTGATCGAAGCCCCGACGGGACGGTTCACCGACCATCACGGTTTCCTCGCTCGCGCCATGCTCGACCGCATCGACTCCGTCACCGAAATTGCAGTCACGTGTCGACGCCCGCATCGACGAACTCGTGGAACCGTATCGCCGCAAGATCGAACTGTTGGCCACGGTCCCCGGCGTCAGCGAACACGCCGCCGAGTCGATCCTCGCCGAGATCGGGGCCGACATCACACAGTTCCCCACCGCCGGGCATCTCGCATCCTGGGCGGGTGTGTGTCCGGGCAACAACGAGTCTGCGGGCAAAACTCCTCCGGGACGACGAGGCCGGGTGATCCTTGGCTCAAAGGTGTTCTGGGACAGGCATCAATCGCCGCATATCGAGGTAAAGACAGCTACCTCGGTGCGCGCTACCGACGGGTGATGGCGCGGCGTGGGCGCAAACGTGCACTCGTCGCACTGCAGCATTCGATCCTTGTCGCCGTCTGGCACATGTTTACCCATGACACCCTCTACCGAGATCTCGGCGGGAACTACTTCCTTGAACGAACCGGGAAAACCCGGGCCACCCGGCGTCTGATCGGCCAACTCAACCACCTCGGCTACCAGGTCACACTTGATCCGATCACCACCATGTGACCCGAGTTACCAGCGCGCCTCACCCCGATTTTCGTATCAGTGGTCAAGCCGTTGCGAGACGCCGGGCGGCCAATCTCGTTGAGCCGTCCTAACGGCGGCAAACACTAACGAGCCATACCCGACGTCTCCGGGCCGGTCGAGAACCTACGACGTCTCCGATCCGCGCCCTTCCACCGTAAGGAACTCCAACGGGCTGTTGGAGTGGTCCACTGTTGCGTGACTAATTCTCCGAAGGGGACGGACCTCACCATCCATTCGCCGGAACATCTGCTGGCCGTGGAAAACGAACTCAACAGCCGGTCCTCAAAGACCATTGTCCGACAGAGCTGTTCACGGCGCTGCTGTTCACGGCGCTACTAGAGTCACAGAATCCATCGGTGTTGCGACGTTGACCAGAACCCAAGTCGCATCAGGGTTGTCAGAATTCCACTCACCCGCACGCGTAACGGACTTCCGGACTGCGCGACGCACAGCCTGATCGAAGCCCTCCGGAGCGTCGACCATCACGGTGAAAGTCTCGTCCGTGAACTCGAATCCGACAGCGGCCTGCACCTCGATGGCGTAGGTGCTGCGGACCCCGGAGGCGTTGACACGAACCGAGACGACGCGGTACGCGCCCTTGTCCTCCGAACGCGCAGTCGCGTCAGGATGCAGTGATTGAGCAGTGCGGAACCGCTTCGCGAGGTGGCTTTCGAATGGAACGTTTTCTGTCGCAGTTCTCGAATATCTTTGTCCGCGAACGGACTCGAACGAATCGTCCAGGGCGGATGGTCGCGCCCCCTTCCTTCTCATGATGAACGGCCGTACAACGGTGAGGCATGCCATCTGTACGCTGAGTTACTGACCTTCTTCGAGCATCGGCACGTTGCGGCCACGCTCGGCGAGGAACTCCGAAAGTTCCAGCTGGACAAGCGAACCACAGAAGACGGCGACATGTCGCGGTTCGCGATATGCAAGGCTCAGATGGAGTCGACGTATGCACCCGTTTCCTGACCCACCTGTGTGACATTGATGAGTTTCTTGCTGCGGAGAACGGTTCGAGCGATGTCGAGGTAGCGGCGAGTTAGTGGCCCGACGGCGTCCTTGTGGTAGGCCAGGGCGAGGGGTACGGCTGTTTCCGGTGAGCGCAGGGGCCGGTAAGTAACGCCGTTCATGCGCAGATGCCGGATTGATTCGGGAGCCAGCGAAACGCCGAGGCCGGCAGCGACCATGGCAACCAGAGTGGCAGTCTCGCCGACGTGTTGTCTGATGATAGGCATGAATCCCGCCTGAGCACACGTGTTGATGAGGGTGTCATACATGGTGGACGGCGCCCGGTAGCCGATGAAGTTTTCGCCGGCGAGATCGTCGAGATCGATCGCGGTATAGGTGGCCAAGCGGTGTTGGACGGGAACGACAGCCATCAGCGGTTCGTTGCGCAGAAGTTCGACGACGATCTCCGGAGCCTTGACCGGCGGGCGCAACAGACCGACGGACAAGGTTCCGTCGAGCAGAGCGTCGACTTGTGCCGGAGAGAGCATCTCGCTACGAAGGGTGAGTTCCACATAGGGACTGCGCTCGCGGTAGGCACGGACAAGATTCGGCATAAGCTCATAGGTGGCCGAGCCGATGAATCCCAGCGACAACGAGCCGATCTCACCGCGGTCGGCCTTCCTGGCGGACTCCACCGCGTCCTCGGCGGCGGCTAGCAGGCTTACGCAGCGGTTGTAGAACACGCGGCCGGCTTCGGTCAGAGCGATCGAGCGCGTGGTGCGCTCGAGCAACGTCACTCCGAGCTCGCGCTCGAGTTTGCGGACCTGGTGCGAGACCGGTGATTGGGCGACCGAAAGCCGCTCAGCTGCCCGAGTGAAGCTGCCTTCATCGACGACGGTCACGAAGTACTTCATATGCCGTAGTTCCACATTCCCATCCTATATTCAGACTATTAAGATCTCAATCAACCAACAAATTAGTGTTGGACATCTAGATATTCGGTTCCTACTCTCGACATAGAGAGCTGAATCACAGCAAGGGCCAACGGTTCGTCAAGGACCAACAGCGGTATCACTCAACCATCCGAGAGAACACGTGACGGCACAATACGACACCATTCTGTCATTTCCGTGATACTGCGGAGCGACACCGCCCGCCACCATGACTTGCCTCTCAGCTACCCCGTGCCTGCCCGATAAGGAGAGACCTATGACCACCGCACTCTGGACTCCGGAGCACCCTCAGACGACTGGGGAAACCTCCCCGAGTACCTTCCACCCTCGCGTCGATCCGGCCACCATCCGTCGAGCCATGAGCCGCGTGCCCACCTCGGTCGCGGTCGTGACCGCATCACTTGATGGCGAACCGGTCGGCATGACCATCGGGTCGCTGACCTCGGTGTCGCTCGATCCGCCGCTCGTGGCGTTCTTCGTATTCTCCGGATCCTCGACGTTCGCCCAACTGCGCCGGTGCGAACAGTTCTGCATCAACGTCCTCGCCGAGGATCAGGCGGAGATCTGCCACGGATTCGCCCGCCGAGACGGTGGAAAATTCGAGCTCGGCGAGTGGAAACACCATGAGGGGGTACCCCGCATCGCGAACGCGGTAGCTACGGTGCTGTGTGAGCGGGAGAGTGTCTTCGAAGCTGGCGACCACCTCGGGATGCTGGGCCGAGTCACCGACATCGAGTTCAGCGACAACCGCCCCCTGCTCTACTACCGCGGGCAGACCTCGCAACTACACAACCGCGATCTCTAAGGATCCCCAGCGGTCCCCTCGTTGCAGCGGCAGAGAAACACGCACGACGCGGGTCCGGTTCATCAAGTGTTTATGCCATTCCTCAATGAACAGCGTCCAAGAAGAAATATGCAGTTTAGCGAGCGTATGCCCGAATCGTCCGGGAGCGAAAGCTTCCTAACCAAGTTTGCAAACCGCCCCAATTCTATTCACGCGCACTAAAATGCCCGCCATCCGACAGATGTTGAAAACCGTAAATGTGGTTTCAGGGTATCAGCTTAGGTGTCAGAGAAAATGTGGCAAAGCAATTGCGAAAGTGACATTCTCGACTTTGCGCTGCTCTGGGAGCCACTTGGAGGGCCAGCTCCGGAAACATTGCAGAGGCCTTCGCGATCGATATCATGCAGTACGCTTTCCGACTCCAGGCTGATGCGAGAATCCAGCTTGCCCGTCTTCGCGACGGTGTCGTGGGTCCCGAGCGTATCTATGGGCTGTCCGCGATGGGCGCGCTCGATCGAGACCCCCACAAATTCGCGACCTAAGAGTGACTTCTACTTCCAAACCCATAGTTGCGTTTGCGTCAACGTAACATTTTCTTATGAGGTTACTCAGTGGGCCAGAATAGGTTAAACGCAAGTAGCATGAATCGTATATTACGAACGTTGATCAATGCGAGAATACCGTAGGTCGAGTTCTGGAACTATCGAAGATCTAACAGTTCTTATGCTGCGACCTAGCGTCTGATATCGCGTATTGGAGTTTATACCGGATCGAGAAAAGGGGAGTCGAGCTCGGTTGAGGGTTAGCCGCAAACCCGGATGTCGATCGCGCTAGTGTCCTGCGCCTGAAATTCATCGTATAAGTTGTTTCGATCTACAGATAGCCGGTGTAGAGCATTCCGAGCCGGAGCTTGTGTTGACCGATAGCAAGAGAAATCAGTTGCTCGCGTGGTCTCTGGAACCGTACCGGGCGGCAGTTCGGGCTCGAATCATCTTGGCGTGCAACCGCTGACGGACGGATTCAAACTGTCCACAGATCCGCAGTTCGTCGACAAAGTCGTCGATGTTGTTGGCCTGTACCATAATCCGACCGCGTATGCGGTGGTGCTGTGTAGACGAGAAGAGTCAGATGTAAGCTCTCGATCGCTCGCAAACAGTCCTCCCGATGATGCCCGGCAAGCCCGAACGGCGCAGCCACGATTACGTCCGATCCGGTGTCACCAGCGTGTTCGCAGCCTTCGACATCGTTGACGAGACAGTGATTTCCGCGCTTCATCGTCGCCATCGGGCTGTCGAGTTCAAGAAGTTCCTGGTCGCCATCGACCAAACGGTCTCGACCGAACTTGACATACACCTCATCTGTGACAACCTCGCGACTCACAAAACTGTCGCCGTCCGGGACTGGTTGGCGAACATACACGGTTCCATATCCATTTCACGCCGACCAGATCGTCGTGGATCAACCAGGTTGAGCGTTGGTTCGGGTATCTCACCGACCAACTCCTACGCCGTGGAGTCCATAAAAGTGTTGCGGCACTGCGCGGCCCCGCGGACTGCTCCGTTGTCGACACCCCACATGTCGGCAGTGAGTCAGCGTAGGGCAGTGGCGTTGGCTGGCGATCCCACTCCGCCGACGAGCGGCATCGGGGAGACGGTGATCAAGCAGTCATGACGGCGGTCGTTGGCGCAAGCCTCTGCCAGGGCATCGAGGTCCCACAGTTCCCCGATGGGCATGCCCAGCAGCCCGATGAGGGCGCGGTGCATGATGCCGGCGTGGGGATCACTGGTCTCGCCGCGACGCTCGGCGTCGGACAGGAACGGGGTGCCTGGCTGCGCGGGCCAGCATTCGAAGGCGAAGTTGTCGGCGGCGACCATGGCGATACGGTTGTCCCACAGCCACTCCATGACGTCTTCACTCTGAAGCACGCCAGTGTGGAACTGCTTGTGGACCAGGTTTTCTCGCCATTCGCGTTCACTGTGGTTGCGGTAGAAGTCGAGCCAACCGAACCGCAGTAGGAGGATATCGCCGGGGTGCACCGGAGTGCCCTGGGCATCGAGGGCGGCGGTGATCGTCGCGAGCGCGACGGGTTCGCCGGCACGGTGATCGAGTGGCGTTCCCTGGCTGCGAATGTAGCGGTCGATGTCGATGAGAATTGCGCGGCCGGCGATGGGCAGTTGGGCCAGATGGTGGATACTCAGGGACTCCGTTCCGGGGGTGAACGCGGCGCTGTCGGCGCCGTTGTAGAAGCCGTAATCGGGGTGGGCGATGTGGCGTAGCCCGTCGATCTGGGAGCCGTATTGCGTGTAGAAGTGGTCCAGCCATTCGTCCCGGTGGAACGGGGTGCGTTGGAAGATGTGGTGGTCGAGCGGCTGTCTGGTCGGTGCCAGGGACGGCCAGATCGTGTCCGAGCGCAGATCGAGGGAAAAGGCCTGACCTGCGCGGACGGAGTCGGCGGAGCGCGTCAGGTCGGCCAGTTGGAGGAAGTTGAGGGTGCCGAGCTGATCGTGTGGGCCGAACAGGTTCCACGACGACCCGGGGGGAGCGTCGGTCCGGGCCTGGAGCTCACGGTAGGTGGGATAGTCGATGGTGGGCACGCCAGTGTTGTCGGTGGGATGGGTCATTGGGTTGTCTCCCGTAGGTTTCGGTGGGCGTAGTTACCGTCTCCGAGGGCGGCGCTGATCCGTTGTGCCGCCTTGACCAGTGTTGGAACGAGCTCGGCGACAAGTCCGTCGAAGGATCTCGACGCCGTACTACAGGACAGCGAGAGCGCGGCGACCACGCGTCCCTCGGCATCGTGGACAGGCGCGGCAGCGGAGCGGCGACCCAGTTCGAGTTCCTGATCGACGGCGTCCCATCCGCGGGCACGGACTAGATCGACCCGGGCGGTCAACTCTCCGCGTGTGGTCAACGTGTGGTCGGTGAGGGCATGCAGGGTGGCGAGTTCGAAGTACTCGTCGAGTTCCTTCGTCGACAGGCCCGCCAGGAGAACGTGCCCCATCGACGTCGCGTGCGCGGGCAGTCGGGTTCCCACCGCCAGGTTGATGCTGGTGATGCGCTGCCGTTGAACGCGATTGATATAGACCACGTCGGTGATGTCCAGAGTCGCTAGCGAAGTACCTTCTCCGATCCGGTCAGTCAGTGCTTCCATAACCGGTTGCGCCGCCGCGGGGAGGTTCACCGAGGATAGATACGCGTACCCCAGGCTGAGCACGCGAGGGGTCAGCGCCCACTGGTATTCCGCCGATCGGGCGAAGCCGAGGCGCTCGAGGGTCATGAGGATCCGCCGAACGGTCTGCTTGGTGAGGCCCGTTGCCGCGACGAGATTGTTCAGTGAGAGAAAAGGGCCGGCATGCGAGAACGCGGTGATCACGCTGATGGCCCGCTCGATCGACTGGATATAGTCGCGACGATCAAAATCCTCTGATGCGCTCATGTGCAGTCTTCCTCACCTCTTGACTCGGACACTGTGACGGACCTAACGTATCAGTGTCCGCAATACGGTTCAACCGTACGGATTGCGGACGACGAATTTTGTCGTCAGCTACACCGGCGGTAGGGACCCTCCTCGCCCGAAGTCCGGGCAGTCCGCCGGCACTCTTTGACCCCTCCGGAAGGAATTCGCCATGACTCACCCCGACGTGGCCGTCGACGGCCGTATTCACACGGTTGTCGAAGATCTTGAGCAGGTCCTGCTCGAATTCGTCCGCAAACACCAGATCACGCACTCCGACTACCGTGCCGCGACCGATCTGATCATCGAGTCGATCAAGGCCGGCGAGGAATCCTTGCTATTCGACGTCTTCTTCGAGGCCGAGGCCACCGACGTCGGTAATCTCGGCCGCGACGGCAGCCCTGAGGCAATCGAAGGGCCGTTTTACCTTCCCGGCGCGCCAATCCTGGATGGGCCGTTGAACGTGATGCCACAGCGCGACGACGAAAAAGGCCAGCCACTACTCTTTCGGGGCACGGTGACTGATACCGATGGCCAGCCTCTGGGCGGTGTCGAACTCGATCTCTGGCACGCCGACGCCGATGGGCTGTACTCGAACATTCACCCGAACATTCCCGACTACAACTTGCGTGGACGTTTTGTGTCCGAGGCCGATGGCACGTTCCGAGTTCTGACGATTCTCCCACCGCCCTACGAGATCCCCAAGGACGGGCCCACCGGGACCGTGCTCCGTGCCCTCGGGCGCCACTTCTTCCGTCCGGCTCACCTTCACATCAAGTTGCGCCACAATGACTTCGAGGACATGACCAGTCAGCTGTACTTCCAGGGCGGGGCGTATCTTGACAACGATGTCGCCGGCGCCGTGCGCGATGGCCTTGTCATCGAACTGCGCGAAGTCGACGACACCGCGCTGATCTCCGAACAGGGCCTCGATCATCCGTACACGGACGCACGCTACGACTTCGTGCTCGCGCGGACACATAACGCCCCGCTCGAAAATCGATGAGCGCGATGATCATTTCCTCGATCGAGACCGCCATCCTCGATGTCCCCCTGCGCCGACCACACAAGTTCTCGATTCTGACCATCAATTCGCAGAGTCTGCTGCTGGTTCGAGTCACCACCACCGACGGGATCATGGGGATCGGTGAGGGCGTCGTCCCCGGCGGACCGTGGTGGGGCGGTGAGTCGATCGAAGGAATGAAGATACTGATCGACCGTTACCTCGCTCCGTTTCTCGTCGGGAAGGACGTGAGTCGGGTCTCGCACCTCGCTCGCACGCTGGACCACATGGTCTCCGGTGCCGAGTTCGCGAAATCTGCGGTCGAAATGGCGCTGTGGGACGTGTGTGGAAAAAGCTACGACTTGCCGGTTTACCAGTTGCTCGGCGGATTTCATCGAGACCGGCTACCGGTGACCTGGGCACTAGGAGCCGAAACCGCGGATGTGGTCATCGAGGAGGCTCGAAAGAAACTAGACGCTGGAGAGCATCGATCGTTCAAGCTCAAGATGGGGTCGGATCGTCCCGCCGACGACGTCGCACGGGTCACCTCGGTAGCGCAAGCCTTGGTCGGCGACGCGGACCTCGCAGTCGATCTGAACGGTTCGTGGGATGTTCTTACGGCAGAGCGGTATCTGCCCGAACTCGCCGCGGCAGGTGTCGGGTTGATCGAACAACCCGTACCGCGGTGGGACGTGCGATCGATGGCGCGCCTCGCGGACCTGCTCACTATCCCCGTCATGGCTGACGAGAGCCTGCGTACCGCGCATGATGCGGCACACCTGTGCACCACCGGCGGTGCCGACGTTCTCGCCGTCAAACTCGCCAAGAGTGGAGGCATCAGCAATACGCTCACCGTCGGTGCGGTCGCCGACTCGTTCGGTGTCCCCTGCTACGGCGGAACCACGATCGAATCCTCCATCGGCACAGCAGCATCTCTGCACGTCTTCTGCGCGATGCCGTCGCTCACAGCTGGAACCGAACTGTTCGGGCCCATGCTGCTCTCCGACGACATCGTGGTCGATCCCGTGGTGTTCAAGAACGGACTCCTGCACCTCCCCTCTGGTCCAGGACTCGGTGTCGAACTCGACGAACAAAAGGTAGCCCGGTACGCCCGCGCCTGATGGCGTCGTAGAAGCCTTTCCCTCCACGACCGGACCGACCGACCTCGGACTACCAGGGCGGAGGCAGCGACACGAAGATGTGTCGGCGTGTCACGAAATCGCCCAGTTGCACGCTTGTATTCAGATCATCAAGGTCTCAATAGCTCAACAAACTGGTGTTAGACATCTAGAAACTCGAATTCTATCCTCGATCAGAGAGGTGCATCACAACCGGCATTGAAAGTGTTCGGCCTCTCTTCAGAGCCCGTGCCGCCGGTCGCGGTTTCCCTCACCGCACGTTCAGAAGGAGAACATATGAAAATCAATTTGTTCCTGCAGGCGCCGTACCGGTACCTTCCCGACGACTTCGAAACCAAGTACGAGTCGGTGTGCAGCATTCCGTACTCGCTCGTTGGCCGTGACGGCATGTACTCGTCGTATCGTGATTTTATGGACGAGCTGATGCTCGGTGCCCGCAGCGGCTACGACGGCGTGGCCATCACCGAGCATGGCCAGAGCAGCTACGACATGGTACCCAATCCGGACCTGATCGCGAGCGCACTGGCCTACATGACCGAGGCCGAAGGCCTTGAGGTCGCCGTCTACCCGATGGGTCGTTCCCTCGGCAAGGCACGCGAGCCGCTTCGGGCGGCCGAAGAGTACGCGATGATCGACGTGATGAGCGGTGGCCGCCTGGTCGCCGGCCTGACGGTAGGCCTGAGCTACGACGCCAACATCAACAACGGCGTCCCGCCGATCGAGGTCCGTCCCCGCTTCGACGAGAACCTCGAGCTAGTTCTGCGGTCCTGGCGCGAGCAGGAACCATTCGCCTGGAACGGTCGGTACTCGCAGTACCCGATGGTGAACATGTGGCCGCGGCCCTTGCAGGAGAAGGTGCCGGTGTGGATCACCGGCATCGGCAACCCCCGAACCATGCGGATGTGCTTCGATCGCGGCTTCGGTTTCAACTACCTGAGCTGGTTCGGTGCCAAACTGACCGGGAAACGGATCTTCGACCGCATGTGGGAGCAGGCCGATGAAGCGGGTGTCGCCCGCAACCCATACCGTGTCGGATTCCTGCAGACCATCGCGGTGTCCGAGACGGACGCCCGCGCCGAGGTCGAATACGGTCCGCACCTCGAGTACGCCTTCCGTAAGGGCTTGGGCTCGATCCCAATCGAGAAGCTCGGCCTACCCGGCGCCATCGACATAAACGGCGTCAAAGCCCTGATCAAGGATCCTGGTGACTTCGGCCTTTACCACAAGATGCGCAACGTTACCTTCCGCGAACTTGTCGACGCAGGCGTGGTTGTGGTCGGTAGTCCTGACACCGTCGCCGAACAGCTGCTCGACTTCTGCCGTGAATACGGCATCGGCAACCTGCACGCCATGCTCGGCTTCGGCTCGCTGCCCAGGCACCTGGTGATGAAGAACATCCAGCTGTTCGCCGAGGAGGTACTGCCACGGCTGCGCAGCCTATGGACTGACACCGACCACGAACACCACTGGTGGCCGAGCCGCCTCGGTGGCAACCCGATCGCCTACGAGACCACCGCCAAGACCACCGCAGGAGTGAACGTCCGATGATCACCAACCCCACCATCACCGAGCAGACCCTCGACGTCTGGGGCGGCCGGCTGAGTATCACAGTCAAGGTGGCCGGGGCCGGCGCGCCGCTGCTGTATCTGCACCCAGCCGGCGGCCTGACCTGGGATCCGTTCCTGACCCACCTGGCGTCGCGCTACACCGTCTACGCCCCCGAGTTTCCCGGCACCAGCGAAGGGAACCCATACGCCATTCACGCCATCGACGCCCTGGGCGACATGGTTCTCGTCTACGAGGAACTTATCCGAAAGCTTGGACTTGAGCACCCGGTCGTGGTTGGGCAGTCCTTCGGCGGCATGCTCGCCGCCGAGATCGCCTCGGCGTTCCCTGCACTGCCTGAAAAGCTGATCCTGCTCGATCCGATCGGCCTGTGGAACGAGGCCAACCCGACCGCGAACTGGGTGGCGACTCCTCCCAACCAGCTGCCAGCGCTGCTCTTTCACGACCCGTCAAGTTCCGCCGCCCAAGCGATGCTTGCCCCGTCCGACGACATCGCACAGCAGCAGGCTGGTGCAGCGGCGATAGTGTGGGCGTTCGGGTGCACCGGCAAGTTCGTCTGGCCGATCCCGGACCGCGGGCTGTGGCATCGCCTGCACCGACTCTCCGCACCCACGTTGATCGTCTGGGGGCGCAACGACAAACTCGTTTCGGTGGACTATGCCGAGCACTTCCACAAGCTCGTCACCGACAGCACCGTCACGATTATCGACGACTGCGGCCACATCCCCCAAGTCGAAAAACTTGACGAGACTATCGAGACCGTCGACAAATTCCTTCTCTGATCGCAGAGAAGGTACTCGCACTCTTTCCCGATTCCCCGTCGCCAGGCGACCAACCCATGCCCCCAGCACCGAACCATCCTGCCCTGCGGTTCCCGGACCATGGCTGTGTGCGCACCCCCGTCGCCGTCGTCATCGCCCTGTGCGACGGGAACCGGTCAGCATGACCATCAGATCACCAACCTAGTCCCCCTCGACCTTCCACTGCTGGCGTTCTTCGTCTGCTCAGGATCCCCCGTTTTCGCCAAACTTTGTGACTGCGAACGGTTCGGCATCAATGTCCTCGTCGAATCAACTTGGCTTCGCAAAACTCGACGGCGCCCCGTTTTCGCCTTCGGTGAGTGGGAGTACCGCCACGACGTCCCCACCATCAAGAATGCCGCCACCACGGTGCTATGCGAGCAGGACCACGTCTTCGAGGCCGGCCAACACCTCGCCAGATCACCAACGTCGAGTTCAGCGACAACCCGCCGCCAGCCGGTCCACTACCGCGCGGCCAAACATCGCAACTCCACGACAACCAACAGTCGAACGACTGAGAGCATTGCACCCCTTCAGGAGCGGACGACCCTCACCCGCCAACTCCCAAACGAAATCGGCTTTGTAACAACTGCTTTGGAGGCATACCCCGCATGAGCCTGGTTTTCGATCACGTCACCCTAGGTCAACGTGTGATGTTCAGCTCCGGACACGCCGCCGAGAATCTCGCGACAGAAGTCGACCGTCTCGGCGCCGACCGGGTGATGGTCATCGCCTCCCGATCCGAACACTCGGTCGCCCCCGATGTGGCCCGAAACATCGACGTCGCCCTATTCCACGACGATCTGGCCCCACACGTCCCCGTCGCTAAGGCCGAGAAAGCGCGGACAGCGGCAGTACAGAACGCGATAGACCTGCTGGTATGCATCGGTGGTGGGTCAACGATCGGAATGGCGAAGGCGGTGGCCCTGACCACCGGACTGCCGATCGTCGCGGTACCCACCACCTACGCCGGTTCCGAGGCCACCAACGTATGGGGGCTGACCGAAACGGCACGCAAAACCACCGGCGTCGACGACACGGTATTGCCTGCAACCGTGGTCTATGACGCCCAGCTGACCCTGTCGCTTCCAGTAGAACTGTCAATCGCGTCCGGGCTCAACGCCATGGCTCACTGCATCGACTCGATGTGGGCGCCGCGCGCCGACCCGATCAACCGGGCCCTGGCCTCCGAGGCAATCCGGTCCCTCGCCGAAGGGTTACCCGCGATCAAGACCGACCCGCACGATGTGACCGGGCGTGAGCAGACCCTGTACGGCGCCTACCTCTCGGCCGTCGCCTTCGGCTCCGCCGGATCCGGTTTGCACCACAAGATCTGCCACGTCCTCGGCGGTGCCTACGACCTGCCCCACGCCCAGATCCACGCCACCGTCCTGCCCTACGTGCTTGCCTTCAACGTGCCAATGTCGCCCGAAGCCGAACGCCGGATTGCCGCCGCGTTCGGCACCGGCACCGCCAGCGCCGGACTCAACGGTCTGCGAAATGTACTGGACGCCCCCCGGGCCCTGAAGGACTACGGGTTCGACGAGTCGGCCATCCCCGAGGCCGTCTCATTGATCCTGCCCGTCGTACCTGCCTCGAACCCCCGCCCGGTCACATCCGCTGACCTCGAGGCACTGCTGCGCGCAGCCCATTCCGGTGAAACCCCGGGTGGAAACTGATGTGTATCCGACAGACGGCGACCGAGTCGGCGGGGATCGCTCGACTGGTGTTCGATGCGTTCGCCGCTCTGAAGTCGATCGTAGTTGTCGCACCGCTCACCTTCGTCGTAGCCCAGGCGACCGCCGGCGCGAACGGTCCACGAGCCGATCTCAATTCGCCCAGCGAAACGGTGGACGAGCACCTTTGTGGGTGTGCACTCGATGGCCTACTCATATCAAAAGGAAGACACGCGTGAGCGAACCCACCCCGACCACCTACCATGACTGCTACCGGCTCAGCATCGAGGACCCCGAGCGATTCTGGCTGGCCGCCGCAACCGCCATCGACTGCGCTCGACGCGACGGAGGCGCCGACGTACCGATGGTTCCCCGACGGCCGACTGAACACCTGCTTCAACGCGCTCGATCGGCACGTCCATGCCGGCCGTGGCGACAGCACGGCCCTAGTTTACGACTCGGCCGTGACCGGCGAGGTCCGCCGCTACAGCTACCAGCAGCTACTCGACCAGGTGAGCCGATTCGCGGGAGGGCTGTCCGAGCGAGGAGTGCGCCCCGGGGACCGGGTGGTCATCTATATGCCGATGATCCCGGAGGCTGTCGTCGCGATGCTCGCGTGCGCTCGGATCGGCGTCATCCATTCGGTGGTCTTCGGTGGGTTCGCTGCCGCCGAACTCACCGCACGCATCGACGACGCCAAACCCACAGCGCTGCTGACCGCCAGCGGTGGCCTGGAACCGACGCGTTCGATCGACTATCTCACCCTGGTCCGTCGAGCAATTGCCGATGCTGTTCATCCACCCCGCACGGTTGTCGTCAAACACCGTGCGGGGTGTCGGCCGTGCCGGATCCGAACTGGTTGGACTGGGACGTTGTTGCGGCTGCGGAACCCGTTGCGCCGACCACAGTCTCGGCCACCGACCATCTCTACCTCCTCTACACCTCGGGAACGTCGGGGCGTCCGAAAGGTGTCGTCCGGGACAACGGCGGACACGCCGTTGCGCCGGCCTGGTCGATGCGACATATCTACGACATAGGGCCTGGACAGACCATGTGGTCCGCCTCCGATGTTGTTTGGGTAGTGGGCCACTCCTACATCGTTTACGCACCGCTTCTGGTTGGTGCTACCACTGTCCTCTTCGAAGGAAAGCCCGTCGGAACGCCCGATGCAGGGGCGCTCTGGCGGGTCATCGCTGATCACCGGGTCGACACGTTGTTCACCGCCCCGACGGCGCTGCGAGCGATCCGGAAGGTCGACCCGGACGCTACTCTTCTCGCGGACTATGACACCACATCACTTCGCACCCTTTTTACCGCCGGGGAGCGCCTCGACCCAGCGACTTATGCTTGGGGTGGCGACACCCTGAACGTACCCGTCGTCGACCATTGGTGGCAGACCGAGACCGGATGGCCGGTCTGTGCGAATTTGCGTGGGTTCGAACTCATGCCTACTAAACCTGGATCACCCAGCGTTCCCGTCCCCGGGTTCAGGCTCGCGATCCTCGACGACGACGGTCGTGCTCTCACCGAATCCGGCCAGGAAGGGACGATCGCACTGAAGCTGCCGCTGCCACCGGGAACTCTGACCGGACTGTGGAATGATTCACACCGATTCACGAGTTCCTACTTGATGGCGTTCGACGGTTTCTACGACACCGGTGATTCCGGTTATGTCGACGACGACGGCTACCTCTTCGTTCTTGGGAGAACTGATGACGTCATCAATATGGCTGGGCATAGATTGTCCATCGGACGACTTGAAGCGGTCATCGCCTCCCATCCCGCGATCGCCGAGAATACCGTCATCGGTGTACCTGACGAACTCAAAGGACAACATCCCAGCACCTACATCGTCCTCAAATCCGGCTCGTGGATCGACAGCAGCACGCTCCGGCACGAGCTCGCCACGCTTGTCCGTCAACAAGTCGGGGCCATCGCTGCACTTCATGATTGACCATCGTTGAGGCACTACCGAAAACCCGGTCCGGAAAGATCCTTCGGAAGACGATGCGGACCATCGCTGAGGGCGGCGCTACCGTCATCCCATCCACCATCGATGACGTCGGCCCTCTCGTCTCTATCGAAGCGGTGCTCCGGGCCAACTTCCCCTTGCGGGCGAACCTCGACCCCGATCCCACCGGCATCTGATCACCACGGCAACAACCGAGGCCCCGGCAATGCAGCAACATGGGCACAAGAAACTATTTTAAGGACCCAAAGTAATGGCCGAGCATATCGACCGACACACGCATTCGACCACGAGTCAACCCGGAGCAGTGCGAACCAGAGCCAAAATCCTCGCAGCCGCAGCCGCAGCCGCAGCCGCAGCCGCAGCCGCAGCCGCAGCCGCAGCCGCAGCCGCAGCCGCAGCCGACGCGCAGGCTACTCATTGACCAGCATCAACGAGGTGGCTGCCGATGCCGAAACAACCAAGGCGTAATATACTTCCACTTCGCGTCGAAAGAAGCGATGGCACAGCAGCTTGTCAACGACTGGTCAGCCGTCGTACACAAGGCATTCTCCGACGCCGCCGCAACCGGCGAACCCCTCACACAACAACTCACAACAGCATTCGGCGGACTCGCACACCACCTCGAATCGAATACGAACCTGCGAGCCGGAATGAAGCTCAGCCTCGAACCATCCATCGACGGCGCACACCATACCTACATGCAGTGGGTAGATGCCACCGGCGACGTCATCAACTGCGCTGTTGCGGCTGGCGACATCAGCAACAACGGCGCCGATCGACGACTCGTATGGAACCTCTGCGCAGGATTCACCGGCGCCGTCCAAGTTTCCACCATTCTCCGCGACGACGTAAACCTCACCCCCCCCCCCGCATCGAAGACACCCTCGACGCGCACATCTCCACAATCACGATCCGCAGCGCAGCGCAGAATCAAGCACCAATCGGGCGGGACCGAGAAGTTCAGCGGGATCTCGGCGCCCAGACGCCAGACAGAACGAGCAACGGATCGCCGGCGCCGCCCTAGAGAATCCGCTGCGAACGCGACATACACCCCGAACCGGAGTTGACCGTGAATCCCAAAGAGCCAGGACAACAGGAGCATTCGGTACCAGACGCGCAACCGTCACCTCGTCTCGAGGGAAAAGGCAATCACGACCGCTTCCCCGCGATTCTTCACCACCAGGGGGGTGAGGAAAAGATCTTCCTTACAGAGCTCGAAATCCCCACTCACACAGCACCATTCCAGGCATCAGCGCTTCGCGCGCTCATCACGAAGATCTCCCGTGATCAAGCCCTCGATGCCGACACCACGGCGGACCTCGTACTGGCAATCGATACAGCCGCGATCTTCTTACTCAGCCACGCGGCGCCGGACGGTGCACTGAAGTGTCAGTGCACGCTACGGACCGGGGTACTACGGGTGATACTTGCAACGAGAATGGGTTCGCAGAACCAGCCAGATCCATATTCCTTCGAGTTGCATGTTCTTCGCCAACTCGTCGATCGAATGGACCTGGAGATGCACTCGCAATCGAGCGGCTCATCACCAACCGCGACGCTTGTGCTCAAAAAAGTGATTGCTCGAATCGTTTGATAAAGGGCCAGCCGGACGTCCTACCGACAATCTCTCTGCCTGGAGAATCCACACCGTGAGCCATACCCGAAAGTGAGATTCTCTGCTCGGAGAGCAGATACCACCTACTCGTTGCCACGTTGTCCAGTTCCGCTGCAACAGAACTGCAAAGAATGGTCTGGCGTCGCGAGCAGTCGTTTACCGAGCAGTCGTTTACCGAGCAGTCCGGCACGAGTTGTCAGACGCAGTCGGCTGTTATCCGAGATCACTGACACAGCGCGTGAACGAAAACCTCTCGATGTCCTGGAAATGACTCCTGGCTTGCGAGTTGCGAGTCCGGTTGGATCCCGCCGTTCGCGGAGATAATAAGTTGTTCAACGCCTTCAGCACGGGAACCGACGTCATGTGCTGCGCACACGGCAGTAAATACGTTCGCACTCAATGTATTTGTCTATCCCGAACATCGATGTAGAAGTCCGTGCGTCTGGTTCCTCAGTCCTTCCGACCGATCTCGAGCAGTTGGTGCTTCAGATCAACCCGGGGCTGTCGCAGACGAAGGGCATTGGAACCGTCACCGACGCACAACTATTGATCACCGCCGGTGGAAACACCGATCGACTGAAGTCGGAAGCGTCTTTCGCAGCACTCATCGTTCCGGGAACGACAGCTGCCGAGATTGTATTACCGAAATTGGCCGATTCATTGAAAATCATTCTTCAGCAACGCAAATCAATCAGCGAGGACGTGGAGAGGATGCTCGATGACCACCCTCTTTCCCGGGTCCTGACCTCCATGCCGGGCATCGGGGTCTTCGGCCGGCGCACGAATCTTGCTCGAGGTCGGTGACGGTTCAGCATTCGCCTCAGCCGCTCACCTCGCCGCCTACGCCGGGATCGCACCCGTGACCCACCGCTCGGGGACTTCGATCCGCGGGGAACACCCCGCCCGATCAGGTAATCGCAAACTCAAACGCGCCCTGTTCCTCTCGGCGTTCGCCGCGTTGCACGACACCGCCAGTCGCACCTACTACGACCGAAAACGAGCCGAAGGAAAAAAGCACAACGCCGCCCCCATCTGCCTCGCCAGACGCCGCTGCGATGTTCTCTACGCCATGCTCAAGAACCACGAACCCTATCGATCACCCGCCGTGACTGCCGCTTGACGAAAACAATAGGGACACCCCCCGGATCATTGATGACAGGGGCAAGACGTCATACCAGGTCTGGCGACCGCAGCCCTCATTTCAAGGACCTTCTAGAAGATAACGGGGTGATCGAAGCGTGCGTGTACCGATGTGGATCCCGAAATGGTATTTTCATTGGTATGAGCACGCAGATCGCGGTACGCCTACCCGATGACATCGTCGAATTTCTCGACGGAGAAGTCAGTGAGGGGCGAGCGAAAAGCCGCGCTCAAGTGGTAGTGCGTGCGTTGGAAAAGGAGCGACGCCGCCAGCTTGCCGCGCGTGATGTCGAGATTTTGTCGCGAGACAGTGATGCTCGTGATGTGAATGTTGTTGCCGCGCATGGAAAGAAAATTTGAGTGCGGCCGATTCATGACGTATCTCTCGATGGTGTGGAGTCGGTATTGGTCCTGACCAGGGAATTGGTTCGGCCGCATCTCGATGTTGTCACCGTGGCTCCGATCCATCCGGTAGGGCGTGGGTTGTCGACGGAGGTCGCTGTTGGTGAGCGCAACGGCGTTGGGGATGGATCGGTAGTTGATTGCGATTCGGTAATCACGATTTCGGCGGCCGACCTCGGCCCGAATCGTGGATTCCTGTTTCTGTCGCAGGAGAAGTTGTTGTCGCAGGCGCTACGATCCGCCTTCGATCTCGAATGAGGACCACAACGCTCGGGAGGACATCGCGGTGGTGAAGAACTGGGGACAAATTCCGCTGTTCGATCTCGATACTTCATCGGATTCCGCCGTGGATGAGTCCGAAAATGATTCGGAGCCTACGCTTTTCGAGCTGGATGACGATGCGGCACGTTTAGGTTCCGGAAACGCGACGCCTTCCGCTTACGAGACACCCCTTACCGAGGAGGACGCGCCCGCTGTCGAGGAGGACCCATCCGCCGGGAGTGTGATCGATGTCGACCGGGGTGATGAGCCGATGTTGCCGGACGTCGGGCCCGTGGACCAATCGGAGGCACCCCACCAATCAACTGAAGCCGTTACGGTCGACCCGGCGACTCTGCCTTCCGTCGGCGTAGAAGCGGACGGCCACGCCGTCATCGTGACCGCCGCCGGGGCGTTCGCACCGTCGGGTGAGAAGCTGACCGGCCCGGTCGATTCCATCGAAAAGCTCGACAAGCTGATTCGCTGGGCCACCCTCACCCCGCTGGGCGCTCCTGCGCAGGTGTGGGTCGTCGGAATCGATGCATGCGAAATGCTCGGCTGGATCATCGATCCGGGCGACGAAGACGACGTCGACGACATGGAAATCCTCCGCACCCGCGCCGCCGAGGAACTCACCGGCGTCCTGCACGCCACGTTGACGCCGATGCTCACCGCCGGGTGGGAGTTACGGGGCGATCCCGGCCACGTCGTCCACCTTTCCCGGACCACCGGGAAGTTCACATCGATGGTCGACATTTTCATCGAACCGTACGTATGGACATACTGGAACAAAGATTTCGGCTGGAACAACCGCGTCGGTGACATGGGGATTCTCGGATCACCCACCGCGGGAACATATCTCCCCGACGACGACCTGCCGGCAGCCCGCGAACTCGGGCGCCGCCTCTCCTGGTGCGCCCGCTACCTCGGTGTCCTGCCCGGCCCGACTCCAGCTCGCACCGGCGCCGCAGTCCTGGACAAGATCAAACGCGAACGCACTCGCAGCGGCAAGGGAATCGCGGTCACCACCGGCGGCCCCATCCCACCGCTCAACGGTGAACCCCGCGGCGACCTCGAACCCGAGGTGGGATGGACACGCGTCGCAGATTCCGACGATCTCACCGATGCCGCGCATCTGGTCTCGATCGACCAGCGGGCCGCGTACCTTGCATCTGCCGGCATGCTCGATTTCGGATACGGAAAGCCCCGTCACCTGATCGGCGAGAACGCCATCAGCGCAGCAGCATCGGGTGCCAAAGGTGCACCGTTCGGGTTGTGGCGCATCACGCTGCCCGCCGGCAACTCGCTCGCGTTGCCCGCGAAACTTCCCCTCCCACACCCGCATATGCTCGCCGATCAACCGGTGCAGACGTGGGTGACGTCCGTCAGCCTCGACGGGTTGCAAGCCCCCGTCGCTGACGGAGGTATCGGCGCCGAACTCGACGATCTCGACATCACCGAAGCGTGGGTCTACCCGGAGCAGGGCCGCGCTCTCGACAAGTGGGCGAAGATCCTTCGTGAGGGCCGCAAAGTCGCCGTCGACACCGGCGACATCGCCATGAAACGGTTCCTCGGTGCCTGCTACAAGGGCTACATCGGGCGAATGGTGAACCCGGACATGTGGACTGCCAAGCAGATGCAGCATCACCACCAGCCGCTCTGGCGTGCGTCGATCATTGCGCATTGCCGGTGGCGTGGCCGCCGGGTCGCGATGCGTATTGCACGCGAGAGTGGGCGGTGGCCGGTGCGAACGGTGACCGACTCCTGGGTCTACCTGCTCGGCGAGGGAGAGGACATCGCCGACGACAGTGATGCGCTGGGCAAAATGTCCGTGGAGAAACGTACTACCCTCAGCGAGACGCTGATCGACGCGTTCAACAAGGCGGACGACACACACGAGATGAATCTCGTCATCAAAGACGCATTCACACCAGACGAAGGGCAGTAGCGATGGCCCTGCATCTCCCGAAACCCCGATCGAAGAAGCCCGTACAACAGGCAGTGGGACTCGACGGGCTGAAAGTGTCCGTCGCCAACGCCGCGACCAGCGGAGTCGAGAAGTCCAAAACCGTCAAGACCGGGGGACTGGCCGGGCTGACGAGCAAAGTGTCCGTCAGGCAGATCCGCACACAGATCGGCAACGACGGACTACGTCAAGCCGCGATCGACGCCGGCCGCACACCACCGTCGGATCGCACCCTGCGCCGGTGGGCACAACAAGGCCGCATCCCGCACTCAGATGTCGCCGAGCGGGCACAACGCCGCGCAGCGATCGAGCGCCTCGGCGGTATCGGCGCAGTAGCGAAGAAGATCGGCCGCTCCCCGTCCGCTGTTTCTCGGTACAGGTCAGGAGCGACGAACGAGCTGCGCGCGGATGCGAAGAAGAAACTCAAGAAGGTCAAAGCAGACGACATCATGACGCGTGCCGGCGTTCTGCGCCCGGACGGTACCCCCAAGAAAGCGACCATCCGAGTCAAGGGCGGCGTCTCGGTGCGCAACGGATCGGAAGAAGGGTACGACTACCGAGTTCGCACACTGGATTTCGCGAACTCGGATGTACCGTTCACGGCAGAGGAATCGCGCGAACTCGCCTCTGCCCTCGCCAACGACGACAACGCACGCGTGGTGGCATTGCTCGAGCGGCATGCCACGCTGGACTATCCCGAAAACAAGGGATTCGATCGGTACAGCAACGATTTCGGCTTCCACTTCGACTCGATCGAGTCCGTCCACATCGACTGGAAATAACACCCAACGTTGGTTGTTCCATACGCGCGCCGTGCGCATCGACAGGCGTTGTTCGGCCTCACTTATGGTCCCAGGGCGCGCAATCGGGGCTGTACGCGTCGTACTGGACTAGTGTATTGAGTGCTAGCTTTTTCGTTAAGTAGATTTTTCTGTTCGTTGATGGCGTTGTGATCCTCGATCGGTCCATCCGGGTGTACATGATGCATGTCGTTGTTGGTATAGACGTGCCGGGCGAACAGCGCCCTGATCGGGCCGCTGTTATGTGGGTTGACGACTTTCCCGATTGTTGATCGGCAGTCGGCTTTGCGCTCCGGCGCTCGAGACGAAGGTAATGAGATCATGTCGCGCGAAACGAAGATGGGCTGCCCTGCGGCGTCCGTCGTGCTCGAGGCGCTCGAAGTTGCCGTCCGGGCGGCTGTGGCCGAGATGGACCAGTCGGGCGGGCAGGGGTGTGGGGTGTGGCCGAAGGCGAAATGCGATTCTTCGCGGAGGTCGAATTCCGTCGGCTGGTGGGTCGGAATGTCACGTTAACCAACCGGGGCGTGGTCTGCGCGATGTGCGCCGAGAGGTCACACCGTCGCATTCGGTGTGAATAACTGCATCATGTTGTCCTGTAATTGGGTGATGGGATTGCGCAGGAGCCGGTGGTGATGACGGCGTCCCCCGTCAGGGCCCGCGTGAACGGTTGAGTATCCGGCAGTTCGCTGCGCGGTCATATGGTTTTGCCGAAGAATGGCGAAACTATCCGGCCGGTTGATGATCAGACTGGTTTAATGGTCCGGGGATGCCGAGAGTCGAGGCGGAAAGCTGTGCGCCGATTCCTGTTGTCCCGCCGACGATCTGGGGGATGTCACATCGGCGGGACGGCTCAATTATGCGACTGGATCAGCAGTCGCGAGAGCGGTAGAAATATATATGGCACTGAGTGTCGGATGCCAGTCTTCGGCAGTTAACAGTTATTTGAGAGTTGTATTAACCATTCGGAATGCGAGTTTCCGTTAGAGGGACTTGCGGAAAATCAGTTGCCTCTTTTTCAGTTCGGGTTGTCGCGCGCGCAGGACACGGCGCAGTAGATTAACCGCATAATCCGGCAAGCCGCCAGCAGCGATGACGAAGTTTCGCACTGAGGGCACGGCGCGTATAGCCCCGACTGTGGGCGTCGATGAGCAGCTAGCTTTAGTCGTTGACGGCCAGCAACACAATCACGTGCACCGTCTCGGGCCAGCGGGTCTGTGAACTGGTCACGAACGCGGGTCGCAATATTCCCCCGGCGAGCGGGCTATCCTAGTCAATTCCGTTCACCGACAGACTCATTGAGGGCCCCGGGTGATCGTCAGTACTCGACCGGATGATGGTCCAGTCCCGTGTTTGGGAAGATTTCTGTATTGGGGGTTTTGGGCTTGGTTCGTTTTTTGGGTGCCAGATCACGTCGTTAATCGATGCTGACAAGTCCCGGCTGGCGACTGGAGTGGTTGTAGAATTTTTTGTTCATGATGGGTCGCCCTATATCCGCCGCTCTTGGCTAACGGCGGGGAAAGAGGAAGGGTGAAAGCAGTGGTCAATGGTTCGGTAGCGCTTGTGGGCAGAATGGTCGTCGATCTGCCGACGTCGACAGTCAGTGCGTGCCGTGCGGCATCGAGCATTCTCGGTGGGGTATTCCTCCAATCGGTGGAACGTCACGTCAACCAACCGGGGCGTGGCCTGTGCGATGTGCGCCGAGAGGTGGCCGCCGCACTTGGTGCGAAGAACTGTAATCATGTTGTCCTGCAGTTGGTTGACGGTATTTTGCGGGCGCCGTGGTGATGACTGTGGAGCCGGCGAACGGTCAATCGGCTTTGATCGTTTGTCATGTGGTGGACCACAGCAGGGATGGCGAATTGGTGGCTGCGGATGAGGCGGTGCTCGCGGATCTTTTGGCGGATGGTGGGGCGGACGGGGCCGCGAGGTTGGTGGGTGCTGTCGCTGAGCGGTACAGCGTAGACGATTACACCGCGGCGGCGGTGTTGCGATACAACGCGCGGAGGTCCGCTTGGGAGAGTCGAGTGTCGCGGTTTGTCGGACCACCTGTCATCCCGTAAGGAGGGTTGACAGGCCCGTGGGGTGGGGTGATCAGTTTCTGGGGGATGCGGTGTGAGGCGGCGCACTGACTTCACGTAGTGAAGTTACGAATTGGTGGGGATGACGACAACGGTATTCCGGCGAATTCTCTGTTCAGGTCGCCGTGGTGCAGGGATCCATGCCTGTTGTTCAGATATGCTCTGCCGCAGCGAGATCGATGTGCCATGAAGGTTTGATGGCACTGCATCGCAGGCAAGTGGTGGACGATCGCGTTCCCTCGATCGCCGGTGACGGGATGATGCAGGCACTACTAGAGTCACAGAATTTATCGGTGTTGCGGCGTTGACTAGAACCCAAGGTGCCGTACCTTGATCAGTTTTCGCCTGCCGTCGATACAGAACTGACGAGGTGCGATCTGCAGTGTCGGGGAGCGGGCGTGGTGGCTGGTCCGGAGCCGTGGACCGGGATGTTCGAGTCCTCGATCGCTGCCTGACCGACGAGGACATACAAGGCTGCGCGCGCCCATGCATGCATAGATGCGCGCAAGAAAGCAGGCATGGATGACTGTGGTGATGTCGCTTCGTCAAACCCGTGCGAGTCGAGGATTTGGAACTCGACTCGCACGCGATGTCGCTGAGTTATTGGTGTGGGCGCAGGGTACGGTCCTCGTGTAGGCGCTGACTACTTTGCTCGGGTGGGAAGTATCAGTCCTTCTCCGTGTGACGCTCTGATACGCGGCGGTAGGGAAGAGCCTGTTGTAGTTGAAATCGATTGCCGCGCAGAGAAATTTTGTCGAAGATCGATTCATGTTTCTTGAATCTCCGGCGAAATATTTGGCTACAGATGGCAGGATGCCTCGCTTGGTCTCGAGCTTGGTTTTCTCCGCAGGTAGGTGTGCGACCTCGGCGCGGAGCCGGGCGGCTTCTTGCTGTGGTGTCTCGCCGAGGTCGGCTGCGGCGCACTGCTGGTGCGGTGTGTGCGGATCGGGATACCCGCACCAGCAGCCATGTGGTCAGGGAGGTGTGGGATATGCCGAGATCGGCTGCGCGGACGCAAGATGGAGCGCCGCGTCGGATTGGGCGGCGATGCCGGCCACGGTCGTGCCGTCGGTTTCGCGATACAACTCGACTGCGTCGCGGCGGAACTCTTCAGTGTACTTCTTTTTGGTCATCGGGTTAGATCTACTCGCTTTCCTTGGTCTGACACCAGGATCAAGCGTGTCCATCACAGGGGCAAGGCCAGCCTTCCGAATTGACTGGGCGAGAACTTCCCACGCGGCAATCATCAACCTGCTCTTTGTAGTTCGGCGCGCTCGAGGACTCTTGGCACGCCCGATAGTCCTCACATCAAGTCCTGTCACCGGGTGAGGATCAATTGACTTCTCGGTCACCGCGCGCAGCACCGGCGCAATAACCGTTTTCTACCTTTAGGTCTCCCACACATTCAGGAGGCCCTGGTGAGTCATTACATCGAGCATTGGGATGCAGAGGACGTCGACGCCTGGGAATCCGGCGGCAAGGACATCGCGAAGCGAAACCTGATCTGGTCAGTGGTAGCCGAACACGTCGGCTTCTCGATCTGGTCGATCTGGTCCGTCATGGTGTTGTTCATGCCCACTGATATCTACGGCATCGACGCGGCCGGAAAGTTCTTCCTCGTCGCGGTTCCCACCCTGGTGGGTTCCATCCTCCGCATTCCGTACACGGTTGCCACCGCGCGTTTCGGCGGTCGCAACTGGACCGTCATGAGTGCGCTGTTCCTTTTCATACCAACACTTCTCACGCTGTACCTGATGATGAACCCGGGTGCGTCGTACACCACGTTCATGTTGGTGGCGGCTACCGCAGGCATCGGCGGCGGTAACTTCGCGTCGTCGATGACCAACATCAACGCCTTCTACCCGCAGCGGCTCAAGGGATGGGCGCTCGGTCTCAACGCGGGCGGCGGCAACATCGGTGTTCCGATGATCCAGCTGATCGGCCTGTTGGTGATCGCCACCGTCGGTAACCGTGCGCCGTGGATCGTGTGCGCCGTCTACCTCGTGTTCATCGCGGCTGCTGCCGTCGGCGCTGCACTGTTCATGGACAACCTGGGTAACCAGAAGTCTGACCTGCGCTCGATGGCCACGGCGCTGAAGTTCTCCGAGTCCTGGGTGATCAGCTTCCTGTACATCGGCACGTTCGGTTCGTTCATCGGATTCAGCTTCGCCTTTGGTCAGGTTCTGCAGATCAACTTCCTCGCCGGCGGTGCCACTCCGGCTGCGGCGGCGCTGCATGCAGCCCAGATCGCCTTCATCGGTCCTCTCCTCGGTTCGATCGCTCGCCCCCTCGGTGGCAAACTCGCCGACCGGATCGGCGGCGGAAAGATCACGATGTGGACGTTTGTCGGCATGGCCTTCGCGGCATCGGTCCTCGTGACGGCCGGGACGATGGACGACAACACCGCAGGCGTCGCAAGTGCCGGGATCATGGTGACGTTCGTTCTCGGATTCATCGCACTGTTCCTGCTCTCGGGCATCGGCAACGGATCGGTCTACAAGATGATCCCCGCGATCTTCGAGGCGAAGGCGCAGAGCTTCGACCACATGGATCGGGCGGAGAAGGCAACGTGGTCGCGCAGTATTTCCGGTGCTCTCATCGGATTTGCCGGTGCGGTAGGCGGTTTGGGCGGTGTCGGCATCAACCTGGTGCTGCGCGCGTCGTACACCAGCCCCGCGAAGTCGGCGACGATGGCGTTCTGGGTGTTCCTCGCCTTCTACATCGCCTGCATCGCAGTGACCTGGTTCGTCTTCCTGCGCAAGCCGTCCACGCTCACTACAGACGTCGACGACGCGAAGGTTGCGGTCACGGCGTGATTACCGCGCCACCTCCCGATATCTACTCGTCGAGACGGGGCGAGTTCAATCGGTCGTTGCAACCACTATCGGCGGCAACGACGCCGAGCTGCGGGCAGCGTTGCTCAACGCCTGCACACTAGGAGTCACCATCACTCGGTATCTGTTGAAAGTCCCAGCCATGGCCCAAGCTGACCACAGCGACATCGAAAGACTTCTCGTACCAGCCTTGCGCGCACTTGTAGAGGCACAACCAACTGCCCCAGATCCACAACCAACATAGAACGACTTCCCCCGAGCGCCCGTTCGAGCTGCAACGCCAGCTGACAGGCACCCCGATAGCATTCGGTACTGCCGATCGCATACCGGTACTAATGCGAATTTGAAACTCAACGCATCCGACTACTACAGGGCGGGCGGGAGGCTCACAGCGGAACACGCCACCGTAAGCCAGGAGGCGACGATGGCAAACCGGCAAATGGGGCGCGGCCAAGAGACAGAGCGGTGATCGATCGACGAACTGGGCGCTGCACAATACGCCGAGGACGCCGCGACGTTCCGCCTCGGTGAGTTTGTTCTCCGGGACCGCCCGGCAGTGAAGACAACCGGATCTGCTGCCGTAGGCGGGCTTTGTCCCACGCCGCGGTGCAACGCGCAATTTCTGTCAATGTGCTTGCATCCCTCGTGGTTACACCGGATTCGGTGAGCTCGTGATGGGCATGCATCGACGCTTCTTGCGCTGCTCGTCCACATTTGCGCTCTCGGAGAGTTGCCCCAAGAGCTCGTGTGCTTTTCTCATGATTCCCAGTGCGGTTTGGGTGGTGGCCAGCGGCCAGCTTCTTGTTCGCTTGTTCGAGTTCGCGTGTGAGTCGGGCGATCTCGGCCTGTTCGGCGGTGAGTTTGCCGGGTTTCTTGCCTCGAGGACGCCCGCGTCTCGTTGTTTGCGACATTCGCTGATCAGTGAGGAGTACATGCCTTCGCGGCGCAGGTACGCACCGCCTCCGTTGCTCTGGCAGGCCTGCTCGTACACGGTCAGGTGGGCGAGCTTGTCAGCGGCGGCGGCCGCGATGCGCTGTTGCTGGAACATCTCGTTACCCTGGTCCCAGGTCAGCGACCGACGCAGCGCGATGGGCATCCGCGTGAAGCGAGCGATGAGAGCGTACCCGACGATCTGGGCGGAGTGTCCACCACGGATCGCGACCAGGATGGTCAATCGCGTCTTGCGCTCGACGAGCGTCGCAATCGCGGATCGCTGGCCGGCGCCGATGATGAGGCCGCCCTCGATATGCACTACCTGACAAGCTTCCGCGTGGGCTGGCCGTTGCGCGATGGGCCGATCAGCCCTACCAACCCGACCAGGGCCACTTCGGCACCCATCCAGATCAGCGAAGTGAAACCGAGGCCGCGATGGTGATGGAATCCGCCTGTCCCCCGACGAAGTTGGACTCCTCCGGGGGACAGGGGAGACCGACTGCACACCGGCATCAATGTGTCGGGGCGGATTCCTTCGAAGTGGTCGGCGACGTATCGGTGTGCTGGCTACCAATCTCCTTGCGGGAGTTGGAGCTGTTGAACCGAGGGCGGAAACCGGCCAGGACGAGTGCGATGACGGCGGATCCGGCAGCGAGCGCCATGACGACGCGGAAAGCGTTCTCCGACGGCAGCGTTGCCCCACCGATGGAAAGGATTTGATCGGAACTGTGAAACCGGTACCCAAGTATCAAACGAGGCTGGGGAGGGGGTCGCTCGAAGCGACCTCGTCTCGCGTCTGCCGGTTCATCGTCATCATGCTTCCCTACCCTATAGGACCCCACCGGCAGCCGGCACTCATCCTCCACGCCAGAGCCCACACCAATCCGCCGAACCACCCCCACCCGAACCCCATCAGAATGGAGGTGCCATCACCCCAGGTCAGAACAGCAAACTAACAACCCCCACACCCGGAAAGGATGTAGGGGCCGTCAAGACAGAAGGGCGACTGCGGGCCAACCGCAAACTGCCGCCAGAACCAAGTCAGGTCTGTTGACGACGGTTGATTGAGACCACCACCGAGGGGTTCTATCTCTTTCAAGCCAGGACGGTTCGTGCGTGGGATGCCGATGTCGTCTCGCCCGGATCAACCCGGGACCCCCAATTTCCCGGCCGGAAGGCCATCACAATCTGATCCGAACGCGTTGAGCCCGAGCGGCTTTCGGCGCAGGAAAAACCTTCGATGCCGGACGGAGCATTGTCCATTTGATGACCTCGAATTGCCGATTCGGACGAGCATCAGCGGCAGATTGGGCGCCTCGTATCGGACACCGTCGGCGGGTGCGCCTACGGTGCAGGAATCACACACTCCCGACATGCCCGCCACCAACGTCTTGGCTGGGAATAACTAGGGCGGCGGTATGAACCGCGCCAACTCTAAGCAAGTTGTTCCGGCGAATGAACCGGACGGTCAATTGCTTCCACTCCACGGAGCTGGAACGAGAACCCAGACGACTTCCGCGCTCCGCTTGGCGCTGTTAGCCCACGTATGTGGTTCACCCCCGGCGAATGTGAGCGCGTCGCCCGCGCTGAGGTTCTGAACGCGGTTAGTGAAGAAGAGTTCAACCGACCCCTTGAGGACGTACAATACTTCGACCTCACAGTTGATCGTGTAGAGATCGCTTCCTCCCGAGCCTCCAGGTTCGATGGTCGAGTGGATCAGTTGCAGCATCGCCTGACCACGCGGTGTCATTAGGCGGTCGCGGACACCTGTCCCTCCAAGATTGATGGCGGGCGCCTCTTCCCCTCTGACCAGGGAGAGATCTGGCATTGAGAACAGCGAACCGACGTCGATGCTCATCACCCTGCACATCATGCTCAGGGAGGTCACGCTTGGGGATGTCTCGTCTCGTTCGACGCGGCTGAGAAAGCCCTTGGTCAGCCCCGTCGCCTCCGCTACCTGCTCAAGCGTGTATCCGCGGGCAGTCCTTGCGGCTCGGAGCTTCGGACCGATACGGACATCATTGCCTGGCGATATGGGTAAGGGTCTCAAATTTCCTCCTGACGAAATTTTCGTAGCTTATCTCCTGCCCAACCCTTGACAACACAAGCGGGACGATTCAAGATCTTGACAATCTTTGTTGCATGACACGAAACATAGCCGCAATGGTTGCGTGACACGAAAGTGGTTACGTGGCACAGAACGGTTACGTGGCACAGAACGGTTACGTGGCACAGAACATTGGCATGAGAGGTGATCCCTCGAACGGGCCCTGCGGACGGGCGAGAGGAACAAAGCACTGGCTCGCGCAATACAACGGACGAAAGCTTCTCCAACCTGGACTCGGATCAGGTCGGAGCGGATTGAACGGCCTGGTTACTAGTTCGAGACCGACACTTTCACTGACTGAAGAAAGCGATACTCAATGAAAATGACCCAATCGTCGTGGCGTAAGCAAGGCGCTGCGATTGCCACTACCGGACTTCTGCTCGCTGGCCTTTCGGCCTGTTCCTCCGCGGGATCGGACTCGTCGAGCCTGGAAACCGCCAAGAACAGTACGGTCGAACTCTCGGCACAGCCGAACGAGGCTGCCATCAACCTTCTCCCACAGTCCCTCCGCGATCGCGGCTACATCGTCAACGGCGTGAACGCTGCTCAGCCACCGTTCGAGTTCTTCGACAGCGCTGACACGCTGACTGGTCTCGACATCGACCTGGCGAATCTGATCGGAGCAGCCTTAGACCTTGAGGTGCGCACGGAGAACGCTGGCTTCGCGAGCCTTCTGCCCGGCATTCAGGGCGGGCGCTACGACCTGGCCATATCCGGCTTTGGCGACACCCTCGAACGGCAGCAGATCGTCGATTTCGTCGACTACGTCGAACTTGGCACAAGCCTCATGGTCAAGGCCGGTAACCCGACGAGCCTGTCCATGTCTGACCTCTGCGGCAAGAAGGTGGCAGTGGTGGTCGCCAGCACCCAGATTCAGGTCGTTGTCCCCGAGCTTGATGAGGCTTGCAGCGCCGATGGCAAGGCTCCGCTCAACATTATCGAACTGCCGGAGTCATCCGACCCTGTCGTCGCGCTTGCAAGTGGCCGCGCCGACGCTTCTCTGATCAACACCGCTCAGGGCGCCTACATGTCCTCGCAACAGCCCGATCAGCTCGAGCTCACTGACGATGAGCAGGTTCACAAGACCTACGTGGGATTGGCGCTTCCGAAGGGCAGCCCACTGACCCAGGCCATCGCCGAGGCCCTCAACGATCTGCTCGCAAACGGTACTTACCAGGAGTTGCTGACCAAGTGGGGACTCGACATGATGTCCGTCGACCAGATTGTCATCAACGGCACGAAGGATTAGCCGGATGTACATGAAGACTCTTCCACACGCTCAAACCGCGGTCGGCATCTTTCATGCCCGAAGCCGTCCTCGTCCACTTCAGTGGATCGCGGCGGCGATCATGGGCGGGCTTGCCGCAGCAGTCGTGGTCTCCCTAGCCACCAACCCCGCATACCAATGGGACGTCGTCGCGACGTACTTCTGGTCTGACAAAGTGATCTCGGGGCTAGGCCTCACTCTGCTGCTATCGGCACTGGCCATGACGATCGGCATCCTTCTCGGGATCGTCATCGCGGTGATGCGCCGCTCCCGAAACAAACTGCTGTCCATCATCGGCACGGCTTACGTAGCGTTGTTTCGCGGAACTCCACTCCTGGTGCAGTTGATCCTGTGGTTCAACCTGGCCGCACTGTACCCGGTCATTAGGCTGGGTATCCCATTCGGACCGTCAGTGAGTTCTTGGGACACCAACCAACTGATTACTCCAATCCTGGCGGCCGTGCTTGCACTTGGCCTGAACGAGGCGGCATACATGTCGGAGATCGTTCGCGGGGGTATCGAGTCGGTCGATGAAGGCCAGCCAGAGGCTGCGACGGCACTGGGCATGAGCGGACGGAAGACCTTCATGCGCATCGTGCTACCACAAGCACTTCGAGTGATCATCCCCCCAACTGGAAATCAGGTCATCGGAATGCTCAAGATGACATCGATCGTCAGCGTGATTGGCACCTCCGAACTGCTCTACTCGGTCCAGACGATTTACACGCGGACTTACCAGGTCATTCCGCTGCTGATCGTTGCCAGCATCTGGTACTTCATCATGACGACCATCTTGACGTACCTGCAGGGACTCTTGGAGCGACGCATCAGCGGCAAGGCCACGAAAACGCGGAAAACCCGCGCCATCTCAATGAACCGCTTAAAGATGCGGAAAACCCCTGCAATCTCGATGAGCCACTTGAAGACAAGGAGGGCGAAGCCGTGACAACACAACCCTTGACTGCTGGCCCCGTCGTGAGCGTGCGCGGGCTGCGAAAGTACTACGGAGACTTTGAGGCCCTGTGTGGAATCGACCTCGACGTGCATGAAGGAAAGGTCGTGTGCATCATCGGCCCTTCCGGATCTGGCAAGTCCACTTTCATCCGATGTATCAACCATCTGGAAGATTACAGTGGGGGAGAACTCAAGGTCTTCGACCGCCTGGTCGGATACGAGCACAGAGATGGAACGATCTGGCGTCTGAAAGAGAAGCAGAACGCGGCCAATCGGGCAGACATCGGGATGGTGTTCCAGAGGTTCAACTTATTCTCTCATATGACCGCCTTGGAGAATGTGATCGAGGCGCCTATTCAGGTTCGTGGTCTCAAGCGGTCTGAAGCGATCTCCGAAGCGACTGACCTTTTGGAACGAGTTGGCCTGGGGGAGCGCCTGAATTCGTACCCACGCCACTTGTCGGGTGGGCAGCAACAACGGGTGGCGATCGCGCGCGCGCTTGCGATGAAGCCGAGAATCATGCTGTTTGACGAGCCAACTTCCTCCCTCGACCCGGAACTCGTAGGTGAGGTTCTGGCAGTTATGAGGGAACTCGCTGCCCAGGGCATGACGATGGTCGTCGTCACTCATGAGATGGGGTTCGCACGCGACGTCGCGGACACCGTGGTCTTCATGGACCAGGGACGAGTTGTCGAGAGCGGTACGCCGGACGAGGTCCTGGACAATCCTCAGCATCCTCGTGTACTTGAGTTCCTCAAGAGTTCGTATTGAGTACCACCACTGAACACACTGTCATCCTTGCCGACCGGGTCTACCTGCCCCACGGCGAAGTTCTTGAGACCGCGGCGGTGGTTCTCGGAGGAGGCACGATCCTCTGGGTCGGGCCGGAGAGCAGTCTGCCGAAGGGCTACCGCGAAGAGGGCTCGGTGCACGTGCCCACGCTGATGCCCGGCCTCTGGGATGCGCACGTCCACCTACTCGGGCTCCAACACGGCGCATTCGACGAGATTTTATGCACCCCACTGGCACTCTCGGCGATGAGGATCGTCGCGGATGTAGGCAGACTGCTGGATGCCGGATTTACAAGTGTCCGTGAAATGGGCGGACTCGGTGTGATCGCGGGGCAGGCCATCGATGAAGGTAGCGTGCGTGGACCGAAAGTCCATGCAGCGGGGGCCATGATAAGCCCCACGGGAGGACATGCTGACATTCATAGGTACCCGGTGGACTTCGTCGCGGCGCTCTCCGGCCCTGGGTTTTTTTATCACCAATGCGACGGGGTCCCCGAGTGCCTCCGTGCGGTTCGCCTGCAGGTCCGCGCCGGAGCGCAGGTCATCAAGATCGCGACCAGCGGTGGAGTCGGGTCTGAGCGCGACGATCCAGAGGCTCAGAACTTCAGCGATGACGAGATCCGAGCGATCGTGGGTGAGGCGAACAGACTGGGCCTCGCAGTGGCCGCCCACTGTCTGGGGAAGAAAGGCACATTGGCGGCCCTCGACGCCGGTGTGACGACCATCGAACACGGGGGTGACATAGACGAGGAGGTCGCTGACAAGATGTTGTCTGCCGGCGCGGTACTTGTCCCCACTAGGCTGATCATCGAGGACGAACTGGCTCTGGGGGCCGAGTCCGGTGTGCCCGACTTCGTACTCGAGAAAGAGCGACGAATCGCACCCCGCCATCAGTCGTCGCTCGAGTACGCCATCGAACGACGGATTCCGATCGCGCTCGGCTCCGATTCCTACAGCTCGCGCCCAGGGCAGGCGGCCGAACTGGGGCGCAATGCACGTGAGCTGGGTTGCCTAGCACGGGCTGGCATGAGAAATCAGTATGTGATCGATACAGCTACGGTGAATGGCCCACGCACCCTCGGGCCGAGGGCTCCGCGCTCTGGGCAGGTGGCTGTGGGGTACGAGGCAGACCTCATAGCCGTCCAGGGGGAACCAATCGTCGATCTATCGGTTCTGGAGGACCCCTCCCTCATTTCTCACGTATGGAAACGGGGAGTGTTGGAAAAGCGACCAGCAACCGGAGTTGGAAACAGTACTCCCTTCTAGCTCAATCAACTTTTCGACGTCCAGTACGGGACTGCTGTACTGGACGCCTTCCTCACCCGTTCCGACCGTCACGGCTCAACAGACGTCCCGGACAGGGAAATACAGCGCTCTCACCATCCCTACCGAATTTGGAGGTGTTCGGACCATGTCACAGCTCAACCACGGTCCACTCGATGCGACCGTAGTGCCTCATTTCTGCGAGCCATCAACCGTTGCGCGCCTGCCACGGTCAGACGAGGAACATAAGGTCGACTTCGCAATCGTTGGTATGCCGTACGACTCAGGAGTGCGCTATCGACCCTGCGTCCGCTTCGGTCCCGCACACTTGCGGGCCTCGATGGTTACGCGTTCCCAAAACGAAGGGGCCGACGCTCGATGAAGGAGCAAGTCTCTGGCGGCGCGGCGGTGGTCGACGCCCTTGCAGCACACGGCGTGACCGATGTGTTCGGCATTCCCGGCACACACAACCTTGAGATTTACCGTTACCTCCCGGCGTCGGGCATCAGGCACGTGGTCACCCGCCATGAACAGGGTGCCGGCTATGCAGCAGACGGGTTTGCTCGGGTGAGCGGCTCGCCTGGCGTGGTGATCACGACCTCGGGTCCGGGGATCACTAATGCGATTACAGCATTGGCAACCGCATACGCAGACTCCATTCCAGTACTGGCGATCTCGCCGGGCCCCCTGCGAGGAACAGTGGGCAGGGATATCGGCTGGCTCCACGAGCTCAAGAACCAGCAGGCAGCGCTCGCTTCGGTTTGCGAGACCAGCATTCGAGTCGAATCCGCCGAAGAAATCCCGGTGGCCATAGCGTCTGCTTTCGCCAGTTTCGCGACCGGGCGCCCCCGCCCAGTCCACATCGAGATCCCAGTCGACGTATTGGAAGGGTCATGGACGCGCACCACCGTGGAGGTCCAAGAGCATCCAGTTCGTGCGCCGTCGTCACCGATCACCGGAATTGTGGATGCCCTGGAGGGCGCTACTCGTCCACTCCTCATCGCTGGCGGCGGAGCCCGGCGCGCCAGCGGCCCAATCCTTGCCCTCGCGAACCGAGGTCTCCGAGTACTGACGACGGTGAACGGAAAGGGCGTGCTTGATGAAGGTCATGCTTCCGCATTGGGAGCATCAATCCGCCTTAGTGCCGCTCACTCCCTCGCGAATGAAGCAGATGTCCTTATCATCGTCGGTAGTGAACTGGGTGACTCTGACCTCTGGGGCGGCACCATCGCGCCAGGAGGGGACGATAGGAAGATCATCCGTATCGATATCGATCGCGCGCAGCTGCACAAGAACGTCGATGCCGACATTGCCGTTCAGGGAGATGCCAACTCCGTTCTCCATGACATTGCTCAGTCGCTCGAGGAACGGAAAGTCGAGTGGACATCAACTACCGACGCCGACCGTCAACTGATAACTATCGACGCATTGCGGGACGCAGGCCCTTGGGCGCTCATCCAGCAGGTGCTCTGCGACGCTATGCCACCCGGCACCGTCATCGCAGGTGATAGTTCGCAAGTCACCTACTACGGGACCGTGCATTTCTGGCCGTTCAATCCAGACAACCGGCTCCTCTACCCGACCGGGTACGCAACCCTCGGCTACGGTCTCCCCGCTGCTATCGGCGCAAAGATTGCTGACCCAGGACGACCGGTGATCGTCCTGGTTGGCGACGGTGCGGCCATGTTCTCGATCCAGGAACTGATCACCGCCACCGAACTTCAGCTGCCTCTGCCGGTTGTGATCGTCGATAACGGCGGCTACGCCGAAATACGTGAGCAGATGCTCGAACGAGGAATCGAACCACAAGCGGTGGACCTCTACCGCCCGGACATGGTCGGACTCGCTCGCGCAATCGGCGCTTTCGGCGTGGAAGCGAAGCACGTGACGGACATCGGAGCTTTGGCGCGTGAGGCTCTCCTAGCTGATCGACCAACGGTGATTTACCACAGCGTGCATTCAGGCCGATCTATCGACCCTAGACGGCTATGACGCTGATGACTTCGCCAAGAAATGGAGAACCGATGACCATCTTCACGGTGACCGACCCTTGGAGCGGGACGGTCGTGGCAGAGTTTCCCGAAGATTCCGACGAGCAGGTACTCGACGCCATTGCTGCAGCGCATGCTGCGTACGAAACATGGCGCACGTTCAATGTCGCTGATAGGGCACTCATCCTTCGAGACGTTGCGCGACTACACCAAGAACGTCGCGATCAGCTTGCCGCGACGATGAGCCGAGAGATGGGCAAGGCATTCGACGAGGCCCTTTCTGAGGTCGATTTCAGCGTGGACATCTACGCCTACTACGCAGACAACGCCGCTGACTTCTTGGCCGACGAGCCGGTACCGATCCTGCGCGGCGAGGGCAACGCGATCATCCGCAAGCACCCGATGGGCGTCCTGTTGGGCATCATGCCGTGGAACTACCCCGTGTACCAAGTGGCACGGTTCGCCGGTCCCAACCTTGCTGCTGGGAACGCAGTTTTACTCAAGCATGCACTTCAATGCCCTCAGTCGGCAGAGGCACTTCAAGCGATCTTCGTTGATGCCGGGCTTCCAGCCGGCGCCTACGTAAACCTATTCGCCAGCAATGTGCAGATCGAGTCAGTCATCGCCGATCCTCGAGTCACGGGCGTGTCACTAACCGGCTCCGAGAGGGCGGGCTCCGCAGTCGCCGAGATCGCCGGAAGGCACCTGAAGAAGGTCGTCCTCGAACTCGGCGGGTCCGACCCTTTCATCGTGCTCGGTGCATCTGATCTGGAAGCCACCGTCGACGCCGCCGTCACAGCACGGATGGAGAACTCGGGCCAAGCGTGCAACGCAGCGAAACGAATGATCGTGCATGAGAACCTATACGACCGCTTCCTAGCACTTTTCACAGAGCGTCTAATCGCTATTACGCCCGCTCCGTTGTCCTCCGTTGCGGCAGCCGAGAAACTTGAATTGCAGGTTGCGAATGCTGTCAGCTCTGGTGCTCGACTTGCAGCCTCTAGAGGGCGCAGCGGGGCGCAGTTTCCTTCCGCTGTGTTGACCGAGGTCACCCGAGACAATGCCGTCTACTCCGAAGAGCTCTTTGGGCCTGTCGCGATGGTTTTCCGAGCCCGAGACGAGGCAGAAGCCGTGCGGCTCGCCAACGACACTCCATACGGCCTGGGCGCCTATGTATTCACAGACGACCCAGAGCAAGCCCAGCGCGTAGCAGACCGAATCGATGCAGGCATGGTATTCATCAACGGCGTCGGGATGGAAGGCGTCGAGCTTCCCTTCGGCGGCGTGAAGCGCTCGGGCTTCGGTCGCGAGTTGGGACGTCTCGGCATTGATGAGTTCGTGAACAAGAAGCTGATTCGAACGGTGCGTTAACGCACGGGCACACCTGCAACGCGCGAAGGATATTTAAGGTAGCCAAACTCGTCAACAAGTGAAATAACGCACAAACGATCCATACTTACTCGACGGCAGGTCAGATAGGAAAACGCTTAGCTGTGAAGACATTCAAGCAACTGCGCCGACGAACGAAGTCCGATTCAACGGCGCCGCAATCGACATCGACGCCAGAGCCGCGCCGTTCCCCATCTGCGGAAGTGCGCGCTCAGCAGCGGGTGCAGATGATCACGGACGCGTTGAGCGTACTCACCCCTGAAGAGCTCGAGGACTTTCTTCGATGCGGCCGGGGAGCTGGCAGAGGTCAAGAAGCAGTTCGGCGTTCAGTCGTTCCGTACCTGCTTTCGAGGGAATTACGGGCCGCCGCCTGCGATTCCTACCGCGGCTGGTCTTCGCGGCGATGCCGAGATGCTTCGGCGCCTATGCGAGGAAGCGGGGATCGAGCCTGCCGCTCGAAGTAGTTCGGTAGACGAAAGCAGCGATTGATGCCCCTGACTGCGCGGTGAATGTGCCCTGACCGCGGTGCCGCAACGAGTGTCGACTCGTTGCCTCTACTTCCACGAAAATGCCCTGACGGTGGGCGAACACCGTCAGGGCTGAAAGCCACAGAATGGACTGAAGCTATGAGCAATTCTATCGACGTGCTTGCCGGCTCCACGCCCGAAACCTAAGAAACCACGCCTATAGCGCAGGGCCGTTGCCACCCGCGCGACCATTCTTGCCGGGGCGGCCAGGGTCTTCGGCGCCAGCGGATACAGTGCCGCGAGCATCAACGACGTGATCGTCTCAGGCGGCCTCACCAAAGGCGGTCTGTTCCACCACTTCCCGTCCAAGCAGTCCATTCCGCAGCAGCTCGTTGACCGTTGGTCACTCGCCGTTGCGTGCAGTTTCCGATGCTGCCGCGACCGGTGAACCTGCTACCAGGCAACTTCGCGAGGTATTTCTCGGCCTCGCCCGCAAGGTCGAGAAGTGATGTGCACCTGCGCGCCGGAATGAAACCGACCCTCGAATCCGCTGTCGACGGCGGGCACCAGGCATATCGGGAATGGGTCGATCTCACCAGTGAGCTGGTTGATCAGGGGATCAAAGCCGCAGTAGTCGGTGACGACGCCCGCGGTCATCGCCTCGCCTGGAACCTTTGCGCTGGGTTCGTCGGCGCCGTCGACGCCGTCGCGGTCCTCCGCGAAGACATCGACCTCCCTGCGCGCGTCGACGAGGCTGTCACCGCGTATCTCGATAGCGTGAAACCCGCACCGTGATACTCGACCTTGTTAGTCGAAAAGAGCTGACGGGCAACGCGTTAGCGCTCATCGTTTAGAGGATGTTCTCCCGCGATACGGCACATGGCCCACCCCCGGCGAGTACACAGCCGGTAGGCGGGCCATCTGTGCGTCGCGGGCAGAGGTACCCCTTCGATACTCGCCGCTCTGCACCTCACACGGTATTGCTTCCGGCGGGCTCTGGCCAGGGCTTGCCGGGTGTAGCCGTGTTCCGTGCGCCCTGCCCCACCTCGATAACGAAAATATGTTCGATTAGAGTGGGGGATCAGGGCCATAACGGAGGAGGTCCCCACACGTGACCGTCGACCCGCTCACACTCGCGGAGCTGTCGAGCCGCGACCGTATCGAGGCGCTACGTCGCCGCATGGCCTCGATTCCCGCACGTACCGACGGGGCCGCCGTGCAGGCCGAAGCGCGATTCGAGATCCGTCAGGAAGCAGCCCACGAATCGTCCGTCGAGCGTCCTCGAGGTTCACCCGGAGATCGGCAGACTGCTCCCGAGAGGTGGCCTCGCCCGCGGTTCCGTCGTCTCTGTGTACGGAGCATCATCGGTGCTACTCAGCTTGCTCGCTTCGGTGACCGGCAGCGGTAAGCATGCCGCGATTATCGGACTCCCGAAACTGGGGCTACTGGCCGCCACCGAAATGGGGGGCTGACTTGGGAAAATGTGCACTGATTTCCTCCCCGAGCGAGACGGCAATTGACGCGGCCGCAATCCTCCTCGACGAATTGGATCTCGTCGTTCTCGGGCTTGCCGGAGCGGATGTCCCGCCGACCAGGGCACGTGCAGTCATCGCCCGCGCGCGCACCAAAGGTGCCTGCCTCGTCGTAACGGAGGGGCGGTGGGCGGTGCCGATATACGGCTCCAATCCCGTGTCGTCGGATACACAGGTATTGGTCAGGGGCATGGTCGCATTACAGGGGTGTGCGTGGATGTCGAGGTCAGCGGACGCGGCATGCGACCCCAGGCCACCAGGTTGGATCTGAGCCCCACTGATGGTGTGGTGGGTTGGACCCCACACGACCCCGGACGGCCCTCCCCGCAGGTGATGCCGAGGGCGTTATGACCGCACCCGACTTCACCGGCTGGCGAGAGCCCTGGCCGCTGACGCCGATCCTGCACCAACTCGCAGAGCCCAGACCCCGTGATCTTCGATATGAACCGCGCCCTTCCGTTGGCGAAGAATGCACAGCGCCCCGATCGGCTTCCGCTTCGCGTACTTGCCGGCGGTCTGCGGCTGGAAGCAACCATGCCCGGAAAAACTTCATGCCTGGGCCCGCTTGATTTCTCTGCACTAAGCAAGCCTTCTTGTCTGATACAAGGCCGAATCGATGCCTCGCCGACCCCGGTCACAGCATCAAAACATTGACGGCGCGTCGTTCACAGTTCCGTCCTCCGCCGCACCTACACTGTCGGAAAAGTCGGCGCTGTCAGGCGCAGAGGGCAGTCTTCGCCATCGTTAGTTGGGCGAGTTTCGGGTCATCGAAAAGGGTGGTCCCCATGGTGGGGATCATTTCCAGCAGCTTGGGCGCCCACTGCTCGCGACGGTCAGGGAAACACCGGTCCAGGAGTTCGAGCATGATCGACACTGCTGTAGAAGCTCCGGGGGACGCGCCGAGTCAGTATGTTTGACCATTTAGTTGACAGGGCAACTAGTCCCGGCCCTTACATGCGACGTTGATTGCACCGGTGATGAGGCCGATAGCGATCAATACCCACCCCACTGGCTGTGCGATCGCGAGCAATACGGCAATGCCCCACGCGATGCAGATTAGTGACGCGAGAGCGAGTATCAGTCGAAATGTCGCCATGGCTTGAGGTGCTCCGTCGTTCGGTTGATTTGGTTGTTGATGTGAGCGTAGGGCGTGGGCCTCTCAATACAGGGATCCCGAGCTTTGCCATGCGACCGAGGCGTCGGCGCACTTCATCGCGCTTGCCGCGGAGGAACTTGAGTGTGAGGTCGATGCCTTCGATTTCTCCTTGCCAGCCTTCGGTTTCGGCGCGTTCGCGCCGAAATGATCAGGTCGGTTTCGATGTCGATCAACCGTGGGAGCATTTTCGGGTCAACATGGAGCATCGGACAACGGATACAGGCATGTTCGTGAGCGCAGGGAGTCGCGTAGGGCCGTCTAGTGCAGTTAACGGGTCTGACGGTCAGTGGCTCGGGTGCGTAAAAATCCGTGCGATGACCGGCGACGGAAAAACCGGCCTAGACCTGCGGCTCTGGGGCACCGCCGACGCCATCAACTACGCACCGGCATAGCCCCTATGTCCCATATGGGCACTAGGGGAACAAATAGTCGTCGACCTCGACGATGAGGAAACCGCCGGTACAACACTGTCTGACCGCTCACCTAGGCTTGGTACCGCGACGAGCGTCAGGTCGCCACACTGACCAGACCGAAGCACCATCCACGGTCCTGACCTGCAACATCTGTTGTGTGTCGGTCGGATGTGGCTCGCGCGTAACGAGCAGTAGGCGAAGCGCGTCACCCATGCGTATTCGTAAGATACGGTGCGGGGCTCGTGGGCACTTCACGACCGCGCAGACAGCCTTCAAATGTTTGCACTCTCGGGTGACAGTTCAACGGGTTCGCTTGGGGTAGATGATTGTTCCGGTGATGAAGCAGATTCGTGTTGTGTCAGTGACATGGAAGGCCGCGAGTTCCTCGGGGTCTTGGTTGCCGATGAAGAAAACCCAGGTGGTTTCTTTGACGTTTGCGCGATAGTTGTCTTCGGCTTCGCCTCGGGCGTTGTCGAGAGCGGTTCTTAGGGAGCGGATTTCGCCTTTAGTTGAATCTTCGAGGTTGATGATGACGCGATACTTTTTATCGTCGGTACCTGCGTGAAGGTGAACGGTGACAGCGCCGGGACTCTCTTCGGTGTGGTTGAAGATCCGTAGTGGAGCAAGGAAGATTCTCTGTCGTGGTTCGCGGGTGATTGCGGTATTGCCCAGCATTTTCAGTTTCTTGAAGGCGTATTGGTAGGAATTTGTGTCGGTGATTTCGGGAACGTCGATGATCATGTCGGCGCGGTTTTGAGGGTAATTGATGTACGTCTGGCAGAGTCGACGGATGGTGTAGACCCCTTGACGGTTGTCGTGGTCGACGTGGGTTGATCCAGGGCCCCGAGTGCGGCGCGGAGCGGTTGTTTCTGTTGCGGGTTGGCTGTCTTCGCCCTCTGCTGGGGATATGATCCGAGGAGCGCGGCGTAGGAGTCGGCTGGGGTAGGTGGATTGGCCTGTGTTGGGGTTAGTTGGCACACCGCCGTCAGCGGTGGACGAAGTCACTGTCTTGTTATGGGGACAGTCGTCGAGGTGCACAGCGGCTGTATGGAAACGGAAATGTGGTTTGTAGCGGTTCGGTGGTGTCCGTTTGAGAACCGGTATGGCCCGCGCCTCGTCGCATGATGGTGTTGGGCAGAGGAAGTCCCCGCGAACTGATTCGACCCAGTCAGCGTCGAGACCTATCAGATCGTCTGCTCCATACAGCGGTTGACCCGGTTCAGTCCGTAAACGTGCTTCATCCATGCTTCCTGAGTGTAACTATGCGTTCACCCGTATCTGTTTGGCATGCGATCCGGTGGGCGAGGCTGTTCCGCAACCCGAACCGGGGCGACCGCGGATCTTCGGGTCGAGGCGGCGCTGGTGAAAGGAATTGCGAATCTGCTTGGCGACCACATCGACGGACTACTCGATTTGGTGTCGGACTGTGTCGCCCGCGAGAGGACCTTGCGCCCGTTTGCGCTGGCGGCTGCCGCGAATGTGGCCTCTTATGAGGCAATTCACCGATTTGAGTTCGACGCGGCCCAGCGGTGGCAGAAGTGGGCCGAGCCGTACCACGCGCGCACCACCGGCCCGTTGAGTGCCGTGTACGGATACTGTTTTTCCGGACTCGCAGCCTTCGAGATGCTCCGCGTCGAGGAGGCAGAACGACACTTCCGCCGTGCGTACGAACCGGCCGGGCGCTCAGGCGGCTCGCGGTCATACTCGACACAGCTCGCAAGCGCGATGCTCGGTTGCATGCTCTACGAGAAGGGATACGTAGACGAGGCCGAGCGGTTGCTCGATGAGAGCCACCAACTCGGATCCGAGGGCGGAGTGGTCGATTTCATGCTCGTCACATACGGGACCGGGGCGAGGATCAAGGCCATTCGAGGAGACCTCGTGGCAGCACGCAACCGACTGGACGAGGGGGCCGAGATCGCAGCGGCATTGAAACTGCCACGACTCACTGCGCGCATCGAGAACGAGCGCACACGGTGGAATATGAAGGCCAATATTCGGTCGCCCGTCCAACGAGAAGCAACCACGGAGACAGGCTCATCCCCGCTCAACGGCATCTTGGAGATGACCACCGAACTCTACGAAGATGCAGCCATCCGAATATTGCTCGCCGAGAAGACATCGCACGACGCGGTCGAGGCACTCGAACTCGCGTCCGCGTTGGTAGCCAGGATGCGAGCGCAACACCGTCCCCGCGCAGCCCTTCGCGCGGGTCTGCTCGAGGTGGCCGCGCTGTGCGCGGCGCATGGCGAAGAGGAAGCGGAGGCGGCGTTGGTCCCGCTCGCAGCGAGATGCGCGCAGCTCGGCTTGATCCGCCTGCTATGTGACGAGGGACCCGCGCTGACAAAGCTGGTGGCTTCGCTTCGAGAACGGTTGTTGCACAACCGATGGCCCAGTGAGTGGCCTACGATCGACGAGCCGTTCTTATCGGCGGTCCTGGCCGCCGAACAGACCGAGCCGCGGTTGTCCACTCCGCTTCGGTGAAGTGGGTCCATGGCGTCGGACAGTCGGCGTGCGATCCGAATCTGGCCACTGACACTGATGGCGCCCGTACGTGAATTCGGCAGAATCCCAGCGACCGACGGCTATTCCGGGAGCGCGTACGTAACTCCTGGACACCGCTGTTGGCATGCCCTTCTCGCCGAAGATAGGGTCCTGGCAGCACGGCTGGCTACTGTCAATGTCGTGCTGTGGTTCGAGAATCACTCGTATCGTGGATGCGAGCCGGACGGCTACGCGCTCGACGTCGAAAGAGCTGTTCGGTTCGGCCGCGGTCACGATCAGTGGCTGACGCAGCCACCCCTTCACGGGAGCGTGGAGGGGACTGAGGCTACGGTCATGATTCGGCAAACCTTGATCCATGCCCATAGCCACGTCGTTTTCGTAGGGAAGTGCGGTTGGCCAGCAAAAGTTTACGTCAGGCAAATTAGCGTTCCACATAATTTAGACGTGAACTTCTTATCCGTCGTATACTGCGTCTATGCGGATTCGAGGGTTACATGACTGCTGAGGTTTCTATCACGGATTGTGATGCGGTTGACGACGGGGTCGATCGTATCGAGCAGGCGTGGGCGCGCGAACGGCCAGACATCGATGTTAGTTCCGTGGGCATCGTGACCAGAATTTGGCGCATTGCAAGGTATTTGGAGCGTGAACGGATCGAGCGGTTAACGGAACTCGGAACGGACCGCGTCACGCTCGATGTGCTGGCAATGTTGCGGCGTTCGGGTAAGCCGTATCGGATGACGGCCGGGCGACTTTCTGAAGGGGCGCTGATCACTCCTGGGGGGATCTCGAATCGCTTGGACAAGCTTGAGCGTAGCGGACTGCTGAAGCGGAGTTTTCACCCAAAAGATCGCCGTCGGGTCGATGTGCAACTGACGAAAAAGGGCGTTCAACTCGTTGATGAGGTTGCCGCTGATGTCATGGACCACGATTCACAGCTTTTGGCGCGTCTCGGTGCAGACGACCAGGCGGAACTTCGACGACTTCTCAAGTTGCTCCTGACCCAATTCGAGAACCCAGATGAGGGCTCTGCGGCCAACTGAGTCGCAGATTGGACCGCATATCACATGTATAGCGTTGAGCGCCTGCTGCGCTCCGGCTGGGGTCAATGAACATGTGGCCGGAAAACTGTCGGAGTCGACGGTGCTTGACTGTGCGCGGGCGCGCGTCGAACGCAGCCAGAGCTCGATTGTCGATACGCGAGTCGAAGTATTTGTTCCGTGGCATCGTGTCCTGCGATGTTTGTCAAGTTAAGCGAGACGCTAGCGATCAGTTGATCTGCGACTCAGCGATTGGTTCTTGATGAAGCAAACGGTCGGCATCGCGGGCGGATTCGTCCGGCGTTAAAGCCGGACCGGGTTCGCGGCGTAGACATCGTTCAATCCGGAAGCCATCGAGGTGCAGAGGTCCGCGTGGACGGTGTGCTGGACAGTGCCGTTCGGGTGATTGCGGCCGTAATGAATTCGGCTGCTAGTTCGGCAGCGATCCACGACGAGTTGTGGCGACGGTAGATATCGATCGGCGTGCCGGTGCAATCAGAACGCCATTGTTCACGAGTGCCAGCTCGTCATGTTCAGCGAGGGCATACGACCAGACGTGCGATCGTTGAGTGTCAGGTTGATGCAGGTCAGCTGATAGATCTGTGACTGGTTTAGGTGAGGCGGATGAATGGCTGACGCACCAAGCAATTGCCGCAACGGGTCGCCCCTCGAGTTGTCCTGTTCTGGCGTATCGCGGGTACCGATCGGACAGACATACACGATCGTCACAGTAGTACATAGGCATGCCTGAGCGCCGGTATGTGGTTGAAACCCATTTCCAGGCAACAGAATCCGATATCGCTGTTGCTGGCCCGCAATGCCTGGTAGACCGTACTGCCCGTAGTGGTACGTAGGCCGAGTGCGCTGCACACGCCTTGGCTGATTGGTAGGCGGATCCGGATCAGATTGTCATGTGGTCCTGAAACTGATCGTCAGTGCCGTCACTTACGCGTACCGAACCCTATTGGTCGCGGTGGGCCGGGAAGTTCGAGCTACCCTCCATGCTCGTTCTTGGGGCGACGGCTGTTCGGCATAGGGGTTGTTGTCGGAGGTCCGGACGGCAGTTCGAGGCGAATTGTGCTGCTGTGCTTGAAGATTTGTCCTCAAGTGCATCAATCGTCGTGGAATATTTCTGGACTGCTTCGTTGTGGATACTCAACTGAATAAATATTTCACGATCAAACAATTGACGAGCAAGAGATTTCTTCATACTATGGAGCGGAGCAGGTCACAGCAAGACCTCGTATGTGTCTGACGACACGATCCATGCGATCTTCAGCAAGAGGAAAGGCGTTATCCATGAGCGGCCCGATGAGCGGAATCAAGATCGTTGACCTGTGTTCGATGATGTCGGGGCCTTGGGCCACGGGCATCCTCGGTGACCAGGGTGCGGATGTCATCAAGGTGGAGGTTCCCGGCAAGGGGGACCATGTTCGTTCACTGCCGAATCGGTCCGGTGACATGTCGGCGATGTTCGTCAATGTCAACAGGTCGAAGCGGTCGCTGACGGTTGACTTGAAGACGCCGGAAGGTGTTGCGGTACTGAAGAAGTTGGTCTCAACTGCTGATGTCGTGGTGCAGAACTTCCGGCCGGGTGTCGTCGAGCGTCTCGGTATCGGGTACGACGACTTGTCGGCCGTCAATCCCAACCTGGTGTATCTGTCGATGAGCGGGTTCGGTGAGCGTGGTCCGGCGTCGGGGCAGCGGGTCTACGATTCGCTGATCCAGGCGTTGACCGGTCTGACGACCGTCCAGGCCGGGTCCGATGAGGAGCGGCCCCGTCTGATTCGCACGATTCTTCCGGACAAGTTGAGCGCGGTCTTTGCGGCGCAGGCGATTACGGCGGCGTTGTTCGCCCGTGAGCGTACCGGGGAGGGGCAGCATGTTCGGCTTTCGATGCTCGAGGCGGTGCTCTCGTTCCTGTGGGCGTCGGATATGGGTGCGTACACGTTCCCGGATCAGCCGGTGCCGTTGTCGAAGGGTGGTAGTTTCATCGATCTGATCTATCAGACGGGGGACGGCTACATCACTGTCGCTACGAACAGCAATGGTGAGTGGCAGAGCATGTGCAGGGCTCTCGGGCATCCGGAGTGGATCGAGGACGAGCGGTTCACGACGGCGGTGGGTCGGTCCACTTATATCAACGAGCGTCTGGAATTGATCCAAGAGGTGTTGTTGCTCAAGGGTTCTGCGGAGTGGTTGGCGTTGCTCGACGAGCATGACGTGCCGGCTGCGCCGATCCTGACGCGGGCCGAGGTGATCGAGCATCCGCAGGTCAAGGCCGCGGAGATCATCGTCGAATCGGAGCACCCTACGGCCGGTCGTCTGCGGCAGGCGCGAGTGGCGGCACGGTTCCTCGGAACCGTCCCGGATGCGCCGCGGGGTGCGCCGTTGCTCGGTGAGCACAACGCCGAAATCCTCGCGGAGATCGGTTACAGCAGCGACGAAATCGCTTCGCTTGCTTCGGAAAAGATCATCGGAACCGAGCAGGACGCCGTCGCCGGCGTCTCTGCCTGAAGGGAAGTGTTGAACAGTGTCCACAGTATTGGTTGTCGGTGCGGATAAAGGCATCGCTCATTCCATCTCACGTCAGTTGCATGATCGTGGTGAGGATGTGATCGCTGCTTGCTTGTTCGACGGTGCCGATCTCGCGGCCGCCGGAATCACGGTCGAGCCGGGTGTCGATGTCACCTCGCAGGAATCGGTGGAGGCGTTGGCGGCGCGTTTGTCGGAGAAGGGCGTCAAACTCGATGCGGTGTTCCATGTCGCCGGTGTGATGTGGCTTGATGAGGTCGGTTCGCTCGATTACGACTTGATTCGACGGCAGATCGAGATCAACACCTTGGGTCCGTTGCGCACGATTGAAGCGGTGCGTCCGTTGCTGAACGAGGGTGCGAAGGTCGGTATTGTCACCAGTCGTGTTGGTTCGTTGGGAGACAACACTTCTGGTGGGATGTACAGCTACCGGATTTCGAAGGCTGCGGCGAATATGGTCGGTTTGAATTTTCATCATGATCTGTCGAAGGACGGGGTCAGTGTGTTGTTGCTGCATCCGGGGATGGTGGCGACGGATCTGACCAAGGACTTCCCGGGTGAGCACAGCTACATCACCCCGGAGCAGGCGGCTGCGGGGTTGATCAAGAACATCGACAATCTGACGCCGGAGACGTCGGGTCGGTTCCAGCATTCGGATGGAACCTTCCTCCAATGGTAAGTCGCCGTTGTGGATTGTCCTGCAACTCTTTTCACACGAGCAGAAATGTTGAGACACAATGATCACCATTTATGGTTACCCGTCGGCTTTCGGGGTGCCGGATATCAGCCCCTATGTCACCAAGGTCATCAACTACATGACCTTCACCGGGATCGAGTTCGAGCACAAGGTACAGGACCTCGCGACTCTCGATCAGGACTCGCCTCACGGCAAGCTTCCGTACATCGTGGACAGCGACGGAACCAAGGTCGCCGACTCCAACACGATCCTGGATTACTTGAAGGACAAGTTCGGCGACTCGCTCGATAGCGATCTGTCTGCAAAAGATCGTGCGTTGTCGTTGTCGTTCAGTCGCATGATCGAGGAACACCTCTACTGGAGCGGAATCATCCAGCCGCGCTACCGTGAGGACTCGGGCTGGGAAGTCTATATCCCGTGCATCGTCGGTGACGGGGAAGTAGCTCCGGAGTTGCGTGCATTCCTCGATGCATTCCGGGCCCGCGTCGTAACAGGTTTCAACGGCCAGGGCATGGGTCGCCGTGACGCCGAGGTCGTCGCCGTGTTCTTCCGCACAGACATCGACGCTTTGTCGGATTTCCTCGGCGACAGTGAGTACTTCCTCGGAGACAAGCTGCGCTCGATCGATGCAACCGTGTATGCCATCCTGCGGCACATCGCCGATCAGCCGCAGCAGTGGCTCGGCGCAGGGTACGTCCAGACCAAGCCGAACCTCGTGGACTACCTGGAGCGTATCCGCAAGCAGTACGACATCTGAGAGTCCGAAACCAACTATCTTGGAGCATCGTTCGATGATTGATCTCTACTACTACACAAGCCCTAACGTTCGCAAGATTCTCATTGCGCTCGAGGAGCTGTCCCTCGAATATCGGATCATCTGGACCGACATCAAAGAAGGTGACCAGTTCGCGCCCGAGTATCTCGAGATCAATCCGAACGGGAAGGTGCCGGCCATCGTCGACCACGACGGCCCCACTGGTGCGCCAATTTCGGTCTTCGAGACAGGGGCAATTCTGCTCTACCTTGCGGAGAAGACCGGACGCCTCCTGCCGCAGGACCCCACAGCTCGGCAGGAGGCGATCTGTTGGCTGTTCTGGCAGGTCGCCAACCACGGCCCGATGGCCGGACAAGCAGCCCACTTCGTCTCGCACGCCCCCAATCACGGGATCGACAACCCGTACGCTCGGAGCCGATACACCGGCGAAGTTGCACGTTTGTACAAAGTCCTCGACGAGCGGCTTCGCGACCGGGACTATCTGGCAGGGGAGTACTCGATTGCCGATATCTCAACCTATACATGGTCGAGAGTTGCAGCAGGGCACGGTATTTCGGTTTCTGATTATCCGAACGTGCAGGCATGGTCGGACAGGATCGCTGCGCGTCCGGCCGCGAAGGTCAAGATTTCGGACCCGCGCGAAGAAGCGGCACGAAAGAACGTCTACAACGCAGAGCAGTTTCAACGATTGTTCCGACCGGAAGGATCCCCAGCATGAGTATCACCCCCGCCGAGGTAGCAGATAAGGCTCCCGGACTAACCATTGATGGCGAGGTCGTGACGACTTCCACCGTCAACAGCGTTATCAACCCCGCGACCGGTGAGGTTTTCATCTCGGTCCCCGACGCTGGAGTCGAGCACCTGGAAACCGCTGTCGCAGCAGCGCGGCGTGCTGCTCCAAGCTGGCGAGAGCTCGGTATTGCGGCGCGGCAGGAAATCGTTCTGCGCGTTGTCGAAGTGATTCGTGCCAACATCGACGAACTCGCAATGCTGGTGACTCTTGAACAGGGCAAGCCTCTGGCCAAAGCCGCAGGCGAGATCGATTCGGGGCTGCGTGGGCTTACTCGCTATGCAAGCACCGATATCCCGGTCGAAATCTACCGCGACAACAATGACGAATTCATCGAGATCCGCCGTGAACCTGTCGGCGTAGTCGGCGCGATCACCGCATGGAACTACCCACTGTTGTTGGCCTTGTGGAAGATCGGCCCGGCGCTTGTTACCGGAAACACCATTATTCTCAAGCCCTCTCCGCTGACGCCGGTGGCGACTCTGCGACTCGGTGAACTACTCCAACAGGTGCTTCCTGCTGGGGTTCTGCAGGTGCTCAGTGGCGGCGACGACCTCGGGCGTGCGATGACCGCTCACCCGGGCATCAACAAGATCACTTTCACCGGTTCCGAGCGGGCTGGCAAGTCGATTATGTCCGGTGCAGGCCCGACGTTGAAGCGGTTGACGCTGGAGCTTGGCGGCAATGATGCGGGAATCGTGCTCGACGATGTCGACGTTGCTGCAATGGCGAATGATCTCTACTGGGCGGCACTGTCGAACTGCGGTGCTGTTTGCGCAGGTCTCAAGCGGTTGTATGTCCCAGCCCACCTCGCATCAGAGATCGAGGAGGCACTTGCCGAGGTCGCCAAGACGGTAAAGGTCGGCAACGGACTCGATGAGGGGGTCGACATGGGACCGATCCAGAACCTGGCTCAACTGCAGAAGGTTCGCGGATATGTCGACGATGCGGCCGCGCGTGGAGCTGACGTCTACTTCCGAGGCGAAATCCCTGATGGCCCAGGCTACTTCCATCCTGTTACGCTTGTTCGCGGGGTAGACGACACTGTTCCTCTCGTGAAGGAAGAGCAATTCGGGCCTGTCCTTCCTATCCTCACCTATACCGATATCGACGACGTCGTCGCGCGTGCCAACGATTCGGATCTCGGACTCGGTTCCTCGGTGTGGTCGACGGATGAGGGGCGCGCCGTTGGTGTCGCGAATCGTCTGGAATCGGGAACCACTTGGGTGAATCAGCATCCTGTGCTGACATCAGATGTACCGTTCGGTGGAATCAAGCAGTCCGGGTTGGGTGTCGAGCAATCGATCCACGGAATCCTCGAGTACACCAATTTCAGGGTGCTGCGCGTCAAGCGCTGATACGCATCGGCTGTCGGCTCTCGCGATATGACTGTCAGAAAAGGCAATTCGTGCAGGCAAGAGAGCCGACAGCCACTCGTCCACGCACTATTTGATGATGCGTGGACTGCCGCCCGCTCAGAGAAACAGGACAGATCCCATGAGTCAACTATCAACCACTCCTGCGGCGAGTACCGATACGGTCAATTCACGGTTCACGTTCGTGTTCATCACCGATCCGCTCAGTGAGCTGGTGCCGGCGCACGACACCACAGTGGCGCTGATGGAAGCAGCTCAAGCGCAAGGACATCGTGTCCTGGTGACCACCATCGCCGAATTGGGTGTGACAGCTGGGCGGGCAACGGCGCAGACTCGTGACGTCACCCTGCAGCCTGCAGTACTCATCGACAGCAAGTGGGTCGTGGGAGAGAATTGGTTCGTCGCGACCGAATCCGGGCAGATCTTTCTCGACACCGCTGCAGCCGTGTTCATGAGGACCGATCCGCCGGTGGATGCCGACTACCTGCGGGCCACATATATCCTCGACCTGGTCGATCCTGAGCGAACACTGATGGTGAACTCGCCCTCGGGCCTTCGGGATGCGAACGAGAAGCTTTTTGCTCTCCGCTTTCCGGAGCTCGGCCCGCCGACACTCATCTCCGCAGATCACAGTGAGATCATCGAAACGGTGCGTGAGTGGGGTAAGGCCGTTCTCAAACCAACCGACGGTATGGCTGGACGTGGGATAATGTTGCTCAGTCCTGGCGACCCCAACCTGCACTCGATCCTCGACACTGCTACCGCTCGCGGTACCGAACATGTTGTGATCCAGAAGTTCGTACCCGAAGTCGACGCGGGGGACCGACGCGTCATCGTTCTCGGTGGAATCCCAGTCGGTGCTATCCGCCGGATCGCAGTGGGAGACGAATTTCGCTGCAACATGGCCGCTGGCGCTCGCGTGGAGATCGACACACTCACAGATAGCGATCGCAGGATCTGCAAAACCCTCGGCCCGGAGCTCGTCAAACGTGGGCTCCATTTCGTCGGAATCGACATTATCGGAGATTGGCTCACTGAAGTGAATGTAACCAGCCCCACGGGGATTCGCGAGATCGATGCGCTCAGCGGGACACGTCTTGCAACGAGCACCATGTCGTGGGTAACGGCTATGTGTGCGAATGCAGAGGTCCGTTGATGACCACGCAGGAACGTCCCGAACGCATCGTCGTTATCGGTGCTGACGCCGCTGGAATGAGCGCCGCTCACCAAGCGTTGCGATCGGCCAAGGGCAACAGTCGCGCGGTAGAAGTAATCGCGTTGGAAAAGACCCGCGATACTTCATACTCCGCGTGTGGAATTCCGTATCTGGTTTCCGGGATCGTAGACAGCGAAGATTCGCTCAGTGCGCGCACTCCAGAGCGACACCGAGAAATGGGTGTTGATCTTCGCCTGGACGCGAATGTCGTAAGCATCAGCCTCGAGGCACGCACCGTGACGTACGTCGATACTGCCGGCGCCGCGGAAACCATTGGCTTCGACAAGTTGGTACTTGCAACCGGCGCTCACCCGGTAATCCCCTCATGGGCCACTGGGAATGACGGGCAATTGGTGACCGGTATACATCCGGTGAAGAATTTGGACGATGCCCGCCAGTGGCTCGACCTCGTGCTTCCGGAACCATCGGCCGATCCGGAATCCAGTCCCGAGGAGAGACACGCGATCGTTGTCGGTGCTGGCTACATCGGCGTCGAGATGGCTGAAGCGATGTTCGATCGCGGATTCGCAACGACCCTGATCACCCGGAGCGCGGTGATGAGCAATCTGGATAGCGACATGAGCGAACGGGTCATGAACTCGATCGTGGAAGGCGGCGTGCAGGTGCTGTCCGACTGCACGGTCAAGAGCGTCGAGGTCGTTGACGGAAGGGTGCGATCACTGACGGCGAGCAACGGGGAGACCTATCCTGCCGACGTGGTAGTGCTCGGACTGGGTGTCAGACCTGCAACAGAATTGGGGGCCGACGCAGGTATTCCTGTCGGTGACTTCGGCGGATACTTGCCGGATGAAAACCAATCCGTTGCCGAAAACGTCTGGGCAGCAGGGGACTGCTGCGAGGTCATCGACAGGCTGACCGGAAACCGCATCTTCGCGCCGCTCGGCACGCATGCTAACAAGCAGGGCAGGATCTGTGGATATAACGTCGTGGGTGGGAAGCAGCAATTTGCCGGTGTATTAGCCACGGCCATAACCAGATTCACCAATGCGAAAGTGCATGTCGAAGTAGGCCGAACCGGGATGTCCACGGATGCAGCGATCAAGGCTGGCTTCAACCCCGAATCGCTCGTCACTGTCGGCGGTACGGCTAGCGGCTACATGCGGGAGCGGTCGACAATCGCAACCAAAGTGATTGCCGACCGGCACAGTAGACGGCTCCTCGGTGTGCAGATTGTCGGCGGTCACAACTCTGCTAAGCGCATCGATACGGCGGCCGCCGCTCTGTGGGGGGACATGACTGTAGACGACTTGGCAACGATGGATCTGTCGTATTCGCCCCCGTTCGCTACCGTGTGGGAAGCCATCCAGCTCGCTGCGAGAAGGCTGGCCGACCGACTCTAGTGTTCAAAGGCCCCGTTGGCGCATCAAGGCGGAGGCTGAAAAGGGTTGTCGCCAACACTGCATAGTTGACGCGGTAGGCAGGTCACGTAGGCGCTCGGCTGGATGCACCCAGTCGAGCGTCTTGCGTTGGCGGTTAAAGATTTTCGTGGTGGCGTCGGAAAGGCGTACACGTTGCGAAACTGCAGGACGGGGCTGGACCGAAGTCGATATCGGGAGGATTTGTCAGCGGTTGGAGTCATCAACACCGCCGACGAGATTCTGCGTCGGTGAATTTCGCAACATGGAAACCGGCCTCACCGCAACCATCGTGGCAGTGATCGCACTCAATTCGCGGTCTGATGAACAACGTATCCTCTTCCTAGGAAACAGAATTCGACAAGTTTCCATTCAATTGCGCCTCAGCGCTGCGCACCGGATATGCTCAGCTCGTTGTAGCCGGATCGGCGAGAATCGACTGCACGGTGACTGTATTGCCGGCAGGTAAGAGGTATATCGTTGTCGCAGTCGAGGTCGCAACCGGGATCGCTGCCCTGCATCAGGGTGTGAAGCTCCCTCGACGCTTGGATCGCCGATACGGCCGGTGCGCGATCGAGCAGGCGTGAAACGCGTGCCTTGTGTCGACCTCGGCGGTCCACGGAATATCTCGAGGTACTCGAACATGGTGTTCACCAGTTCGATGCTATCGACCGGACCAGGCCCGAGTCGTGCGAGTGGCGGGTGAATACCCACTGCATGTCACTCCCGCATCGTGGTCGGACTGGATGAGTGTGCCGGGTGTCTGACCGCGATTCGACACCGCCGTTCAAGAGCGTTCGCCACCAATGTCGCTGTCTGAGAACTGTCGAAAGACCAGCCGACGATCCGCCTTGACGACGCGTTCAAGACTGCGGCGCAGTAGACCTTGCATTCAAGTGTGGAATGTTCCTCCTGCACCTCGTGCTCGGGGGATGTCCTTGACCCGCAATTTGTTCCGCGAGAGCGCTCGCAGTCGGAGTCAGACGCTGTGGGCGTGCACGTCCGTTTCCCGGAAGTCCATTCACGCCAGTGGCTCTCTTCGGCGCCGTGTCCCACCGCGTATCTTGGCCAGTCTGAGTTCTTCCGTGGCCAGCACCTTCGATCGCTGCGTACCGTATTATTTCGAGCACACAGAACGCCGGTGCCATTGAGCTCTGGGCCAAACCAGTTGTGGATAGTCTGTTCGGGGACATCGAGATCCGATGCGACCTGAGCGACGGAACGGCCTGACTTCTACAGATCGAGGGATTCTCAGCGGAGCTGAAGGAGGATAAGGTCGGGGAATCATGGATATCTCTCGGGTGCATCAATTCCTGAAGTAAAACAAACGAACTCCGGAATGCTCGGGGCATATCATCATCGCCGGAAACTCCGGAACTATTGAGGCACGACTCTGGACTCAGTTGCGTCCGTGTGGCATTCGCGCATCAACCTCGGTCACAGTTCGGATCCTCGAACTGGGTCAAGAGAATCTTGAGGAGTTTGCGCAGATTAGCATGGTCGGCACTGTCGGCAAGCGCTATGAGTTGAGAGTTATGGTCCATGAGGTCGGAAGCAACCTTGTCCACGAACTCGACGCCCTTCTTAGTCAATTGCACGTTGACACGACGACGGTCATTCGTATGGAAGCTCCGTCTAAGGAGCCCGCCTCGCTCCAATTTGTCGAGACGGTTCGAGATACCTGCCGCGGAAATCAATACCGCGTTTGTGAGTTGGCCAGCTGTCATACGATATGGCTTTCCTGCGCGGCGCAGGACCGCAAGGACTTCGACTGTCGCATGATCGGTTCCGTGTTCGGCTAGAGATCTATTACGTTCTCGTTCCAAGTGTCGAGCTAGGCGCCAAATTCTCGAGACGATGCCGACTGAAGATGCGTCGATATCCGGTCGTTCGCGCGCCCATGCCTGCTCAATGCGATCAACGCCGTCGCCTCGTTCAGGCGTGCAAGCAGCTGGTGATTCGCTGGTCATGTGATACCCCCACTAGCCGATGCCACTATTCAGCCCTAAGTCGTTCGCCTACAAAGTATTTGATATCAAGGCCGCTTGCGGCAAGCCGTCCACGCGTGTGCCTGCGCGGGACGTTTCTGTCATGGTTCAAGCCTCACTCGGGACATCGAGTAAGGGCCGTCCTAGTTTCAGCCGTTGTGCATAGTTAGTGCAGCATTGCCGCGATCCCGTTCTTCGATGAGATTCGCACGATGCCATTTGGGCGGGCGGTGTGTGGGTCTCCATATGGATGCTTCGGCCGGAACTTGTGGGCGGCACGCGGTCGAGCCGGTTCTTGTACTTGCGTCCACAATATGATCACGTAGTCGGTCATGGTGCTATAGCTGGGTGTTTGACCAGAGGGAAGGCGTCGATTTCGATGTCTCCACACATATGTGCAGGTGCTAGCCCGAGCGAAGTGTAGCGATCGATGAACGTAGCAACGGTGTCCGCGGCGGATGCGTGGATCGGATTGCGACGTAGGTTCAGCTCGACTGTTTCCAGCAGATGTTGAGCGGCGGGCCTGAGCACTGAATTGTTGAGTCCGTCTCGGGCGGCTGTGGTCCAAAGCTCGCGGGTATCGGGGAGTACGTCGTACAGCTCTTCGGCCGTTTTCTCCTCCATTGAACCTGCGACGACAAGGATTGCAGCCGCTCGACATTCGGGCGGCAATGCGTCAATCATTCTGAACTCAAGCCATCCGCGGGGGCGGATTGGAGGGAACAGGGTTGTCAGGTGGTATCGAAGGTCGGATTCGGTTGGCCACCCCGAGGGGTGCCCCATTGTCATCCAATCGATAAAAGTCAGCCCAGGGGGAACGCCAAGACCTTCGGGTTCACCCTGAATGTAGAACACATCTGCCATGAGCGCGTAGTGTGCCCAGTCGATTTCGGGTTGATCGCCAGTGAGTACCGGAGCGGTTCGTCTTGGGTCAATGCCGTCCCAGATCGCTTGGCGGAGTGACTGCCAGCGATTTCCGTCCGGCCCGATTCCGGGAGAGTTCGCGAAGGCGGCGATTAGCAGTGGCCCGATCTTGTTCGCTACATCCCAGCGTAGGTTTCCCGGGCGAGCGAGATGGCTGATGTTGACTTGCACCGATGCAGTGTTCGTCATCATCCAGGTTCCCTCCCGGCCTCGGTGCGCGTAGAAATTCTCCATTGCGCGGTATCGGGGGAGGTCGAGGATTCGATGCGGCGGACGACGATCGTCAACGGCGAGGTCGGTCGCAACCAGGTCGTGCATTGCGAGGCGGTGATGAAGAACAGCGGCGTCTTCATCGATTGCGCGCAGTGCGTCCGATCCCGATGCGGTTGGTTGGCCGGATAGTTCGATCTGTCCTCCGGGTTCGATCGTGATACGACTTCCGTTAGGCAGAGGGGGGTTCATGACAGGCAGAAGATCATTGAAGGTTGGCCGAAAAATACTGCCGCGCTTGTGCACTGGCCATTCGACTTCGATTCCCACGAGATCTGTACCGTCACTCGCGAAGGCCTCTCGGGCAACCTCGTGAACTCTTTGGATCGTCAGTGTAGGGCGAGGATTGGGCATGGCGCTCGGTCCTTTCGTTATGGACACTCTAGCCGAAATATATTTCACGTCGAAACAATTGACGAGCAAGAGATTTCTTCATACTATGGAGTGAAGCGGGTCACAGCAAGACCTCGTATGTGTCTGACGACACGATCCATGCGATCTTCAGCAAGAGGAAAGGCGTTATCCATGAGCGGCCCGATGAGCGGAATCAAGATCGTTGACCTGTGTTCGATGATGTCGGGGCCTTGGGCCACGGGCATCCTCGGTGACCAGGGTGCGGATGTCATCAAGGTGGAGGTTCCCGGCAAGGGGGACCATGTTCGTTCACTGCCGAATCGGTCCGGTGACATGTCGGCGATGTTCGTCAATGTCAACAGGTCGAAGCGGTCGCTGACGGTTGACTTGAAGACGCCGGAAGGTGTTGCGGTACTGAAGAAGTTGGTCTCAACTGCTGATGTCGTGGTGCAGAACTTCCGGCCGGGTGTCGTCGAGCGTCTCGGTATCGGGTACGACGACTTGTCGGCCGTCAATCCCAACCTGGTGTATCTGTCGATGAGCGGGTTCGGTGAGCGTGGTCCGGCGTCGGGGCAGCGGGTCTACGATTCGCTGATCCAGGCGTTGACCGGTCTGACGACCGTCCAGGCCGGGTCCGATGAGGAGCGGCCCCGTCTGATTCGCACGGTTCTTCCGGACAAGTTGAGCGCGGTCTTTGCGGCGCAGGCGATTACGGCGGCGTTGTTCGCCCGTGAGCGTACCGGGGAGGGGCAGCATGTTCGGCTTTCGATGCTCGAGGCGGTGCTCTCGTTCCTGTGGGCGTCGGATATGGGTGCGTACACGTTCCCGGATCAGCCGGTGCCGTTGTCGAAGGGTGGTAGTTTCATCGATCTGATCTATCAGACGGGGGACGGCTACATCACTGTCGCTACGAACAGCAATGGTGAGTGGCAGAGCATGTGCAGGGCTCTCGGGCATCCGGAGTGGATCGAGGACGAGCGGTTCACGACGGCGGTGGGTCGGTCCACTTATATCAACGAGCGTCTGGAATTGATCCAAGAGGTGTTGTTGCTCAAGGGTTCTGCGGAGTGGTTGGCGTTGCTCGACGAGCATGACGTGCCGGCTGCGCCGATCCTGACGCGGGCCGAGGTGATCGAGCATCCGCAGGTCAAGGCCGCGGAGATCATCGTCGAATCGGAGCACCCTACGGCCGGTCGTCTGCGGCAGGCGCGAGTGGCGGCACGGTTCCTCGGAACCGTCCCGGATGCGCCGCGGGGTGCGCCGTTGCTCGGTGAGCACAACGCCGAAATCCTCGCGGAGATCGGTTACAGCAGCGACGAAATCGCTTCGCTTGCTTCGGAAAAGATCATCGGAACCGAGCAGGACGCCGTCGCCGGCGTCTCTGCCTGAAGGGAAGTGTTGAACAGTGTCCACAGTATTGGTTGTCGGTGCGGATAAAGGCATCGCTCATTCCATCTCACGTCAGTTGCATGATCGTGGTGAGGATGTGATCGCTGCTTGCTTGTTCGACGGTGCCGATCTCGCGGCCGCCGGAATCACGGTCGAGCCGGGTGTCGATGTCACCTCGCAGGAATCGGTGGAGGCGTTGGCGGCGCGTTTGTCGGAGAAGGGCGTCAAACTCGATGCGGTGTTCCATGTCGCCGGTGTGATGTGGCTTGATGAGGTCGGTTCGCTCGATTACGACTTGATTCGACGGCAGATCGAGATCAACACCTTGGGTCCGTTGCGCACGATTGAAGCGGTGCGTCCGTTGCTGAACGAGGGTGCGAAGGTCGGTATTGTCACCAGTCGTGTTGGTTCGTTGGGAGACAACACTTCTGGTGGGATGTACAGCTACCGGATTTCGAAGGCTGCGGCGAATATGGTCGGTTTGAATTTTCATCATGATCTGTCGAAGGACGGGGTCAGTGTGTTGTTGCTGCATCCGGGGATGGTGGCGACGGATCTGACCAAGGACTTCCCGGGTGAGCACAGCTACATCACCCCGGAGCAGGCGGCTGCGGGGTTGATCAAGAACATCGACAATCTGACGCCGGAGACGTCGGGTCGGTTCCAGCATTCGGATGGAACCTTCCTCCAATGGTGAGCACCCCAACGAACCAGTGCTAGCCGACGAGTTTAAATCCCATCCAAAGAGAAGGACGAACATACAATGATCACCGTTTACGGATACGTTCCCGCCTGGGGAATCCCGGATATCAGCCCCTATGTCACCAAGGTTGTCAATTACCTGAGCTTCACCGGGATCGAGTTCGAGTACAAGACTCAGGACCTCGCGACTCTCGATCAGGACTCGCCCCACGGCAAGCTCCCGTACATCGTGGACAGCGACGGAACCAAGGTCGGGGACTCCAACACGATCATCGAATACCTCAAGAACAAGTTCGGTGACAAGCTCGACGCCGACCTGAGCAAGCAGCAACTGGCCCAAGCCCTTGCCTTTCACCGCCTGATCGAGGAGCACCTCTACTGGAGCGGAATCATCCAGGCACGCTGGCAGGACGACGCCGGTTGGGAAACCTACATCCCATTCATCGTTCAGGGTGCCGAGGTGACTCCGGAAATGCGCGTAGGGCTAGATGCGTTCCGGGCTCGCATCCTGGACGGGTTCAACGGCCAGGGCATGGGCCGACGTAGTGAGGAGGTCGTCGCCGAGTTCTTCCGGGCAGACATCGACGCTTTGTCGGACTTCCTGGATGACAAGCCTTTCATCCTCGGAGACAAGGTGCATTCGATCGATGCCTCGCTGTATTCGACGTTGCGGCACATCGCCGATCAGCCGCAGCAGTGGTTGGGATCCGGATATGTCCAGACCAAGCCGAACCTCGTGGACTACCTGGAGCGTATCCGCAAGCAGTACGACATCTGAGAGTCCGAAACCAACTATCTTGGAGCATCGTTCGATGATTGATCTCTACTACTACACAAGCCCTAACGTTCGCAAGATTCTCATTGCGCTCGAGGAGCTGTCCCTCGAATATCGGATCATCTGGACCGACATCAAAGAAGGTGACCAGTTCGCGCCCGAGTATCTCGAGATCAATCCGAACGGGAAGGTGCCGGCCATCGTCGACCACGACGGCCCCACTGGTGCGCCAATTTCGGTCTTCGAGACAGGGGCAATTCTGCTCTACCTTGCGGAGAAGACCGGACGCCTCCTGCCGCAGGACCCCACAGCTCGGCAGGAGGCGATCTGTTGGCTGTTCTGGCAGGTCGCCAACCACGGCCCGATGGCCGGACAAGCAGCCCACTTCGTCTCGCACGCCCCCAATCACGGGATCGACAACCCGTACGCTCGGAGCCGATACACCGGCGAAGTTGCACGTTTGTACAAAGTCCTCGACGAGCGGCTTCGCGACCGGGACTATCTGGCAGGGGAGTACTCGATTGCCGATATCTCAACCTATACATGGTCGAGAGTTGCAGCAGGGCACGGTATTTCGGTTTCTGATTATCCGAACGTGCAGGCATGGTCGGACAGGATCGCTGCGCGTCCGGCCGCGAAGGTCAAGATTTCGGACCCGCGCGAAGAAGCGGCACGAAAGAACGTCTACAACGCAGAGCAGTTTCAACGATTGTTCCGACCGGAAGGCTGTCAAAAGTGAGCGTCATGACCGATTCTTGTCCACTCTGCCGGCTGTACTTCGACGGATAGATTGGTTAGACCTGTCGTGACCGGGGACGAAATGCGTGTATGGAGTGCCAGCCTGTCTAAGCAGGGTTACGCGAAGCAGCATCCGATACTGAACTGAACGTCGATGTCCCTTGACCCAGTCAAAAAGTTTAACTTGAGCGATCAGACGATCTGGGCTGAGCGTCGAACAAATTATTCACGAAATTCTCGGGACGCGAATGTGGGGTTGTCCCGTACTTCGGAATCGAACTATCCAAAAAGCCACCGCCCATACCGATGCAATGGAAGGCGCAGATAATGCTATTGAACAGGGACGATTGGTACGACACTTCAAGGAATCTTGACTGGGATCTAAGCTACGTCGATCCATCTGAGGCCTTCCCCGCGAGTTGGAGTGGAGCGGGGGACGTACCGACGGAGGCTTGGGACAAGTGGGATGAACCTTTCCGGGTCTCGTACCGCGATTACGTCCGCATCCAGCGCGAAAAGGAATCGGGCGTCAAGGCAGTCAGCAACGCCCTGGTGCGCTCCGGCACTTACGAAAAGCTCGACCCCGCGCACGTTGCCGCGTCGCACCTGCATATGGGTACCACCTGCATGGTCGAACATATGGCTGTGACCATGCAGAGCCGCTTCTGCCGATTCGCACCGACCCCGCGCTGGCGGAATCTAGGTGTTTTCGGAATGCTCGACGAGACTCGCCACACTCAGCTCGATCTGCGCTTCTCCCATGACCTGCTCAAACAGGACCCGCGATTCGATTGGTCGCAGAAGGCATTCCACACCAACGAGTGGGGTGTCCTCGCGGTGAAGAATTTCTTCGACGACGCAATGCTCAACGCGGATTGCGTCGAAGCTGCTTTGGCGACGAGCCTGACGGTCGAACATGGCTTCACCAACGTTCAGTTCGTCGCCTTGGCTGCCGACGCGATGGCCGCCGGCGATATAAACTGGTCAAACCTGTTGTCCTCCATACAAACTGATGAGGCACGGCACGCCCAGCAGGGTTTCCCAACACTATCGATCCTGATGGAGCATGATCCCGCCCGCGCGCAGAAAGCTCTCGATATCGCGTTCTGGCGCTCCACCCGGCTTTTTCAGACGTTAACCGGTCCGGCGATGGACTATTACACGCCTCTTGATCAACGCAAGATGAGCTTCAAGGAGTTCATGCTCGAGTGGATCGTCAATCATCACGAGCGGATTCTAGAGGACTACGGGCTGAAGAAACCCTGGTACTGGGATCAATTCATGTACTCACTCGAGCACGGCCATCACGCGATGCACCTCGGGACTTGGTTCTGGCGCCCCACGTTGTTCTGGAAGCCGAACGCCGGTGTCTCCAAAGACGAGCGCGAATGGTTGCGGGAAAAATACCCCACCTGGGAAGAGAACTGGGGCGGAATGTGGGACGAGATCATCAAGAATGTCAACACCGATCAGATCGAGAAGACGCTTCCCGCAACATTTCCGTCGCTGTGTAATCTGACTCAGCTTCCGCTTGGATCGGCCTTCTCTCTGAACGACCTCGCCGACCACAGCCTCACCTACAACGGGCGGCTTTACCACTTCGATTCCGCGATTTCCAAGTGGTGCTTCGAACAAGATCCGGAACGCTATGCCGGCCACCAGAACATTATCGACCGCGTCATCGACGGCCAGATCGTTCCAGCTGATCTCGCCGGCGGGCTGAGCTATATGGGGCTGACGCCGGAGGTGATGGGTGAGGATGTATACAACTACGCCTGGGCGAAGGACTACTTGGCCTCGCCTTCCTTAGCTGCAACGGAATTTGTTGCACAGGAAAAGATCTCGATCTAGATCTCGAATCAATTCGTTCGGCAAGGAGAATTCAAATGGCACCCTTTCCTATCACTGGCCGGTTCATCGGTGATTTCGTTCCACATCTCGTTGCCGTGGATACCGACGACACATGGGATCAAATTGCCTGCAAGATAGCAGTGCATGCGGTAGGGCGTCGTATCCCGGAGCCTGAAGTGAGCCCGGGATACGACGTACTTCTCGATGGAACTGTGATGACACCCGACGAGACCCTGGGGGATTTGTTGGGCACACGATCCATTCCGCCGCTGCAATGGATCGACGTCCGCTTTCGTGAGCAGGTGAGCAGCAATGGCTGACGGTCAGGACAACGACTTCGTCGACCTGATATCCGAGGATGAACTGTGGAACGACGAGATGGAATCATTCGACGTCGGGGACGACGAAGTGCTCCTGATGAAGGTGAACGGTGAAGTCCGTGCGTATGACGGAATCTGCCCGCACCAGAGCATCTCGCTCATCGAGGGGGAGTTCGACAACGGGGTCTTGACCTGCCGGGCCCACGAGTGGCAGTTCGACGCACTGACCGGGGCCGGGATCAACCCCCGTGATACCTGCTTGATCAGGCACGACGTCCGCATCGTCGACGGCGTCATCCAAGTTCGTCTCAAGTCGCCGGCCCAGGCGCAACACTGAAGTAGGAGTTCAACACTCATGGCCATTGTCGATATGGATGCCTCAGACGAATCGTCTCCTGACCTCGTTGGCCCCGTCATCCGGGCCGGCAACCTTGCGGAGGCGGTGATCGACGCGATCGAGGAGGACAATCCTGGACAGGATGTCCTGGTCCTCGACCGCGAGGACTACGTCCGCATTCACACCCGCGGTGCGTGCCGTCTGACGCAGTCCAGCTTGGAAAAACATCTCGGTCAGAGCTACCAATTGGCCGCGCTCGAGATCGACATGCCCTCGTTCAAGGGACGCCTCAAGACTCGCACCGATGAATACGTCTGGTTCTTCCAGAACCCTGGACAGGAGAAGTCATGACAGAGAAGACACCGTCGCTCCGCACCCGTTCGCGCGGTCTCAAGACCTGGAGCGCGTTCGGAAATCTCGGGCGACGTCCGACCGAGTACGAAGTGCTCACGCACAACATGAACCACACTACGGGGACCGTGCCACTCGAGATGGGCCCCGATGTTCACGGCAACGTGTGGCTGCGCGAACACCGGGATTCGATGAAGCTGACGGTCCCCGACTGGGACGCGTTTCGAGATCCCGACACCGTCACATACGGAACCTACGTCGCCGAACAGGACGACCAAGAAACTTACGTCGAAGGATTGATCGCCCAGTTCGACAGCGAGAAGTCCGACGAAGCCCTCTCGGACGAGGCTTTGACGTTGCTGGCGGGGGCGCTTGCCCCGACCCGGTACGTCGTGCACGGCCAGCAGATGCTGTCGGCGTACATTCAGCAACTCGCCATGAGTAGCTACGTAGGAAACTGCGCTGCCTTCCAAACCGCGGACCAACTACGACGGGTCCAGCTGACTGCGTATCGCACGACTCAGCTTCAGCTCACTTATCCCGAACGCGGGTTCGGTACCGCTGAAAAGGAAATCTGGACGGAGCACCCCGATTGGCAGCCGATCCGGGCAGCGTTCGAATACGCACTGGTCGAATTCGATTGGGATCGGGCATTCGTGGCGACCAATCTCGTGACCAAAGCGATCGCAGATCAGCTCTTCCTGGTCCAGCTCGTGCACCAGGCCAATGAGCTCGGCGCACGACTCGACTCGCTGATACTGGAAAACCTTTGGCGTGACAGCCAGCGGAGCCAACGGTGGTCGGTCGCACTGGTCAAGTTCTTGACCGCCGCCGATCCAGGAAATCTCGAAGTGCTCCAAGGGCATCTGAATGACTGGTCCGAACGCGGAGACAAGATGATCGACGCCGGTGCGCGAATCATCGCCTCCCCGAACGGACGTTCCGCGGCCGACATCGCCGATGCTGTTCGCCAGGAATGGCATTCGCTTCTCAAGTCCACCGGTTTGCACGCAGAAGCCAACTGAGGTCTACGAGTCCATGACTGTCACAGTGAATTTCAATGGGCGTCAGGAACCCGTGATGTGCGGGCCCGAAGAAACTCTTCTTCGGGCCGGCCTCCGGGCTGGATTGGCCCTGTCCTACGAGTGTGCCAGCGGCGGATGCGGCAGTTGCCGTGCGCAAGTCGTGGAGGGCGAGGTTGAAACCCTCTGGGCCGATGCCGCCGGACTTTCCGAGCGTGATCGGCGGCGGGGCAACCGGGTGTTGATGTGCCAGTCGATTCCCACGGCAAACTGCACGATCAAGGCACCGGTCCTTGACGGACCGGCAATGAGTCGAGAACCCATTCCTGAACGTGTGACTTCCCGCCTCGTAGGGCGAGAAGCGCTGACGCCCGACACCGCCCTCTTCACGCTCGACTTCAGCGCACCCCGCGACTACCTACCAGGGCAGTTCATGCTCCTGGAGTCACCAGAGGGGGTTCGGCGGGCGTACTCGATGGCACACCCTGCCGACGCTACCGGTTCCACGACAGTGGAATTCATCATCCGCGCAAAGCCGGAGGGAGCTGCCTCGGGTTGGTTATTCGACAAGGCTCAGGTCGGTGACGAGATTTTAGTCGAGGGACCCTACGGGCGCGCCTACTCCCAGTCAGATTCTGACCGGCCGGCATTGTGCATCGCAGGTGGCACAGGGCTGGCACCGATCCTTGCGATCACAGAGGACCTCCTGGTCGAGAACCCTCAGCGACGGGTGGACCTCTACATCGGCGCACGGCAAGCACAGGACATCGTGCTCCTCGATCGGCTCGCTCGATTGAAGGAGCGCGGCGCTCGGGTCGCCCTGTCCGTCGAAGACGCCGATTCTGGTGCTGACAATCCGCCAGCCTGGGAGATGTTTGCAGATTCCCGATCAGGTCGGGTGGTCGACCACGTTGCCGACGACTGGACCGATCTCGCCCATCACGACATCTATCTCGCCGGCCCGGCCGGCATGGTCGACGCAGCCATGCGTCTGCTCGTGCGCGAGCGCAACGCATCTGCGGGCCGACTGTTCTTCGACCGCTTCATCGCTTAACCGAACTACCCCCGAATCCGGAAGGACCCATCATGTTGATGGAAGCCGTGCAACTACCGACTCATGCTCACTACGGGCGAAACCTTATAAACGGCAAGTGGGTGTTCCCGGCAGCTCCTTACGAGTACGAGATTCGCAATCCCTCCGACAGCACAATCACCACAGTGGTTCCTCTTTCCTCGCGGTTCGACGTCGATCATGCAATTGCGGCTGCTGCCGAAGCGCTACCGGGGCAATGGGCAGACACACAGAGCAGAGATCAGCTACTGGCCCTTCTGCTGCACCGGCTAGCTGATCAGGCGGACGGGCTGGCGCGCCTTCAGTCGATCGAGACAGGTCTCGGATTCGCCGATTCGCTAGCCGCTGTCGAATCGACGTTGAGGATCGCTCGCTCGATCCTGACAAAGGAGATCCTGCGCGACCGTTCAACATCAGCGGGTGTTTCAGGTCATGTGCTGTCTTGGGGGGCACCATTTTCGGAGATGATGTTGAGTGTTTTTCCTGCTCTGGCTGCCGGGAACACTGCGGTCGTCAAGCCATCGCTGCGTGGAGCCTTGTCAGCGGTGGCGGTCGCATGCATTGCTGACCAGTTGGGATTTCCGGCCGGTGTTCTCAATATTGTGCAAGGCACTGGAGTGGATGTGGGCGCTGCGCTCATCAGCAGTACAGCGCTCCAGATGCTGCATGTGCGGGCGAACGAGTCCACTCTAAGTCGCGCCAGCCGCGCTGGTCGTCGGACGCATGTCCCTCTGCACACTCTCGGCGCAGGAGGAAATGCCGCGATCGTCTATCCCGGAATTGGAGAAGCGAAGCTCGAAACGATGGCCACTGAAATCGCCCAAGCCGTTCGGGTTCATAGCTCGGGCGGTCCTTTCGGTTTACACACGGTGGCCGTTCACCGGGACGTCGCGAAGAACGTAATCGCCGCGATTCTCGGCCAGTTGGCTTTGGGTGAGAATGAAGCTGCTCCTCTTCCTGCGGAGCCTCTTCGTGGGCGGGCTTTCAGTCGAATCGACCAGTTGGTAGTCGGCGGTGGACGGGTACTACTGGGTGGGCGGGTTCCCGATGACGTCAAGCATCGGATGGGGTGGCGTCTGCCCACCACGGTCGTAGACTTGGGTGACGTCTCGTCGAAGGCGGTGTCAGTGATGCTGACTGACTCGTCCGAACCCATCGGCCCCGTAGTTACCATCGTCCAGTGGGATACCCTCGCCGACATCGACGCGGTTTTCCGCGAGAGTCGATATCGTGACGGGTACGCGGCGGTCTGGGGTGATGATTCGATGGATGACCATAACCGGTTCGGGGTCACCGCACGGGAGCGAGGGCCTATGCGTGCCATGCACAGCGGGTTGATTCCTACTGCGTGGACTGGCTGGTCCGGGCATCGCCGGAGCGGGGTTGCCCCATGAGTGCGGAACTCTGTGCGCCGCAAGCGCGCTCCGGGCTTCGGATGGACTTCGTCTTCATTGCGGATCCGCTCACCACATTGAAACCCGCGCATGACACCACAATCGCGTTGATGGAAGCAGTTCAGTTGGCCGGTCATCGCGTGCTGGCCACGACCATCGGTGAGCTGGGCATCGATGGAGGGTATGCTTTCGCGCGTTGTCGCGAGGTGACGCTTCGCCCGGCGGTGTTGAGTGAGAACATGTGGATCGCCGATACCGACTGGTACACCACGGATGTCCCTTTCCGGCTTCGACTCGACGAAGTGGCCGCGATCTTCATGCGGACCGACCCTCCGGTTGACGGCAAGTACTTGCGTGCCACATTCATTCTGGACTTGGTCGACCCGGCGAAGACGATGTTGATCAATTCACCATCCGGACTTCGCGACGCCAACGAGAAGCTGTTTGCTCTGCGGATGCCCGAGTTGGGTCCCCCTACCCTTGTGTCTTCGGATAGGGATGAGATATGTGAAACTGTATCTTCCTGGGGCACATCAGTTCTCAAACCCACTGATGGTATGGCCGGCCGTGGGATCATGCTCCTGAGGCCGGACGATCCGAACCTGCATTCAATACTTGACACCGCCACTGATCGTGGCGTCAATCATGTGGTCGTCCAGCAGTTCATTCCGGATGTGGTGACGGAGGGAGACCGCCGTGTGATCGTTCTTGAGGGTCGGCCGATCGGATCTGTTCGCCGAATCGTCGATCGCGGTGGCACCGAATTTCGGTGCAACATGGCCACCGGTGCGCGCGTAGTACCCGACACGCTGACCGCTCGCGATCGTGAAATCTGCAACGCCATCGGCCCCGAACTCGTCAGGCGTGGACTGGTATTCGTTGGAATTGACGTCATTGGAGGTCAACTTACGGAAGTGAATGTAACCAGCCCCACGGGAATCCGCGAGATCGATGCGCTCAGTGGTACGCACTTGGCGGCCGACATAATCGCATGGGCGATCGCACGGTGCGCGAAGATGCAGGGGGAGCGATGAGTGTGGCAGTCTCATTGATCGGTGTGCGAAGTTCACGGATTAAGGTGCAGAGTACCTTCGGTCTTCGACTCACATAGCCAATCGGTTGTAGATGAACGTGCCCGCAGTGGAGTTCAACTTTCGTTGAACGTTTGTCGGCCCGAGGTTGCCGCGTGGTCTAGTTGATTGGTTGAAAATTTGCTGGCGCATTTGAAATTCCGTATCGCTGCGTAACGTCCTACGCGACATGGGCGGTCGACTCCATCATTGGCACCAGAACTGAATGTGCTCCCGTTGCTATGAGCATTTGCCGGATTGGGCCACCCCGGCAAACCTGGGATGCGAGCAAGCGTTCGCGGTGCACTTCGAGATTCGTGCCGACCAGGGCGTTCGGAATTGCGATCAGTATCTCGGATGACGTTGATCTGCGACTCACCTCGATCAGCAACGATTCCTCGTCGACAACGCTGACTGGCACATTGTGCTGGCCATTGACCGAGCCAATGGCCAAAATAACGTAGTCCTGGCTGGTGTGCGTGAAAGAAACCAAGCGGCACTGTGTCCCGGCGACCACAAGCTTTACGTCCAGTTCGCGATGAGGCGGATCGCAGACTCCCTCAGCGTCATAGTGTTCCCGATCGGGCGTTGTCGGGAGATTGCGACTATCCCTGAGGATGATTCGCCGTGAGGTCCAACTGAAGAAATCGTCCATCGGTCTCATCTCTTCTGTGCATACGGTGAGCTTGCACCCGGTTCGGGGTTTGTGCTTCAGATCACATAAGCTTAGGTGTGAAAAGTATCGCAGTCAAATATATTTGAAAAGTAACTACTTAAGTGTGAAACAATTCCAGGAGGCAAACGCTGGACGAGGTTCCGAATGTCCACGAGGCGTGGTTGATTGGGGATTGATTGAATTATGTTGTCGTGTAGGGTAATTCACCCTATCGAGTGGGGCCGTAGTTTCCGTGAAGGCTCGACACCGGAGGATCTGGATCGCCCAACTGAACGGTGCCTTCAGCTGGCAGTGCATTGGGTCGCTGTGTCCGGACACCAACTAAGAGCAGACGAAGATTCCGATCAGCAAGGCCGGACCACGGCAGACATGAGCTGCAACTACGGCCAGAGGGCAGGCCGCATCGTCTCGGCGACATGCCCAGAACTAGACAAGGACTCAAATGACTATTGACAACAACGCCGATCATCCCACCGACAGCCTGCTTCGTGTGATCACCGATGAGGAACGGGCAGCATTCGCCGCTGATGGTGTCGCCTTGCTCAAGTCCGTGATTTCTCCGGCTTGGATCGAATACCTTCGAAGTGCGGTGGCTCGGCTGCTCACTGACGTCCCCGACACCTCCCAGAACTATACGGAGCCCGGCCAACCTCGGTTCTTCTCGCAGGCGTTTCCACGCTTCGTGGATCCTGCATTCGATGTCTGGGCCCTCCATGGGCCGACAAAGGACATCGCACAGCAGATTCACCCTGGGATGCGATCGCTGCGGTTCTTCTATGATCAGGTATTCGCGCAGGAACCGGGGTCAGGTCGGGGTGCGCCGTTTCATCAGGACTATCCCTATCTACCAATCGACGGTGATCAGTACTTTCGAATCTGGGTTCCCCTTGACACCGTCACCGCCAGCAGCGGAGCGATTCACTATCTGAAGGGATCACACTTCGGGCCGGTTTACCGACCACGTAGCTTCAGCGGTGATCCAGAGGTGGTCGCGGTGTATGACCGATCGCCCTATCCAGAGTTGCCCGATTTTTCGGCCACCTACAACAGCTCTCGTTGGTTTGTCGGTGAAGCGGAGCCAGGGGACGCATTGCTGCACCATCCGAAGACTGTGCACGGATCGCCCCCAAATCGCACAGACCGACCTCGTCGTGCCGTGACAACTATCTTCACTGGCGACGATGTCGTGTGGGATCCGAGGCCAGGCTCCAGCTTCGAGCACATTTCCACCATTGGTGGGTTCTCGGTTCCGCCGATGATTCCAGGTACCCGGATAGAGAGTAATCTTTTCCCCGTTGTGTGGCAGGACTCTCCAGAGTGACTAGAGACTAATCGGGGGATAGCGGTTTGGCGTCGTCGGGGGCACCGACGACGGCCAGGTTCAGCGTTATGGACCCGCGTCACGCTGTGCAGGGTTTTAGGCAACGCGGCCACCGTCGGGGTCCGGGTCCGGGTCACACGCCGAAGTTCTGTGACCGTATGGTCTGGAGATACTTCACGCATGGAGATTAGGCCGCTGATCTTGCGTTATGGTGGCGATATAGAGCTGGCCTTGCGCAGCCCGCTACAAGGTCGACGGGTTGGCGGGCCTCGACGACGACCTGCGGTCCCGTCGGCCACACAGTCTCGTCACCGCGACCTTGGTGCCGCCGCTCAAGAGAATATGGGTTGCATGATTGAGTTGGCGTTTGCTCAAGCACGTCTGGGAATCGGGTACGGCACGGTCGCACAGATCTGACGCGAGTACGGTGTGCAGCCATGGCGCAGTGAGGCATTCAAGTTCTCCGCCGACCCCGACTTGGTCGCGAAGGTCACCGACATCGTCGGGTGTATCTCGATCCAGCGGAGAACGCGACTGTCCTCCGCGTGGAGGGAAACTACCCGGGTATCTGACGAGTCGTTTGCAGCCATGTCGACAGTTCGAGAATCTGTGCATTGCATCAGGATTCGAGGAATCTATGGCAAGGGCGATCTAGTGATCACCAGGTTGGAAATGTACTTATGCGTCGACAGCGGCCTGAACATGAGTACTGTCACCGAACATTGCGCCGAGGATGAGTTGAGTCCCGTGTATGGCGTGCTCACGTGCCAGAGTTTCGGCTAGGTCGGCATCGCCCCTGACGATTGCCGCGTGAATGCCCTCATGCTCAGCCCATACCCAGTGCGGAGTGCCACTCTGGCGCAGTACCTCGCCCATGACACGCCGAACACTGCGATAGAGCACGGCAGCGCTTTCAGACAGAAGCATGTTGTCGGCTACCTGTAGCAGATGCTGATGAAACTCCATATCAGCGGCGATCATATGGGCGAAAGAACCCTCTTGGACGCCTAGAGCGCCCTCGCGAAGCAGTTCTTCGGAACGTCGTTGGATGCTGGGCGTGATCCGTGATGCTGCGCGACGAGCTGCCAATCCATCGACTACTGCCCGCATCTCGTACAGATCGACCACGAATTTTTCATCAAGCGGCACTACTTCGAGGCCCCTTTTTCCTGAATCACGTACGAGCCCATGCGATTTGAGGAGTAGTAGAGCTTGCTGGATTGGCTGTCGGCTGACCTGAAAGTGTTCGGCTAGTAGTTCTTGCCGCAGGGTGACGCCAGGGGGGAGCTTGCCGCGGCAAATCTCGTCGAGAATTGCGTCATACACCTGCTCGGTCCGGGAGGGCGGAAGTGGAAGTCCTGTCATCGTGCGCTCCCTTCTTAGTGCTGGTACACCCCACATAGTAGCTGAACTCCGAGTTCCGTATGCCATCAAACTGAATTCGGAATGTTGCATTCTGAATTCAGAATGCTAACGTGACTGTCAGCACATCAACTTTTGAATGTGAGCCAATGCACTAGAAGCAAGGAAGTGAAATTCGGGTGAATGCCAATTCCAATTCCAATCCGGATCCTCAGCCGGCCTCCGCCGCACTGCTGACTGCCCAGTTCCTGTATGCACATGGAGTCCGTCGTGTGTTCGGATTACAAGGTGGGCACATCCAACCAATTTGGGATCATTTGGCCCGTATGAACGTCGAAATCGTCGACGTTAGGCACGAGGCTGCTGCAGTGCACATGGCCCACGCGCATGCCGAATTGACAGGGACCGTCGGCGTCGCATTGGTGACGGCAGGGCCAGGAGTGACCAACACGGTGACTGCCGTTGCCAACGCCTTCGTCTCCCGAGCCTCCGTGCTGGTGCTCGGTGGTTGCGCACCACGTCCACAGGCCAATATGGGTGCCCTGCAGGATATTCCACATACCGCCATCATGGAGCCGATCACCCGTCGTGCGCGCACACTGCGTCAGGCAGACCAGGTTTTGCGTGAACTCAGCGAGGCATGGGCACTTGCCGAGGGCGACGGGGGCGACCCGGGACCCGTCTATATCGAGATTCCTACGGATGTTTTGCGAACACCAGTCGCTCCGAGGACTGTCCTGTCCGAGTACCTCCGCCCGACTTCTCGTCGACGCACCGTCCCGGCGGCTGAGGATACTGCTAGCGCGGCCGCACTCATTGCTTCATGCCGCCGACCTGCACTCGTGTCCGGTCGTGGAGCTAGAGCGTGCTCCGCCGAACTTGAGCGGTTCTTGGAAGTGACCGGGGCTGCTTACCTCGACACGCAGGAAAGTCGATGCCTTGTCTCGGAGGATCATCCAGGTTTCGTCGGTGCGGTGCGTTCGGCAGTGATGAGCGAATGCGACCTCCTTATTACGGTGGGACGTCGACTCGACTACCAACTTGGCTACGGCTCACCCGCAGCGTTTCCGAACGCCAAGATTCTACGAATCAGTGACACCTCCGCCGAACTGATCGACAACCGTCGCGGTGAGGTCGAGCTTCTCGGTTCGCCTGACCTGGTGCTCGACGCGATCACTGCGCTCCTGGTCGGCGGAGGCCACGACCCAGAGACTCAGTGGCGAGACGAATTGAGAGCTCGACACGTTGAGCGGGCACGCCGCTACAAACAAGGGCTTAGCAAGTCCGAGTCGGGAGCCGATGGATTGATGCATCCGAATCAAATCTTCGCGGCGACAGAGAGTCTGGGCCTCGACGACGGGATCGTCGTTGCTGACGGCGGAGATCTTCTCAGCTTTGCGCGTCTCGGTGCATCGGGCTCCGCCTATCTCGACGCAGGAGCGTTCGGTTGTCTAGGAATCGGTGTGCCGTTTGCGATCGCCGCTGCACTCGAGAACCCAGAGAAAGTAGTCCTATCGTTCAACGGCGACGGCGCTTTTGGCTTCAACGCGATGGAAATTGATACAGCAGTCAGGCATGGCGCGAAGATCGTCGTGATTGTCGCGAACAATCGCGCATGGAACATCGAACGCTACGACCAGCAAACCAACTACGGACTGATCGCGGGAACTGAACTGGGCGATGCGGACTACGCCGCGATGGCCCGTGCACTGGGTGCGCACGGCGAACGCGTCACTGACCCCAACGACCTCACTGATGCGATCAAACGGGCTGTCGACGCCGCACCCGCAGTGATCCAGGTTGATGTCACTCGAGATGCAATCTCGCCCGATGCCCAGAAGGGGCTCGGATATGTACCGGACTACCAAGCACTACTGCCATGGAACGACATCGAAATCGAACGCCGGGAGAATTCATGACAAGCAATCTGATCGGGACCGCAGCGACCAGCACCCAGCAACTGTCGATGGAGGAATGGTCCTTTCCGACACGGTACAACAACGACTATCTCCCCAATACTGATAGCCGATACTGGTTCCGCCACCGCGAAACCATGGATCCACAGCAGCGCGCCGAGGCTGTTCTCATCAGACTCCGAGAGGTGATGCGGTACGCCTACCGCACATCGGACTTCTACCGCAGGAAGTGGGATGGCGCAGGGATCAGTCCGGAGGATATTACTTCGTTCGAGGCCTTCGAATCGGTACCCGTCGTCACCAAAGCTGAACTGCGGCAGTCTCAGTTGGACTCTCCACCGTACGGCAATTACCTCTGCGCGCCGGAGTCCGAGATCCACCACATCCACGGCTCGTCGGGGACGACAGGCACCCCCACCGCCTTTGCTGTCAGTCGGCAAGACTGGGACACGGTCGCGAACAATCACGCTCGCGTGATGTGGGGGATGGGACTACGGCCAGGGGACACGGTGTTCATCGCTGCCGTTTTCAGTCTTTATCTCGGCTCGTGGGGTGCCCTTGCCGGCGCAGAACGGTTGCGTTGCAGAGCATTCCCCTTCGGTGCGGGCGCGCCAGGGATGACGGCACGGGCCGTTCGGTGGCTGAAAGCGTCAAAGCCCAAGGGGTTCTATGCAACTCCTTCGTATGCGCTTCGATTGGCCGAGGTGGCGGTGCAGGAGGGCATTGATCCGAAGGAATTCGGGATCAAGGTGATGTTCTTCTCCGGCGAACCCGGCGCATCGATACCCTCGGTTCGCACCGCGATCGAGTCTGCCTTCGGTGCACGCGTCGTGGACTGCGGGACGATGGCAGAAATGACGCCGTTCATGAGCGCATCAGCTACCGCCGAGACTCCGGACGGCATGCTGCTGTACCAGGACATCGTCCATCATGAGGTATGCGATCCAACCAACTACAGGCCGGTTCCGTACGGCGGCGAAGGCACTGCGGTATATACCCATCTCGAACGGACCTCACAGCCGATGATTCGGCTCGCATCTGGTGATCTGACCAGCTGGGTATACGAGGAAAACCCCTGTGGCCGTACCTATCCGAAGCTTCCCCGTGGGATCTACGGACGTATCGACGACATGATTCACATTCGCGGTGAAAACGTGTACCCGACAGAGATCGAGAATGTTCTGCGCAACGTCGAACACTACGGTGGTGAACACCGCATCATCGTTTCGCGGACCGGATCAATGGACGAGATGCTCGTCAAAGTCGAGTGCAAGCATGATGCAACCGAACCCACTGCAATCGAGCGTTTTGAGGCAGTCGTCAGTGCCGAATTGCAGGCGACTCTGGGACTGCGTGTGTCCGTAGAGACCGTGTCCACCAACACATTCGATCGTACAGACCACAAGGCGCGACGCGTCGAGGATCGCAGAGCGCTGGTCTAGTCATTGTCGGGTGCAACCACAAAAGGACGGATTCATCATGGCTGATTCCTCTCTCTTCGGTAACCCACCACCGTCGTCCGCTGAAACCGAGGCTGTGTACAAACGGGTCTCTCGGCGGTTGATTCCTTTTCTGTTCGTTTGCTATGCCGCCGCCTATTTGGATCGTGTCAACGTCGGCTTCGCCAAACTCCAGATGCTCGAAGACCTGCAATTCAGCGAGGCGGTCTACGGACTCGGCGCCGGCATGTTCTTTGTCGGTTACATCCTGTTCGAGGTGCCGAGCAACATCATCCTGCAGAAGGTCGGTCCAAAAATCTGGATCGCACGAATTATGCTGACGTGGGCACTGATATCGGGTTCCATGGCATTCGTCACCAGTCCCGAAATGTTCTACGCACTTCGATTTTTACTTGGTGTAGCCGAGGCCGGCTTCATTCCAGGCATCCTGTTCTACCTCACACAATGGTTTCCAGCGCACCGCCGTGGACGCGTGTTCGCGTTGTTTCTTTCCGCAATCCCGGTCGCTTCGATCTTCGGTGGTCCTCTATCGGGCTGGCTGTTGCAGTCCTTCAACGGCGCAGCCGGACTTCACGGTTGGCAATGGGTATTCCTGATTGAAGCTATCCCGTCGCTGATTTTGGGCTTCGCGGTGTTGAAATGGCTGGACAACAGTTACACAGACTCTAAGTGGCTCACTCTGCGCCAGAAACAAGTCATCGAACACACGCTTACATCGGAGGCGCTCACCGAGGACACAGCTACACACAATCGGGTCTTCGACGTACTCAAAAGCCCGAAGGTGTGGCTACTCAGCGCCATCTATTTCTGCATAGCGCTCGGGATCTACGTCATTGGCTTCTGGATTCCCACGATTATCAGCGACTCGGGGGTCGCCGGTGGGATTGCAATCGGGCTACTGACCGCAATCCCGTACCTCGCGGCAGTGGTCGCCATGATTGCGAACAGCACTCACGCGGACAAGCACGGTGAACGTCGATGGCACACTTCGCTTCCGTGCTGGGTGACAGCCGCAGGACTTGTCCTGACGGGCCTCGGGGCACACAACACAACGGTCGCCATGATCGGCCTTGTTATTGCGGCTGCCGGCGCATCGACCGCTCAAGCAGCGTTCTGGAGCCTGCCGGCTGCGTTTCTTACGGGAATAGGTGCCGCCACTGGTATTGCATTGATCAACTCTGTCGGCAACATATCCGGAGTTGTCAGCACGTCGGCTGTCGGCTGGCTGTCGAGCATCACCGGTACCACCACAATCAGTCTCTACGCAGTCGCGTTATTACTAGTGACCGGTGGCGCTCTGATTCTCATGATTCCGGCTCGACTGCTTGACGATCAACGACACCTCGATCGCGGCGATCCTTCCGAGACAAATGTGTCGCATCCAGTCGTAACTCATCCACGATCTGGGCAATCTGTTCCGCCGCAACCACATCAGACGAAATCGCCACTTCCGACTGAAAAGGACACCATCGCATGACCTCAACGGCTGTTTCAGCTGCAACTTCAACTTTGTCTTCGTTGACCATTGATCGTGAAAACCGACGCGTGGACGGAGGCGCCCTTTACATCGGTGGCCGTGCGACGGCACCCAAGCTCAAGCAGAGTCTCGAGGTAGTAGACCCGAGCACCGGAAGCGTGATCGGAGCCATTCCCTGTGGCTCCGTCGAAGACGTCGACGACGCAGTTGCAGCTGCCAAGGCCGCTGCAACTGGGTGGCAATTTACGGACGTCCTAACTCGCTGCGACTTGGTGAAAAAGCTCAGCTCCCTCGTTAGAACGCACGCTGATGAACTGGCGTGGCTGGAAGCGGTAGACAGCGGCCACTACCTGGACAAAGCCAAAGACCTTGTCGGCGCTGTGTCGCTTTGGCTCGATTACCATGCGGGACTTGCACCTACCGTCGGTGGAAGGACCATCCCGCTGCCGGGCAATCGATTGAGCATGACGGTCCTGGAGCCGCTCGGCGTCACAGCCCACATTATTCCGTGGAACTACCCACTGGTCTTGTTAGCCAGATCGGTAGCACCCGCATTGGCCCTAGGCAACACTGTGGTGGTCAAACCGGCCGAGGACACATCGCTGGCATCGTTGCGATTCGCCGAACTGGTGCACGAAGCCGGATTCCCACCGGGCGTCTTCAACCTGGTTACCGGCCACGGTGCCGATGTCGGCGCAGCTCTCGCCGCTCACCCGGACGTAGCTGGCGTCACCTTCACAGGGTCGGTCCAAACAGGTAAGGCAGTCGCACACCTCGCGGTCGACAACATGGCACAGGCTAACCTCGAACTCGGCGGTAAAAGCCCGAACATCGTCTTTGCGGACGCAGACATAGACGACGCCGTCGAAGGCACCGTCCAAGCATTCTGTTCGCATGCCGGCCAGGTCTGTGTCGCGGGTACACGGCTGTTCCTGCACGAGGCAATCAAAGATGAATTTCTCGTCAAACTGAAGGAACGTCTGAGCACCATCAGTATTGGCGACGTACTGAAACCGGCGACTCAAATGGGCCCGCTCGTGTCTCGTCGGCAACTCGAACGCGTCCGTGAATACATCGAGATCGGAAAAGCCGAAGGCAAGTTGGTTTACGGGGGCGGAGTGCCGGCCGGAACCCATCCGGGTGGCTACTTTATCGAGCCGACCGTTTTCGTAGATGTCGACCGTACCGACAGGATCGTCTGCGAGGAGGTGTTCGGTCCGGTGCTCTCTGTTCTGACATGGACGGATCTGGATGACCTGGTCGAACAAGCTAACGACTCCGAGTTCGGACTCTTCGCGTGTATCTGGAGCCGCGACATCAAGCGCGCACTATCCACCGCCAGAAAGCTCCAGGCAGGTGGCGTCATGGTCAACGATTGGCAGGCCGAATCGCCACTGGCACCTCACGGTGGATATAAAAGCAGCGGAATCGGGCGAGAGAACGGTCTGGAAACTGTCGCCAGCTACACGCAGGTCAAACATATCTCGATCGGCCTCGACGAATCGTTGCGTTCGACTGGCGACTGGGCGAGTGCGCCACTCTGATTCACCGATCAGCACGCAACTAAAACTCAGCACTCACCAAAACCCAAGTAGACCCTGAGGGCCGTACGAGTAGAGGGAGAATCTCCATGTCAGCCTCACATCACACCACTTATGACGTCTTGATCATCGGTGCCGGACCCAGTGGCGCCGTCGCGGCGAAACGATTCGCCGAGGAGGGATTTTCCGTCGTCTGCCTGGAGCAAGGCGATTTCCCCGACTACACGAAGATACGAAGCGCCACAGATGAATTCGAACTGGCGAAGGACCGGCACTTCAGCTGGTATCCGAACAGACGACAAGCCGACGCTGACTACCCAATCAACGACGAGCAATCCGACGTTGCACCCCTGATGTGGAACGGTGTCGGGGGCAGCTCAATTCTGTATGCCGCGGCATGGCATCGATTCAAGCCTAGCGACTTTCGGGTCCGGACACTCGACGGAGTAGCAGACGACTGGCCGTTCGACTACAACGAACTCGCACCCTATTACGACCGGGTAGACCAGGATTTCTCCGTCTCCGGAATGCCGGGCGATCCCGCCTACCCGTACCACGAGCCGCCACTTCCGCCCTTCCCCCTGGGAGATATGGAACGACGCGTCGCGGCCGCCCACGACCGCCTGGGCTGGCACTGGTGGCAGGGCACAAACGCCATCGCCTCCGTCAAGCACAACAACCTTTTGCCCTGCGTCCGGCGTGGAAGTTGCCTGTGGGGATGTTTCGACGGCGCCAAAGCCTCGGTAGACCGGACCCACTGGCCCATCGCCACGTCGCTGGGCGCCAAACTGGTCACCAACGCACGCGTCGTTCGAATCGAGACCGACTCCGCCGGCCTAGCCACCGGCGCCACCTACATCGACCGCACCACAGGGCAGATGCATTTTCAGCCGGCGAGAACAGTATTTGTCGGCGCCAACGGCATCGGAACTCCGCGACTGCTCCTGAATTCCGCATCCGAGACGCACCCCAACGGGCTCGCCAATTCCTCGGGCCAGGTCGGCAAACGCCTCATGATGCACCCTTACAGCGTCGTCGTCGGGCTTTTCGACGACTTCTTCGAAGGCTGGCAGGGACCTTACGGGCAACGGGCGTACTCGCTCGAGTTCCAAGAGACCCACCCCGACAGGGACTTCGTCCGCGGTGCGAAATGGCAGCTGATGGGGACCGGTGGTCCGCTCGCAGCCACAGGAGCGTGGCCCTTCAACGGAATCGCCTGGGGGGAAGGCATTCACAAGGAAGTGGATCGTCGGTTCGGACACACCGCCGGATGGTCGATCATCGCGGAAGACCTCCCAAACGAATCCAACACCGTGACCTTGGACCCGACACTCACAGATTCGGATGGTCTACCCGCACCGAAACTTCACTACCGTGCCTCCGAAAACACGATCAAACTCCTCGAGTTCAACCAGAAACAAGCCGAGATCTCCATGAAGGAGGCCGGCGCCTACGAGACGATCGTCGCGTCCGTGGTTCGCGAGACCGGCTGGCATCTACTCGGTACGGCAACCATGGGAACTGATCCCGGGCGCTCGGTTGTCGACGGTCACGGCCGCGCACACGATGTAGCCAATCTCTTCATCGTCGACGGCAGCGTGATGCCGACATCGGGATGCGTCAACCCAACAGGAACTGTTGCTGCACTATCACTCCGAACCACAGAACATGCGATCGCCGCTGCTCGCGAGCAGCAGTTGTCGTTTGCAGTGCGCTGAGCGCGAAGGGACGAAATCATGAGCGACTATCTCTCCATCACCGCCCAGCTCGAATGGGTTTGTGACGCAGTCATTCCAGCCGATGCCAGCTTGGGGATGCCGTCCGCATCCGAGGCCGGCGTCATCACAGATCTATTGCCCCGTGCACTGGAGGTTCGGGACGATCAGAAAGATCGGTTCATCGAGATCGTCGGTGCCCTCCCGTCCTCCACACCGGCAGATGCGCTCGGCAGTCTCGAATCCGGTCTGCCCGCTGAGGACTTCGACCTCGTCGCGCATCTGATCGCTGGGGCGTACTATCTCAACCCCGATGTCAACGCCAAGCTCGGGTACCAGGGGCAGGAAGCAATGTCGTACGACCCGGACTACGACGAAATCAACGAAGTCGCCGAACGGATCATCGCTCGCGGCCCCGTGTACATCGATCCATTGACCGGTCAGCGCGCCCTGGCCCAACAGACATAACAACCGTAACCCACGCGAAGGTGTTGTTCGGCTACTAACGATTGCCGGACAGCACCTTTCACATTTTCAGACAGTCAGAGTATCTGTCGAGACCACAGTGCGAGCACCCCTAGGTTTCGCCCCGAACTACAACGCCACTCCACGACGCGTCCAATTCACTGATAGCCGCGTCTCATCGCGAGGACATTTCTGCCCTCTGTTCGAAGGACACTTACATTGACAACTACCGTAGACTCAGCGATATCTCCTGCCGTGAGCACAACGCAGTCTCACCCGTGGCCGCTCTTCGGATTGTTGAATCTGATCGTGGTGGTGGCACTTTCGATAGGGTCGTGGTATCTGCTTGCCGACCCACAGACCAGCCCGTGGGACTTCTACCCACTCCCGTTCAACGCTGCATTGTTCTGGTCAATCGTATTCATCGTATTCATCGGATTCAATTGTGAATTCGCAGGATTCGACAGAATTCCTCAGCCCTGGCGAGGTTCGGTCGTCCTTGTTTCCACAGCGCTGTTCGGAATCGCAGCCACCTGGCTACTCTCTCCCGGCCTCGGCGAACTGTACCCGGACTTTGCATCCGATCGCGAGGCCGGACTCGGCTACTTCGCTGGTGCACTCTTCGTTTTGTTCGGATTCGGAACGTGGGTAATGGCGGCACTCAACTGGAATCATTGGCCATGGACCGGACTGGGCATGAAGCAACCGTTGGCCGGACTCTGTGAGATCGCCTTCGTAGCGATCCCGACGTTGGCTTTGTACTTCACGCTGGGGCTCCCGGCCGTGTCGCTATCGGCGACCAATCCTTTGATGTCCATCGATACGGTTCTCGGATGGTTCTACTCGATCGTGGTGTGCGTGATATTCACGGGTCAAACGCTCGACAATTGGCCATGGCGTTCGTTCGCATCCAGTAGCAAACGTTGGTTGATGCCGCTCACGGCTACGATCGGCAACGCTGCCCTCGGTACAGCTTTGTACTTCGTCATGGTTTCCGTAGCAAAGTTCTTGGTCGGTCAATCGAATGTCGATGAGCTCGGCGCTGTCATCAACCAGTTCCCGGCGCAGATCGGAGTCTGCTGGGTGCTTTGGATGGTTTTGTGGGCCAATGCGTTCGGCAATTGGCCCACTCGATACGGTGACTCTGTAAATTTCGCCGTTCGGGCCGTCGTTACGCTCACCCTTGGGGTTGCCACTTTCCTCTTCTACTACAAGTTTGCCGCCGAGCACATCCTCCATGAACCCCCGATCGCCGGAAGCCTGTACGGCAACGCGCTTGGGTTCATCGACTGGTTAGTGCTCTGGACCCTGCTGTACGTTGTGGGTTTCCAGTCATGGGGATTGCGCCGATTGACTCCAGCTCCGTAGGTCGCATTAACCGCAGATGACACTGCCGCTTAGGGTTTCCCGGACAGAACCGCCGAATACGTCTGGGCATCGGACGTCTCGAAGGCACACGACATTGCTCGAAAGATCAATTCTGGCACGGTGTGGATCAACACCGACCACGTGCTCGGTCCTTCGGCGCCGTTCGGAGGCTTCAAGCAGTCCGGTTGGGGACGCGAGCACAGCGCCGCAGTATTCGATGCCTACACCGAGCAGAAGACCGTGATTTTGAACAAGGGTGTGCTAGTGATTCAGATAGCAAAAAATGAGGCCAAGCACATCGTCTCTGCACGTAAGCTGGTCGAGAGGAGGAGCGTCGCAACTGCGGTTGCGTCCATTCGAGCCCGAGCAGAGCTGTCTACGACGTTCGGTTCGAACGTGATTCGTCAACGCGGGATTGCGGAGACCGGCGATATGTCGGAATTCAGTGCCGCTGATGCGGACTTGCGCGGTGCCATTGTTCATGCAGTCAGCTACTCCCTTCTGGAGCAGTTCTACCTGGGCTTACATGAGCGGCAACGGAGGATGGCAACCGACTCTTCGGCCCGCGATCCGGGACAGGTCAGCGGTATCGTCGAGGATCACTCACGCTTGATAGGCCTGATTGAATCAAGTGATGTCAACGGATTCGAACTCGCGGTAGATCGGGATATGCGTCGAGTTCACGGATGGAACCTGGGGACTTCGCTGTGACCGGGCAGGTTGAACAGCATCGGGCCGGCGCAGTAGACGGAAGTCGCCGATGGATTCTCGTCGCAGCGGGAATGTTTGCCGTTGCGTGGGGCGGAAACGAATTCACTCCTCTGCTGGTCATGTACCGGCTGGAGCATGGATTTTCAACCATCACCGTGTACACCTTCCTCTTCGCCTACGTCGTAGGAATCGTTCCTGCACTGTTGATTTGCGGTCCGTTGTCGGATCGAGTGGGTCGGCGACCAGTGATGCTTCCTGCCACCGCGATCGCTGCCATCGGATCAGTGCTGATAGCAGTCGGTTCCGATTCGGCACTCTTACTGTTCGTAGGCCGAGTATTGACCGGTATTGCGTTGGGCATCGGTATGGCAGTGGGTGGCAGTTGGGTGCAAGAGTTGTCTGCGCGCGATCCGCGTTCGTCGAGCGGATTGGGCGCGAAGCGAGCAGCAATGGCACTCACCTCAGGATTCGGACTGGGTGCCGGTGTTGCTGGTGTACTTGCTCAGTGGGCGCCGTGGCCCACGCACCTTGCCTATCTGGTTCATGTGTCGATTTGCCTGGCCGTCGGCGTGGCTATGTTCGCGGCGCCTGAAACGCGTATGCCTATCTTCGCGGACAAACGCGGAAAGCTTGTCGACGCTTTGAAAGTTCGCGCGGCATCACACCGAAGGTTTTTGCTCATCGTCCTTCCGGTAGCGCCGTGGGTATTCGGTTCCGCCAGCGTCGCTTACGCGCTTCTCCCATCACTCATGGCCGGTAGTAGCGGTGGCCTTCCGATAGCCCTGTCCGCACTGATGTCGGTGCTCGCACTCGGAGCCGGGTTTGCCATACAGTCGGCGGCCCGAAGAATCGACAGTCCCCTCGGCGCACGCGGATCCATAGTTGCCCTGACAATACTGACCGTCGGGATGCTGCTCGCTGCTTGGGCCGCAACAGTTCTGACGCTCGTGAGCGCGCTACTCGCGGCGACTGTCCTCGGTTGTGGTTACGGTATGGCGCTTGTCGCCGGACTACTGGAGGTTCAACGCATTTCCAGCCCGGATGATCTTGCGGGACTCACCGCGGTGTTCTACTCGCTTACGTATCTTGGTTTCGCGATACCGGCCATTCTGTCGGCTCTCACCGAGCAGTGGCCGGGTGTTGTGACCTATCCGGCCATCTTCGCGTTCGGCGGGGTGCTTGCAGCCCTGTGCGGCGTCTTCGTTCGCACCCAAACCGGACGACATCTACCGATCAAACAATGCGAGGGTCTTCGTCCTGATGGCATGACGGCCGGGACGGCGGCGCAGGCCCCCTGATAGTGACCCGGTGAGGCCTTCCCCGTTGCATGTCGTCGACCACCGACCAGGCGCGTTGGAATGGACGTAGCGTACGTGGGGGTCGCCCGCAACATGCATGATTAGAACATCCCACGTGCGAAGGAAAGGTTTACTGTGCCATTGTCTTGGATACGTTTCGAGGCGAGTTGCCGGTAGTCGACTGATATTTTATTTCTCAGACGGCGACATTTCTGACGAATGCTCTGGGAATAGCCATTTCGAATCGAGCTCCGACACGCGGCACTTTGATTCATTGCGACAGTGAGACTGTTTGTGCCGTCGGCGTTCACCCGCCGGGCGCACGACTCAGGCCTCGTCCCGTCGACGGGAGCGATCGGCGTTTTCTATGACAATGCAGTAATCGAATCACTCTGGGGCAGAATGCAAACCTCGCTTTGGAAAACAACGTGCGATGGCTGTGCAGAACACCTTTGGCGCGTCCGGTGGTCCCGGACGTGAACATCAGCAGAGAGATCGCGTCGAGGTCGGCATGCAGGATCGGTGCGGAATCGCCTGTGCGGAAGTATGCAACCGGAGCCATCTCGGGTCTGATCACCAGCAGCAGCAGCAGCAGCAGCAGCAGCAGCAGCAGCAGCACCGGCGCGGCGAGCGTGCGGGTGGCCTGAACCTCGTCGAACGACTGGACGCGGTCGACGCCCCGGTACGTATCCGGGATTACGACGGCGGCGAGGGTGACGGCGTCGAGCACGGCGCGAATCTCGGTTGACCGGTAGTTCACCGGGATCGGACACAGAACCGCGCCCAGACCCCAGGCCGCGTGGGCCACGGCCACAGCCTCCCACCAGTTCGGGAACTGCATGCCCACGCAGTCACCTGCCTGTACTCCGTTGCGCTGCAACCATTGCTGAATTCGGGTGACGGCGTCGAATAGTTCTGCACCCGAAATTCGGTGGTTCTCCTCGACGACGAAAATGCGGCTGGGATCCGCTGCTACGGCGTCGCGAAGCAGCTCGGGAGTGGACGTTCTCAGCCCGGCCGCTTCGGGATACACGACCGGGGAAATCCAGGTGGGGAGATGGGCATGTGATGGCCTCCTGGGAATTCCGCACTGCGGAGGGGCTGGGAAATCCGCACTGGTGGAAAGAAAACAGGGTTGGAATCGGCCAGCCGGCGGACGGCGGAGGTACACGCCGGCAGGCCGAAGTTGCAGCCTCATGATGACTCTGCACATCTGCGGTAGAACCGCGCTCGAGCCCGGCGACGAGGTTGCGGCTTTGCGGCCATCTGAGAGATAGGTATCCATCCGGGTACTTGGGCCCGTGCGCAACGCTCACGTCCGTGAGAGGTTCAGGAGGTACCTACGCCGGCGATCGGTGGCGATGATGACTCTCGAGGATCGATTGGACAATTGTCAGTGCCTGCTGGCGCAAGCCAGACTTGCAGATGAATACGATGCAGTTCGGCGATTCTCGGAGCATCGACGGACGTTGGTTGAGCAGTCAACCGGCATGAGAACCTACCTCCGAATGCTGTAGGAGCAGCGGCCGGGCTGGTTCCCCGGCGAAGTGGCGTGATGCCAGTCCTCGAGAAGGAAAAGAACACGAGGAGGACTCGATGAGTGTGCGGATCGCCAAGCTGGCTTCAGAGCGACTCGAGTGGACGTCGGTGTGCTCGCTGAGTCACCTGATTACGGGCCGTGGAGTTGCCGTGCTTCGCAGTGGGGAGCAGGGAGCGCTGTTTGGGCTCGTGGATGGCACCTTGCGGGCCGTGAGCAACTTCGATTTGTACGGCTGCGCCGCTGTGATATCGCGTGGACTGGTCGGTGATCGCAAAGGTGAACCAATTGTGTTGTCCCCGTTTCTGAAGCAGGCGTTCTCGTTGATCGACGGACGGGCATTGGACGACGAGTCGGTATCGCTTCCGGTGTATGAGGTTTACGTCTGGGCCGGCGTAGTTCAAGTGCGCAGCACCGGTTGCGTTGTCGAGACTGCCTCGTGAATGACGAGATGCCGTTGGCGGGATTCACCGTCGGCATCACGGCCTCGCGTCGCGCCGAGGAATTTGCGTCACTCCTTACCCGACGGGGCGCAGATGTGATGTTCGCGCCGGCGATCCGCATCATCCCGCTCGCGGACGATCGTGAGCTGGAACGGGTTACGCAGCAGATCATCTCGAATCCTCCCGACGTTGTTGTTGCTACCACGGGAATCGGATTTCGGGGCTGGCTCGAGGCCGCAGAGGGTTGGGGTGAGGCCGAGAATTTGAGCGCGGCACTGTGCTCGACGCATCTGCTGGCTCGGGGTCCCAAGGCGAAGGGTGCAATCCGTGCGGCAGATTTGCGGGAAGAGTGGTCGCCGGTTTCGGAGTCTTCGGCCGAGGTTCTCGAACATCTTCTGGCCGAGGGCGTCTCGGGCAAGAGCATTGCTGTTCAATTGCACGGCGCCACCACCGAGTGGGAACGAACTTCTTATTTCTGTCAGGCGTTGCGGGACGCGGGTGCCGAGGTCATCGCGGTCCGTGTGTACCGTTGGGAGCCACCGGATGATCCGACACTTCTCGATCGGATGATCGACGCAGTCGCTTCTGCCGGAGTTGATGCTGTCAGTTTTACCAGTGCACCGGCTGTGGCGTCGTTGTTGATGCGTGCGGACAGTACGGGACGGCTCGACGAGGTCCTGGGTGCCATGCGCGGGTCGGTGACGGCTGTGTGTGTCGGACCGGTCGCATCGGCGCCGTTGGATGCACTGAACGTTCCGACGACGGGACCTGTCCGTTCCCGTCTGGGCGCACTTGCCAGGCATATTGTCGAGGAACTTCCGCTGCGAGCCAATCAAATTCAGGCCGGTGCGCATGAAATTAGTATTAGAAGCGGTTGCGTAGTCGTGGACGGAGCGGTGAGGCAACTGTCGCCCGCGGCGATGTCGCTGATGCGAACCCTTGGTGCGAGTCCTGGTCGCGTCGTCTCTAGGGAGGATCTTCTTGCCGCTCTGCCCGGTGGTGGCGGTGATACTCACGCCGTTGAAACTGCCGTGGCGCGATTGCGGGCGTGTCTCGGCGCACCCGAAGCGGTGCAGACTGTGGTCAAGCGCGGTTACCGTCTTGCCCTGGATCCCGGTGACTATGTACGCAATTCAGGTGATTATGCGCAGTGGTGACGGTGGACTGGTTTGTGTTGCTCACGGCACGTGAAGTGCGCGTGGAGCGGATACAATTGCGGCGCTGGCCGAAACGGCGAGGCGCTTCGGCGGCACCGTCCGCGCCGCAGTGCGGAACAGATCTGGCTTCGGCGCGGCTGGGCGACGACGAATCAGCGCCAACCTGACATTGACCGAGGATCATGTTCTGGTCGCGGATACATCAGCGGCTATGCAACCAGCGGTCCGATCCCGGTCTGCGCTTTCTTCGACACTACCCGTCGGTTGTCGACGTTCTGCGGCCAAGACAGGCCGTCGGCGCTGACCTAGCTGACTGGTGCGTTCTGTGCCAGGGCAGGGATGGAAGCAGAGTCGCATGTTGGACGGGGCGCCCTGTGACGGGTGTTCTGGCCGCAGTCGCCCAGTGTCCGAACTGTGCAGGTGGTATCCGTATATCGAATCGGGTGGCAGTATGGAATCTGAGTAGTTGCCCGTGAGGTGAGTGCCGTGCCGCATTATGAAGAGCGCCACGCAGGCGATAGATCGGCATGATCGATGCCTGGTGACGATCCGTTCGCTACTCAGCGCGGTGTACCCCCATCGGTGACATCGGAGCTGGATGCCGTTGGGTTCACCGATGCGACCGAGATCGGGCGCGGCGGCTTCGGCGTCGTGTACCGCTGCACCGAGACGACCCTGGACCGCACCGTGGCCGTGAAGGTGCTCACCGCCGACCTCGACGAGGAGAATCGGACGCGCTTCGTCCGGGAACAGCGGGCGATGGGCCGGCTCACCGGCCATCCCAACATCGTGAACGTGCTGCAGGTCGGCACCACCGCGAGCGGCCATCCCTACATCGTGATGCCGTATCACGCGCAGCGATCGCTCGATGTGCGCATCCGCGAGCAGGGCCCATTGTCACTCGAGCAGACGCTGCAACTCGGCGTGAAGCTGGCCGGCGCGGTGGAGTCCGCGCACCGGCTCGCGATCCTGCATCGCGACATCAAGCCGGCGAACGTCATCCTCACAGATTACGGCGAGTCGGCGCTGTCCGACTTCGGCATCGCCCACATCCCCGACGGATTCGAGACCTCCACCGGCACGTTCACCGCCACCCCGGCCTTCACCGCGCCCGAGATCCTGGGCGGTGGCCCGCCCAGTGCCGCCGCGGACGTCTACGCCCTCGGTGCGACGGTGTTCTGCGCCCTCACCGGCCACGCGGCCTTCGAACGCCGGAGCGGCGAGCAGGTCGTCGCGCAGTTCGTGCGTATCACCTCGGAGCCCGTTCCGGACCTGCGTGAACTCGACATCCCCGATGACGTGGCCGCCGCCATCGAGCGCGCCATGTCCGCGAATCCGGGCGCCCGCCCCACGGCCGCACAGCTTGGGGACGTCCTGCGTGAGATCCAGTTCCGCCACGGTCTTCCGGTTGACGAGATGGCACTACTGTCCGCAGCCGTTCCGAAGGGCGGCGATCGGCGTCCGTCGACGAGTGGCGGGCCCGCGCCGACCGGGCCGTCGACTCGGGGCCGGAAGGGAAACCTGCCCGCGGAGCTGACGAGTTTCGTCAATCGCCGCAGCGAACTGACCGAGGCGAAAGAGATGCTGTCGACCTCTCGCTTGGTGATGCTCACCGGAATCGGTGGCGTCGGGAAGACCCGGCTCGCACTGCGGATCGCGACGAGCGTCCGGCGGGCCTTCCGCGACGGGGTTTGGCTTGTCGAATTGGCCGACCTCCGCGACGAGTCGCTGGTGGTCGGGGTGGTGGCGTCCGCTCTCGGGCTGAAGTCCTTCTCTCACGAGCCGCTGCAGACGGTCCTCGCGGAGTTCCTCGAGCCGCGCCAGATCCTGCTGGTGCTCGACAACTGTGAGCAGGTGATCGACACGGTCGCGGAACTGGCCGAGACGCTGCTCAGGTACTGCCCCGAGCTGCGCATCGTGGCCACCAGTCGAGAACCCCTCGGCATCGGCGGGGAAGTGACGCTGCGAGTTCCGCCGCTCAGCGCGCCCGCTCCTGGCCGTCAGCTCGACCTGGCAGCTCTGCCCAGCTACCACGCGGTCACCTTGTTCACCGAACGTGCTGCCGCTGTCGTTCCGGGATTCGCGCTCACCGAGGACAACATGGCCGATGTGGCCGGGATCTGCCACCGGCTCGAGGGGTTGCCGCTGCCGATCGAGCTAGCGGCGGGGCGGTTGGCGGCGCTGTCACCTGACCAGATCCTGCAACGGCTCACCGACCGCTTCGCGCTCCTGACCCGCGGCGGGCGCACCGCCCCGACGCGGCAGCAGGCCCTCCGGCTGTCCGTCGACTGGAGTCACGAGTTGTGTACGCCCCAGGAGCAACAGCTGTGGGCTCGCCTGTCCGTGTTCGCGGGCAGCTTCGAGCTCACGGCGGTAGAACAGGTCTGCGGCGCCGACCTGTCGCCAGAGATGCTGCTCGATCTGGTCGCGTCGCTGGTGGAGAAGTCGATTCTGATCCATGAGGGATCTGCCACGGCGGGGCGGTACGGGCTCCTGGACACCATCCGCGAGTACGGTCTCGAAAAGCTGGCGGAGTCCGGCGAGTACAAGCAGATGCGGCGACGCCACCTAGATTGGTACGAGCGCCTGGCGCTGCGGGCGGAAGCCGACTGGATAGGGCCCCGCCAGCTGGATTGGATCGCCCGCCTGGAACTGGATCAGCAGAACTTCCGTGAAGCATTGGATGCCTGCATGTCGGAGCCTAGTGACGTGGTGGTCGGTCTGCGCATTGCGGCCGCGCTGTACCCGTTCTGGCTTACCAGCGGAAAGCTCAGCGAGGGCGCCCGCTGGACCGAACGACTCCTGACCGTTGAGGGCGTTGCGCGCGGCACGGAGTGGGTGCGGGCCGTGAGCCTCGGCGCGGTGCTCAGCGGGTTTCGGGGCGACATCGCGACCGGCGCCGAATGGATCGGCTGGGCGCGCGCGGCAGCAGCGGACCTCGACGACCCCAACGCCGCCGCGACGGCGCTATACGGCGCCGGCAATGTGGCACTGAGTTCCAATGACATATCGACCGCAGCAACATGTTTCGACGACGCACTGGATGCCTGCCCGCCCGACGAGCACCTCCTGCGGGTGGCCACGTTGGCCGGCGCAGAGGTGGCCAACGGGCTGCTCGGACAGGCGGTGAGGGCAGCCGATTGCCTCGATCAGGTGCTGAACATCACCGAACCGCGCGGCGAGATCGTGTTCCGGGCGTGGGCCGTGCGGGCGCTCGGGTTGACGGTGTGGTCGACCGATCCACAGCGCGCGATCGCGCTGATAGAGCAGGCGTTGCGACTACTGCGGTCCGTCGGTGACTCTTTCAGTGCCGCACCTTGTCTCGAGTACCTGGCCTGGATCGCCACGGCCGACGAGGACTATGCGAGGTCCGCGGTGTTGCTGGGCTGCGCGCAGGCCATGCGGCAGACGGGAGGCCTGCCGAGAATCGTCCTCCCGAGCCTACGTTCACAGCATTACGAGTGCGAGCGACGGACCCGCCGGGCACTCGGGCAGAAGGCGTACGACGCGAGCCACCGGAAGGGCGCGTCCGCCAGTTTCGAGGAGGCCGTCGCGTACGCCCTGGACGATTTCACCGAATCCCCCGAGCCGCCTCGGTCACGGGGCTCCACGGGCAAGACCAAGACCACCCTGACCCGACGCGAGCTCCAGGTCGCCGAGCTCGTCGCCGAGGGGCTGACCAACAGCGCCATCGCCGCCAAGCTCGTGATCTCGCAACGGACCGCTCAGGGACACGTCGAGCACATTCTCGCCAAGCTGGGATTCACCTCGCGAGCCCAGATCGCAGCCTGGACGATCGAACACAGCCGGGGCTGACCGCGGTGGATCATTTTCCACGAATCGCCGGCGCAGCCACGCACGCGAGTTGGAGTCAATCGGTGCGCCCATCCTGCACTAATCCCGCCCAATTTGGCGGTGGTGAACAGTCGGACCGCCCATGGGTCGCGTCCCATGGGGGTAGAAGTGTTGTTGGTTGCGGTATGCACTGCGGTGCGGGTGCCCATCTCGCCTTGGACGGCATCTTTCGCGCCGATACCCGGGTTCCAGTGAGATGTGGAATCGATCGCAGTGTCGTCGACGGCAGCCGATTCCACGAGTTCAAACAGGACTATCCTGTCTATCCTGGTCGCCGGATTCGTCCGAATTCGCGGTCACGGGATTGGGATCGTGGCCAACAACGGCGTCCTCTTCGCTGAGTTCTGCCCTCAAGGAGCTCGCTTCATCGAGGTCTGCGACCAACGAGACTCCCTATTCTGTTCCTGCGGAACATCTCCGGATTAACGGTCGGCCACGAGTGCAAGGCAGCCGGAATCTGCAAGCATGGCGCCAAACTGGTCGCTGCCGTCCCGCTGAGCGCGGTGTTCCGCGAAACCGGTCGAGATGCAGGCGTGCGCATATATTGTGGAATGAAAACAACACTGCAAAAACAATTGACTCATGAATGAAGCCTCATGTGATGCGGTGAGGCGGGGGACCACGGTGCGGAAACTGATGGGTAATCGTCGGTGGGAGGGAGACCCTCTCTTTGGCGCGCCAGGTGAACGATAGGGTGTTGGCTCTCGGGTCAAGGTCACTGTGCCTGGTCCAGGCGGTGGCACGTACGGGTGTGGTGATCGAAGATTACGCGGACATGGTGATCGATTCGGAGTCCGTGGGACGGGATTGGGCCCCGGTACATCGGTGGGCTATCGCGTTGGATGACGGAAGGCTGATTTTTGCCGATGACGACGATCTTGCGGCCCCCGACTGATGGATAGCTCTTAGCTCATGCGGGCGTTCTCGTCGACAGCTGCTCCCGCAGCTGTTTCATGATGTCGGCACGAGTGTGAGCGTGAGCGACGTGTGAATCCCGCTCACGCACCTCCCGTCGGCGTGCTGCTTGTTCGGCTAGGCGGGTCCGATCGTTGTCACGGGCGCGTTCGGCAGGGGAGGGCTGTGACCAGTTGATGTGTGCCAGTCGCCAGCGCAGGAACGCAGTGGGTCGTGTGATTTGCGTGGGCCAGACCCAGCCCCGAGATTGGGTGTCTGTGGTGAGTTCACGGGCGATACAGCGACCGGTCCATCAGGCGGGGTCGATGTCAGCTCGGTCGAGGACGTCGCAGATCTGGCCAATGTGCTTGGTCGTTTTCAGCGCCGGGATGTGATCGATCAGTTGGGCGGCGGTGCGTTGCAACTCGATTGGACGTGGGGCGGATCTTTGTGGGTTCTTCGGCCTGCCCGCTCGCGTGTTCGCGTGCGTTGGTGAGAACTTGAAAACAAGAGATTGAAGAGCAAATCCCCCGGAGGGGGATAGGGGGCCACGACCGCCGGTTTGTGGAGAAATTAGAGAAGCAATGTGGGCGCGGTACGCGGTGGTGCGAAGTGTTGCGCGAGAGCGCTTTCTGGACTTCGTGAAAGGCGCGGCGATGGTTGTGACCGCGGTGCGGGGTGAGATGAGTGCCCAGACGGACGCTGCTCGGAACTGTCGGTGTCCGTGGTGTGCTTCTGCGGCCATGGATTCAATTTTTTGGAGGTAGCGGCCGCGGATGAGTTCTGTGGCGACTCCGAGGGCTGTGAGGACTCGTCTGGCGCGTTTGACGGCGCTGACGCTGACTCCGGCGCGGGTGGCGATGGTGTGGCGGGAGGCGGTGATTGAGCGGCCGGTTTTACTTTCGGCGTAGTGGGCGTGGGTGACGGCGACAGTGAATACGGTTTCAGTGCTGACGGCGTGAGTTTTGCAGAGTTGGGTGCCGGTGGGGGAGTTGAGGAGGGTGCGGACTTGGTGTTGCCATTGGGGGAGTTGAGGAGGGTGCGGACTTGGTGTTGCCATTGGGTGCGGCTGGTCCAGATGGGGGTCCTGGCGTGTTGGCCATCTTTGATGGGGAGGGCCCAGGAGTTGCCGCGTTGGTTGCTTGTGGCGTTGAGTGTTTCTATGCGGGCGACGTTTTCGGTGGCTTGACGTACAGCGCGGTCCCATTCGTCATCAGTCGGTAGCGGAGTTCGGGCGCTGTGGGCTGGCCGCCGATGATGTGGAACGGTCCGGTGGGGTCGTGTTGTGAATGTGTTGGCGCTGGTTCAGGGCGTGCGATACCCTGAGACGTATTACCTGTCATCAGGTAAGTCCCTTCATGTGAGTGAAGAAAATTGCAGTACCGAAGGCGGAGCGGATATTTCGTCTTCAGTGAGTGACGACGAGAGCCCGGCCAGGCTCTGTGTTGATTCGGCGAATCGTTACGGACCCCCGCAAGGGGGTTTCGTCGTTTCTGTGGTTACTGCGGTTATTGAGTTGTGTATCAAGCTTTTTCAACGGTCAATGCTTGGTGGTGGGTGAGGCCTTTCTCGAGCACGGCGGGACGCGGCACGTCGCGGTGAAGGCGAGACGGCCTCAAAGCTCAGGTCTTGGATGCGCGGGCGTGCGAGGTGTCAGAAATGCGCGGTGCGCAACGAAAGCACCGTCCCTGCAACACCTGCCAGTCCCAGCACTCCAGCGAGAACCAGCGCAATCACTGTCGATCCACCCTCACCGGGATGTGGAGATCGAGCAGGCTACGCAGCGCGATAGCAACCTCGTGAATCTGATCGACTGATGCAGTCTCCGCGTCGGTGGCCACGAGATCAGCGACGTCGAGGAGGCTCTCGCGCATGCCGCCGGACAGTCTCTTAGGTCCCGCGAGCGCGTCGACGGTCTCTCGGACGATCGTTTCGGCGAGCTGACGTACTTCTGCGGATTCGGACGCGGTGGGGCAGTCGATCCCTATTTCATCGAGGATGGAGCGAGCGGCGGTACTGATCATGGATTCGACCAGCGGTGACGTGCATGTCGGTGTTGTCATGATGCAACCCCCAGGCGTACAGGTGTTTTCGGGAATTCGACGGGTACAGGGTGTGCCGCGCTTGAGATGGCGGCGATGATGATGGCGCGGGCCGTGTCGGGGTGTTGAGAGGTGATGACGGCGGTGAACGCTGCAGTGACAGCTTCGACGCCGGAGACGTCTGCTCCCTGGCAGTGGTCGAGTCCGTCGGTGATCACTTCGAGGACTGCGGTCAGTACTTCCCAATGGCCGGTGTTGTTGGGTGAGTGCAGGGCGAGCATCTCAGCGGTGGGTTGTTTCTCGGCTGCCCAGAGTTGGCGCAGGTTCAATGGATGTATCGCGTTGGCGGTCAGTCGGCACAACTGGGCTATTGGCGCGCAGATGTGGTCGAGTCCGTCAACGACCGCCGTCATCCCCCAGTGCGGATCGGTGAGGAGCTCAGCCATCCACGACCATCGCTGGGACGGTAGCCCTGTTGATCCTGGGGACGGAAGTGCCCCCGTGCTCAGGTCGAGGACTATTTCGGAGAGAGGTCGGTTTCGGTCTTCCAGGTTGGCGAGCAGGGGATTGGTACTCATGTCGAAGTGTCCTATCGGGTGGCGTCGAACAAAGCCGGCGGCGTGACCGCGCAAGGGCTACTGAATTCGAGGCAAGGGAGCAGGAATGGTGCGGGGATCGCCGTGGTGGACGGGGTGACTGTCAACGGTCCGTGAGCGTCGATGAGGTCGCGAGCATGCAGGACCGCTCGTGAGTCGACGTCGATCAAACCGCACACGTCTGGAGGATCGCCCGGCTGGGCGCTGGTGCGGACGAAGGACTGGCGGCTGCGGAGTCGTCCAGAGCGCTGGACTGGGACCCATCCCGAATTCTAGCTAGAATCGTGTACATGACGACTCTTCCGGTGGCAGATGCACGGGCGCAGCTCTCTCGTCTCGTCGACGAGGCCGAGCGCACCCATGAGCGATTCGAGATCACTCGCAACGGGCACCGCGCCGCCGTGCTCCTCGGCGCCGACGACTACGACGCCCTGCGTGAGACCATCGCCGTCCTCGCCGACGAGTCGTTGCTCGCCGACCACATCACCGGCATGGCCGAGGTCCAGGCCGACGACGTCCTCGACGCCGATTCGCTCGCCGAGTTCCTCGCTGCCGCGAAGACCGACGACGAGTGAGCGCGCCCGACCAGCCGTACACCCTCACCATCGCCAGGTCGGCGGCCCGCGCACTGAAACAGAACTTGCCAGAGAAGGTTGCGGCCGCGGTCTACGAGTTCATCACCGGAGTGCTGCTCGAAAACCCACACCGTGTCGGCAAGAAGCTCTCTCCACCGCTCGCGCCGGCCTACTCCGCGCGGCGCGGTACATACCGGGTCCTGTACCTCATCGACGAGGACACGCGCCGAGTGCAGGTCACCGCCATCTCTCACCGCGCCGACGCCTACCGCACCTAGACCCATGCCAGGACTCCGAGCTAGACCGAAAGAGAGGATTTCCGAATTTTCGGGGACCTTACCGGACACACTCGGACCGCCCAGGATCACTGAAATGGACGTGACCCATGCCCTCCCTACACACGTGCATCGGCCGACTCTCGCAGTAAACTCGAACGTTTCGCCTCGGCCGCCGAGCACCCGCGGCGACGCAGCGAAACCAGCCGCTGGCCAGGACGCTGACCTACGACGAGCAAGTGGAGTTGCTTGACGCCTACCGTGCACTCCACGACGCCGAGAATCGGACCGGCGCCACCCCGGGATGCGCCCGAGGCGCCGACATGAGCGACGCCGCGACCGTCCGCGCCTTGGCGAAGATGCTCGACGACCCAGGGGCCGGCGGCGGCACCGACAACTGAAATCCGAAGCGGTATATCGGCTCTCAACTGGCTCGAGGCGCAGCGTTTCGATCTGGGACTTCGCCACGGGCCAGGCGGTGCGAGCGGCGGTGAAGATCGTCTCGAACTCAGGCAGCGCAAACATCGCCGGTGCGACCGTGGCGATCGACAATGGCGTTAGCAGCACTAACTTCTCGAACGGAGGTCCGGCAGTCGCCTACGTGCGGGTGCGGCCGTCATGTTCGTGGCAGGTTGCGGTCGTGTATGAGTAGTGGGGGACAGGGCAGAGGTCGGTTACCGTAGGCACTGCGTGATTTCCTCATTCAGGCTGTCAATGCCCGTTGTTCCGGATCTTCTACTTTCGGAGCGGGAAGTCAGCGGCGACTCTTTTCCGGTTTTTCTCACACGCCGCTTGCCGCTCACCGGCACCAACTGCGAAGAGTTGATCCGCCGGGTCCCGGGTTTGGTGGCTGGGTCCGCGGCGTCACACCAAATGCGTTCGGCCCGAAGCCTGACGTGGCTTCGGGCCGAACACAGAGAATTGTGGAACGCGGGGTCAGTTGGTGGTGAAGAAGCTGGGGCTACCCGTGAACCCTGCAGATACCGACCACAGCCCGTCGGCTCCGGCCGGAACAGCAACGCAGGTGTTCCCCTCCGCGATGCCTCCGGGGTAGACCTCGTCCACGTCACTGAGATCATCGGGGATGACGCCGCATCTGTCGCCGTACGCCTTGTTGTCCGAGCCGACGAACTTGATCCTCAGGTCGATCCAGGCGGTCCCGGTGTCATCACCGGTGTAGGTCGCTGTGACCGGCACGATCCAGAATTCCATTCCGGGCTTCGGAGAATCGTTGAACTGGTTTTCGGCGCTGACCTCACTGCCGGCCTCGCGTGGAGTGCCGAGGACGATGTCCCAATCGTCGTTGGCGACCTTCGCGCCGATGGGAAGGGGGTTGTCCCGGCTGCCAGCGGTGCCTTCGCTATTGCCGCTCGCCGCGGACCCACTGGTGGAATTGGGTTCGGCTGCCGATAGGTCTGATTCGCTGAATGCTTCGTCGACAGCATCTGTGACCACGGTGAAGAAGACGATGAAACCGACAAGGGTGCCAACGATCGCGACGATGATCGCAGCGATGCTTGTGCCTTTGGCTTTGCCGGATTGGCATAGTCCGACGATGCCGAGGATGAAGGCGATGGGGAGCAGGATCCATCCGACGAGGAGGGCGCCGGGAATGCATGCGAAGACGAAGCCGAGCGCTGCGGTGATGACGGCGATCAAGCCGATGGTGTTCTTCTGTTTCACCGGCTGCTCGGGTGTCGGGGGGTAAGGGGCATAACCGGGGGGCGGGCCCATGGGGGGTCCGGGCGGCGGCATGGTCATAGTCAGGTCCTTCATCAGAGTCATGTGCCTGTCGGGTGGTAAATCCATCCGCGGACAGAGGGTTGTTGCTTGGCTAATTCGAGTGTGTGGTGCATCCGCCTTGCGGTTGTCCCATTTCCGAAATGGACCCATTTTTGAGGTGGATGCTCGAAGTGCTTTCTCAGATATAAGCAGACACCAGTGACAAATACGAAAACACCCCCTGGTCGTGAACGACCTCCGCACAGCGGCGAATCCTCAGTGGGGCACTGTCACATTGTTGGAAATGGCGGATCTGGATGATCTGCGGGTCTCGTCCATATACACACGGGGTTTCCGGTTTCCGCGGGAGATCAGCGCTCACGGCGTATGGCTCTTGGCTTTTTTGAGTACGGCTATCGAATCAAGCTGTCGTGAACAGTCGAGTGGTCGACACCGTTTTCGACGTTGCGGTTGCGTTTCTGCCCGTTGAGTGCGGCGGTGTCAGTGCTGATCGGTACGGTATTGCGAAGTTAGCTGCAGAGCACCTGTTCCAGATTCTTTGGAGGTGCTCATCGTTATCGAATTTTTGTAGCGAATAGCAGTAATTGTGGTGGCGATGTCAGGGTTCGACCTTCGAGAGGGACATGGTTGTGAAGATTGTTTTTCTGCACGGAATCGGTGACGGCGATCCGAAATCGAGTTGGCTTGACGGTCTCGATCGGGGCCTGGCACAGGCAGGTTTCGGCGCGGTCAATCGGGATATGGTCATCGCTCCTCGATACAGCGCCTTCCTCGCGACGGTCGGTAGTGGTGAGAAGTTGCCGCCCGTGACGTACAAACCGCGCGACGACTCGGCCAGTCGCCGCAGTTTCGAGCGGCGCCAGGCGAAAGTTCAGCGGATGCTAGGTCTCGAGGGCGGAGTTAGGACCTTCGGTTTCCACCGAGTGCCCGGGCAGGTCCTCGCTCCGTTGCAGCAGGTTGCGATCGGATCGCTACCGCTTTTCGATCTGCAGCAAGTGCGCAAATACGTGCGGGAGGAACCTGTCCGGGGAGCGATCCTGCGGCACATCCTCGATCATCTGCCCACGTCCGGCGAGATCATTCTCATCGGTCATAGTCTGGGCAGTGTCATCGCGATCGACCTTCTCGACCACCTTCCCGAAAACCTTCATGTGCGCCGTTTCATCACTATCGGAAGTCCGGCGAACGTGCAGGCCGTGCACGATGGCAGCGAGCGACTACTGAAAAAGTTTCCGTACGGCCGGGTTGATGACTGGTCGAACTTCCTCGACGTCGGTGACGTTGTTACCGGAGGCAGGGGGCTGGCGACTACCTTCCCCGGCGCCCAGGATTTCGTCATCGACAACGGCGCATCCCATGCGTCCGGTGCGTATCTCGGGCATCGCGCCCTCGCCATGCTGGTGGCAGACATCCTGTACCCCTCGAAGGAAGTAGCAATCCGCACATCGGATATCGCGGTTCGCCTCAATGACAACCAGGCCTCGGTGTTGCTGATGCTGCACTACGCACACGCGGTTCACCGCAACATCAAAGACAAAGAGCTGGCCGAACGCTACCGACATGCACTCGACATCGTCCAGGACAACATAGTCGTTCAAATTGAGCAGGCTGCGTCAGCGGGAGGTCAGCCTGTCGCGACTGAAATGCAGCAACTGGCCAACGGGCAACTACCGATGCTCCCGCACAGGTGGGAAGTGCACGAAGTGGTCGGCGAGTTGGTAGTACTCGCACTGACGAACATCATCGATCCGTACGAGCTCGAGGTTGGCAATGCTCCCAGCGGGGCTCTTACCGATGTTGCCGTCGAACTCGGGTTCAGTCGCCAGCTCGGAAAGATTGTCGGCGTTGCTCTCGAAGACGTCCAGAAATGCTTGGACAGTCGCGGCGGCGTCCCCTGGGGCCGGGTAATCACAGCCGCAGTCGGCCTCGCATTGGTCGCCGCCGGACCTGTTGGACTCGTAATGGCGGCGCCGGCAACAGCATTCGGAGCTGCGGCTCTCACCGGCGGTCTTGCAGCATTCGGGCCTGGCGGGATGGTTGGTGGTCTTGCCATGCTTGGCGGCTTGGCTTCGACCGGTGCCGCGGTCGCCGCTACAGCGGCCGTAGGCGGCGGCGCCACGGAACAGCCAATCACGGATTCCACCACGTTGATCCTGCGAGTATCGACCGAACATGCACACAAGATGCTCGGCCTCCCCTATGACGAATCACTGTGGTACCAGTTGGCGGATGTCGAGACGAAACTCTCTGCCCGGATCAACCGCCTGACGGCGTTCAGTGATCCGAAGTCGGGGCAGTTGGCTCAACTTCAGGCGGCGAAGTCGACAATCACGAAACTGATGGCATTCATGCTCGATCGAGGATTGGCGCCGCGGGCCGTCGAAGCGGCGACTGCGGAGAAGACCCCCGTAGGCAAGGAGTTGCCCGCGGCCGACAAGGAACTGATCGACTTCTCGGCATTGACGTGAACTGGTTACTGACCAATCGGGCCTCCAACGCGAGCACCACTTCTCCCACTTCTAAATTGCAGGCAGCAACGCAGGCGAGCTGACACTGTCTTCAAGGGTGATCTCGGGCGGTGGTCGTCTCGGGCGGCGCGGAGAAGATTATCCCGGCTTGCTATTTTAAACGGGACGTTTTTTCGGTAACTGCCACTATCCGTGGGTTTTTAGCGGCGGAGTTGATCAAGTTACGGTCTGGACTGCTGGTAACACCTATTTCACCATTTTTGACATTGTTCCCGCGCATGCCAATTGGGTTAGGCGGGAAATAGTCTTTGAATAGAAGGAGCACGACGATGCCTGAACAACCTGATCACATACCTGCGGGGTGGTATCCAGATCCAGCTGGCGGTCAACGGTATTGGGACGGGTCGAAATGGTTGGCCTTGCCGGAACCTGATGCGAACCAGGGGAGTTCTCCACGTAAACGGCCCTCGAAGAAAGTTCTGATTGCCATCGCAGCGGTCGTTCTCCTGGCTGTAGGCGGCGGAACGATCTGGAAAATATCGCACGACGCGAATGTGAGAGCGGAGCAGGATGCTGCAGCTGCAGCGATCCAGCTGGCTGCTGACGAAGAAGCTACGCGGCTTGAAGCCGAGCGGGCGGCGAAGGAAAGCAAGGACGCAGGCGAGCGTGCGCGGCGCACAGTAGCGGTGGAAAATATCGAGAGCAGTGTCAAGACGATGGCCGAAGAGCACGTTACGAAAGGATTTATGGACGGTCCGATTATTTCGGTGTCGTGTTCCCCGGTAGGGGGCGGTTCTACGGATGATCTGACTGAAACCACGACGGTGTTCGACTGCTTTGCGGCCAACGAAGACAACGGTGACGGCACCATGAGTGGGTACAAGTACCACGCGACAATGAACTGGAGTTCGGGAGAGTTCACCTATGGACTCGGTAAACCCTGAATTCTTGCCGCCATACTGCGATCAGCGGGGCGACCTGTTACTTCGGCTTGTCATTTTCGGTGTGAGTGATCGAATCGGGTTTCGGCGCGCTATAGGGCTCAGCCTATTTGCTCCAGAGTCGAATCCGCGACGGGTGTCCGTCGCGGATTCGACTATCACGCAGGTCTTCCCCGTCCTGGGGCCTGTCGTGTGTGTAGTTCGACGAACTGGTCCGCTCTATCGGGTTCGGCGAAATACGTTCTGCCTCTGTTTATCTCGTTCGGCTCGAGTGCTGCCATCACCGTGCCGGCGCGGACCGAGATTTCGAGCCGCGGGCTAACGGCGACGCAGGTAACGGAGTCATATTCCCGGTGCCTGACTTTGCTTTCGCAGTTCAGTTGGTGGCGGCAGGGGGTCTGCTGCACGGATAGGTGACATCTGATCTGTGGTGCCGAGAGGTGCCGCTGGAAGGATGTGCACCATGCCCAAGCCCTATCCCCGAGAGTTCCGTGAGGACGTTGTCCGCGTAGCGCGCAGTCGCGAGCCCGGAACGTTGTTGAAGCAGATCGCTGCTGATTTCGGGATCAGCGAATCCTGCCTGACGGGCTGGCTGAAAGTGGCCGATAGCGAGGACGGAATCAAATCAGGAACTACTGGTGAGGACGTGGTCGAGAACCGGGAATTGCGCAAGCGAATCCGGTTGCTCGAGCAGGAAAACGAAGTTCTGCGACGGGCTGCCGCCTATCTTTCCCAGGCTAATCTGCCGGGAAAAGGCTCTACCCGCTCGTGAAAGAACTCGCCACCGAAAAGATTCCGGTGGCGGTGACGTGCCGGGTACTGAAGATCGCTCGACAGCCGTACTACCGCTGGCTGGCCAATCCTGTGACCAATTCGGAGTTCGTCGAGGCCTACCGAGCCAACGCACTCTTCGACGCCCATCGCGGCGATCCTGAATTCGGCTACCGGCTGCTGACCTACGAAGCCCGCTGCGCAGGCCATACGATGACCGAGCGCACCGCATGGCGGATTTGTTCGAACAACGGTTGGTGGAGTGTGTTCGGCAAGAAACGAGGTACGAGTAGCCGTCCCGGACCTGCCGTCCACGATGACCACGTCAAGCGAAATTTCGCCGCGAAAGGACCGAACAGGTTGTGGCTCAGTGACATTACCGAACATCTCACAGCGGAAGGCAAACTCTACCTGTGCGCGATCAAGGACGTTCACTCGAACCGGATCGTCGGCTACTCCATCGATTCGCGGATGAAATCCCGACTCGCGGTCGCTGCGTTGACCTCGGCCTCGAGCAACCGGATTCGCTTGCGCAATTCCCGGTTCTCGACCACGTCCTCACCAGTAGTTCCTGATTTGATTCCGTCCTCGCTATCGGCCACTTTCAGCCAGCCCGTCAGGCAGGATTCGCTGATCCCGAAATCAGCAGCGATCTGCTTCAACAACGTTCCGGGCTCGCGACTGCGCGCTACGCGGACAACGTCCTCACGGAACTCTCGGGGATAGGGCTTGGGCATGGTGCACATCCTTCCAGCGGCACCTCTCGGCACCACAGATCAGATGTCACCTATCCGTGCAGCAGACCCTTTGGAGTTGCGTGGCGCGAGTCGATCCGTGCGCAATCGGTCTGGTTCGCGGGCACGTTTGTCTTCGATATTGCAGATCGCGAGCCATAGAAGTTTCACTGCTGCTTGATCATTCGGGAAATGACCACGATTTTTGATGATTTTTCGGAGTTGGTAGTTCAGTGATTCGATTGCGTTCGTGGTGTAGACGATCTTGCGAATTGTGGGCGGAAAGGCAAGGAACGGGATGAACTGTTCCCAGTCGCTCTCCCAGGTGTGAACCGCGGTCGGGTACTTGTGGCCCAACTCCGAGTCCTTGAATTGTGTCAGTGAGGCTTCGCGGCGTCGACGGTCGGTGCGGTGTAAATCGACTTCAGCGCCGCAGCCACGGCTTTGCGGTCACCGTACGAGACGAACCGTATCGACGCCCGGATCAGATGCACGGTGCACGTCTGAACGACGGTGTGCGGCCACGCGGCTTCGATGGCGTCCCCGAAGCCGGTCAGGCCGTCGGTGCAGGCGATGAGGATGTCTTTGACGCCGCGGTCGGCCAGTTCAGTGCAGATTTCGGCCCAGAACTTCGCGCCTACGTGTTCTTGGACCCAGATGGGGAGAACGTGTTTGATTCCGTCGACGGCGACGTCCACGCCGACAGCGATGTGAACCGTGCCGGGTTTGATGCCGCATCCGTTTTTGTGAAGGATGCTGCCTAAGCGTTACCCGCTCGAGCAGCGTGAGCGAGCGGTCCGGTTGGTCCTCGACCACCTCGACGAATATCGGTCCGTTTACTCCGCATGTCAGGTGGTAGGCCCGAAACTCAGTATCGGTGCCGAATCGCTGCGGATCTTCGGCCAAGCAGGCCCAGGTTGATGCCAGCCAAGTTTCAGGTGCTACTTCTGCGGAACAGCAACGCATCAAAGATCTCGAGCGTGAGAACCGAGAACTTAAGGAAGCCAACGAAATTGAAGAAGTCGGCATCGATTTTCTTCGCGAGGAACTCGACCCGCGCCGCCGCTGATAGTCCAGTTCGTCGACGACTTGCGTGCACAGAATTCAGGGTCGAGTCGATCTGCCGAGTGCTCACCGCACAAGGAATCCAGGTCGCCCCACGCACGTATCGCAACTGGAAAACCGCAGCACCATCTGCACGGACGATCACCGACGCCCACCTCACCAAGGAACTTGCGGTCCACGATCGGCACTGCGGGAAGGGCTCAACGGGGTGGTCAGGGGCAGGCAGTACTGAACCGCGATTCCGGGTGGCAAGGACAGTCGGCGGGTACCCGACCTGCTCGATCGCGATTTCACCGCCGACGCACCGAACTGCACGTGGGTTACCGACTTCACCTAATGGGGTTGCCGGACTTCGGTCCGTCACCTAAAGCGATCGGCAGGTGTCCACTGAGATTTTACCGATCCGGGTGCAGTCTGAGGAAGTGAGCTGCTGGAAGGTGACCACTCCTGGTGATGACACGGACCCCGCTCGAGGTCTGGCCATAGACGGTGGCCCTGCCAGTCGCCGAGGCACGTGATCAGGACGGAATTATCGTCGCCCGGGCACGAATCGACACCGGCGCAGCCGGATTCGTCGAACTACTGAACGTGATCGCTTCTAACGGTGGCACCGTCACTGAGACACCGGTTGTCATCGAAACGGACAAGAATCTCCTCGTCGTCGCCCTCGCGGACGCCGGATTCACCGTGTACCCCATCAACCCACGGGCAGTCGCCCGCTACCGTGACAGACACAGGCAAGCCGGCGGGAAGTGTTCTTGGAATTCTATCCCGCTGCACTGCAGGCCTTCCCGAACCAGAAACACAAGGCTGCATTGACCGTGCTCAGTGCGGTTCCCGCACCCACCGCTGGGCGCGCGTTGACTCGACGGGGTCTGGTCGCTCTCTTACATCGCTCCGGACGGCGCAACGATTCCTCGCTGGTTGACCAGATACCCACCGACCTACACGCACCGGCGCTGAACCAACCACAACAAGTCGAGGACGCTCTCGGTCACGCCGTCACCGGATTGCTCGGGATCATTGCCGCGATGCACACCGCTGTTGAGAGTCTGGAAAGGAACTTGCCCGGGTATTCGACGCACATCCGCTGGCGCCGATTCTCCGATCGGCTCCCGGCATGGGACCCCTGCTGACAGTGCGGGTGCTGGCCGAAATCGGTGACGATGCAGAGCGATTCACCAGCCCATCCGGCTTACGGGCATTCGCCGGGACCGTGCCGATCACCCGAGCCTCCGGTCGCTCGCACTACGTCAAGGCGCACAAAGTCCGCAACAAACGCCTCGGCGACGCTTGCCACTGGTGGGCGTTCTCGATGCTCACCAAATCAGCTGGTGCAGAGCGTATTACGACAAGCGGCGAGCTGCCGGCGACCACCACAATGCCGCATTGCGCAATCTCGCCAACAAACTCCTCGGGCGGCTCTGGTGGTGCCTGCAACACAACGAACGATGGGACGACAGCGTTGCCTGGGCGCCGCGACCTACAGTGAAATCGACACTGGTATCGGAGGGTGCTTGACACCTCACTGGCGTGGGATGTCTACGTTTCGACATGGTCGGGTTGGGTGTACGTCGCGTTCGTCATCGACGCATATTCACGCCGAATCCTCGGGTGGCGAACCGCGACGACGATGACGACACCGTTGGTGCTCGATGCGATCGAGCACGCAATCTGGACCCGACGCAGAGAAGGGATTGCGGATTTGTCGGGGCTCATTCACCACAACGACCGCGGATCGCAATATTCCCCCGCAAGCGGGGGTGCCCCCGCCAATTGCGTTCACAGACAGGCTCATTGAGGTCGGTATCGAGGCCTCGATCGGGGCTACCGGGTCGAGTTACGACAATGCGCTCGCCGAAACTATCAACGGGCTCTACAAGACCGAGTTGATCAAACCCCGCGGGCCGTGGCGAACGGTCGAACATGTGGAAATCGCCACGTGGGAGTGGGTGGACTGGTTCAACCACCGACGGCTCTACGAGCACTGCGGCGATGTGCCTCCGGCCGAACCCGAGGCGACCTCGGCGACCGTGCGTCCTGACTTCAACAAATCGAGGACTTTCCGGCGAAACTCGGGCGGATAACGTCGGGGCATCGTGAACCTTTCTCGGGTGCATCAATGCCTGAAGTAAAACAAACGAACTCCGGAAAACTCGGGGTACATCAAAGTCTCCGGACTCGCCGGTGCGATTCACCTCGTCGAGCGGCCGGGCAGCCCAGTCCTGCATCTCGTCGATCACCTTGTCGGTGAACCGCGAGATGGTTTCCTTCGAGACCGAGGTGCCTGGGGGACCCTCCCGCTTGCGGGGAAGATTTCGGCGAAGTGAGCACTGATTTCACCGGTGGTTAATCCTTTGGCGTACAACGACAACACGATCTCGTCGACCCCGTTGAGTCGTCGTTGGCCTTTCACGGGCGATCTACGGCTCGAACATCCTTTCCCGATCTCTCGGGACTTCAATCGGGACATGCCCGGCCGCCTGAAGTCAAACACCGTTTTCGGCCGGGTTCCGTTGCGAATATTCGTGGATTCCCGTTCCGGTGGGGCTTGGTTCTTGTCGTGCGGTGCGTGATGCCCTTCGGTGGAGCTGTGTGCTCAACCCTAGCCCGGCGTGCACAGAAAGTACCGGCCGCAATTCAGCCTCGCCACTTATATACCAGTAGCCACGAAATATCCCTGACCTCGCATTTAGATTGGGGCATCTGGCATCTCGGGGCGGTAAGAAGATGGGTGCAATGATAGGTAATCGGCCCATGTGTAATCGCACTTTTGCTGGAAGGTTCAGGGCGTACCTACACGCAGTGATCGAAAGTGACGGTCATGATGACTCTCAAAACTCAGTTGGACACTTGCCAGTTTCTGCTTAACCGCGCCCGGCTCGCAGAGGACGACGCCGCTATCCAGCGACTTTCGGAGCGTCGAGACACGTTGGTTAGGCAATTAGCCAGCGTGAGAGGGCACCTGCACCTGGTGCAGCAGATGAGCTGACATGGTTGCGGTCCGGCTGCGTCGTGGTTTTCCATGTCAAACAATCACGAACCCCGAGCCCGCATACGAGTTGAGCACACACGCGGCGACCCACGCCCGGCTGACTCCGCATGTCTGGCCTTGCACCTCCACCGTAGGCCTGTGCTTACCGTCGTGTCAGATTTCGGAACAAGACGATCCGTACAAATGGCAGCTGACTCGTATCGTGAGCGACCCAGAATTGCTTGCGCGGATTGCCCAGTGGTGCTTCAAAAGTCTCTCGGTGAAATACAATTGGTCCTCCGTCCAAGTGGACGAAATGCTCTCGAAGGTCAAGACTTACATGTCTTGAGTCTGGCCATCTAGTTCCGAATTACTCACCGGAAACCGAACCGACGAGACAAACGGATTTGTGGAATGAACCTTTGGGTCGACGACACGCGAACCCCGCCGGATGGATGGGTGTGGGCACATACAAGTTCCGGAGCTATCGACGCACTGTGTTTCGGCATGGTGGAACGGCTTTCTCTTGGTTACGACCTAGGCGGTAGGGACACCACACGCGTGGTCATTCGCTGGATGCGGGAAAACAGTGTGTGGCCGCAGGAGATTCACGTGCATTGCATCAACCCTGTAGGTGTCGAATGGTTTACCAAAATGATCGACCGGTACCACAAGTAATCCGCGCAGAATTGCTCGAGGTCCCGCCCCCGACGAATCGGGGACGGGACACCAGCCGGCACGTCAACATCCCGAAGGCGTCAACAGCCGTTGCTGGACGAATAGGCAAAGCAGCCTTCAGTCACACGGTTCCGCCTAGGCTCTCCACACGGATGACGGCCTCTCGTGTCGAGACCCCGCCGGGAATTGCTAACGACGTTATCGCGACAACAGTTATGTAGCCAATGGGATCGAATCCGAAACCCGCCCACCCTTGCGCAAAAGCGCCCAATCTTATGGCGAAGTTGGCCGCTTGCGGGCGGGTCAGAAAAGTTAGGCAGACCCCGCCAGCTGGGATGGGAGTCGCACCCGGCGGGGTCTGGACCCCTCCATCGGAACTGTGTGCTCAATTCGCTAAGGGGCCCATAGACGGTACCGGCAGCAACACGGCCTCGCCATTTACGTACCAGTAGTCACGAAACCCCCGCCCTCGCGATGAGGTTGGGGGTTTCGTTGTCATCCGCGCTGAGCACACAACACGACGACCCACTATCCGCGCCGCGATTCACTCCCCTCATAGTGAATCTCCGCAACTCGATGGTAGGTCCGCGGCCGTGGTCATGCCAGGTTTTCCGCAGAATAACGCCAAAGAACGACAGTCCCAATCTGACAGCGGTAGCGGGGAAGAGCTCACCGCCGCGGGAGGTGGACGTGTCGCGCCGGTGAGCCGTAACCACCGAGTCGGGCGATGCGCAGTTCGAGAAGGCCCACCCCCGGCGAGTGAGAGCCGGTAGGCAGGCCGTCTGTAGCGAAACTTCGCGCTCCGGGACCGCCACGACAGTTATGTAACCGATGGGATCGAATCCGAAACCCGCCCAGGATGCTCCTGGTTGGGCCGAACGACCTCCGTTCGGGTGGACGAACTGCTTTCGGAGGTCGAGTCTTACATGACTTGAGTCTGGCGATTCACGCCAGATTTGCTCATAGGCAAGTTGGGGGAGTCAAAAGGATTGCGGAATGAACCTTTGGGTCGACGGCTTACGTACGCCGCCAGATGGATGGGTGTGGGCAAAGACGAGCGCTGGGGCCCTTTGGTACGGGTTCGCGGCGATCGCTACGGTGAGCGCATAACGAACCGAATCGACATGACGATCAACATGATCGGCGCATCGTGAGTCCGCAAAGCGCGGCGTCATCCCGGAGGTCGAACATGCTCTCGGGCGGGTGGTGGATCTTGGTGGAGCTTGTTGCTCGCTGGCGGGTGGGGTGAGGTTCGCTGTTTTGGGTTTTGACCTGCGGGAGATGACACGTTCCGGGGTGGTGTGTTCGTCGAGTTGGGTGTTGGCGGGGTTTTGGGGCCCGGTGTTTGGTGCTCGGGGGTGGGGGCGCTTCCTTTTGGGCATTTTGAATGTTGTTGTGTGGCATCAACTTTGGGTTTTCTTTGGCGCTCTTTAGTTTTGGCTGTTTTGCGCGGCCAATTCTTCATCGAACCGAGTCCGACGCGCGCTCTCGATCATGTCGTCGGTATCTTTGGCGCGCCCTATTCGCCGCTCACCATCGGAGGTTCTCGATGCTGAGCGTGGGCAGTGCGGTGCGGTGTTCGAGATGCGACAGTAACCAGGCGGAGTTGCACGTCCCTGCCTGTTCATGCGCGCCTATTACGGGTACTCCGGGGCCGAGGCTCAACAAGCCCGCCCAAGCCTTGATCATTCTCCCGACTTTCAGTGGGCTTGTTGGGTTCCAACCCGCTGTCAGAAACGCTGTCAGAAACGCTGTCAGGAAAGGAGAAAGAGCATGTCTGTCGTAATTCGTCACCACGCACCCGGTATGACTGCCGATCAGTATTCGGCGATCGCGGAGGTCACTCTGGACGAGCTCGAGTCGGCGAAGGGGTTCGTCGCTCACTACGCATTTCTCGAGGGCGACGGTCTCACGGTCTCCGAGATCTGGGACACCCAGGCCGATCACGATGCCTTCTTCGACGAGCACATCAAGCCGAAGCTCCCCCAGGAGATACCTACACCGGCTGTGTTCGAGGTCCTCAATTCCATCACCGCTAGGACCATCGAGCTGTAGGCATTGCCCGCTATGGGAGGCACTGCCGGGAAGTCGGCCGCGAAACCGACGCCGACCGCACCCGCACAATCGACGCCGTCGGAGGTGCCGCCCGCAAAAGGAGGTGCCACCGGCAGTGCCGACGGCACTTCCGCATAGCGGTGCACCCCGATCACCGCGCCGGGCGCCCGCAGGGCCGGAAGGGAATCACGAGCAGGACCCGGAACCGGGTGGACGGCATCCGAGGAGCTGACCGGTTGGACCGTTTCTTCGCTCGTCGCACGAACCTGTTCCGCAAGCTCAAAGCGAGAGTCGCGAAGGTGGGGAGATCGGCAAGAAATTGCTCCTCGACAGGCTCGTCGTCTGCTACCTGCGAAACGTCGACCTGCCTGAATGCGGTCGTGCGGCGGCGTCGTCGAGAGTCCCCGATTCGCTGTCAGGACAAGAATGAGGTCGTCGACGGCGAAGTCATCTCGCAGTTCCCCTTGCGCTTTCGCTCGACGGGCGAGGTCGGTGAAAGCTCGAAGCGTTTCGGTTCGATGAGACAGAAGATCGACCGTACCAGGGTATTCGGAGATGAAGGCCTCGGTGAAACCCCGGTTCTGCGCGTTGAGTTCACTGAGTTGCTCGATCACATAGCAGAATCCGCGCCACGCGTCGGAGTGATCGAATCCGGTACGGACGATGTCGCGGCAGGTGTGAAACTCGCCCATGAACGCTTCGAGAATCAGATCCTTCTTGGTGGGAAGCGTCGGTACAAGGTGGCGGGGCCGACCTCTGCCCGACGAGCGACTTCGCGCATGGAGATGCCGAGGCCATCCGAAGCGAACACCTCACGCGCCACCTCCACAATGCGGTCGCGGTTCTCCTTGGCGTCGGCGCGCAGGATCTGAGTCAAACCGTCGGTCATGCTTCTCACTTTACGTAAACGGACGGGTGCGTCCACTACCGTCGGATTCATGAAAGCGATCTCGATCCAGACATTCGGCAATGCTGACGGCATGCAGGTCATCGACGTGGCTGAGCCGGCAGTGCGGGCCGGGCAGGTCCTCATCAGAACCGAGGCAATAGGAGTGGGCGGTGTCGATGCTGTCATTCGTCGAGGAACGCTGAACAGCTACGGTTTCGAAAAGGGATTCATCCCGGGCAGTGAGGTCGCTGGAGTCGTTACGCAGGTCGGTGCCGGCGTCGAGGAGAGTTGGATCGGCCGCCGCGTCTGGGCATTCACCGGACCGGGCGGCGGCTACGTCGAGCTAGCGCTGGCACAGGTCGAGAATGTCGTTGCCCTTCCCGGCGGACTCTCCAGCGTCGATGCTGTGACTCTCGGAAGCGCCGCTCCCGTAGCGCATTTTGCACTTGAACAGGCCAGGTTCGCGGCAGGGGAGTCGGTCCTCGTGCGCGGCGCGGCGGGAAGTATCGGTATTGCTGCGGTGGAGCTCGCGTCCCAGAAGGGCTCGGTCACGGTTACGGCATCGTCCCCGGCCCGCAGCGAGCGGCTTCGCGATCTCGGCGCAACTCATGTGCTCGACCGCGGCGGGAATGGTGTCGGGCCTGAGGCTTTCGATGTGATCATCGATATCGTCGCTGGTGAGGCATTGCCTACGTTCATCGAGCGGTTGGCACCGAACGGCCGACTCGTTCTTGTCGGAATTGTCGGTGGACCACCTCCTCAGGATTTCGGAACGACGTTGATGACGTCGTTCCAAAGATCCGTCTCTGTAGGTACATTCAGCCTCGACACTGTACCTACAGCCGCGCGCGACCGGGTGCGCGCCGCGTACTTCGATGCTGCCGCTCGCGGTGAACTTCACGCGGTCGTCGATGATGTCCTTCCCCTCGAGCGGGCCGCTGAGGCGCACCAACGGATGGACGACGGGCAGGTGTTCGGTCGAATCGTACTGACTCCCTGAATGCGTGGGCAAACTGATGCGCTGAGTTGTCCGCGGCGGAGTCGGCTGGCTCAGGTTCGTTGAGGTGCCGGCTGTTGCCGGATTCGAATTCACGGACGAGACCTTTCACCGTGACGGTCGAGACTCCGGAGGGTTTCGATCAGGCTGGGCGCCGCGCAGTCCGGAAGTGCGTTGCCCGTGCGGGTGAATGGAACGCTGAGAACCCTGATGCGAGCGTTCCACGTCTCTGGAGGCCAAGGACGCGTATCGCGTTGTTGTGGTTCGTGTGAGCATGGATCTACTCGACGGGTGTCGAAACTCCGTCCTTATCGAGATGTTCGACAGGCTGTGGATGGCCAGCGAACTTTCGCGGCGGTGGTCGGTCGGTGCCCGCCGGGACGCGAAATCGAGAAGGAACACAAGAATGTCGAAGTAGCCGCACTCAGTCGCGACGCTACTAGGAGGCTCGAATTCTGCTGCGCCACTTAGATTCTACTGCTGCTGCGCTTCGTCGATGGCCGATGAATCGTTGAGTTCGGCCGCCAATAGTTGTAGCAGGCCTGGGAAGCGCTGAGTGATGTCCGACCTGCGGAGGCTGATTCCCTTGCGGTTTCCGTAGTCGACGTAGTGGATCAAGCCTGCGTCGCGCAGAGTTTTGAAGTGGTGCGTCTGGGTCTGTTTGGACACGGCTAGCTCGAACGAGTTACACGTGCGCTCGGGGTCGGTTCCGTCTGCTGCCAGCTCGATGATTACTGCACGGCGATGTTCATCGGCGAGGGCGCGGAGAATTGTGCCCAGGTCGAGATCTTCGATTCTCGGGTTTGCGTCACCCGTCATATGACCACCTCCAACATGTACGACTTGTATCGTACCTTGTGTGCATGTTCTCCTAGGTACGAAATTATTCGTACCTAGGAGGTTTTCGTGCCGTCCACAGTCGCAGCTGAGTCAAGTCGATTGTCTCCACCGCGCTTTCTGACCCCGGTAGTAATGCTCGGCGTGTTCGTCATGCCCATCAGCATCGCCGGGGCAGCGGTAGCTCTACCTGCGATCTCGGAAGATTTGGGAACGAACTCAGCGGCCCTGCAAGGAGTGGTCAACGGGTTCAACATCGCGCTGACAGTGGCCACCCTGGTGTGGGGACAACTTGCGGCACGATTCGGTAGTCGCCGAACATTTATCGTCGGACTGGCGATCGTCGCCGCGGCCTCGGTGCTGAGTGCATTCTCCGTAAGCCTGATCATGGTCGATACTGCCAGAGTGGTGGCCGGGATCGGAGCCGGGGCCATTGTGACAGGCGGCACGACAATGTTGTCGCAAACGTATTCCGGCGCACGACGGGCCCGGGTATTCGCTCTACTCGGCACAGTCGTGGGTGTGGGGTTGGCGGCGGGGCCGACCTTCAGTGGGCTGCTCACTGCCATCCTGGGTTGGCGTGGAATATTTGGGGTGACGGCAGCAATTGCTGTCCTCGCCCTTGTCGCGTCCGCATTCACCACACTGCCCGGGTCCTTGCCACGATCCGATACCTCACGTGGCAAAATTCTCGATCTCGCGCCTTTGAAGTATCCGCGATTTCTCGCCCTTGTGCTCGTGCCGGTGGCAGGGTCGGTCGCATTCGTATCGGTGCTCACCTACCTTCCCGTCGCCTTGAGCGCCGTGCACGGAATCGGTTCGGCCGGTGCCGGTGTGGTCATGTTGCCGCTCACGCTCCCGGTCCTGATCGGTCCTATGCTGGCGGGTTTCCTCGTCGCCAGGACACGTCGGGTGACATCCGCCGAGATCATCACGGCTTCTCTGGTCATGTTGGTTCTCGGTGGTGTGTTGTTCTTCCTGCTGTCGCCCGATCAGCCGGTAGCTCTGCTTACGATTCCGATGCTGCTGCTCGGATTCGGGTGGGGGTTGCCGCTCGGATTGGTCGACGGCGAGGCGCTCGCATCTGTCCCGCCGGAGAACGCCGCAGCCGCAGCGGGAGTCCTCAACTTTCTCAGGCTGGGCAGTGAAGCGGTGGCTGTCGCGGCATTCGGCGCGGCGATGAGCGCAGTGCTGGTCATGAAGCTCGGTGACAGTGGTGTGGCCGGGTCGGTGGCTGCTGGTGCAGCTGGTCACGCAGATGCCTACGCGAGCGCATTTCACGTGGTGATCCTGGTGGCCTCGATCCTGACGCTTTTGATCGGATTTGTCGTGATCACGATGCGCCGCAGAACCAAGCAGTTGCCGGCGAGTGCATCAGCGGGTGTCGTTGTCGCAGAAGATCGTGTTGTCGTCACCGAGCGGGGGTCGGGAAAATGACCAAGAACCTGGGTTTTTTGTCGTTCGGTCATTACCAGAATGTGCCTGGATCACGGGCTCGAACAGCACGCGAGGCGTTGACGCAAGCCATCGATATCGCTGTCGGCGCAGAAGAACTCGGCTTCGATGGTGCCTGGATTCGTGTACACCACTATCAACGGCAATTCGCCGCACCGTGGTCGTTGCTGTCCGCGATGGGAGCGCGAACGATGCGAATCGAACTCGGCACAGCTGTCGTGGACATGCGATATGAGAATCCATTGATCATGGCGGAGCTCGCCGGAGCGGCAGATCTCATCAGCGGTGGCCGACTGCAACTCGGGCTCAGCAGGGGGTCGCAGGAGCCGGCGTTGCGCGGATACGAGGCATTCGGTTTTCGCCCGTCCGACAATGAATCGGTGAGTGATATGGCGCAACAAAACACTTTTCGGTTCCGCGAGGCGATTGCGGGTGTACCGATGGCGAGGAGCGACCCGGAACAAACGGGAAGCAGTGCCCTTCTTCCGATCGAGCCGAGATCGGAGACTCTGCCACAACGAATCTGGTGGGGATCGGCGACGAGACAGAGCGCGCAGTGGGCAGGAATGCACGGGATGAACCTGCTGAGCAGCACGCTGTTGTCGGAGGACAGTGGGGAACCGTTCGCACAACTACAAGCCGAACAGATTCATACGTTTCGCGAAGCGTGGAAGCACGCCGGGCACGCGGGCACGCCGCGTGTTGCCGTCACCCGAAGTGTTCTACCCATCGTCTCTATGCGTGACCGGGATCTGTTCGGGGCAAACGGTTCGCAGGAACATGTTGGAATTCTCGGTGGTGTGGTGTCCCGCTTCGGGAAGAGCTACGTCGGACGACCGGACGCGATTGCGGCGGAGTTGACTGAGGATGATGCAGTCAGGGCAGCGGACACCTTGCTGGTCACGATTCCGAACCTGCTCGGGACGGCCGAAAACCTACGTCTGATGGACAACATCGCTACATACGTCGTGCCCGCGCTCTCCTGATATGGAGGCCGACAGGACTGAACACAGCGGATCAGTCGGATGCTGTGCATGGAGATGTCTTCGCGGAAACCGTCCGAAGCGATCTCGATGTAGTTCCCGGGCGGGCTTGGGAACGGTGTGGCGGCATAAATGAGCAACGGACGATTGGGCTTGTCTAAGGCCCGGTCCAACTCAGAACGAAGGAACATATCCGAGGTGTGGTTATTCCTCACCCGCCGGGTGATCGTCGCGGCGTTTGCGAACCACAATCTTCTGGCAGATTTGATCCGGCGTCGCGACTGGCCGAGCGACACGGACTCGGAACACTGCCGACGAAGGCCTGGCGACAGACGGACAGGGCCGCGCATGGCCAACAGGGTGTGCGTGCTGGCGCAGGCATGGTCGCCGGATTCCGACAGGAGCCGAGCTGGCGCTGTCCTGTCACGCCCATGTCATCCGTGTTCGACGGCCCGTATGCCCGACGCGCCTTGATGCGGTTCTCGACGAGAGCGCCGCAGCGAGTGAATCGGATTCCCCGCCGTCATCCCGGATCGATGTCTTTGCCCGCTCTCGCGGCGCTAACAGCGTGAGCAATACTCCAGATTTGTGCCGCAGCTAACGCCTGCGGCACATGCTCCTCCTCGACGGATGGGATTTGAATTGTTCACAGTTTGAATACTATTCACTAAGTCTGTACGGAAGTGTGCAATATCAGACAAACGGGTGACCGCAGAGTTCGGCGGGTCGCTGATGTAGAGATAAGGCCGATCGAGATGGATCTCGCGCTTACCTGGGTTGGCGCCTTCTCTCGCGTCCACCCGGAGAGAGGCCCGAGTGAAACAGGATGTCAACGCGCTACCTAGGAGGAGGAGGCGAGGGTGGAAGTGATTGACGACAAACAGCTGCAGGGCTTGGTCACGCCGGTGAGCATGGGCACGCTGACACCGCCGAACCGGTTCGCAATGGCCCCGATGACTAGGTTTGCGTCCCCCGTCGGGTGGAACCCCGCTGATCGTCACTGAGGGCGTGCGCATCCCGTCTCCGGCGGCTGGGCAGGACAGTGTTCCGCTCATCGATGGGGCCGAGGTGCTGCGGAGCTGGCGCGCGGTGACCGATGCCGTGTATGCAGAGGGCGGCGCTATCGCGGCTCAACTGTGGCTGAGGGCTCGCAGCGCAACGTTCTTGACGGTGGCAGGGAAGGGCAGGAGGCAATCAGCCCGTCGGGTATCGATGTTGCAGGTAACCGAGTCGGGCGGGCGCTTCGTATCGACGAGTTCGGTGCGCTCGCCGACGTGTATGTGAAGGCTGCACGCAACGCGCGTGACGCCAGATTCGACGCCGTTGAAGTGCACGGCGGTCACGGCTATCTGTTCGACCAATTCCTCTGGTGGACATTAATCGACGCACCGACGGCTACGGCGGCACGCTCACTGCACGTACGTACCCCGTTTCCTGCCGAGGCCGTGGCTGCGGCGTGGGAGGCTGTCGGTTCGGGTTTTCCGATCATCTTCCGGTTCTCGCAATGGAAAATCAACCTGGCGTCCTAGTGTCTGCGAATGTTGTTGGGGTCGTTCATGTAACGCTTACGCCTCCGTCGACAACTATCGTCTGTCCGGTGACGTAGCTTCCTGCATCGGATGCGAGCCACACCAGCGTGCTGGCGATTTCCTCGGGTGTACCGTTCCGTCCGAGGATAATTCGTGCGGAAGGGCTTTCAAAGGGGCTGTCAACGTTTCCGGCGCCAGCGTCGATGAATCCTTGCGCAATAGTGTTGACGCGAATGCCTTTTCGACTACCCCATTGCTGGGCGAGGTCTCGTGTGAGTCCTGTCAGCGCAGCGGCACTCGCGCTGTATGCAGTTCGTGGAACGCCCAGCGTTGTCAGTGCTGCGACGCCGGTGATGTTCACTATCGAACTGCCCGCACGCATGACTCGCCCACAGGCTTGCGCAGCCCAGTACGAACTGTGGAGGTTCGAGTCGATGACAGACCGGAATTCTTCGACGGTCAAGCCGTTTGCCGGCCCCGAATCGACCAGCTCGGCATTGTTGACGAGGACATCCACCTTCCCGAATTCGTTGACGGCAGCCTCGACTAGCACGGAACACTGTGATGGGTCTCTGATATCGACTTCGATTGTCACTGCACGCCGGCCGGTCTCTCTGATCAGGCTGGCTGCGTTCGTTAAATGGTCCGCGTGACGAGCGGCCAGAACTACATCCGCGCCCGCTTCGGCCAGCCCCCGTGCGAGGGCCGCGCCCAGCGTTGCCGATCCGTCGGTGACGATTGCGATCCGGCCGTCGAGGCGGAACTTGTCGAGGATGGTCATTCGTTGTGTGCTCCGTTGACTCAGAACCACGCAGGGTTCACATCGAGTGTGGTTCGGTCTCTGCTGGCCAACAAGTCCACTTGCGGTCCGACCTTGGGGAGTTCGTACGTGAAGAAGTAGCGGGCAGCATGACGCTTTCCGTCATAAAAATCTCCGTTTTTGCTTTCGGCCGCGATGACTTGTTCCAACCACATCCAAGCGACGACGGTATGTCCGAAAGCTTCGAGATAGAGCGTCGAGTTGGCCAATGCCAGTGCAGGATCACCTGGTTCCCAGAGCTGGGATGTGACGTCGACAATACGAGTCCAGACGCGTTCGAGTTCGACTGCGTGTAACGCAGCATCTTTGCCACTGGCATGCGCGCGCTCGATCGTCGCCGCGATCTTCGAGTCCAGTAGCTTCAGTCCTGCTCCGTTCTGCATCGTGACTTTGCGTCCGAGTAGGTCCAGCCCCTGGATGCCGTGTGTGCCCTCGTGGATCGGATTCAGTCTGTTGTCCCGGTAGTACTGTTCGACGTCGTAGTCGCGGGTGTAGCCGTACCCGCCGTGAACCTGAATCGCCAGGTTGTTGGCTTCCAGGCACCATTGCGACGGCCAACTTTTCGCGATCGGGGTCAATACGTCGAGCAATAGCGTCGCGTTCGCTGCATCTGCGTCGCTGACGGCACTGTCCTGCTCGTCCACCAGGTGGGAGCAATACAGGCCGAGCGCCATGGCTCCTTCGACGTAGGATTTTTGGGCCAGCAGCATGCGTCGCACATCGGAATGTTCGATCAATGCGACCGGAGGTGACGCCGGATCCTTCGCGCCCAATCGACGCCCCTGTGTGCGAGCCTTGGCATACTCGACTGATTTGAGATAACCGACGTAGCCGAGAGAGGTTGCCACGAATCCGACGCCGATGCGGGCCTCGTTCATCATGTGGAACATGTAGCTCAGCCCGCGGTTTTCCTCCCCCACGAGGAAGCCGATCGCCCCGGCGCTACCCTTCGGCGTATGGATGCCGTCGCCGAAAGCGAGGAGCGTGTTGGTGGTTCCGCGGAAGCCCATCTTGTGGTTCAGGCCAGTGAGGGTGACATCGTTACGCTCGCCGACTTTTCCGTCCGGGCCAGTCAAGAATTTCGGAACGATGAACAATGAAATCCCGTTCACCCCAGACCCGCCACCGGGGATCTTGGCCAGGACGAGGTGGACGATGTTTTCGGTCAGTTCGTGGTCGCCGGCGGAAATCCACATCTTGGTACCGGTAATCCGATACTGGCCGTCGTCCTGTTTCACCGCCCGGGTGGTGATGTCGGCCAGCGACGATCCGGCCTGCGTCTCGGACAAGCACATCGTTCCGAAGTATCTGCCCTCGATCATCGGACGCACGTAGTCGTCGATTTGCTGTTCGGTGCCGTATGTCGAGATCAGGTTGGCGTTCGCGATGGTGAGAAACGGATAAGACGAGGTCGACGCATTGGCGGCCTGGAACCAGGCCATAGCTGCCCGTGACACGGTCGTGGGTAGCTGCATTCCTCCAATGCTCTCGTCAAACTGCCCTGCCAAAAGGCCGGCGGCACAGTAGATGTCGAGGGCGCTCTTGATGTCGCTGATCATCTCGACCGATCCGTCCGGCCGCATTGTCGGTTCGTTCGCGTCGGACTTCTTGTTGTGCGGTGCGAAGTGTTTGTGGGCGATGTCTGCACTGAGGTCCAGGACGGCGTCGAATGTGTCTTTCGAGTGTTCGGCGAACCGTATACGTGAGGTCAGGGAGACAACGTCGAGCCATTCGTACAGCAGAAAGTCCAAGTCGCGGCGTGAGAGAACGTCGGTCACATCGATACACCGCCGTCGACGGGTAGTACGACACCGGTGATGTATCCGGCTTCTTCGGAGGCGAGAAAGCAGATCGCGTCGGCCATTTCGGATGGGTCGGCGAGCCGGGCGATTGGCCCGGTGAGCTCGGCGATCTTTTCCTCGGGGATGGTTGCAGTCATTCGGGTGGCCGCGTTGGGGGAGATGGCGTTGACGGTGACGCCGAAGGTGGCGAGTTCCTTGGCGGCGGTTTTGGTGAACCCGATGATTCCGGCCTTCGCGGTGGCGTAGTTCGCCTGTCCGCGGTTACCGCGCAGCCCGGTGTAGGACGTGATGTTGATGATGCGTCCGAACTGCTGGTTGCGGAAATGTGGTACGGCGGCGCGGGTGAATCGGAATGTGCCGCCTGCGTGGACCTTCAGTACCTGGTCCCAGTCATCGTCGGTCAGTTTCCACAGGACCTTGTCACGCAGGATTCCGGCATTGTTGACGACGATGTCCACCCGTCCGGTCTCGGCGACGACTGTCGACATCACATGTTCGACATCTTCGGTTTTGCCGACATCTGCTGGTATTCCCACCGCGCCGACGTCCGCCGCCGATCGGGTGAGTTCGTCCTTGTCGAAGTCGACCATGAAGACCGTGGCGTGCGCGTTGACGAAGTGGCGTGCGATTGCCTGCCCGATGCCGCGGGCGGCTCCGGTGACGATGACGGATTTCCCGGTGAAATCGTAGGTGATGTTGCTCATGGGTTCTCAGCTTTCGATGCGTCGCGCGGTGGTTGTCAGGACAGGCGTTCGAGGATCATTGCCATTCCCTGTCCGCCACCGACGCACATAGTTTCCAATCCGAATTGTTTGTCGTGGAATTGAAGTGAGTTGATCAGAGTTGTAGCTATCCGGGCGCCGGTCATACCGAAGGGGTGCCCGAGAGCAATCGCTCCTCCGTTGATATTGAGCCGGTCGTGGGAGATGCCGAGTTCGCGAGCGGACGGAATGACCTGTGCAGCAAAGGCTTCGTTGATTTCTACCAGGTCGATGTCGTTGATGTTCATGCCGGCAATTTCGAGAGCTCGCCGGGTCGCCTCGACTGGCCCCAAGCCCATGATTTCGGGGGAGAGACCCGACACGCCGGTCGAGACGATGCGTGCCAGGGGTGTGAGTCCCAGTTCTTTGGCTTTTACATCCGACATGACGATCAGGGCCGCCGCGCCGTCGTTGAGCGGGCATGCGTTGGCTGCGGTGACTGTGCCGTCCGGGCGGAATGCAGGTTTCAGAGTGCTGACTTTTTCGTAAGTCGTTCCGGGGCGGGGGCAGTCGTCGGTGTCAACCACCGTGCCGTCCGGGAGCGTGACCGGGGTGATCTCGCGAGCGAAGAACCCATTCTCGATTGCTGCTTCAGCGCGGTTGTGGCTGCGGACACCGAATTCGTCTTGTTCGCGACGTGATACCCCGCTGTTTTCTGCGACGTTCTCCGCTGTCTGCCCCATGGTGATGTATAGGTCTGGAAGCGCACCGAGGTCTCGTGGATCGGCCCACGCGTCGCCGCTGCCGTCGGCTCGCTTGAGAGTGAGAGACTCGGCGTCGGCGAACACGCCATTGTGGGTGTCGGGGTTTTCGTCGGCCATCCCTTTGCCGAATCGGCTGACGGTTTCGACGCCGGCGGAGATGAAGATGTGGCCTTCACCAGCTTTGATCGCGTGGAGTGCCATTCGAGTGGTCTGCAGGCTCGAGGAGCAGTAGCGGTTGACGGTCACGCCGGGGAGGTGATCCATGCCGGCAAGAACGCCTACTGCGCGTCCGAGGTTGTAACCACTTTCACCTGCAGGCTGTGCGGTGCCCAGCATCAGGTCGTTGATCGTTCGAGGATCGATCTCGGGCACCTTGCCGAGAGCGGCGAGCACCATCTGTGCGGCTAGGTCGTCGGGACGCAGGTCCTTCAACGAACCTTTGACCGCGCGACCGATGGGGGAGCGGGCGGTCGAAACGATGACTGCTTCGGGCATGGTGGAGTCCATTCGTGAAGTTCGACCCGTGGGTCGAATATTCGATCGGTGAGTCTGTTATCGCAGTATGGCTGCAAGCGTCGCGGCGGTCAAGTGCGCCGAACGTAAGAAAGGCAGGCTGCATGACTGGCAAATGTCGACAGCTGGAGGAGTTTTAGGGCACGACGAGAACACGCACATACAACTGCGCGTTGCGCGAAGCAACGGTGACGTAGGTGCGCGTCTCGGTGAGTGTGTATCGGAACCGCTGCGTAGCGGTCCGAACGCAGCGGTTTACCGCTGCTTCAGGAGGAGTTCGAGTTGACTTGTGTGGTGGCGGATTTCGCGAGCGTGGTAGGCCAGTGCGCCATCGTCGCCGTGGACGTCAGGGGACCAGCCGGCCGCCATCGTCGCCGCATCGGACATGACACCCCGGAGGATCAAGTGTGCGAAAGTTTCAGCAATCTCATCGGCACTCTTGCCGCCGGCTCCCGGCCGGTACCATTTCCAGATCCAATTGCACATGCCGTCGATTGCGAATGCCGTCAACGTTTCGTCGGTGGGTTCGAACACCCGGGCTTCGACACCTTCTCGGATGATTTGGCGGACCAGCACGTCATGCTCACGCTTAGCCGAGCGGAATTCATCGCGTACGTCGGCGGGCAGTTCGCTTTCCTCGCGAAAGGTCAACGAGTACAGGTCGAGGTGATCGACGAGGGAGTTCAGGTGGAATCGAATGAACGAGGTGAGTTTTGTTGCTGGATCCTCGTTCGACGACGCGATCACCCGAGCCTTCTCGACCTCGCCGCGGGCCCAATCGCCGAACACATGTCGAAGAAGGTCGTCCCGATTGTCGTAGTAGTGGTAAATCGAAGCTTTCGACAACCCGACCTCGGCAGCGACTTCCTGCATGGTGACCCCATTGACGCCACGAGCCTGGAAGAGCCGTGCCGCGCCGGCGGTGATGCGATCACGCATCACCGAATTCCGCACCGACCCGCCGGCACTCTTCGCCGCAGCCGCGCCCACACGATCAGAAGCCGTTGTCATAGTTTCCGAGGATAGACACCGCGGCTGCCGAACCGACAGCAGCGGGTAGGGCGAAGCATCTTTCGTCGCTCATGCATGTTGGATGAGTTCGAGCTGCACACCGTTCAATGTGCGCGGATGGTAGAAGGTCACCGCGCCGAAATCTCCTCGCACGGCATCGTCGAGCAGCGGTGACAGGCCTTGCTGCTTCAGCTCGTCTACTGCGACGTCGATGTCGTCGACCTTTACTGAGAACAAAAACACTCCTTCTCCGTGGCGCTCGAGGAAGCGCGCTACCGACGTACCGTCCTGCGTCGAGGCAATCAAACTGATGACAAAGCCCCCGACAACGATTTTCGTGCCCTCGAGCCCCGGAAACGCGAAGCCGTCCGGACCGACGTGCTCGCCGATGACACCGAACACGCGTTCATAGCGCTCGGTCGCGGACGGTAGATCATGCACTGCGATATTGATTCCGTTGATGGCAAGGCTCATGGCTTCTCCTGATGTTGATGTTGTGAATGTGCTTTTCGCGCAGACCATCTACTTGCTGCCTGAGGCTGCGACTGGGGCTCGCTGTCCGTGTGTCGGGTGTGATTGGAAATGCGACAGGCGGCATGCAAACAGTATCGACTAGAGGGTTGATATTTCAAGGACAGGGTCGAATTGGGCATCGAATACGCTTCCGAGGTGGAATGATAACTCGATGGTTGGTTTTTCGACCATAGGGTCGATCTGGCTGTAAGCTGTGGCTTGGGCGCCCGAATACGGTTCCTGATTGCTTGTGATGTCGGCGTCGCGAGCGCATGTCCGCAGCGACGCTGCACTCCACTGGCTCCCGCACCGGGTCGCGCATCGACAACGGACAAACCGTTGTATTTCGAAGGAGGGCGATAAGCAATGCAGAAGGATGTGGACGCTTTACGCGTCGTAGTGGTGGGGCTTGGGGGTATCGGTGGCGGAATCGCGCATCGAATGTCCGAGCGTGGTCGACACGTCAACGGCGTCGATCTCGACAGGGACCGAGCGAACGAGTGGCAGCAGCGCACTGGGTGCCCGGCAGTGTCCTCGTTGGACAGTGTCGAGTGGAACGACGTCCGGTGCGTGTTCATCGCAGTCAGGACGGCGCCGCAGGTCGACGCGGTGCTCGCCGACCATGGAGTCCGGAGGGCGATGGACGGCGGGGCGAGCGCACTCGTGGTCACCACGATGACACCGTCGGATGCCCGCCGCACTGCGGAGGCGCACCGCGGACGACGTGTATTCGAGCTTCCCGTTTCCGGTGGTGAGATCAAAGCGCGGGAGGGTGAACTTACGGGCCTGATGACGGGACCGCACCCCACCGCGTTCGAGAAGACCTTGCTACAAGACATCTTCTCGACGCTGTTCCAGTTCGACGACTACGGGCAACCGTCGTTGTTGAAATTGGTCAACAACACACTGGCCGCCCGGAATCTGCTCAATGCGGCGGCAGCGGTGGCCACCGCACACGAGCACGGCGTCGACGCCTTCCTCGCGAGCAACGTCATCCGGTCTTCTTCTGGGTCGAGTGTGGCCGGTGACGCTTTGATTGCATTGTCGGACAACCAGATCGAGCTGCTGCGTAAAGACGCACGGCTGCTCGGCGACGAGTTGTCGTCCTCCCCGCTAGATCTCGCGTCCATGAACGACATCGTCTCCATCGTTGGTGCCGCCCAGGGATTGCTCACCACTGCCCATACAGGAAGAACACGGTCATGATCGAAGAATGGAAAGACGGGATTGCCTTCCCGCACCTGACGAGTTCGGTACACATCGGGTCCCGGAAAGTGAAGAACCGCATCGTCTCACCCCCACACGGCACCTACTTCGCCTCCAATGGGCTGGTCACAGAACAGCAGCTCGCGTACTACGCCGAGCGAGCAGCCGGTGGGGTCGGAATGATCATCGTCGGGAACATGGCCGCGTGGGACCGCTCGAAAACGGGTGGGGGTCAGAACTATGCCTTTTCACCTGATGCGGTCGAGGGCCATCGCGCACTCGCGCAGACAGTCCAAGCCCACGGCACTCTGCTACTGGCACAGCTCTGGGACGGGGGCAGGCAAGGCTCTTCGCGGCTGAGCCGTCTTCCACTGCTATCGGCGTCGCCGCTGCCCGATCCCGTGGTCCGGGAGATTCCCAAGGAAATCGAGGAGTGGGAGATCGAGGACATGATCTCCAGCTTCGCTCGCTCTGCGGCCCTCATGGAACAAGCAGGTTGGGACGGAGTTGAGCTACTGGCAGCGCAGGGATACGGTCTTGCCCAGTTTGTTTCGCCGCAGATGAACCACCGCCGAGACGATTGGGGAGGCTCACCCGACAATCGCGTTCGTGTGGTGTGCGAGATCGTCCGACGCATCAGGTCCGTGGTGGCACCGCACTTCTTGGTCGGTGTGCGAATCAACGGTGACGACATGATCGACGGCGGCAACACCCCTGACGATGCGGTTCTCACGGCAAGGTTGCTCGAGCAGACCGGTGGGGTCGACTATCTGAACGTCAGCGGCGCCAGCAACGAAAACTATCCACTGTGGATCGCCGATATGGGCCACGACACCGCGCTCTTCGTCGACGCCGCCCGGGCGATCAAAGACGCGGTGTCGATTCCGGTCATGGTCGCAACCAGAATCAAGGATCCGCTGGTGGCCGAGTCCATTCTCGCCCAGGGTGCTACCGATCTGGTGGGAATGAACAGAGCTTTGATCGCAGACCCGACCATGCCGGAAAAAGTGATCTCTGGCCTGCTCAGTCAGGTCAGACCGTGTATCAGCTGCAATCAGGGGTGCGTCGGTAAGACCGCCGCCGGCGGTCAGATGGAATGCACGGTCAATCCGCGGGTCGGGTTCGAATGGCAAACGGCCGCCGGGCCGGCCGGTCGACAATCAGTGGTGGTCGTCGGTGGTGGTCCCGCCGGGATGCAAGCAGCTGTCGCCTGTGCCGAGCGAGGAGCCGAGGTCGTTCTGTTCGAATCTCGCGAACAGTTGGGCGGGCAGATCGAACTGGCCTCGCGTGTCACCAGCCGATCGGAATTCGGAATGCTGATCGCCCATCTTCGGCGCAGGCTGGACACGCTAGGGGTCGACGTGCGCGTGGGCGTCACCGCGGCTGCCGGCGACTTGGCGGGGTTCGATCATGTCGTACTCGCAACAGGATCGCGGCCGTGGAGGTCCGGATTTTCCAGTCATAGGCCGGGTGTTCTTGCTGTTTCCGGGCACGACCAGCCCCACGTCGTGACGCCCTGGGACGTTTTCGAGCCGACGACGTCCATCGGCACCAGAGTTCTCGTCGCCGAGGATGATTCACAGGGTCAGGCGACGACCGCTGCGGAGTACCTCGCGGAAAACGGCCGCGAGGTGACCATCGTGGCGAGATCGACCTCGGTAGGTGTGTGGAGTGGGGCAGGCCAGGAGTTCCTGTACAAGCGACTGCGTAAAGCGGGAGTCGAGCTGCGTGCTCATACGTGGATCGACGCCGTGCGAGGTGATGCGGTGGACGCCTACGACGTATTCTCCGGTGTCCCTGTCGAATTGGGCCGGTTCGACACCGTGGTCCTGGCGACAGGTAGCGCCGTGGAGGACACCGTCTACCGGCAGTTGGGCCAGGATCAGCGCGTCATCCGGGTGGGTGATTGCCTGGCACCCAGGCGCCTCGACAACGCCATCTGGGACGGCCTTCATGCAGCCGACCGCCTGTCTGCGGTGGGCACCACCTTGAAGCTCGCTACCTCATGACGCGCCCGAGCCGCAATAGTGGGCCGCAAGGAGGGGCTTCGCAGAGCATCCGCGTCTTCTCCACCCCCAGTCAGCTGAAATCAGCCGTCGGAGACGAATTGGGCCCCGGCGAATGGTTGCATATCACGCAGGACCGCATAGACGCCTTCGCGGACGCAACCGGGGACCGCCAATGGATCCATGTCGACGTAGCCCGCGCGACGAGAGAGAGCCCGTTCGGATCCCCCATCGCACACGGATTTCTCAGCCTGTCGCTAGTGTCCATGCTCAACTGGCAGATTTACACTATCGAAAACACCTCGCTTGCAGTCAATTACGGGTTGAACAAAGTGCGGTTCATCAACCCTGTACGAGTCGATGCGCATGTGCGGTTGCGGACGACGGTGAACTCGGTCGACGACGCGCCGAGAGGTGCTCTCCAGCTCGTTACGACGAGCACCCTCGAGATAGCCGGCGAAGACAAGCCTGCCCTGGTCGCGGAGACCGTGGGCCGGATCATGTTCTGAACCTTAGTCAATTCCTGTTGTCACCCGACGGTGGCTTCGCCTGCTCCCACAGCGAAGCTTCACCGCTCGGTGAAGCGTCTGACGAGGATTCCACACGGCAGTTCCGCACACGGCGATGCAGAGAATATTGACAAGCTTGTGTGACCTGCGCCATGATCAAATCGAACAGAAAGTTGGCTTTTCGACTCTCCGGTCAGTCCCGGGCTCCGAGTCGGCCACAACGAGACAAGGGACAAGTCATGACCAAGCATTCGGCGCTGTGGCAGCCCATCGAACTGGGCCCGGTCAGTGTCAAGAACCGCATCGTGGTCACAGCGCACGCGCTGATGTACGGCGACAAAGACAACCTGATGACCCAGCAGAGCATCGATTACTACGAGGAGCGGGCCAAGGGAGGTGCCGGCCTGATTCTCACCGAGGCACAGGCTGTCCACGCCACGAGCCGTGGCCTGGGATATCGGACCCATCAAGGGTGGAAGACCGATGTCATCCCGGTGTACGAACGCCTGGCAGAAGCCGTCCACCGCCATGGGGCCAAGATCTTCGTCGACCTCTCCCACTTCGGCGTCGAAGACTACAACGGGATGTTTCTCGACAACTGGCGAGCGCTTTGGAGTCCCTCCGGTTTGCCTTCGACCACCTACGGTGAAATCGGCCGCGCAATGACGCGCAAGGACATCGACGAGCTGATCGCCGGCTTCGGCCGCAGTGCACGCAACGCACGTGTCGCCGGGATCGACGGCGCCGAGGTGCACGCAGCCCACGGATACCTACTGTGCAGTTTCCTGTCGCCCCTGACCAATCGTCGAACCGACGAATACGGCGGCAGTACCGAAAATCGCTGCCGCATCGTTCGCGAGTGCGCCGAAGCGGTACGTCGGGAGGGCGGACCCGACTTCGCAGTGGGAGTCAGGCTCTCCCTCATCGAATACACCCCGGGTGGAATCGACGAAGCGGAGGGCGAGAAGATCGCCAAGAACCTTGCCGACTCGGGCCTGTTCGACTACTTCAGCATCAGTGCCGGAAACGCATCGACCTTCGATCGCGTCGTCTCTCCGATGAGCATCCCCGGCGCGCCGTTGGTCGAGTTGGCCTCGCGTGCAAAGAAAGTCGTTGGCAATCTACCTGTCGTGACGGCCAACGGAATCACCGAGTTGTCCGTTGCCGAACAGATCGTCACCTCCGGGGACGCCGATCTTGTTGCGATGACCAGAGCGCACATCGCGGACCCCTTCCTGATCGAGAAGGCCCAGAACGGTCGCGAGGACGAAATCCGGCACTGCGTCAGAGCCAACCAAGGTTGCATCGGTCGCATGTCCAAGGGATGGGAGCTCACGTGTACCCAGAATCCCGCCGCAGGCCGCGAGAAAACCCTGGGCAGTGCGTCTTTCAGGCCAGCATCGACTCCACGGAAGGTGCTGGTGATCGGAGGCGGACCTGCCGGAATGCGGGCGGCGGAATCGGCCGCATCACGCGGGCACGAGGTCGTATTGATGGAACGCGGCGACAGGCTCGGAGGACAGATCCGCTACGCCGCCAAATTGACCACCCGAGGCCGTTGGTCGGTCATGATCGAGGACATGGAACGAATGCTCGACAAGTACAAGGTCGACGTCCGACTGAATACCACTGCAGACGTCGACAGTGTGCGCGCGGTCGGGGCCGATCATGTCATCCTCGCCACCGGTTCAACCTGGCGCACGGACGGCTTCTCCGCGAGCGTCGCCGCACGGCCCTCCATCCCGGGTTGGGATGGTATCCGAGTCCTGGACCCGATCGAGGCCATCGAAAACCCCGCGGCGTGCGGAAACAGCGTGGTCATCGTCGATGACACAGGTGAGTACCTCGCCCTCGGGTTGGCAGAACTCCTCGCAACCAAAGGCAAGAAGGTGGAGGTCGTGTCCTCGAAACTGTTCCTCGGTGACAACACGCTCTTCAACCTCGACGTCGGGCATCTCTACCCGAGGTTGTACGCACTCGGCGTGACGTTGACACCGCAACACATTGTGGGCGAGGTGAATTCGAACGGCGTTGTTATCAACCGGATTTGGGACGGCGCCGCCCGGGTGATCCCGGCGGACTCCCTCGTCACTGTCATGCTCCGAGATTCCGACACGACACTGCTCCCAGTGCTCGAAGCGCAGTTCGACGTCACGTCCGTCGGCGACTGCCTGGCCCCTCGCCGAGTGGACGAGGCGATCTACGAAGGCGAAATGGCCGGCCGCGGAATCTGACATCCAATTCACATCGAACAAGGAAAGAACAACAATGACTCAGAGTTGGCAGATCGGTGACATCAAGATCACCCAAATCAACGAGTTCGCAGTCGAAGTCGGCGTACTCGACGGACTGATCGCAGAAGCCACCCCCGACGCAGTCAAAGCAGTCCCGTGGCTCTACCCGGACTACGCGAACGAAAACGGCCAGACCCTGTGGAGCGTTCACTCCTTCGTCATCGATACCGGATCATCCGTCGTTCTCGTTGACCCAGCCTGTGGCAACCACAAAGACCTGCCACTCATCCCGGCCTGGGGCGGACTCGACACCCCATACCTGAAACGGCTGGAAGAAGCCGGTTACACACCGAAACAGATCGACTACGTCGCCATCACGCACCTACACCTGGACCACGTGGGCTGGAACACCGTGCTCGACGGTGATCGCTGGGTACCGACATTCCCCAACGCCCGGTACACCTTCGTACAGGACGAGTTCGAATATCACCGGGGCCTCACCGAAGGAGCCACCGTAACGGAGGATCTCGGCCACGCTGTCACCTACAACGGCGCGGACCCCGATATCCACAAGCAAACACGGTTGGTGTTCGAGCAGTCGATTCAACCCTGTGTCGACGCAGGACTGGTCGATTTGGTCCCGCAGAACCACACGATATGCGACGGCGTTCGGTACACGTCGACACCCGGGCACACCAAGTCGCATTCGAGCCTCACCCTCGAATCGGGCGGCCAGACAGGCTTCATCACAGGCGATTTCATCCATCATCCAATACAGGCCGCCCAGCCGACCTGGAGTTCACGTGGTGATTGGAACCGCGAACTGTCTTCTGAACGACGCGTGGAATTCATGGAATCGGTAGCCGACACTGATGTCATGGTGTTCGGAACGCATTTCGCCGGCCACAGCGTCGGTCGCATCGTCCGCGACGGCGATGCGTACGAATTCGCGGCCGTCTGAGTTACATCGATCCTCGCAGCTGCACTACCGAAGTACACCGATCGTCACAGGAGCACCATGTCGAAGAACGAGATTCCCTACTACTGGTCGAGCATCGACTGGCATCAACTCACCGAGGATTTCCCTCCACCGCCGCTGTTCGACTCCGTCATGGCGGCCCGCTCCGACGCCGACATGCGACAGATCCAGAACTCACGATTCCTCGATCGGATCACCGACGCATGGAAGGTCCCCTTCTACCGCGATCGATGGTCCGCGGCCGGTCTCGAACCGGGAGACATTCGAGGGATCGACGATCTGGAGAAAATTCCGACATTCACCAGCGAGGACATCAAGCAGTCGATCGAAGCACATCCGCCTTTCGGCGATCATCAGAACTTCGCACTCGAAGCGATGCGGACGCCCCTGAAGATTCAGTCGAGCGGTGGCACGTCCGGTTTGCCGCGGCCGACTCTGTTCGACCCGGTCGCGTGGGAGGTGCAAGCGATCCAATTCGCGCGAGCATTCGTCGCCCAGGGCGCCGAAGTCGGCGACATTCTCCAGATCACCCTTACCAACAGTCTGGCCAACACAGCATGGTGTTCGTCAACCGCGGCCATGAACTGGTGTGGAATGATCCCGCTGACAACAGGGTCGGGCGCCGTCACCAGCTCTAAGCGTCAGCTCGAACTCGCGCAGGAGTGGGGTACACGCGGTTGGGTTGCATTCGGTGAGTACCTCAAGATCCTTGCCCAAGAGGCGATCAGATCCGGCATCGATTTGAAAAAGGATCTGTCCACCCGCTTTATTCACACCTATCTCGGAGTAGACACCGAAGGTCACCTGCGGAAGCTGCTCGAAGACGCCTGGGGCGTGCCGGTCTACGACAACTACGGCACCCACGAAGTCGGGCTGATTGGGTACGAATGCGTCGCAAAGAACGGTCTGCACGTCAACGACGACACTGCACTCGTCGAAATTGCAGACAGCGACAGTGGACGCATCCTCGGTGCTGGGCGCGATGGCGATATCGTGGTCACGAGCTTGCACCGCTCGGTCCCACCGATCATTCGGTACGACCTGAAGGACCGCATGCGAGCAACTGAACGCACATTGTGCGAGTGCGGAGCACGGACGACGAAACTGTCCGGATTCCTGGGCAGACTCGACGAAATGGTCAAACTACGCGCGACGAGTGTGTACCCGCGATCGGCCCAAGACGTCGTCCAGGGCGATTCACGCTCGACAGGCGAGTACCTGTGCGTGGTCGAGAACATCGGAGAAGGACTCGGCTCACGCGAACGCATGACCGTACTGATCGAACAGGCACACGAAGAAGACGCGTCGCCCCTGCAAGAGGATATGAAAAGACGACTCAAGTCGACCTTCGGCGTCTCGGTCGACGTGTCGATCGTTCCCGCAGGATCTCTCGCCGACAGAACAGGATTGGGAGGAGAGGGCAAGGTCAAGCGTCTACTCGACCGACGCGGAGAGGACAACGCGACCGTCTGATCGCGACTTGTACGTCAATCAGACAGCCCCGTTCGTCGGGGCGCGTGATTGGGAAGGAGAGGAATGCGCGAGCAAGCCGCAACTGCTGATTTCGACGCCATCGCAAAGATGTTCCGCCTCGACGGCAAGGTAGCTATTGTCACCGGTGCCTCAGCAGGATTGGGAGTATCGCTGTCTGCAGCCTTGGCCGGCGCTGGCGCGAATGTGGTCGTAGCCGCACGACGAATCGATCGCTTGAAGGGGACCGCAGAGTTGATCCGTGGCTACGGACGCGAAGCGCTCGCACACGAGGTCGATATCGGCGACCCGGCCCAGTGCGCCGGGCTGGTCGATGCAGCCATGGACAAGTTCGGCCGAGTCGACATTTTGATCAACAATGCAGGTCTGGCCAGCGCAGTCCCGGCGAGCCGCGAGACCCCGGAAGCATTTCGATCCGTTGTCGACGTCAACCTGGCCGGTAGCTTCTGGATGGCGCAGGCATGTGCCGCCGTCATGACACCGGGCGGTTCGATCATCAACATCTCGAGCGTTCTCGCATACACCACTGCCGCACTACCTCAGGCGGCGTACTCCGCTAGCAAAGCCGGGTTGGTAGGACTTACTCGCGACCTTGCCGCACAGTGGGGTCGAGACCCGGGAATCAGAGTCAATTCGCTCGCACCCGGGTTCTTCGAAACCGAAATGACCGAGTCGTACCCCCCGGACTACGTAACCGACACTCTCGAACCGCGGTTCTTGCTGGGGCGGGCTGGCAGAGCCGAGGAACTGGCTGCGACCACGGTATGGCTGGCATCGCAGGCAGCGGGGTATGTCACCGGCCAGACAATTCTGGTCGACGGAGGGATGTCCGCTACCTGAAGCACGTCACACCCATCACAGTGATCGCCTGTGGCCTAACTGGGGCGTCTTCGGCCGATCTCGACCACGCCGGATCAACCCGGTGTCCGCGAACAAGTTTCGCCGACACCGGGTTGATCCGGCATTTCAGCGTTGACGGCTGCGCGGCGCATCCCATGGGTCGCGATCCCCTTTTTTGTGACCGTTGACACAGCGATGCGTGGAGGCTAAGTTACTAACCGGAAAGTCGATTAATCGACTTGTAAGTCCATCCGCGTTGGGGTGGACCCCCGAATCACCTTCGAAGTCGCGGTATCTCGCTGTGTCCGGCAATGCCAAGCAGCACATTGTTCAGCGACGCACCTCTTGCATACGCACCTCATCGCAATTTCTGAGAAACGGGCGGATACATCAATGGGCAAACTGGATGGAACGGTTGCACTCATCACAGGCGGAGCCAAAGGTTCTGGGCGATCGCACGCCCTGACACTTGCACGTGAGGGCGCCGATATCGCACTCTTGGACAATTGCGTCTCCGACGTCGCTGGCCAGAACTACCCCGGCGGTTCACAAAAAGAGTTGGACGAGACTCGAAAGCTGGTGTCCGACTTAGGCCGACGATGTATTGGCATCGTCGCTGATGTCCGAGACGACGAAGCCATGGTGACCGCAGCGCAGCGGACCGTTGACGAGTTCGGACGGATCGATCATTTGCTCAGCAGCGCGGGCATCATCTTGCAGTTCGGGAAGTTGGCCGACATCTCGCCCCAGCAATGGCGCACCGTCATCGATACCAATCTGACAGGCGTCTACAACGTGTGCCGTGCTGTACTGCCGCACATGGTCGCCAGACGCGCGGGAAACATCGTCATCACTTCATCCACTGCGGGGCGCGCTGCGTACCCCAACATCTCGGACTACGGCGCCTCGAAATGGGCTGTGATCGGATTGATGAAGACGCTCGCCGTCGAATACGGGGAATACGGCATTCGCGCCAATTGTGTTGCCCCCACCAACGTCAACTCCGGTGACCTCCCCTCGATGAACAACAACGAAAATGCCTACAAACTCTTCTGCCCGGATATCGCCAACCCGACTCGCGAGCAGATGGCCGAACGAATGAAAACAATGCACGCCCTGGATGTGCCGGGGGTGGACTGGCAGGACGTCTCCAATGCCTACCTTTTCCTTCTTTCCCAGGAAGCTCGCATGATCACGGGCGAGGTGCTGCATGTTTCGGCAGGGCTCACGGCCAACAACATTGCCTGACTATAGCCGAACCTGATGTAGGGCAATGAATTTCGAACTAGCCGGTTGCTTTTACATGCCTCGAACACAATTCCGGCCGGCTGGCCGGCAGAACAGGAGATCGAAATGCAAGATTTGACAGGCAAGGTCGCCCTCGTCACCGGCGCTGCTCGCGGGCAGGGCCGCTCGCATGCGGCTTTCCTTGCAGAAGCAGGTGCAGACGTCATCGTTCTTGACATCTGCAGGCAAATCGAGACGGTGCCGTACCCGACCGCCACAGCCGCGGACCTCGACGAGACTGTTGCTCTAGTGGAGAAGTACGACCGGCGGGCCTATCGCATCGAATGCGATGTCCGTGATCCTGAGGCGCTCGCGGACAGTCTCGACAAGGCGGTAGTGGACCTGGGGCGTCTGGACATCGCAGTACTCAACGCAGGGGTATGTGAGATCACTCCGGCAGCGTCGATCGCCCCTGAGCAGTGGAACACTGTCATCGGAACGAATCTGTCCGGCGCGTTCTTCGCCGCCCAGGCTGCAATGAAGCACATCGTCGGGGGAGAGCGCGGTGGGTCGATGGTCTTCGTCGGCTCAGCCAGCACCTTGACTCCTGTCGAATCGATGGTGCATTACATTGCCTCCAAGCACGGAGTTGTTGGTGTGGCCAAAGCCTTGGCGAAAGAACTTGCACGCCATCAAATTCGAGTCAATGTTGTCCATCCGACCAACTGCGACACCCCGATGATCCAGAACTCGATGATCTACGACCTTTTCGCGCCCGACGTGGAACACCCGAATCGTGACAGCGTCGAACCAGTGTTCAAAACCCTTGCAGCGCTGGATACTCCCTGGGTGGACCCCGCCGACATCTCACGGGCAGTTCTGTATCTCGTAGGCGAGAGTGGCAGATACGTCACCGGAACCCAGCTCGAGATCACTGCCGGCTACCCGCTTCTCTAGTCGTCTCCGTCCGCTCGACCCCTCCCCCGCATCGTCTACTCGGTGCAGGCGGAAACGGAAAGGTACACAGTGTCAGATATCGTCCCCGCCGAACTGCTGTCCAGCGAAAAACCAGTTGCGTTCTACGGTTACGCACTCCCCAAAGAAGGTCTGCGCGACGTTCTGTTGGACCGAATGCTCGCTCTCGGGGACCCGAGTCGCGCCGAGCCCGGAATCCTCGTCTACGAAATCCATCGCGACTTCTCTAGGCCCGACGCCATCGCGTTCTACGAACTCTACGAGAACGGTGCTGCCATACAAGAGCACCTGAACGCGCCTTACATGACGGCATTCTTCGCTGACAGCGACTCGTTGCTGGAATCGGACCTCGAGATCACCGCTCTCGAACTCATCCGTTCGGACGCGCCCGGTCTCGACTGATACTGCGGTCACCGGCGCCATCGACACGGCGGCTCAGCAAAGTTCGACATCACTACGCAATCACGGCCAAGGAACGAATGAATGGTCTGGTGCCGGAACCGCAGCCTGCCCTTCCCATGATTCAGTAAGGAACCTCGATGGATCTCAACAGATTTCGATCACCTGCGTCGATGACGCCCTATCAAGTACTGATCGTCGCTGTGTGTTCTCTTGTCAACCTTCTTGACGGCTACGACCTGTTCATCATGGGCTACGCCCTGCCGCATATTCCCGAGGGCTACGCCACCGCTGCCGCGAAAGGTTACCTGGTCAGCGCAGCCCTGTTCGGGATCGGCGTCGGGGCGTTCTTTCTAGCAAGGCTGGCCGACGTTCACGGCCGACGCCCCGTCCTGATCGGTTCGCTGATCCTCAACACCTCAGGACTCCTCGTGTCCTCGCTCGCCCCGAACTATACGGTCCTCATCGCCTCTCGATTCGTCACGGGAATGGCAATCGGTGTCCTCGGTGCCATCTCGATGGTGATCGCTCAGGAAATGTCGCCACCGTCTCGCCGGAGCCTGTCGGTGGGTGTGGTGCTGTTCGGCTATCCCTTGGGAACTTTCGTTGCAGGCCTTGCCGGCGCTTCGGTGATCGAAGCAGCCGGCGGTTGGAAGGGTTTGTTCTGGCTCGGGTTCGCGCTCAGCGCACTCGTGACGGTCGTCGTCGTCGCGCTCATCCCGGAAACCGTTGCATACCTGCGTCGTTCATCGGGTGCTGCGCAGGAGGCCGCCGACAGGCTGGCGGGTCGGCTCAATTTGGAAGAGAGGGACCCGCAGGCTGCTGGTGTGCCCGGCGGCGGGACGGACAACGGGTCGGATACGAAACTTCTCGGGTCGGGCTTGCGAACCACCACCTTGCTGTTGTGGTTCGGTTACGGGTTTTGTACCGCTTCGTTTTACTTCATCGGATCCTGGACTCCTCAGCTGATCAAAAACGAGACCGGTGATGCTGGTAGTGGCGCCTTGGTGGGCATCATGCTCTCGGTCGGAACGATGATCGGCGCGATCTTGTACGGGATAGTCGGACTCCGGCGTCCTTCTGCTCAAATCTCCTGGGTATCGATGGCCCTGGGATCGGCCGCGTTGATTGCGTTCGCGTTGACCCTTCAGGGCGCCCTCGCGCTTGCCATGGCCCTGTTGCTCGGCCTGTTCGTTTTCGTCTCTCTGAGTGCCTTTACTGCGATCGCCACTTCGGTCTATCCGATACAGATCCGGGCCAAGGGTTTCGGCACGATGCTGGGCGTGGCCAGAGTCGGTTCGATAGTGTCACCCATTCTCGGGGGGTACGCCATCGGTTTCATGTCGCCGAAAGATCTCTACATTGCCGTTCTGGTGCCGTTGGCGATTGCTGGGTTGTGTTCGTACGGGCTGCTCAGAACGAGCCGGGGGACGAACATCCTAGTCGGGCATCAGCGAACAGAACGACTCACAGGCGCCGCGTAATCGCCGAGTTCAGGTCACGAGTTCGCTCCTTAGCTGCACAGAACTACAAGTGGCGATCGGTCACTGAGTGAAGGGACGGTGCAAATGAACTACCCCGCACCTGAGACAACCGACCTGCGATTCACCGAAGATCTCGTAGTGGGAACAGAGTACGATCTCGGAAACTATCTCGTCACAGCAACGGAAATCATGGCCTTCGCCCGCCGCTGGGATCCACTCGGGATCCATACCGACCCGAGCCTTGCCAGCGCGAGCCACTTCGGTGCCGTCATTGCAAGTGGCGTATACACCCTGGCGGTGTTCCAACGCCTGGCAGTCGCGGGAGTTCTTGCGCACTGGCACGTCGTCGCAGGCCGCACACTACGCGAGGTGCAGTTCCTCGCACCCGTTCACGCCAACACGCACTTGCACGGGTCCTTGACCGTGACCGCGGTCAGCAAGGGCCACCACCGCTGGGGCCTGGTCACGACCAGCGGAACGCTCAAAGGTAGAGACACCGGACCCGTGCTGTCTCTCGAGATGGATGCCTACGTCCGTCGACGTCCAACCGCGTGCTGATATGGCGTTTCCGGCACATTCGCGCGACCGGAGCGTCCGTCTACTTCACCGCAGTCTCAAGTCCAGATCACGAAGGAGAGCACAATGACAGGTCGTCTCGACGGCAAGGTCGCCGTCATCACCGGTACCGGACGCGGAATGGCGCGCCAGGTCGCGTTACGGTTCGCTGCCGAGGGTGCCTCGATTGTCGGGTGCGACATCAATGCCGAAGCTGCCGAGGAGACGCTCGCGATCGTGCGCGCCGCCGGCGGACGGATGGAATCGCTGCACTCGATCGACCTCACCACGGAACACGACGCACACGCGCTGGCTGAATTCGCGGCCGAGAAGTTCGGCGGCATCGACATTTTGCACAACAGTGCCATGCAGCTGCGGTTGGGATCGGTCGAGGATTCCAGCCTCGCAGACTGGCAATTCACCCTCGACCACACATTGACCGTGCCGTTCCTTGTCTCCAAACACGCCATCCCGCATCTTCGCGCGCGCGGCGGCGGGAGCATCATTTTCATGGGCTCCATCGCGGGTGCAAATATTGGGACGGGTTACCCGGCCAATCTTCCTATCATTCAGGCTTACTCGGTGGCCAAAGCTGGCGTCATTCGGCTCGCGAGCTGCCTCACCAACGAATTGGCCGAGGCGAATATTCGCGTCAACACAATCTCTCCGGGTTGCGTGGCAACCCCGAACGGCCTGTTGTTCTACGGTACGGAAGGCACAGAACAACGACGGGTTACCCTGACACCGAACTTGATCCCGCGGCTGGGGGAGCCCGACGACATCGCAAGTGCAGCGGTATACCTGGCTTCCGACGAGGCATCCTGGGTGACCGGGCTCAACCTGGCTATTGACGGAGGCGCCCATGCATCCGGCGGCGCGGGCACAGTCCATCCCGAAGACGCCGCAGCCTATGCACCCGGAATGGCAGAGATGTCCGAGGTCGACCACTGGCCAACAACCGGCCAACGTGCGATATTGAGTACGATCGGCCTGCCGTAGAGTCGTTAGTGACGGCGCGGAGTTTACCCGATAGTCAAAATGGCCTGGGAGAGAACTAATTTCGTTGTCGGCGCCCTCTTGCTGAAGGTGTGGCCGCGTATCCGGGCGACAGTGCCCGACCATTCTCACCGATCTCCGGTGGCGATAGGGTGCGGGGCAGCGACTTTCACTATCGGCTCCGTTTGCGCCGCACCAAGCAGCTATATCGAACATCCCGAAAATCGGCGACAGAAGATCCAACCACCGGGCGGATTCGGTAGCGGCAAGACGATGTCTCCGGGGCACGTTTCGGTTTCGGTGCCGCGGGCACCTGAGATCGCCAGACCAGGGGGACTGTCACTAGATCGGTGTTTTTTGGGCACCACGCGCTGAGTGAAAGCTGAGCGTGTGGTGCGGTGATGACGACACTGGAAGATGTGACCAAGGAGAAGGCCGAGGCCGTCCGCTGAAGTAACGATCCGCCCTCACCTCTTAGGGAAGAGCGGATCTTGTTGTATCGGTACCGGTCTGTGGCCTATCGGCCGCGAGGTTTGTTCTCTCGTGCCGGTTCAGGTTCCGTGATTGGCCATATTTAAATGAGACAGTCCTCGACCGGGCTACCGACGAGTGGGCCATCGTATTCGATATCACGGCGGCGCGGGCGTAGATCCGGCCCCGGTACCGATGTCAATTGGGGGAGTGAGGGCTTCGCAGGGTGTTTGGGGATGCTATCGGACTGTAACGGCGCGATGTGGAATTGGTGGTAGTCCGCCTTGACCACTGACTGGAATCGTTCGACCAGCATGAGTCCCCTTCTCTTTTGCTTGTTCGAGTGTCTCAGATGTGATCGAGACATCGGTGAGACGTTCAGCCGGAGCAAACGCCGCCTGAATCTGTATCGAGTCCAGCGACAAGCTGTTCGGGAGACCCTGCTCCGATTGCCGCGGTCGGGGCAGTCCCCTTATCTCGTGGGCTGCGGCGACGGATACCGAGTAGGGAGCAGTCGAACGATGGGCAAGTGTTGACGACGGTTGAAACCTGGTTCTGGCCCATTTCCGTGACGGGGCACGGAGGGTCGTGTCGTTCCGGCAGGACAGGGATGTGGTGAGTGATGATCGTTCTGGTGTTCTGAGAACTGTTGTGACCTGCGTGTACTTCTTCCGCATCTGTCGGGCGTCGACATCGATTCGGTCGATGCGACCGCAGGTAGAGTCCGTATCCGTGCGTCGCCGTTGTCGAGTTCGGCGAGCTGTCCGACGTGTGGTGTTTCCTCGAAACGAGTGCACAGTCGGTACGACCGTATGCTCGCCGATAAGGCTATAGCTGGCCGAATCGTCACCGATTTCACCCAGGATCCTGGCGCCGAGAACGACGCCGAGTCCTGGGAAGCTCGTGAGTATGGGCGCGTCGGGGTGTTCCTCAAATGCTGAGGTAAGGGCCGCCTCCAATGACTTGACGTTCTCGGCAGTGGCCGTGAGTGCGCGTGCGTACGCATGCGCTTGTCGCCCATCGCGATTTCCACCTGCAGCGGTTGGCGCAGGTGAGGGAGGCGGAGCCCTGCAACGATTCTGCGGGCCTCGACCTCGACGCCGCGTTTCCGCCCGCCTTTCCGTAAGGCCGCGGCCATAGTGGAGGGGCGCAAGTTTGCTGCGGCGGCCGGGGTGGTTGCCAGTCGGGGTGCCTCGCGTGCACCCATCGTGGTCAGGTCGTCGAATGTTTCGAGAAATGCCGGGAAGTATTGGCGGAGAAGGGAACGTGCCTTGCTGGTGATCTGTTGTCTATCCCAGATCGCGTCCTGATGGGCCCTGTCCAACACCTTGACAGATTGGGCTTGTTCACTGTCGTCCGGAAGCCGCCGATGATTGTCACGATCGGTGCGAAGGATATTGGCCAGCACCATTGCGTCTGCGGTGTCGCTTTTAGTTCGACTCGGCGAGTAGCGGTCCCGATATCTCGAGACGGACAACGGGTTGATTGCGAACACATCGGCGCCGGCGGCGCGAATCGCCGAGACGAGTAGCCCTTGCGCCGTTTCGATAGCGACGGGCAGTCCGTCGAGTCCGTCCTTTCGTAGTTCGAGGATCAGTTCTACTAATCGGTCGAAGCCTGCGACGTCATCGCTGATGCGTTCCTTGATCAGCAGGCTTCCACTGTCGTCGATCACCGCGACATCGTGATGCTTTTCCGCCCAATCGATTCCACACCACAGCTCAGCCATCTCGTCAGTCCTGTCCTCGTCCGGGAGTGCGGCCGGCAAGCCGCACAACGTTGCCGAACCGGGAAGGTCGACCAGCGCTCCAATGAACAGGCCTCAGAGGCCGCCATCGCATCGGCTGTCGCACGATCTCCCACCAGCGGATCGGTGTCACGCACTGCCGTCAGGACTGAACGTCCCGCTCGACGAAGTGATCACCTATCCGCGGCTCGACACTTGACCCCGCTTTCGACAGGGCCAGGATGGGGGTACCCGCGCCGACGCCGGCTACGGTCTGCCAAGGAAGAGTTCGTACTCGGATCGACTCGAGAAGTCCGGTGCCGGCACGGCTACCGATCTCATTAGATTGGCTCGACGCCGTACTCGCTTTTGTATCGGTTGATGTAGTCGATGATCATTTGTTGTTGCGGTCGAGCTCCGCTGCGAAGAAAACCGATGCCGACTTCAGGATTTCGTTGGCACGCTTGAGTTCCCGGTTTTCGGCCCGGAGGTTGCGCATTTCCGCAGCCATTTCGCTCGTCACGCCGGGTCGTTCGCCGGCGTCGGTTTGCGCTCTCCGGATCCAGTTGAGCAGCGTCTGCGCTGTTCCGATGCTGAGTTTGTCTGCGACGGATTCGATCGCGGCCCACTCCGACGGGTACTCGTATTGGACCTCGGCGACCATCCGCACCGCCCGCTCACGCAGTTCGGGCGGGTAGCTCTTGTTCATTGCTGACGACATGGCTCCATCTTTCCCAAAGGATGAAGTGATGTGCCCTGGGCTCGACGGAGTCGGTATAGCTGGTTTCAGGCAACTGGCTGATTCGTGTGATGATGCAATTCGTACTCTATCGGAGTGCACATTCCGAGGCTCGAATGTCTACGTTGGCGGTTGTGAAAGATCTCCAGATACTCGAAGATTGCGTTCGCCAGTTCAATCCGGGTACGCCACCGTTGTCGGTTCAGAAGCTCGGTTTGCATTCTGCCCCAAAAAGATTCGATTGTGGCATTGTCGTAGCAGTCGCCGACAGATCCCATAGAGGGAACGAGACCTGATTGTTTGGCTCGATCGGCGAATGCCCACGACGTGAATTTCACCCCGTGATCGGAGTGAATCACGGTTCCGTCGAGCGGTGCACGGTTGGAGATGGCCATCGAGAGCGCGTTGGTCACCAGCGCGGAGGTTTGACTGGAATCGATCGACCACCCCACGACCCGTCTTGAAAACGCATCCAGGACAACCGCGCAGAAAACCTTACCTTCACGAGTACGATGTTCGGTGATATCAGTGACCCACAACCGATGTGGCTGTTCACGGGTGAACATTCGATTGACCATGTCGCCGGCTGTCGGTGTCTGATATCGAGGCTTCGACCTCCTCGTCCCGGGTACGCCTTTGATGCCGGCGCGCGACATCAGGGTCTGCTGCACGATCAGGTGACAGGTTCGTTCACGCAGCCGTGATGGCTGATGTGGTCATGATGGCCTCGTATTCGATCGGGGTCAACTTTCCGAGCCGGCTCTGACGTCGACGGCGATGGTAGGTCCGTTCGATCCAGGTCACGATCGCGATCCGCAGCTCCTCTCGAGATTTCCACGCCCGCCGATCGAGGACATTCTTCTGCAGCAGCGAGAAGAACGATTCCATAGCAGCGTTGTCACCGGCCGCCCCGACTCTGCCCATCGATCCGATCAGATTGTGGCGGTCCAAGGTGCGCAGGAACTTTCGGCTTCGAAATTGAGAGCCGCGATCAGAATGTACGATGCATCCGTCTGTATCGGTTCGGCGGGCCAGGGCCGAGGTCAACGCAGCGACCGCGAGTCGGGATTTCATCCGCGAATCGATGGAGTAGCCGACGATCCGGTTCGAGTGAACGTCCTTGATCGCGCACAGGTAGAGTTTGCCTTCCGCTGTGAGATGTTCGGTAATGTCACTGAGCCACAACCTGTTCGGTCCTTTCGCGGCGAAATTTCGCTTGACGTGGTCATCGTGGACGGCAGGTCCGGGACGGCTACTCGTACCTCGTTTCTTGCCGAACACACTCCACCAACCGTTGTTCGAACAAATCCGCCATGCGGTGCGCTCGGTCATCGTATGGCCTGCGCAGCGGGCTTCGTAGGTCAGCAGCCGGTAGCCGAATTCAGGATCGCCGCGATGGGCGTCGAAGAGTGCGTTGGCTCGGTAGGCCTCGACGAACTCCGAATTGGTCACAGGATTGGCCAGCCAGCGGTAGTACGGCTGTCGAGCGATCTTCAGTACCCGGCACGTCACCGCCACCGGAATCTTTTCGGTGGCGAGTTCTTTCACGAGCGGGTAGAGCCTTTTCCCGGCAGATTAGCCTGGGAAAGATAGGCGGCAGCCCGTCGCAGAACTTCGTTTTCCTGCTCGAGCAACCGGATTCGCTTGCGCAATTCCCGGTTCTCGACCACGTCCTCACCAGTAGTTCCTGATTTGATTCCGTCCTCGCTATCGGCCACTTTCAGCCAGCCCGTCAGGCAGGATTCGCTGATCCCGAAATCAGCAGCGATCTGCTTCAACAACGTTCCGGGCTCGCGACTGCGCGCTACGCGGACAACGTCCTCACGGAACTCTCGGGGATAGGGCTTGGGCATGGTGCACATCCTTCCAGCGGCACCTCTCGGCACCACAGATCAGATGTCACCTATCCGTGCAGCAGACCCTCACCGCCTCGATGTGGTTGTGTCCTACGGACAGGCCGGGCCCAAGGGTGAGTTCTTCCGTGAATGCGCCTGGCACCGTAGGTGCCGCGAGATGCGGCATGCACTGCCATGATCTGTTCGAGTAGCCAGGTGTGCCGCAGAGTGCGTAGTGACGGTGGTCGGTTGCGCCATTCGTAGTACCCCGCTTCGGACACGTCCAATAGGCGACAGGACGCCTGCACGGGTAGTCCTTCCGCAGCCATCGTCGCTATGGCCGCGAATCGCCTTTTGGGTTGTGTGGCTCTTTCAGCAGCTCACGGGACCGTTTCAGTATTGCGACTTCGTTCGGGGGGGTCACGGATGCGTCTTTTCGCCGAGGTCAGCTCGGACTGTTCGAGGCGTGAGAGTCCTGGTACCTGCCCCGTGTCGATCAGGTCTTGTTTGCGCCAACCGTAGATCGTCTGGTCGCTGACCTGGAGATCGTGGGCGATTTCCGCGATCGGCCGTCCTGCGGCGACCAGACCGAGGATCTTGCGGCGAAATTCCTCGGGGTATCTCTTCGGCATGGTCCTGCCTCCTTGGACAAGATCGTAGCCAGAAACCAAGTTCACCGACTCCGTCAATCCCAGAGCACATCAAAGTCTCCGGAACTCCGGTGCGATTCATGGTTTCTCTCTCTGAGAGGAGGTTCAGCTCCAGGGGTGCTGTGACAGGTCGAGACAAAGTCTTTTGAAATGCGACGTTCAGGGGTCCTGAACTGGGTGGATGACACGGCCCGGCGTTGAAGTCGACGCCCGTGGCGCGCATGGATGCATGTAATGATGCGCGCGTCGTTGTGCGCGCGACCCAACTAGGCCGCTCGGGTGAGGGCGTGGGTACTCACGGATTGCACCATGCAATGTCACGTCGTAAAGGGGTGTATATCAACCACCCCAACCAAATTCGTCCATCCTTCCTAAACAGCAGCAGTCGACGGAACGCACTACATCGAATAGGTCCGGCCCGTGCGGCAACTGGGTCGGACCTCGTGTGTTCTCAAGAGACCCCTCATCGCGTGTGTGAGGGGCCTTCGCGTTCTGTGGTGGATTGGGTATAGGCCTGGTGCGCGACACTTGGTGTGGTTTCGGGGGCAGGCGACCCCCCTTCCTGCGAGTGACCAGCGGGCTGGTGGGGCGCCTGTTCGCGATTCACCCGAACCGGTTGCGCGAAAGATTGTTACCTCACGGTGAGCGTCCTCAAACATCGTTGGTGTGTTGTGCGCCCGATCTTTCGCAGTGCTCTCCCTCGGTCGACAGCTGGTCGGAGGAGGCAATTGTTTGCATTGGATGGTTGAGTGCGTTTTGATGCCCTGAGCAGTGATGACGTGAGTTTGCGGCGTTTGCGGCGAGGTCATGGTGGTGGTGTGCAGCATTTAATCGACTCGTAGCGCACTGTCTGTCATGCTCTGTCGTGACCAGGACAAAATGTCCAGGTCAAACCATGTTTATGTAAGAGATAGGAGTTTTCGATGGGTTTGACAGAACGCTGCCCGAAGGACGGGGCGGGACTGAACACTAATGGGGCGTGCATGAACGCCCCGGTGTGTGATTACCAGCTGCCGGCGGAGACGATTGTCGACCGTGAGGACAGGCGGAACGCGGGGGGCGAGCGCTGCTGACTCGGTGGTCGACGGAGGAAACCCTCACCCCTCAGCCGAGCTTTTGGGTTGAGGGATTTCTCTGCCGCGCAGTCGTGTTTAGGGCTGCGCGTTTGGGGCTTTGACGTGCGGTTATGACACCTTCACGCGGTTGTTTGTGGTATGTGGGGCGCAGGAAATTAGGGGCCGGCAAGGTGCTGCGGTTCGGTGGTGTGGGGGAGTCGTGCGCGTCAGACGGGGGTGGCGCGAGGCCTCGATTGTGGGTTTTTTGAATGATGTTGTGTGTCAGTGGGTTTGGGGATGAGTTTACACGCGGTGAGGTCCCGGGAAATATGTGCGATTGCGGTGATTTCCCCCTCTGGTATGCAGTCTTGCATCCCCCTCTGGAGGTCTCGGGAGTCCCAGGCAGCCGAGACTCACCAGGTGACGTATCCGCCATCGACGATCAAGTCAGATCCTGTGGCGAAGGCAGCGGCCTCCGATGCCCGGAAAACTGCGGACCCGACGAGGTCGTCGGTTCACCCCATCCAGCCCATCGGTGTCGCCTTGATCCAGAAGCTCTGCAGCTGTCGGAGCCTGTCAGACTCTGTGAGCGGCATTTGGATGTAACCGGGGCTGATCGAGTTCACGCGAATACCCTTCGATGCCCACTCCGCTGCAAGCGTTTTGGTCAGGTGCTTCACACCGGCGCAACCGTGCCAACTCGGTAGGTTCCGCGGCCGTGAGCGGCGCTATTGTCTGGCCGGAATCGATCACCCTGTGGCGGCCCCGACCTTGTATTCGGTCGTGAACGACCTGCGTTTGCGGGGCACGAGGACATCCGTCCAGCGGAATCATCCGTCCCGCTATCTCGGTGTCCACCATCCGGTGAACTTCAATGTGCGACTACGGAAGTCGAAGGCCGACTAAGAAAGGAAGAGGAGCGAACAAAGCACTGCAGTACACCGAGTCTCACGAGACCTACCCGCCCTGCGCGTTCGTTCGCTGGGTGCAGGTCGTTGCTGCATTCGACGTCGTCGGCTGCCCCTCGGTCATCCGGCTCTTGCGGAAACGTGAACCATCCGACGGCCACGTGTGCCGGGGGAGTGCCGCGTACCGCCGCCCGGGAACCACTGCTGCGGGCCGTCGCGAACAACGGCAACCTCGGTGCCGCAGCGTTCTCCGGTACCGCGATCCACCAGACCATCGCCGCGCTGCACACGCCGGCTTCGACCCCACCGCCCTCACCAAGCTAGGCGGGCACTCTCTCCGCGCAGGCTTCGTCACCCAAGACACCCGCAAGGGCGCCGCCGACTCCGTCATCGCTCGACAGACCGACCCCGCCAGTCTTGACTCCGTCGAGGGCTACTGCCGCGAGCGAGCACCGCTCCTAGGCAATGCTGTCACGGACATCGTTCTGTAGTAGGTCAATTCGAGGCAATGGTCCGGAACTTCCCGGTGCGATGTTGCTCAGTGTGGACTACGAGAACCAGTCATTATCGTCCGCGATCCGGGTTAGAGGCGGCGTGCGCTCTGCTGCGCGAACCGACATCCTGTCGATTGCAAGTTGAACGATATCGGCGGGCCATTGGTCTGGATTGAGTAGAACTGCCTTGGAGACGGTGTTGGACATAGAGGCAAGACGTGTCTGATTTGCCCAGCCGCCTGGAGGGAGCGCTCGTCGTGCACCTGCGAATGTGTCCAGCTTTATTTTTCGTGGGGTTGACGCGGCTGCGACTGCGGCGCGTCCGTCGGCTGTTCCGGCGAGAAAGACATCGCGGAGTTCGGGTTCGAGACGGGTGGTGATGCGCTCGCGTGTCGAGTCGGATCCGGTGACCCACAACAGCCACAGGGTCCGCCCCGACAGAGGCAGCTGCTGTAGGCGTAGGGCGTCTGCGAGGTTGAGGGCGCGGGTCGTGTGTGTCTCGCGGTCTCGGTGCAAGGCATGTTCAACGGTTCGAAAGTGTGTGGGGGACAGGGCGCGCACGAGTTGGTCGATACTCGGTCCGAGTTCGACGATCGTGCTCGGTCGCGCGTGTTCGAGGACGGCAATCAGGGCGAGCATCTGTTCGGTCGGGGTCGTTGTGGATATGAAAAGCTCCTGCCACCAGGCGGTCTCGCCTCTGTGGTGGCGGTACAACGCCTCGGTGTGTGCCGCGTCGGTCAGTCCTTGAGTTGAAGCGTTCGATGCGATGGCCATCAGGTCGATGTTGGTGGGCGTTGTGGAGACTGCGCGTCGGAGTACCCATCCGTCACCCCAAGTGTGAGAGAGCGTGGCGAAGTATGTTTGCCAGTCGGTTGTTGATGCAGTGTCGGGTAGATGCGTGCGCACGGTGGTTGTGGCGCCGTGTATGAGATCGGCAAGGGCAGTGTTCGGTCCGTCGTGAGACCAATGGTGTCGGATACTTTCTGCAGCACCGTCATTGAGATTGTCTCGCGCGGTTGACAGGATGTTCTTGTCCGCGCCGTCATATCCGCCGTCGCTGAGCAGCTGGACGCGCCACTCGCCACGGTTCTCGGCGTCAGTGAGCGCAGAAGCCAGCAGATGTGTCTGGTTCGGGTCGAGGTTTTGGAGCGCTCGAAGATGTGCAGCGGTTTCCAGCCAGACTGTGGTGGGTTCGTGCTGTCCCCACCACCAGCTGGTGAGATCATCTTCCGGTATCGCGTGGGTGACGAGGCTGCGTGCTACGGCGTCGCGTAGCTGGTGCGTCGTGTGGGAGTCCGTCAAGCGTTCTTTCAGGTGTGCAACGGCCTGGCTGCGGCCAGCGCGATTGCCGAGTCTTAGTGGGGTTCCTGCAGCGTCGAGTGCCCCATCTTGGGAGAAGATGACACCGGGACCATCGAAGACGAAGTCGACTACGTCGCGAATTTCGCTTGTGGTTAAACCGTCGAAGATGCGGTCATTGAGCACCATGACAGCCATTGCGCGTATGAGCGGGTGCGGCGCGACACGGTTCTCGACGGTCCGGAAGTTGCCATGTAGCGCGCGGATTTCACCGCGAGTGAGCATCCCTATGAAGAATCGGCAGACATTGGCCCAGTATGGGCGCTCCAGAAGTGCGTTCAATCCGTCGTCTCGGGAGTTGCCGTGGCCTTTCGGCGTGAGGTTGTCAGCGATGTGCTTTGCGGCGAAGTACTCGCGAAGGGACTGCACTTCGAATTCGAACGCGTCGTCGCGCTCGACCATGCACAACACTCGATCTGTGATCGCAGAGTAGAGCTCGTCGGCAAGCTGTTGCTCTTCTGGCTGACCGGCGAGGTAGTCGCGGAGTAAATGCCGTAGCTCCTCTCGGGTGATTCGTCCGGAGCTGCGTCCTTCCTCCGCGATGGATTGCAGGTACCAGCCGAGGTAAGCGTGCGTGTCCTCGACGACGCGGCGCTGTTCGGCCAGGAGCGGCTCCTTGTCCTCGGTCTGCTCACGGTCGAGAAATGTTTTGAGATACTCGGCGTAGAGTTCGGTGCGTTGCTGGGGGAGCAATTGGCGTCGGTACAGCAAGTGTAAAAGAATCGCCAATTGCATTGGGTAGGAAGCCAGTTCATTGATGTGAGGCACATTCTGGTTGTCCAAGAACGTCGCTTGTAGGCGCGCCGCACTGTCTGCGGGGAGTCGAGATACCTCGGACCAACGTTGCAGATACTGCAGCCGCAAACCTGGTGTGAGGCGTTGCAAGTGCAGGGTCGGGAACGCACCTGAGGACGTGAGGGGCTGCAGGGAACTGCCAGGACGGGTCGCAACCAAGATCATCAAATCGGCAGCATCGGGTGTCAATCGTCCTCGGCAACGAACGATTTCGTCGACAACACGCGAGCGATCCGACACGTTGGCGACCTCGTCGAGCCCATCGAGGGCTAACAGAACCGGCTCGGTCGCTATGAGATCAGCAAGATCGCGTGGCTTGAAACGGTGTGCACCGATACGGCTGTCGATTTCCTGGAGGAGGTATTCTTCGAGACTGGGCCAGCCGTCGTGCGTTCGTGATGGATTGCCCTTCGGCTTGGGCGCCCGGGCTGGCGAATCGGTTGCCCACTGCGCATATTTGCGTAGATCGACGCGTACCGGGAATCTGGCTACGGCGGTCACCTGGTCCAGTCCGGATTGGGCGGCTGTGTATGCACTTGTCTCATCGAGTCGTCGTGCACGGTGGAATTGGCACACGTATTGCAGCACCGTTGATTTGCCTTGTCCGGGTCCTCCAACGAGGACTGCGTTCCCCTGCCATTGCGGATGCAGGAGAGCTTGTGTAGCGCCGGCGACAACGAAGCCGGATGCCCTGTCCAGTTCGGTGGTATCCCCTGGAGCGGTTTCGCGGATATGGCTGAGTAGCGTCGCGACGGTCGAGTTGTCACGACGGCATCCAACAGGAACGTCGACGAACATCGAGTCGACCGAGGGGCCGTGCAAGTCGACTTGCTGAAACAGAACCGTGTCCTCTGAGGCGTATCGGTCGCCGAGGTAGGCGCGTAGGACGGCCCGAAGTTTGTCTCGGCGCGCTTGTTTTTTCTCGTGGGACGCTTTCATCTCGACCACGTCATCGACGGTGTAGCCGTCACCGTTGTTGGCGTCGATCAGGGTGTGGTGGGTTGGACATAGCAGTACCAGGTTCTCGTAGCCGTCGACTTCTGGGTAGCCCGCGTCGTAGCGAGGACCGCCGGCGCTCCGCGCCCGGATGTGGGCTTCTTGTCCGACTACGACGACGTCCGAGCCGCCCGACATTGCGTTTACGACATCGACGGTGAGTGTGTGCCGACATCCTGGAAAAGCGCATCGGTCGTGAGCACGTGTCCACAGCATCTTGCGTGTGCGTTCACTGATCGCCATATAGCTTTCTCCTGAGATGCAAGGTGGTCTCCATTCTTTCAGCAACCGCCGACGAGTCGGTGACCACGTCCGCGTTCGCTAGGACGGTCAGCCGTGGAGCCGACGTCGCGATCCTCTTCACTCGATTACGTTTTCTCGCGCGAACACATGTATCCCAGATGCTCTGGAGCAGTGTAAGGACGCAGTCGAATGGGTGGCGGACAATCGAGCAGCACTCGAAGTGACCGGTCCGCTCGGCGGGCGGCAACCCGACAGCCCTGCTGTCGCACTGGGCAGCAACCGGGCCGGACCTTTCCAGTTATTTGGGTGGTCCTTTTCGGGTTCTGTGGTGGGTTCGTGCGGCTATTGGTTGTGGATGAGGTCTGGGAGGCACATTCGCCGGATTGAACTGCAGATAGCTGAATCGTCTCGCTGCTCGGCTTATGGTGCGTGGGTGACGACATGCAGGGGAGTGACGCGGTGGCGTCGGTGGGTGTTGCTCGGTGTGGGGTTGGTGGTGGGGGCGTTCGGTGCTTTCGCGTTCTTGGGGGTGGGGCGGTCTTCGTATGAGCTGTGCGCATCCGACTCCGTTGTGGAGTTGGAGAGTGCGTCGCGGGTGTGGCTGCCGGTTGTCGGATCATCGTGTACTTATGCGCCGTCCTACGACCAGCGGGTGATGATGGTGGTGCTCTCTGATCGGTTTGTGCCGTCGTGGCTTCCCTGGACAGAGTTTGTCGCACAACTGCCGAAAGAGTGTGTACCTAGAACCCCTCGAAGTTATCCATGAGAAAAGCGTCGACGTCATCGATGGTGAAATCAAGGAGCAACGAATGCATCCGCTCGTCGGCTTCACTGATCGCAATTTTCGCAAGTCCTACGTCGGTAAATCGGCTTGATTCCATCTTCATCGGGTCGAAGGGGGGTGACAGCGCCTCGAAAGCCTTCGCCTTTTCGAGACCCGAATCTATCGATTTTCGCACCTCTTCTAGGTTTTCGTAGTCACACCGGTTGAGTTGCTCAACGAGTTCGGAATATTCTCGATCAGCCGACTCTTCACGATCGTTGAGCATCCGACGAAGGAGTCCCTTTACTGTGGCCCCATTCAGTGAGATCGTTTGGAGTTCATCCGGGTTCGCCTCCGCCGCCGCCACCTCGATGGCTTGGACATCTACAGCGATCCCGTGAAACACCTTGTCAGCGAGATGAAGTACAGCGTTTAGAGCGCTTAGATCACGGACAATCTCTCTGGGAATGCTCGCTTTGCCCTTGTACGCCAGATAGTGCTCGATACTGGCCCACGCATCCGTCAGGATGGTCCGCGACTGAATCTCGAACCGGATATCCAGTAGATCCGTGTCTGCGACATCGACTGAGGTTCTCTTCAGGTAGCAGTCGTAGTGTATTGATTTGTACTCGAACGCCCTTGGATCAGTCTTCTTCTCTTTGTCGTCACGGTCGATGATCAGGAAGCAGCTTCGGATAGCTCTATCGACTGCACCTAGGTCATGGTTGAAGAGACTGACGACACGCAGCCCAACCAGGTCTCCTGTATCTGTAAACGGGTTGGCGTACGAATTTCTTTTGATCTTTTCCAAGAAGCTCGCTCGCTCTTTGACACGACTAGTGATCGAATGCGTCTTTATTCCAGCAGACTTTGTTTCTGCTTCGAGCATCTCCGCTGCTATCGACGCCAGCCGTTCGTAAACTGGGCGTTTTCGATCGTACTGATCAGCGTATTGGTGGAACCTCTGGATCTCGTCTTCTTGGGTCACGATAAGAGTATGGCGGAGAGTTGTGGTGAAGAACATGGAAAGAGCCAGCGCCTGGACTTAGACAAGTGTCTTTGACCTGCGGTGAGGGCATGTCCCTGGGGTGTGTGGGGCGCCGACGGATTTAGGTGCCGGCGGGGTGTTCGGGTTGGGTCGTGCGGGGTGTTGCGGGGCTCGTTTTTGGTATTTTTGAATGTTGTTGTGTGTCAGCAGGTTTCGGTATTCGGTTGGTGTTTGGTTGTTTTCGTGGGTTGTGCACGGTTTTGTTTGTGTCAACATCGAATGTTCTTGCAGTGGTGCGGGTTTCGATGTTTCGTGTTTTCGGATTGTTTTGCGGTTTGGTGGGTGGGGGTGTATGATTGGGAGCATGATGATGACGAGGCAGTTGGACGCGAGACGGGGCGCTTTCCGTGACCCTTCCCCTCCTCTCCAGCCTCGTTCGGGTGTCGGGTACCGGCTCAGACGTTTCGATGAATTCGATTGGTGAGAACCAAGATTCGGAATTCAGAGGAGCGAAGCGACTCGATCGACGGCAACGGCACTCGACCCACTGCGAGCCGCGCAGCGGCTCCCTGGCGGGGAGCGCAGCGACTCGCTCCCGTCTCCCGACGCGGAGCGTCGGGAGGAGCGCCGCGG
>NZ_RKMA01000006.1:0-23418 GCF_003797085.1 Rhodococcus sp. WS3
AGTTCTCAAAGAACACGCGCACACCATCACCGCGACCTTCAGGCCACTCGCTCCGGGGCAACTTTTCCAGCCTATCCGATTCTCCGCACCGGCGCAAACCGGGCTGATCTTCGTCAACTAACTGGAGTGTTCGCCAGGACTTCGTACAACCTCGTGTCACTCACCCTCGCAGGTGGGAGTCGGTGTCCGTGTCGCTCTGACCTGGAATAAGTTACGCGAAGATCAACACAACACCAAATCGCCTGGTCACAGCGCTGCGCTTTGTAAACTTCAGGGAACCCAGTACCTCTGCGCCAATTCTTCGATGATCGGATCTCCCTCTTGCGCCAATTCGAGGGCTTCGAGGTCGTCCGACACCGACAACAATCGGGAATCGTCACCTTCTGCATCGTGAATCGGGCGTCGGCCATCCTCGGAGAGTTGGCGCAACAACTTCTCGCGCACGCGGGCCTTCAACGAATCAGCCATACCGCCAGCATGTGCCTCAGACCAGTCGATGTCGAGTACTTACTCGTCATCCTTCTTGCCGAAGACCCGTCTGGCTGTCGGGATCAAGACGATCAGTGCACCGAGAAGCACGATCAGTGAAAAAACCTGCATTGCCATTTCGACCTCACTCACATTCAGGCCGGCGCTAGCCAGCTACCCCAAGGGGTGTTCCGCACAACCGTAAAGGCAACAAGCGTTCCGAGCACCGCGATTGTCATTGCCGGCGCAAGCACGATCATCCGATCGGTCAACCCGTTCCATCTGCGCACAACCCACCGCCCCCACGCGACAACCAGTACCGCGATCAACGGAACGATCAACACATTGCTCGACAACGACGCACCGATATCGAGATGCGTCAGGTCATTGACTGCTCGAAGGCCACCACACGCCGGGCACCACAGACCTGTCACCGCATACATGGGACAGACCCCGTAGCTTCCGGAATTGTGCGGATCTCGGACGTGCAAAAGCACAAAAGCCGAGACCCCCACTGCAGCGACGCCGGCCGGAGCGCTCAGCGCCCGCCAGCCCCGCACTGCGGAGGTCTCGGTCTTCATACGATCCACTGTAGAAGCTGGTGGCCACCGACAGCTGCGGCCACGCGAACCCGTTCTATCTCGCTCGAATAACGACTGAGCGAACAATCATGTCGTGCCAGCACTGGCTCTTCGAATCCCAGAGCGGCCACAAGTAGTTGAGGAAGCACGCTCCGCCGAGGATCGCTTCCAATATCCATCGCAGGAGAGCCATGGGTGGTCCCAGCGGAACACCGTCGGACTCTCGAACCACGGAGATACCCAGCCACTTCTTCCCCAATGACTGGCCGGTATTGCCCTGACGGAAGACGTAGTTCCAGACCTCGATCAGGAGGGTCAGAACAATCCCGATCCCGATGACCAAGAGGCCGACCGAATTTGCACCTTCCGTAGTGACGGTTCCGTCGTCATACGTGGTGACCTCCGCTCCCGAGAACGCGATCACCGCGCCGATGATCGCGACGATCACGCCAGGTAGCGGCACGATGAGGTAATCGAGCAAATACGCGCCGACACGCGAAATCCAGGAGGCGTACGGGTAGGCAGGTTGCGGAGGCCCATATCCCTGCGACGACACGGGAGGCATCTGCCCGTACTGAGGTGGCTGTCCGTACTGCGGTTGCTGCCCGTACTGCGGTGGCTGGTTCGGCTGCTCGCCAGATCCCCAGTTCTGCTCCGACATGGCGATTCTCCCCTGCTCAGGCGCGTGTACGCAGGATCAGGATAAACGGGGCATCGAGTATTTACCGGTAAACGACAAGAGCCCCGCACCAGAATTTCCTGGTACGGGGCTCTTGGCCGAGCTGCCTGAGAGAATCGAACTCTCGACCTTTTCATTACGAGTGAAATGCTCTACCGACTGAGCTAAGGCAGCGTGCCTTTCGGCGATGGCGAGTCTAACTGGTCAACCCCCGGAACGCGAAAACGGGGGTCGGAAGGCTTCGCCGATACTCGCAACCATCGCGTCGAGAGCCCACTGCAACTTGACGTTGAAATCGACGGCTTCGCGGCATGCAAGCACTGCTTCGATGCACTTCAGTAGACCTTCCGGTGACGTCCGCGATGCCAGATCGGATGCCCGCTCGGCCATATCGGGATGAGTGGACGTGGACGACGACCCCAACGCGTACGACAAGGCGTCGCGGTACATGCCGGCAAGATCGATCAGCGTCCGGTCGAGAAGATCACGCTTGGCCCGCGTATCCCTCGATTTCTGCCGCGCTTCGAGTTCCTTGATCAATCCGGCAGACCCTCGGAGCGTGCCGGCTGTGCCCTTACCGGTTCCGCCGCCGCCGAGCGAGACCTTCAGTTCTTCGAGTTCACGTTCCTTGACGTCGGTGAAGAGTGTCTTGGTTTCGGACTCGATCGACTTCACCAGATTTTCGGCTGCTTTGTACGCCGTCGATGCGGACGCGGCATCAAAGGCAAGCCGGAGCGACCGCGCACGTTCGTCCCGCGCGACATCGTCGGTAGCCAAGCGTCGCGCTCGGCCGACGTGACCACCGCTGATCGATGCGGCAAATCTCGCCTGGTCGGGAGCCAATCCGTCACGCCCGATCAACACCTGGGCAATCGACTCGACAGACGGCGTCACGAGAGCCAAGTGCCGGCATCGCGAACGGAGTGTGACCGACATGTCCTCTGGGTCCGTGGTGGGAGCGCAGAGCAGGATCACCGTGCGGTCCGGCGGCTCCTCGACAACTTTCAGAAGCGCATTGGCCGCGCCCTCGGTCAATCGATCCGCGTCCTCGACGACGATGACCTGCCAACGACCGGTCGTTGGCCTGCGCGACGCGATATTGACGATCTCGCGCATGCCTTTGACGCTGATGCTCAATCCGTCGGGAATGATCCGTCGTACGTCACCATGGGTTCCCGCCATCGTGGTTGTGCACGCATGGCACTGCCCGCATCCCGGTTCGCCGTCGGACGTGCACTGCAGGGCTGCGGCAAAGCACAGCGCCGCCACGGACCGCCCGGATCCGGGAGGCCCCGTGAAGAGCCACGCATGGGTCATATCGGATCCGCTGGAGTCGCCTCTGGCGGACAGCGCGGCGGCTCGCAAACTCTGCTCGACGTCGTGCTGACCTACCAGCCGACCGAACACACCACGTTCGGTCACATCACTACTCATGCAAAAACCTTAACCGTCGGCACCGACGAGTCCGGCTCAGTCCTTCTTCGCCGGAGCCTTCTTGGCAGCCGCTTTCTTGGCCGGGGCCTTCTTGGCGGCGGTCTTCTTCGCAGCGGCCTTCTTCGCCGGGGCTTTCTTCGCAGCGGCCTTCTTCTTCACCGGTCCGCGGGCACGACGGTCAGCAAGCAACTCCGACGCACGAGCATCCGAGATGGATTCGACGGCATCGTCCTTGCGCAGGCTGGCGTTGGTCTCACCGTCGGTGACGTACGGACCGAAACGACCGTCCTTGATCACCATCGGCTTCTCACTGACCGGGTCGACACCCAGCTCACGCAGCGGCGGAGTAGCCGACGCCTGACGTCCACGTCGCTTGGGCTCTGCGTAGATCTTGAGCGCGTCGTCGAGGGTGACCGTGAACATCTGCTCTTCGTCGGCCAGGGAACGCGAGTCGGTGCCCTTCTTCAGATACGGACCGTATCGGCCGTTCTGAGCGGTGATCTCTTCCTTGCTCTCGGGATCGACACCCACGACGCGCGGAAGGGACAGCAACCGAAGTGCATCCTCCAAGGTGACCGTCGCCAAGTCCATGGACTTGAGCAGCGATCCGGTGCGCGGCTTGGGGCCCGCAACCTTCTTGGCAGCCTTCTTCGCGGGAGCCTTCTTGGCTGCGGCCTTCTTCACCGCAGTCTTGGTGGTTCCCGCGCTGACCTCTTCCGGTTCCGGAACCGGCACGATGTCCGGCTCCGGCTCGGCCGGCGGTTCGGGGAGAATCTCGGTCACGTAAGGACCGAAGCGGCCCTCCTTCGCGACAATCTCGTTTCCGGTCAGAGGATCGACGCCCAGCTTGCGACCTTCTTGAGGCGTCGCGAACAGCTTCTCGGCGTACTCGGGGGTGAGCTCGTCCGGCGGCAGGTCATCGGGAAGATTGGCCCGCTGCGAGATCAGATCGCCTTCGGGATCGTCCGGATTCTGAACCATGCGCTCGAGGTACGGACCGAATCGGCCGACACGTACGTGAACCTCACGACCCTCGGCGTCGTCGAACAGCCGGATGGAGTTGACCTCGCGGGCGTCGATCTCCTCGAGATTGACGCCGACCATCTTCTTGAGACCGCCTTCGCGGGCGACCGAACCTTCGGCACCGTGCTCGCCACCGAAGTAGAAGCTGCTCAGCCAGTTACCGCGCTGCTCACGTCCACCGGCAATAGCGTCGAGGTCGTCTTCCATGCCTGCGGTGAAATCGAAGTCGACCAACCGGCCGAAGTGCGCCTCGAGCAGACCGACCACGGCGAAGGCAACCCACGCCGGAACCAGTGCGCTGCCCCGCTTGTAGACGTATCCGCGGTCGAGGATGGTCTTGATGATCGACGAATACGTCGACGGTCGGCCGATACCGAGCTCTTCCAGAGTCTTGATCAGGCTGGCTTCGGTGTACCGCGCCGGCGGGTTGGTGCTGTGACCGTCGGGATCGAGCTTGGTTGCCGTGACTTCCTGGCCCTTGACCAGTATCGGAAGCCTGGATTCGGCATCGTCGGACTGACCGCCTGCCTCTTCGTCGACGCTCTCGACGTAAGCCTTGAGGAAGCCCGCAAATACGATGGTGCGACCGGACGCGGAGAACGTGCAGTCCTCACCCGTGCCGGCCGTGCCGGAAATGCGAAGCGTCAGCGTGTTGCCCCGAGCGTCGGCCATCTGCGAAGCCACGGTGCGCTGCCAGATGAGTTCGTACAACTTGAACTCGTCGGCGTCGAGCTTGGAGTGCAACTGCCCCGGCGTCTGGAACACATCGCCGGCCGGACGGATTGCCTCGTGCGCTTCCTGCGCGTTCTTGACCTTGCGGGTGTACTGACGCGGCGTCGGATGGACGTACTCCGGGCCGTACAACTCGGTGGCCTGCGCACGAGCAGCAGCGATCGCCGACTCGGACAGCGTCGTCGAGTCGGTACGCATGTAGGTGATGTAGCCGTTTTCGTACAGACGCTGCGCGATACGCATGGCCCGCTCGGACGTGAAGCGAAGCTTGCGACCGGCCTCCTGCTGCAGCGTCGACGTCATGAACGGCGGGTACGGCTTACGGGTGTACGGCTTGTCTTCTGCAGACGAAACCGTGAGGTCGACGCCGTGCAAAGCCTCGGCCAGTCGACGCGCGTACGCCTCGTCCAGCACAGTGACCGCACTGCCCTTGAGCTTTCCGTCCGGTCCGAAATCGCGACCGGAAGCAACGCGGGAACCGTCGACCGAGACAAGACGCGCACCGAAACTGCGTGGGCTGGCGTCGGCGCCGGCATCAAGCGTGGCGGAGATGTCCCAGTACGAAGCCGACTTGAACGCCATGCGCTCACGCTCACGCTGAACGATGACACGGGTAGCAACCGACTGGACGCGGCCCGCCGAGAGCCTCGGCATGACCTTCTTCCAGAGCACCGGGCTGACCTCGTAACCATAGAGACGGTCGAGGATACGGCGGGTTTCCTGAGCGTCGACGAGGTCGATGTCGAGCTCGCGGGTGTCTTCGGCAGCAGCACGAATTGCCGGTTCGGTGATCTCGTGGAAGACCATTCGACGAACCGGAATCTTGGGCTTCAGGGTCTCGAGGAGATGCCACGCAATGGCCTCACCCTCGCGGTCGGGGTCAGTTGCGAGGAAGAGTTCGTCAGCGTCCTTCAAGAGTGACTTGAGTTCGGCGACCTTGCCCTTCTTCTCCGGGCTGACGACGTAGAGCGGCTCGAAGTCGTGATCGACGTTGACGCCGAGACGGGCCCACGGCTCGCCCTTGTACTTGGCCGGAACATCCGCTGCGCCGCGCGGCAGGTCGCGAATGTGACCGACCGATGCCTCGACTACGTAGTCCTTACCGAGGTAAGGAGCGATTTTGCGCGCCTTGGTCGGTGACTCGACGATCACGAGGCGACGAGGGTTACCGGACGCTCCCTGACCGCTGCCGTTGTCCGCTTTAGCCACCTGCTGCCCGAACCTTCCTTTGGACGATCACTGCCGTCGGCAGTTCTTCAGAACTAGACGTGTGGAGCAAGTTATACCCCGTGTCTCTCTTTACAGAGTGACATACCCGCACGACATTCGTGCAGATCAGTACAGTATGGACACGGTCAGATTTGTGGCCAGGCCGCTTCGACGTCCACGTGACGGGGTGCCTCGCCCAGGTATTCGACGAGCTTGGTCAGTCGCTTCTTGCCGGCGATACGAAGCCCTGGACCGGGCGTCCGGTTGCCCAGCTGAGTAGGTGCGATACCCACTCGCATCAAGGCTTGCGCCAACGGCGCGTGAGTCTGAGTCGCGTGCGGATCGAGGCCGAAAACGAAGCGTTCGCCGTCCTCTTCCATCCTGCCGGACGAGACTGCCCAGACCCGGAGCTGGCGGGGATTCGGAACCCATCCAGCCGGGACGGACTTCACGGCACCTTTGGTCCACTGCACGGACAGGGGCAGCAGGGCCGGCGTCGCCTGAGTTCGGACGAGCGGGCTTCCTTCATCACTACGCGTCACTTCTGCGCCGAGTCCGCATTGTGCGATCAGCTCGGCGATGGCCTGGGCCCGCCAGTCTCGATCTACGACGATCGAGATCCGAGCACGATCTTCGTTTGTCACCACCTGACCGTGTCCGGCCAGCATGCCGGCCAGGTCTGTCACGGCAGGGGGAATCGACTCGGCGGAGAAAAAGGACAGTTGGCTCACAGAGTGCAACGTAGGGCACGAGGACCGTTGCGGCATAAATAATGGGACCTATTACGAAAAGGTCTGTCCCCCATTGCGGCGAGGCAACGAGGGACAGACCGTGTCCAGCTCGGAAGAATCAGACCGCGCGAACGCCTGTCGCCTGGGGCCCCTTGTTGCCCTGCCCTACCTCGAACTCCACACGCTGGTTCTCCTCGAGGGTACGGAAACCGTTGCCCTGGATCTCGGAGTAATGAACGAAGACGTCTGCGGAACCGTCTTCGGGAGCGATGAAGCCGAAGCCCTTTTCAGCGTTGAACCACTTCACAGTGCCCTGTGCCATGCTTTTCCTTCTCTTTCTAACACCGGATTCGATGAACTGCGCTTATTCAATCCATCGGGCCCGTTCCGGCCGCAGTACCAGCTGATTTCCCCCCAGGCTTGCATCCTCGCAGGAAAGGGCAAGAGCACCACGTCCGCAACAAAAGATCCTGCGAGCGTGCACTTTCTCAAGCCTACGAACACAGAAGCTGCGACCGGTTGTCAGTCAACCATGTTCTGCGCGTGCACAACAGTCGAAATACGTTAAGAATTTGCTACCGAATATCACCGGCTTCGACCCGCCGCAGTCGGCCGCCACCCCGTGCCGCCACTTCCGCCAGCCGATGCGTATCATCAAAACTGCAGGTAACGGCAGTTTCGAACTGTCGGGACACCCGAACGCCGATCCCGGAGAGTCACGTGAACGCAGCCTCCCGCATTCCTGATCCCGACGCGGCGCCGAACGAAACCTACGGACAGATGCTCCTCGGTCGCGTCGTCGCCGGCGTGAGCGGGAACGAAGATCCACTGACATTCACCGCTCAACTACCTGCTCGCAGCGCCCGGTTCGCCGAATGGCCGGAGTGGTTGCACCCCAGCGTGGTCCGTTCCCTGAACGAGCACAGTGTGACCGCTCCGTGGATCCACCAGCGCACTGCCGCAGACCTTGCACACAGCGGAAACCATGTTGTGGTCGCCACCGGCACCGCCTCGGGAAAGTCACTGGCATACCAACTCCCCGTCCTGACCGCGATGGCTTCGGACCCTCTTGCCACCGCGCTCTACCTCTCCCCCACCAAAGCTCTCGGCAGCGACCAACTACGGGCAGTGCTGTCCCTCACCGACTTCGACGCCGAACTACGGGGAACCAATCCGAGCGCGTACGACGGGGACACGTCACAGGAGTTGCGCACATGGGCGCGTGAAAACTCCCGTTGGCTGTTCACGAACCCCGACATGCTGCACATCTCTCTGCTCCGCACCCATCAACGCTGGGCGCACTTCTTCCGCAATCTGAAATACGTGATCGTGGACGAATGCCACTCCTACCGCGGTGTCTTCGGATCGAATGTCGCCCTCATCATTCGCCGACTCCGACGCATCGCGGCCCGATACGGCGCCGACCCCACGTTCATCCTGGCCAGCGCCACCACCGCAGACCCCGGAACAGCGGCTTCGCGGCTGATCGGGGCGCACTGCACCGAGGTCACCGACGACGGATCACCCCACGGGCCGCGAACCGTCGCACTCTGGGAGCCTCCACTCGTGCCGGCACTCACCGGCGAGAACGGCAGTCCAGTCCGGCGCCCCGCCGGCGCCGAGGCCGCCCGGATCATGGCGGATCTGATGATCGAAGGCGCACGCACCCTCACCTTCGTACGCTCACGCCGCGGCGCGGAACTGACCGCCATGACCACCAAACGGCTACTCGCAGAAGTCGACACCGATCTGGCCGAACGAGTCGCCTCGTACCGCGCGGGATACCTCGCCGAAGACCGCCGCGAACTGGAAGCAGCACTTGCGGACGGCACGCTGCTTGGTGCGGCAACAACCAACGCGCTCGAACTGGGCGTGGACATCGCAGGGCTCGATGCCGTTGTCGTAGCTGGTTTCCCGGGGACCGTTGCCTCGTTCTGGCAACAGGCCGGACGCTCCGGTCGACGCGGCGAGGGGTCGCTGGTGGTCCTGATCGCCCGAGACGATCCCCTCGACACCTACCTTGTTCACCATCCTTCGGCCATCCTCGAGAAACCCGTCGAGGCAACCGTGACGGACCCCGGAAATCCCTACATCCTGGGACCGCAATTACTCTGCGCAGCAATGGAACTCCCACTCTCCGACGCCGAGGTCGACTCGTTCGGAGCCATCGACGTCCTCACCAAGCTCGCCGAAGAAGGCAAGATCCGGCGACGCGCCCACGGTTGGTTCATCACCGCAGATTCCAACCCGCACGGCTCACTGGACATCCGCGGCGGTATCGGCACCCAAGTAGCAATAGTCGACGGCGAATCCGGGCGGATGCTGGGAACCGTCGACACCGGACGGGCACCCGCCACCGTCCACCCCGGCGCGGTCCACATTCACCAGGGCGATGCGTACGTGGTGGACGAACTCGACCTCGAAGTCGGTCTGGCACTGGTTCACGCGGAAAATCCGGACTGGACCACCTCGGCGCGCGAAACCACCGAGATCATCATCACCGAACAACTCGAACACAAGAATTACGGCGACATCACCGTCGCACTCGTGCGCGTCGAAGTGACCCATCAGGTTGTGGGGTACCTCCGACGCCTCAACTCCGGCGAAGTCCTCGATTCCATCGAATTGGATATGCCTGCACATACGCTCGAGACCAGGGCCGTGATGTACACGGTCACACCGGAACTGCTCGAATCCGTCGGCGTCTCGCCCGAGCGGTTCCCCGGGGCGCTGCATGCGGCAGAGCATGCAGCGATCGGCCTCCTGCCACTGGTCGCCATCTGCGACCGAGGCGACATCGGCGGAGTGTCGACGGCAATCCACGCCGACACCGGTCTGCCCACCGTGTTCGTCTACGACGGCCACGCCGGTGGCGCGGGATTTGCCGACCGGGGGCACAGTGAACTCTCACGCTGGCTTTCCGCAACCCGCGACGCAATTACCTCGTGCGAGTGCGCCAACGGTTGCCCATCGTGCGTCTACTCCCCCAAGTGCGGCAACGGAAACGATCCACTCGACAAGGACGGCGCCGTGAAGATTCTGACGGCCGTCATCGACACCATCAGCTGACTAGTCGACAGGGCCCGCACGCGCCGACGCCTCCGCATCGCCGATACCGAAGCGGGACAACAATACCGGCGCCCGCACCTGAACAATGACATCCCAGTCCTCGACAGTGCACTCCGCGAGTACTGTTCGCATCCGCGTCGCAACGTCGATTGCCGCGGCGCAGCCTGCCTCCGCGCCGCGCTCGAGCGCTCCGGCCCCCGCCAAGGCCGAGAGATCCGCAGACGACTGGGCGGTGTGACGAGCGGTGACCGCCGAACCCACGTGCAGCAGCCCACCCGTCACCGCGACGATCCCGGCCAGCGCAATACACGAAAACACTGTTGCGATACCGTCGTCCGCCTGCAGAGTCATCAGTCCGCTCCGGGTTCCACAGCTGCGACTGCTTCTGCGGTGATGTCCAACATCGGTAGCAAAACGCTGTCGGCGCTCACCACCGCCACGGCAAATCCGTCCACGATCTGCACGGAAATCCGGGCGTCGGAGGGTGCGATTCGGCGCGACGTGGTGACCGCGTTGTCCCCATCACCGCGGGCAGTCAATCTCGCAGCCTCACGAGCAGCATCCACACACCGAACCTGCATCGTCACCGCCAGTACCGCGCCGACGCACAGCACCACCACAGTGATCATCGAGGCGAGTGCAATTGCTGCCTCGACCGTGACTGCACCGTCATCAGCCTCGCGGATGCTCCTCGTGGACAACATCACACAGCTGTCTTGAGCGCTTTGTCGATGATCCCGGTGAGCGCCGTGACAATGGAATCGCCGGTGACCACCGAATAGAGAACCGCTCCGAATGCCGCGGCGGCAATGGTCCCGATTGCATATTCTGCCGTGGACATTCCGTCATCCTCGGCGACGAGCAACGTCAACCTCGCTGACAACTTTCCCATCATTCCGAACATCGTTTTCCCCCTCCTGTAAGACCACGACAGTTGTTCTGCCGCGGAAGAATCGCGGTTCTACTCAGATAAGCCCGTCGCCGAGTACCGACGACGCCAATCCGATCACCACCGGCACTATCCCCAGCGCGAGAAACGCAGGCAGGAAACAGAGTCCGAGCGGACCACTGATCAGCACGCCCGCGCGTTCGGCGGACGCGGCAGCAACATCCTCCGCGTCATCTCGACGGCGTTCTGCAAGTTCCGCCATCGAGACGGACAGCGACGTCCCCGACCGTGACGACCGGCGCGCCAGTCGGGCAAGTGATTCGGTGTCGGGATCCAACGCAGCTTCACCCCAGGCCACATCCGGATCGGCGCCAAGGGTGAGCAGATCCGATACACGCCGCAAAGCGGCGTCCATCGGCGCCGGCGCAGTAGCGGCAACAGCCCCCACTGCTTCGGCAACCGGTAAACCGCCACGAAGGCATGCAGCTAGAAGGTCGAAACTTGCTGCGACTGCCAGAGGATCGCCGACCGGTGGCTCGTCCGGCAGAACTGTATCCACGGCACTTCTGTCGAGCATTGTTGCCATGCGTGGCAGTGACATTCGGGTGTCCGGAACTATCCATAACGACAGCGCGATCGTCACTACTCCCAGCCAGATCACGAGGTAACCTTCGACGTGATCTTGTCGGTCCACAGGAGGCCGAGAGCTACCAACCCCGTTCCGACTACCAGCATCACTCCGCCCGCGCCACCCCCGAACAGCACCTGCAACGGCGCCGCCCCCATCAGCTCACCCAATCCGATGCCGAGGACCGGCAACCCCGCCAGTACCGTCGCGGTAGCTCGCGCGCCGGCCAGTCCGGCCTCGGTGCGCTGACGGAAACGGTTGCGACCCAACATATCCGTCCGCACAGCTCCTAGAAGTTCGGCCAGCGCCAGACCGTATCGTTCAGCGACAGACCACGCTGACGCAACACGCACCAACTCCCTGTCGACGAGCGAACCACCGGATCGGAATGCATCGGCTGCACTGCCACCCAACCGAGCTCGCGCCGAACCGCGACGGAATACTTCCCCCACAGCGCCCGAGCACTCCTCACCGGCAATGGAACACGCGGACGCCGGGTGCGCACCGATCCGCAACTCTGCAATCAGGATCTCCAATCCGGCAAGCAGCAACGCCAGTTCCGAGTGCCTTGCCAACGATGCCTTCTTCCGTCGAGCACGAAAGAGCGCAGTTCCCACTGCGATCGCGGCAGCGATCAATGCAGATATACCTCCGAACAACGCACCCAGTACCAGTGGCAGTGCAGCGACAATCAGTGTCCACGGCACGGTGAATGATGCCTTCCCCCGCGAATCTGCGAATTCGAGGAGCCTGGAACGCGAATTCACCGTCGGAGCAACCATCACCGACAGCGCGCACAGCAGCAACGTGGCGCTCATGCCGGCAGCCCGTCCCGATCACTGCGCCCGTCCCGATCACGGAGGCGCAGCATTCTTTCGAGTTGATCGCGCCCCGGACCCGCAGCCGGCCATGCCTGGTTGATGTGTACGAATCCGTCTGCGCCGCGGTTGATGACCCCGATCTGCTCGAGTCGCCGAGAACCGTCGGCGGAGCGATGCACGTGTAGAACCACCTGGACTGCGGCTGCAAGTTGACTGTGCAACGCATGTCGATCCATTCCGCCCAACGCGGCCAAGGCCTCCAACCGCGCCGGCACTTCCTCGGGCGAATTCGCGTGGATGGTGCCTGCCCCGCCGTCATGGCCCGTATTCAGGGCCGTCAGAAGGTCGATGACCTCGGCTCCCCGCACTTCGCCCACGACAATGCGGTCGGGTCGCATGCGCAACGCCTGTCGCACGAGATCACGTACCGCTACCTCGCCGACGCCCTCCACATTCGGCGCGCGTGCGACCAGACGAACCACATGCGGATGTGGCGGAGCCAGCTCGGCCGCATCCTCGACGCAGATGATCCGTTCCCTGGGGTCGACCGCACCGAGCACAGCCGACAGCAATGTCGTTTTCCCCGCACCGGTGCCACCGATCACAAGAAAAGCCAAACGGCACATGATGATTCGATCAAGCAGCGCACGCGCCTCCGGTTCGATCGCCCCGCGAGCGCACAATGCGTCAAGACCTTGCGTTGCAGGTCTGAGCACCCGTAGCGACAAGCAGGTTCCCCCCTGTGCGACCGGCGCGAGAACAGCGTGCAACCTGACACCGAAATGCCCGTCGCCGACTCCGCGTAACCGGCCGTCGACCCACGGCTGTGCGTCGTCGAGTCGCCTTCCGGACGACAAGGCCAAACGCGCAGCAAGGCGTCGCACCGCTGCCTCGTCCGCAAATTTCACGCTCGTTCGTTCCAGTCCCACCCCACGATCGACCCACACCTGGTCCGGAGCAGTCACCAGGACATCCGCGACTCCTGGTTCATGCAACAAAGACTCGAGCGGCCCGGCGCCGGTCAGCTCGGTCTGGAGAATTCGCACGACCTCGAGCAGATCTGTATCACCGAGCACTCCGGCGGACTCAGCCCGAACGGCGTCGGCGACCGTCGCCGCTGTCGGCTCAGCGGCCGTCGACGCCGCCAACCGATCACGGACCCGATCGAGCAGTTCCGCCGTGACCAGACCACTCATGCTGCAACACTCCAGGAACGTGATCCCGCCGCGAGTCCGTCCAGCACCGCGTCCGCTCCGAGGGTCAGCGCGCACTTGCGTCGTAATTCCAGCCCGCCGCGTTCGAGCATCGACCCGAGCGAGCGGTGTCCCCGGACAACTGCGATCAACGGCAACCCGAGCATGGTCGCAACATCGGCCCCGCGCAGACCACCCGGAGCCGGTCCGCGCACCAACAACCCGACATTCGAATTATGTTGCGCCGCCCACATTCCCACCTTCTCCGCAGCGACGCAGGCAGCCACCGTCGCCGGAACAACCATCACGACGGCATCCGAACCCTCCAATACCGCCTCACCCTCCAGTCCTCGACAACCGGAAACATCGCACACGACAAGACCGCCGGATCGTCGGCCGGCGTCGAGCACCGCCCCGAGCGCAGTGACCGAAGGACCACCGATCTCCCCGCGGCTGCACGAGAGCACCCGCAGGTGCTGCCCGCGAGCGGGCAGAGCATCACGAAGCGCATCCGCCGACAAACGCCCACCCTCAACCGTCAACGCCGCCCATCGCAACCCTGGAACATTTTCGACACCGAGCACGACGTCCGCGCCGCAACCAAGTGCGTCGACGTCGACAAGCATCGTCGGGATGCGACGGGCGGCGGACGCCAAGGCGATCGCCGCGGCGCTTACCGAGGCACCAGCTCCACCACACGCGCCGACAACGGCAACAACTGTGCCCTCGCCACGGCTCACCGAGTGCTCGGCTAACACTGCAACCAGCGCATTCTCGTCCGCCGGCAGTGTGAATACCGCCTGGGCGCCGATCGAGGTCGCGTATTTCCACTCGTCGAGCGTCGGTTCGGACTCACCGACAAGGAAGACGCGTGAACGCCTCGGGTTGCGGCTCGAGCACGCCTTCGCGTGTGCAATGTCCAGCACCACCGCGGATGCCCTGTTCCATTGTTGGCGCGATACCGGTTGTGGCCCCTCGTCCGCCGACTGATCAACGGCAGCCACGACGCGCCGCACGCTGGCAAGAACCAGCGGATCTTCGACCAACACAAGGACATCCGCGGCGACATGCCCTGATTCCCCTGAAGCATTCGAGTTCATGAGCACGAGCCTGAGCGTTGTCGCCGGTAAAGAACAGATACCCGAATCGAGCTGTGGACAACTCGGGTTCTGTGGATAACTCTCAGTTGACGAAGCCGAGTTGATGTACCCGAGAAAGTGGACAACCCCCGCCTGGGGGGAGGCGGGGGTTGTCTTGTCTGTTCAGCCCCGGGGGGTTGGGCTGAACACAGTCCGAGCAAGTCGAACTGCCGTAATCCTACACTGCAAATGTCCGGGAAATGCAAGCCTGAACAGCAGCGATTCGTAAGCGTCGCCGTTCATTTCCCGGTTGTGGTGACGCAACCGAACCGACTGTCGGACTATCCTCGGTAGCTGTGACCGACAAGCTTGGGAATGGACTGACAACCGGGCGGACTGCCGCTTTCTTCGACCTCGACAAAACCGTCATAGCCAAATCCAGCACGTTGGCTTTCAGCAGACCGTTCTTTGCGCAAGGATTGATCAACCGGCGCTCGGTTCTCAAGAGCAGCTACGCGCAGTTCCTGTTCCTGCTCTCGGGCGCCGATCACGATCAGATGGAGCGCTTGCGCGCACACATCACCGCGATGTGTGCCGGCTGGGATGTGGAACAGGTCAAGTCGATCGTCGCGGAGACTCTGCACGACATTGTCGACCCCCTCGTCTACGCCGAGGCCGCCGACTTGATTGCCGACCACAAGGTGCGCGGCCACGATGTCATCGTGGTGTCCGCGTCGGGCGAGGAGATCGTCGCTCCGATCGCCCGCGCACTGGGAGCAACACACTCGGTCGCGACGTCGATGAAGGAAGAGGACGGGCACTACACGGGCGAGGTCGACTTCTACTGCTACGGCCCCGGCAAAGTGGAAGCCATGGAAAAACTCGCAGCCGAGTACGGATACGACCTCTCCGCGAGTTACGCCTATTCCGACTCGATCACCGACTTGCCGATGCTCGAGGCCGTCGGACATCCGAGCGCCGTCAACCCCGACCGCGCGCTTCGCAAGGCAGCAGCCGGAAATGGTTGGCCCATACTGACTTTCTCGAATCCGGTCTCGCTTCGCGCTCGGCTGTCAGCACAGTCGGGCACCGCTGTGGCGACTACTGCAGCGCTCGGAATCGGAGCTGTGACAGCCGGTGTTGTGACGTTTGCACTACTTCGCCGAAAACGGTGAAACTTCAAGCACACAAACAAAAATTGATACTTGCTGTGAGCCGCAACACAGGGTACAAAGGAGTTACGGAAGAACGGAAGGCCAGGAACGGCTCAGAAGAGAAGGACCGTTTCCCCAACCCGGATTCCCAGCACGGGCACTAGGGCACCCACGCGGAGCACAAGCCACTATAAGGGCAGAAGTGTTGTGGGCCTGCGAGATTCGTTCAATTTGAGCGAGGACTCCGCACAAGTTGCGGGGACGACCTCAAAATGGCGATCCCTCGCCGAGGCCATCCACACAACCCACCGAGCACGCTTGGTAACGAGTAGTCCGTGCTAACGGGCGGCGAAGTCGATAATCGGCAGCGCCGCCCGTTTTGTGTGTGGAACGAGCCCGATGTGGAACCAGCCCGATGTGGGTTAGCTCGGACTCGCGGCGTCGGCAATCGACGTTGCCTCGCGAGCACCAGCTTCAAGCGCGCCGCAACACAGAATTACCCAACTCCCGACGCCTTCCGGACGACCGGAAGCAAATCCCGCGGCTCCATCGGCGTACGCCTGCGGCCTACGCAGCCAACTGACCTCAGGGACGCCGAGGTTGTGGGGATCCAAACCGGACGAGACTGCGACGAGTCGGGACGCGGCGCGCGCCACAATGCCGTCGGCGGTACCGAACGGACTCAGTGCCAACAATTCGCCGTGCACGACTGCCGCAAGAACCGGAGCCGGCGCCGACGTTCCACCCGTCACCAGTTGGGCGAGAGCGTCGAGACGCTCGCCGACGCCCGGATCCATGCGAGGTCGTCCCAGTTCGTCAGGATCCTCGACCAGATCTGCCGCCGCCAGTAGGTGCAACCTGGCCAAAGCCTGCAGCGGCGCCCGTTTCCACGTGGACTCCATCAGTGGCAGACCGTCACCGTCCAGCGCCTGCGCAACCCGCAGGGCGCCGGCAAGAATCGGATCACCGGCCATCCCCTCTGCCGGCAGCTCCGTCGACCCTCCCGCCAAAGACGCCGATGCCCGAGCGGCGCGGACTGCAGCTTCGGCAGCCGTCGTCGGCCATCCGCGGCGGTTGGTTTTGTGCCGATGCACCTCACCGAGTGCGTCGCGCGCGTGATCAGCGGCGGCGCGTACGCCTGGAAGATCGACGAGGGGCTGCAAGGGGTCCGTCACGATCAACGACGGTACCCTTGCAGCCCCTCTGTGGACTTGCCTACCTACCTGTTGCGTCAGCTTCCCAGCTTGATGGACCCACCGGGAATCGCGTCGAGCAACTTGCGTGTGTAGTCCTGCTGCGGATTGCCGAACACGTCGTCGATCGGCGCCGATTCGACGATCGAGCCACGCGACATCACCAACACGTTGTCCGCGATCTGACGGACCACGGCCAGGTCGTGCGTGATGAAGAGGTACGTCAACCCGAACTCTGCCTGCAGGTCGTTGAGCAGGGTCAAGATCTGATCCTGTACGAGCACGTCGAGAGCGGACACCGCCTCGTCGCAGATCACGACCTCCGGCTGCAAGGCCAACGCTCGCGCAATTGCGACGCGCTGACGCTGTCCACCGGACAGCTCGTTCGGGAACCGTCGCATGACCGACTGGGGCAGACCGACCTTGTCGAGAAGTTCGCGGACGCGAGCCTCACGCTCGGCTTTGGTCCCGACCTTGTGGGTACGCAGCGGCTCTTCGATCGTGCGGTAGATCGAGTACATCGGGTCGAGCGTGCCGTAAGGGTTCTGGAAGATCGGCTGCACTCGGCGACGGAACGCAAAAGTTTCCTTCGCACCGAGTTCGGACACGTCCTGACCGTCGAAGACCACGTTGCCTGCAGTGGGCTCGAGCAAACCGAGAACCATCTGCGCGACCGTCGACTTACCGGAACCCGATTCGCCGACGATCGCCGTGGTGGTTCCGCGGCGGACCTTGAAGGACACGTCGTTCACAGCTGTGAAGTCGGTGGTCTTGCGGAAACCCTTGCGCAGCTTGAACACCTTGGTCAGATGATCGACAACAAGAACGTCGTCGGTCGCCTTGCCGAAGGACTCTGCCGTACTTTCCTCGGCCTTGACCGCTTCGGCGACCTCTTCCGCCTGTTCCCGAATCTCGGCGCGGGCCACCGACGAACTGAGCCGCTTCGACGCCAACGACGGCGCAGCAGCGACCAGCTTCTGCGTGTACGGGTGTTGCGGTCGCTTCAGAATCTCCAGTGCCGGACCGGATTCGACGATGCGACCCTTGCTCATCACGATCAGGTGCTCGGCACGCTCGGCGGCCAACCCCAGATCGTGGGTGATGAGCAGAACGGCGGTGCCGAGTTCCGTTGTCAGACCGTCGAGGTGGTCGAGAATCTGACGCTGAACCGTGACGTCGAGCGCCGACGTCGGCTCGTCCGCGATCAGGAGTTTCGGACGAGCTGACAATCCGATCGCGATGAGCGCACGCTGACGCATACCGCCCGAGAACTCGTGGGGGTACTGCCCCAGCCGGCTCTCGGCGTCAGCGAGACCTGCCTCCTCGAGCAACTCCGCGGCGCGAACCTTGGCTGCCTTGCCCTTGGCGATCCCGTTGGCGGCCAGTGCTTCCTCGATCTGGAAGCCCACTTTCCACACCGGGTTCAGATTCGACATCGGGTCCTGCGGAACCAAACCGATCTGGCTGCCCCGGATGTGGACGAAGTCCTTCTCCGAGACCTTCGAGATGTCCTTGCCGTCGAAGATGATCTCGCCTGCCGTCACCTTGCCGGTGCCGGGAAGCAGATTGATGATCGAGTGCGCGGTAGTGGACTTACCCGAACCCGATTCGCCGACGATGGCGACCGTCTGACCCGGATAGACAGTCAGGCTGACGCCTCGAACTGCCGGAACCGGACCGGAATTGGACTGGAACGACACCTCGAGATCACGAATCTCGAGCAGCGGAGTTTCCTCCGAGGTGAGAGTTTCCTTGGTGGTCATCGTGCTCACCGCTTCCGCGACTTGGGATCGAGGGCGTCGCGCAGCGCGTCACCCATCATGATGAATCCGAGGACGGTGATCGCCAAAGCCGTTGCCGGGTAGAACAGAATGGTCGATCCCTGACGCAGCGTCACCTGAGCGTTGCTGATGTCACCGCCCCACGAAACCTCGGTGGACGGGAGCCCGATACCGAGGAAGGACAGCGTCGCCTCGGCAACGATGTACGTGCCGAGCGAGATGGTGGCCACCACGATGATGGGAGCCAACGAGTTCGGGATGACGTGGCGAATCAGGGTCTTGAGCTTCGAGACACCCAACGCTTCCGAAGCCATGACGTAATCGTTGTTCTTCGCCGAAATCACCGCACCACGAGCAATTCTTGCCATCTGCGGCCAGCCGAAGAGCGCCAGGACGCCGACGACGGTCCAGATGGTGCGATCGGTGAACAGCTGCATCAGAACGATGGCAGCGAGGATCAGCGGGATACCGAAGAAGATGTCGGCGACACGGGAGAGAATCGAATCGGTCCAGCCCCCGTAGAACCCGGACAGTGCACCGAAGATCACTCCGATCACCAGCACCGACGCCGTGACGCCGACGCCCACGAGTACGGATGCGCGAGCACCGTAGATGGTGCGCGAGTAGACGTCACAGCCCTGACGATCGAAACCGAACCAGTGCCCTGAGGTCGGCCCCTGCATGCTGTAGGTCAGATCGCAGAACCGCGGATCGGTGCTCGTGAACAAGCTCGGAAACGCTGCGATGACGATGACCGCGAGGATGATGATCGTCGAGATGATGAACAGGGGACGCTTGCGCAGATCGCGCCACGCGTCGGTCCACATGCTTGTCGGCGCCTGATCGAGCTTGACGGCGTCCGTCTCCCCCGGTGCCGCAACTTCGGGCGGTGCCACGAAATGACTTTGCCGGACTGCACGTCCGGTCTTCACGGTCTCAGACATAGCGGATCCTCGGATCGAGCGCGGCGTACAAGAGGTCGACGAGCAGATTCGCGATCAGGTAGATCACGATCAGGATGGTGACAAACGAAACCACCGTCGGCGCTTCACCTCTGGTCACCGCCTGGTAGATCGTGCCGCCGACGCCGTTGATGTTGAAGATGCCCTCGGTGACGATGGCGCCGCCCATCAACGTCGCGAGGTCGGCACCCAGGAAGGTGACCACGGGGATCAGCGAGTTGCGCAACACGTGCACGCGAACCACTCGTCCGCGGGAAAGTCCCTTGGCGGTGGCTGTTCGCACGTAGTCGGCACTCAGGTTCTCCGCCACGGACGTTCGGGTAAGTCGCAGTACGTAGGCAAACGAGACCGAACCCAGAACCAGGGCGGGGAGCAGGAGATTCTTGAAGCTGGTGTTGCCACCGACCGTCGGCGGGACGATGCCCCATTTGACGCCGATGAAGAACTGAGCCAGGAAGCCGATCACGAAGATCGGGATGGCGATGAGAACGAGGCTGAACAGCAGGACGGTGCTGTCGAAGAATCCGCCCTTACGCAGGCCGGCGATGAGGCCGAAGCCGACACCGAAGACCGTCTCGACGATCAGTGCCATGAAGGCAAGTTTCATCGTGATCGGAAATGCCTGTGCCAGAACTTCACTGACAGGCCGTCCGGAGAACGACGTGCCGAAGTCCAGCGTGAAGATGCCCTTCAAGTACAGCAGGTACTGCTGATAGAAGGGGAGATCGAGGTGGTAGCGCTCCCGAAGCTGCTGTGCAACAGCCGGACTGAGCGCCTTGTCGCCCGCCAACGCGGCAATCGGATCACCGGGAAGCAAGAAGACCATGGCGTAGATCAGAAGAGTGGCCCCGAGAAAAACCGGGATCATTTGAAGCACTCGGCGACCGATGTACCAGAGCATCGGATCACCTCCTTGTCGATGATCGTGTCCGTCAGCGGACAATCCGACGTGAACACGAGTTCGGGGCGGCAGGCAGAGCGCCTGCCACCCCGAACTCACGTTTCAGATGCGAATCGTTCTACGCGTCAGTTCTTTTCGATGTCTTCGTAGACCGGAATACCATTCCAGCTGATGGTGACGTTGGAGACGTTCTCCGACCATCCACTGGCTGCGTTGCGGTACCACGTCGGAACTGCAGGCAGGTCCTTGAGCAGGACTTCCTGAGCCTGGTCGAGCAGTTCCTGAGCCTTCGCCTGATCGGTCTGGCCGGCCGATTCGCGCAGGAGGCGGTCGAACTCGGGGTTGGAGTAGTCACCGTCGTTGGAGCTGCCACCGGTCTGGTAGTTCTGCGCCAGGAAGCCGTACTGCTGCGGGTAGTCACCCTGCCAGCCGGCACGGAATGCACTCTGGATGGTGCGGTTGGTGGCTTCGGTACGGATCTGAGCAAAGGTGGGGTACTGCTTGCCCTTTGCGTCGATGCCGAGGGTGTTGCGGATGCTGTTCGACGTGGCGTCGACCCATTCCTGGTGTCCACCATCGGAGTTGTACGCGATCTCGAAGCTGCCCGACCACGGAGCAATTGCATCGGCCTTCGCCCAAGCAGCCTTGGCTGCCTCGGGATCGAACTTCACGTTGCCGTTTCCGGTCAGCGAGTCGTTCCAACCCTCGATTGCGGGACTGGTGAAGTCGAGCGCAGGCGTCCTGGTCTTGTTGTAGATCTGCTGCGTGATCTGATCGCGGTTGATCGCCATCGAGATCGCCTGACGGCGGAGCATGCCCTCTTCGCCGCTGAAGTGCGGCAGGCGCCCCGGGATCGTGACCAATTCGATGGTTGCCGACGGCTGGTTGACCGTGCGTCCGGGCAGGTCCGACTCGAAGGTCGTGACCGCGCTCGGCGGAACCTGGTCGAGAACATCGACATTGTTGGCCAGGAGATCGGTGTACGCCGTGTCGAGGCTGTTGTACATGATGAAGTCGACGCCGGCGTTCTTCGGCTTGCGGTTGCCGTTGTAATCCGGGTTCACGACCGTGTCGATACGGACGTTGTGCTGCCACGCACCCGTTCCGTCGAGCTTGTACGGACCGTTACCGATCGGATTCTCACCGAACGCGGTCATGTCCTGGTAAGCGACCTCAGGCAGCGGGTAGTACGCCGAGTGGCCGAGGCGGTCGGGGAACGCCGATTCGGGCTGCTTGAGTTCGATCGTGAAGGTGGAGTCGTCCACTACCTTCAGACCCGACATCGTCTGCGCCGTCGGGACCTCGGCTGCAACTTCGTCGAAGCCCTTGATCGGATCGAAGAACGAAGCCTGAATCTGAGCATTGGTGGAGAGAGCGCCGTAGTTCCACGCGTCGACGAACGACTTCGCGGTGACCGGGGTGCCGTCGGTGAAGGTCCAGCCCTCCTTGAGCTTGACGGTGAAGTTCTGACCATCCGTACTGTCGATGGACTCGGCCACCTCGTTCTCCGTGCCACCAGCGGCGGTGTACGAAACGAGGCCGGCAAATACGGCGTCGACGACGCGGCCGCCCATGTTCTCGCCCGTGTTCGTAGGGATCAACGGGTTCTGGGGCTCGCCCGCCCAGGCGTTGACGACCCCGCTGGACGATCCGCCCGACGAATCGTCGGACGAACATGCCGTGATCAGCACTGCCGTCATTCCGAGCGCGACCGCACCGGTCGCTATGCGTGAGATACGCAAAGGAGTTCCTTCCACATCTAATAGACCCCGAGCATGCTCGTGGCCTGCCGACAGCCGTAACTGCCGGCGTCGTGTCGCCTACAACTGAAGATGAACGTAACTTCGAGTTGCGGTCGAATAATGGTTTGACAATAGACACATCAACCTCGAAGTGCGCACCGCACCCATTGTTGGAAATTTGGGGGTAATTCAATTCGGACACATTCATTCGTCGTCGGAAGCGACCACCCGTCGCATCGATTCGACCGATCGTCGCAGGACAACGAGTTGCAACGTGATGCAACGGTGCGTTTGCGCGAGCTTGTGACTACCCTCACACGGAGTCAGAAAAGTGTCGATCAATGTGGAAAGAAGGCCGTCAGCCATGACAAGCGCAGCCGAAACGGACGTCCCCCAGGCATATCCGCCGAGCGCAGAGTTCGCTGCGGCCGCCAACGCGGGACCGGAACTGCAGGCTGCCGCAGATACCGACCGCCTTGCTTTTTGGGCGAATCAGGCTGAGCGCCTTCACTGGCACCAGAAATGGACCGACGTCCTCGACTGGACCGACGCCCCCGTCGCCAAGTGGTTCGTCGGCGGACAGTTGAATGTCGCCTACAACTGCGTCGACCGCCACGTCCTCGCCGGCAACGGTGACCGCGTCGCCATTCACTTCGAAGGCGAACCGGGCGATTCCCGCGATCTGACCTACAACGACCTTCTCGCCGAAGTCAGCCGCGCCGCAAACACTTTCACCGACCTCGGCCTCGTCGCCGGCGACCGCGTCGCCATCTACATGCCGATGATCCCCGAAGCGATCGTCACCATGCTCGCGTGCGCCCGCCTCGGCCTGACCCATTCGGTCGTCTTCGCCGGATTCTCCGCCACCGCGCTGCGCTCACGCATCGACGACGCGCAAGCCAAACTTGTTGTCACCGTGGATGGTCAGTGGCGACGCGGCGCCGCAGCACCCATCAAAACAGCGGTCGACGAATCCGTTGCCGGTGCCGACTCCGTCCAAAACGTGTTGGTAGTCAACCGAACCGGCATCGACGTCGAGTGGACGCCCGGCCGCGACCTGTGGTGGCACGAAACCGTCGCCCAGGCTTCACCCGAGCACGAAGCGCAGCCGTTCGACGCCGAACATCCCCTGTTCATCCTCTACACCTC
>NZ_RKMA01000007.1:0-12201 GCF_003797085.1 Rhodococcus sp. WS3
TTCGTACAACCTCGTGTCACTCGCTGTGAAGCGGGAGTCGGTGTCCGTGTCGCTCTGACTTGGAATAAGTTACGCGACTGCCGAAGCCTTTAACAAATCGCCTGGTCAGGGCGAATGCTTTTGCCATTTCCGCAGCTAGAGCCCGTCATATCACCGTCAATTCACCGAAATTGCGCAAATGTGACGCCGGACACCGAAGGATGAAGGGCGAACTCACACAATCTCGACCCGTATTCCGGCGTCCTCGAACAATGCGACTTGCCGTGCGTCTACTGCGGAATCGGTGACCAGCACCGCCCCCGGAGGAATCGGGGCCCACGCATGGAATGGCCGTTCCCCGAGCTTGGCGGAGTGCGCAAGTATGTAGACCTCGCCGGCGCGCTCGATCATCATCTCCTTCAATCGCGTCTGGTCGAGCTCTGCTTCACAAATACCCAAGTCAGCGGTCACGGCATCGGCACCGAGAAAGGCCTTGTCAAAGGACACCCGCTGTAGCGATGCCTCAGCGAGTGGCCCGACAAACCCCTGGCTGAGCTGCCTCAATGTCCCGCCGAGGCATTCGACTCGGACACCCTCGGCATCGGCCAGCGCTTCGAGCGCGGTCAAGCCAGCAGCAATCACCGTCAAATTCGTCACATGACGTAAGAACTCGCCCATCGCGCCCACCGTCGTACCGGCATCCAAGAGGACGGTCTCTCCAGGCCGGACCTGCGCTGCAGCCCACTCGGCAATTCCCCGCTTGGCCTCGAACCCCTCCATTGCGCGTTGACGCAAGGAGGATTCCGGATGAGGGTTGAGAGCAATCGCGCCACCGTATGTTCGGGCAATAACCCCCTGCGCGGTCAACTGGCTCAGGTCGCGGCGAATCGTGGACGCGGTCACCCCGAATTGAGCAGACAGATCCTCGACACTGGCCAGACCGCTGGTGCGAGCGAGCCTCGCAATCTCCGATCGCCTCGCCTCCGATTCCCGGATGGCCATCGCTCCCCCTTCGAAACTCCGCGCCTACTTGGAAACGAATGTGCTGGTTGCCAATTCGGCTGCCTGTCGCAGCGCCTCGACCATACTACCGGCCTCGGCTATGCCTTTACCTGCGATATCGAAGGCGGTTCCATGGTCTACCGATGTACGAATGACAGGCAAACCGACGGTGATGTTGACGCCCGCTTCGATTCCGAGAACCTTGACCGGACCGTGCCCCTGATCGTGGTACATCGCGACAATCAAGTCGTAGTCGCCACGGCCGGCCAGGAAGAATGCCGTATCCGCGGGCAGCGGGCCGTGCACATCCATTCCCTCTGCTTTAAGCAGTTCGACGGCCGGAATGATCTTCTGTTCTTCCTCCCCGTAGCCGAAGAGCCCGTTCTCTCCCGCGTGCGGATTGATTCCACACACTCCGATCTTCGGTTCCGGATTTCCCGTCCGCACCAAGGCTTCGTGACCTCGACGAATAGTCCGTTCGACCAGTCCGGGCTCGATCCGAGCAACTGCGTCGAGGAGCCCGATGTGCGTGGTCACGTGGATGACCTTGAGTTTGGGCGTCGACAGCATCATCGACACTTCCTCGGTACCTGTCAGGTGCGCGAGCAGCTCCGTGTGTCCCGGGAAGATATGACCTGCTGCATGTAGGGCCTCCTTGTTCAGGGGCGCTGTGCAGATCGACTGAACTTCACCGCGGACAGCGAGTTCGCTTGCAACACGGATGTACTGATATGCGGCGTCTCCGGCAACGGCTGACAGTTCACCCCACGCCAAGTCCTCTGGCAGTAGGTCAAGGTCGATAACGTTGATCCGTCCGGACGTGAATTCGGCATCCTTGATCTCGTCGATCGCGACCACGTCGACATCGATGCCGAGTACTTCAGCAGCCAGACGTAGGCGTTTTGCGTCGCCGACAACAACTGGGCGGCAACGCTTTCTTGTTTCGTCGTCGAGTAACGCTGGAACGATCACTTCGGGCCCGACGCCGGCCCCGTCCCCCATGGTGACAGCGATCAGCGGCAGTGGTGCGGATTCGATGGGCATTACGTTGACCTCGTTGTCTGAAGGATTTACCGAAAGTGGACTGTGCGGAGTGACGACCGATGCAGGGCGCGAGAGAAACTCCGTGATGGAAAGCAAACTGTGTACATCGCCGAAACTGCCCGGCCGCGTGACTATGTAGCGCCCCGCCGGATCGCGGGAAAGCACTGCACCGTATTCGATTTCGCATACCGGCGACAGGTGTTCGACGCCCAGTCGATCGAGAACGCTGCGTGCGGTTTCGCCGCCGGTGAGGACTAGATCAAGTGGGTGCTCGCGGCCCGCGAGACTCACATCTACGGCCGTGATCAGTTCAGCCAGAGCAGATACCAAGCGGGCAGCCTCAGACGGTACTACTGGCCCACCAACCGAAATGACAACATTTCCGCCATCGAGTGCTTCCAGGATCGTAGACGGCTCAGCCGAATTCGACAGGAGGTCAGCGCTGTTCACGAGTACGTGCCGAACACCGGAATTCCGAAGCAACGCCACCTGCTCAGCTGCGGAGGTGTCCGCCGTCCCCACAACCGTCAAGACGGTTCGCGAAGCACACAGCTGCACAGCAGTATCCGACGATCGTGCTGTTCGACTTCGCGCCACGGCCGCAGTAAGCGCAGCGGTTCCCACCAGCCTGGAACGCGGAACCTTCTGCGCTGCAGTCACAATCATGTCAAGGTCTGCATCCGTTTCTACATCGCAGACGGCAACCGATTCGGAATCGGCGATCTCCTGGAGTATCCGAGGTAGCGCTTCCGACCGTACGACTACCAGCGGTACGTCGGTAGTGAGCACCGAGTCACCGAGCACTTCGGCGATCGAGTGCGGGGGTTGCGTCGCCTCCGCGCGCCACAACGAGGTGGTATGCAACGGAACACCGTCGACAAGTGGCACGCCATCGCGGACCGTCCGTCCCAGCGTGGGGAGTCCGGCGGCAACAATGACCGGCGATCCGTCGCGCGTAAGTTCTGCAACCTCGGCAGCTATGTTGCCCCGGAGTAGAGAGTCGATCTTCTTCACAACAGCGAAGCCCGCGGCCGATTGCAGAACAGTACGGACGTCGCGCGCGGCCTGAGCGGGATCGGAACGACGCGAATGCAGGTCGAAGACGGTCACATCGCTTCCGTCCGGCGTGCCGGGGCGCAGCCTGAGCGATACAGAGCTACTGCGGGCAAGAAATCCAGCGGCCGATTCCGCGGCGCCTGACAGGTCATCTGCGATTACTACCAGTGGTTTCATCGACTACCTCGACCCCCTTTCGGTCTGAATCGAGTATGCACAGTCCCGCAATTGATGCGCGAAGTACGCAAATTAAGTTACGGGACTTGCGCGAAGTGCGCAACAGTGCCATTGTGAGCTGAGTTACAAGCGAGAGTCCGACACGATTGTGCGCAAACAATCCACTCGGAGCGTCGCCCCCACGCTGCCCGTCAGGATCGAAAGGTCACCGATGACCAATTCTCGTTTGCGAACACCACAGCTCTCCCGGCGCTCCTTCTTGCAGTTCACGGGACTGATCGGTGGCGCAACGCTGCTGGGTTCGACGGCCGCATGCGCCGGTCCCACCGGAAAACCGACCCAAGACACGCTCGTACTCGGACTCAACCGTTCGCTGGTCAGTCTCGACAACAAACTCAACCAATTCGACGCCGCGGTCACAGCACAACGAGGCGTCCGGCAGGGACTCACCCGTATCGGCGACACCCTGACCCCACAACTGGTTCTTGCCGATCAGTTCGAGTCGACCGGCCCCACCGAGTGGACAGTTCGACTCCGCGAGGGAATCCGCTACTCCGACGGCACGCCCGTGGTCATCGACGACGTCACGACAGCCATGGAGATGTACCAGCAGGTCAGCGGATCGTTTGTTGCCCCGCAGTTCCCGGAGTGGCCCACCGTGGTGCCGATCGACGACCGCACGTTCATTCTCCGAACAAAATCCCCGGTGCCGGTGCTCGACTCACTCATGTCGAATATCTTGATCACGCCGGCGGCCGCAAACGAACCGAATGAATTGCAGAGCGGAGTCGGTTCCGGCCCGTTCGTCGTCAGCGAATCGAACCGTGGCACCGGCGATTACACGCTGGTCGCCAACGACAACTACTGGGGCCCAGCCCCCGGTGTTCGCCGAGTCCAAGTTCGCTTCATCCCCGAAGAGGCCGGCCGAGTGGTTGCGCTGCGGAGCGGTGAGGTCGACGTCATCGACTCGATCAGCCCGGACTCCGCAGAACAACTCGCAGACCTCCCTGGCGTCCAGGTCGATACCGTGCCGAGCACTCGCATCAACCAACTGTTCTTCAACTTCCGAAAGCCCGCCGATCACCCACTGTCCAATCCGCGCGTCCGCGAGGCACTGACCTACGCCATCGACGGCGAGTCGCTCGCCCGTGACGTGCTGATCGGATCGGCGGTCCCGGCCACCGGTCCTGCACCGTCGACATTGGACGGAGCCGTGAAAACCGGCACTTACCAATATGATCCACAAAGAGCGCGGCAAATGCTCGCCGCCGAGGGTGCCGATGACCTGGAACTCACCTTCATCTGGGAAACCGGAGAATTCACCAACGACGTATCGGTGATGGAATCGGTACTCGAGATGATGAAAGCAGTGGGTGTTCGCGTCAAACTGCAGCAGTTCGAGCCCGGTGGTGACATCTCGTCGTGGCGTCAGGGCAAGACCGGGGACTGGGATGTGCTGGGCAACGGTTACGGCAACCAGACTGGACTTGCACTGACCACGCTGCAGGGCATGTATGCGGGAACCGCCGAGAAGGAAGCAACCCGCGACACCTATCACGGGTACGTGTTCCCCGAGATCACCGCCAAGATCCAAGCCGCATCGAGCGAACCGGATCCGTCGCAGCGTGCCGCTCTTCTCGACGCCGCGCAGCAGGACATCTGGAACACCTGGCCCTGCCTGTGGAGTTTTGTCCCCAACGCACTGCTCGCGAAACGCACACGCGTTCAGAATGTTTCACTGACCCCGATCAACTCCTACGACCTCGGCGCCGTCCGATTGGAGGCCTGAGGCGATGACTCTCACTGCTCCGACACCGCAAACCGCACGCGAAATTTCCCCGCGTCGTCGCACAAAGATGAACCCGACACTCAAATACGTGCTCAAACGCTTGGCACAGAGCGCACTGACGATCTTCCTCACGCTCACAACAGTGTTCGTCCTCATCCGCATGGCGCCGGGCGATCCTGCCTATGCTTTGGCCGGGCCGCTGGCGAGTACAGAAGATCTCGCTAAGATCCGCGCTGACATGGGCTTGGACAAGTCCGTGTTCTCCCAGTACTTGATCTACCTGTGGGATCTCCTTCACCTGAATCTCGGCACGTCGTACTCGTTCCAGGCGCCGGCCATGGACGTTGTCCTCGGCAGACTTCCGTACACCATCACCCTGGCCGTCAGTTCTATTCTGCTGACCGCCGTGCTCTCGATTCCGTTGGGCGTGTGGATGGCCCGTCACGCGGACACGCGACGCGAACTCGGCGCGAACGTCGTGGCCGTCGGCGGACAGTCCATGCCGGAGTTCTGGAGCGGCCTGATGCTGGTGACGATCTTCGCGGTCTTGATTCCCGTGCTCCCGGCTGCCGGATTCACCACGTGGCCGTCGTTGATCCTGCCCACCGTCACTATCGCGATCCTCCAGATCGCGTTGATCTCCCGGATGGTTCGACGCGAAATGGTCTCGGCCTTCGCCTCTCCGTACATCACCGTCGCTCGATCACGCGGAGTATCGGAACGCGAACTCACCTGGCGATACGCCATGCGTAATTCGGCGATTCCCATCGTCACCGCACTGGGCACCAGATTTGCCGGCATGCTCAACGGCGTCGTAGTCGTCGAGGTCGTCTTCGCCTGGCCTGGTGTCGGCTCACTGGTGGTGCGCGCGCTCGAGACACGCGACTACCCACTGATCCAAGCGACCGTACTCGTCACCGCCGTCCTGGCGGTACTCGTACAACTCGCAGTGGACCTCCTCTATCCCCTCCTTGACCCACGGGTACGCCTCGGAAAGGGCGCCAACTGATGACCACAGTCTTGGAACCTCCCACAACACCGCGCCCCAGCGCAGTCACCGAGGCTGATTTCGCTCGCGCCGGAGCCACACGTCGTAAGCGAGACAGCCGCGTCAAGATCTGGGCCGGCTCGATCTGCGCGCTCCTGGTGATTCTTCCCGTCGCGCTCGCCGGCCTGCTGCCACTGGCAGATCCGAATCAAACCAACCTGAGCCAGCGACGGTTGCCTCCGCTCAGCGAGGGCCACCTGTTCGGCACCGACCAGCTTGGACGCGACCTACTCTCGCGAATCCTGCACGGCGGGCAAGTGTCTCTGACAATCGGCATTCTCGCCGTCGTCGTGTCCGGCATCATCGGCGTCGTCGCAGGTTCTGCCGCAGGCTACTTCGGCGGTTGGGTCGACACGGTCATCTCACGCTTGCTCGAGGCACAGCTGTCCCTTCCTCTGTTGATGATGCTTCTTCTTGTCGTCGCGCTGTTCGGTCCGTCCATTCCCGTGATCACGTTTGTCATCGCAATCGCGCAGTGGCCCGAAGTCGCCCGACTGACCCGTTCCTTGGTGCTCGTCGAACGCGAAAAGCCCTATGTAGCAGCAGCCAGAGTCCTGGGCCTGACCCGCATGGCCATCCTCGTCCGCCACGTAATCCCGAACATCGTCAAGCAGGCGTCGCTTGTCGTGCTGTTGCTCCTCGCCCAGGCCGTCCTTCTGGAAAGCTCGTTGAGCTACCTCGGCGCGGGACCACAACGTCCGTTCGCGACATGGGGCCGAATCATCGCCGACGGTCAGGACTACATCACCACCTCATGGTGGATCGTGACGCTGACAGGCCTGATGATCGTGCTGCTGGTGGTCGGAGTGAACCTACTCGGCGACGGCCTGCGCGATCGGCCGACAGGATCGAAACGACTGGGCGCAAGCCTGTTCGGGCGTGGCAGCGCCCAGAAAGCGAAGGCGTGAGACATGGGAAATCTACTTCGGGTCGACGACCTCCAGATCGAACTTGTCACTGCCAATGGCGTAATCCGAGCCGTCGACGGCGTGTCCTTCTGCATCGATGCCGGTGAAACAGTCACCATCATCGGTGAATCCGGCTCGGGCAAGTCGACGACAGCTATGGGAATCCTAGGGCTGCTTCCGGACGATCTTGCCGTCCTCTCCGGGAAGGCCGCGTTCAAGGGCCAGGACATTCTCGGAAACACGAAGATCTTGAACGACATTCGTGGACGACACATCGCCCTCATTCCCCAGGATCCGATGACGGCTCTGAGTCCCGTCCACACCATCGGCAGTCAGCTTCGAGAAGCCGTGCGCCACAGCGGCGTGACTGCCAAGAAACAGCAAATCGAGCGGGCAGTGGAACTGCTCGAACAGGTGCGCATTCCGTATCCGGATCAGCAACTCGACAAGTACCCACATCAGCTGTCGGGTGGAATGTTGCAGCGTGTCCTGATCGCCGGCGCACTTGCCGCCGGCCCCGAACTGATCGTTGCCGACGAACCCACCAGCGCATTGGACGTCACCGTGCAGGCCGGGATTCTGGACCTACTGCTCGAGTTGCAGGAGCGCACCGGAATCGGAATGCTGGTCATCACCCATGACCTCGGAGTTGCCCGACTCGTATCCGATCGCATCTACGTGATGAAGGACGGACGTTTTGTCGAGACCGGCAGCGCCGACGTCCTCGTCGACGCACCGCAAAGCGCCTACACACAAAAGCTTCTCGACGCCATACCGCATCTGGGGCCTTGGGACGGCGACCCCGCCACCGATACGCGTTCAACCCAGATCGGAGCCACGGTATGAGCACACACAACAGTCCCTTGCTTGCCGTCGAAGACCTCGTTGTCGAATATCCGGTTCCCGACGGGGTATTCCGAGCCGTGGATGCTGTGAGCTTCTCGGTGGAGAAGGGTAAGACCCTTGCCATCGTCGGCGAATCCGGATGTGGCAAGTCGACGATCGCTCGATCTATCGTCCGACTCCTCACGCCGACCAGTGGACGCATTCTCGTCGACGGCACCGACATCGCGCAGATGTCGGAGAAGTCGCTGCGCCCCTTCCGCTCCCGCGTCCAGATGGTCTTCCAAGATCCGTACGGATCGCTGGACCCCCATCTGACTGCCGAGGACATCATCGGAGAACCCCTACGACTCAAGGGAGTCCGAAGCAAGGCGGAACGCGCGAGGGCCGCAGCCGAGCTCGTCGACCGCGTGGGATTACCCAGCTCTGCCTTGCACAGACGTCCGGCGGAGTTCTCCGGTGGGCAACGTCAACGCATCGGCATAGCCCGCGCACTTGCCAGCGGACCCGAGATCCTGGTGTGTGACGAGGCCACCAGCGCTCTCGACGTTTCGGTGCAAGCACAGGTACTCGAACTCCTACGTGAAATCCAAGCCGATACCGGTCTGACGTACGTTTTCATCTCACACAACTTGGGCGTCGTCCGAGAAATCAGCGAGACCGTAGTCGTGATGTCGAAGGGAACCATCGTCGAAACCGGTTCCACAGAAACAGTTCTCGCCAGCCCACGCGAGCCGTACACCCGAGCACTACGAAGCGCTGCCCTCGATCCCACCACCATGGTCGGGATCAAACCACGGCACGTGGTCGCAGCCCTGTCCAAGAACTTGCTAGCCAAGCAGACCGAATCACGAGGAGTTGCCTGATGACCGCCCCACTCGAGCTTCCGAAACTGGTGCTGGGCACCATGACATTCGGAGACACCGTCGACATTTCGGGTGCGGGTTCGATGCTCGACGCAGCACTGAACGCCGGCATCACACACATCGACACCGCCAACGGATATGCGGGCGGTGAGTCCGAGCGCATGCTGTCGAAACTCCTCCATGGCCGACGCGATTCCGTCACTCTGGCCACCAAGGCGGGAATGCCGCACCCCGATGCCGGTGACAACAGCCCACTCTCGGCGCAGGGACTCCGGGCAAGCATCGAAGGAAGCCTGCGCAGGCTCGACACCGACTATGTCGACCTGTTCTATCTCCATCAGCCGGATCGAGCGGTATCGCTTAGCGAAACACTTACGACCGTCGCCGAACTGGTTGCGGAAGGAAAGATACGCGCTCTCGGTGTTTCCAACTTCGCAGCCTGGCAAATAAGCGAAATCAACTACACCGCAGACACAGTGGGTGCGCCGCGACCGATCGTCGCACAACAGCTCTACAACTTGCTCGCACGTCGGATCGAAGAAGAATACGCAGAATTCGCGAACGTGACCGGGCTGACCACCATGGTCTACAACCCGCTCGGCGGTGGACTACTCACCGGGCGTCATACTTTCGAGGAAAACCCCGCCGACGGCCGATTCGGCGACTCCCGCCTCGCGTCGATGTACAAGGAGCGGTACTGGAACACACAGATTTTCGACGCCATCGCGCAACTGTCGACAATCGCCGAACAAGCCGGGATCGCTATGACCGAACTTGCTCTTCGCTGGCTCGTCAGTAAGCCGGCAACCGGCCCGATACTCCTGGGAGGATCGAAGGTCACGCACCTGGAATCCAATATCGCGGCACTCCAGCGCGGCGCACTCGACAATACGATCGTCGAAGAATGCGATCTGGTCGGGGCCGCACTGCGCGGCCCCATGCCCAACTACAACCGCTGAAAAACACCCGCCAACACCAAGAGAGACCCCGCTATGTCTGCACAGGAATTCGCCGCACGTATCCGCGGACGCGAACGCATCCTCGGTTACTGGTCCGTCATCGACAGCCCGATCTCGACCGAATGGATCGCACACGTCGGCTGGGACTACATCGCACTCGACATGCAGCACGGTCTGATCGGTTACTCGGGAATGGTCGCCGGGCTCACCGCCATCGACTCGTCGCCGTCCACCGTCGGCATGGTCCGAGTCGAAGCCAACAATCCAACTCCCATCGGGCGAGCTCTCGACGCCGGCGCTGTGGGCGTCATAGTTCCACTGATCAACAACGCCGAAGAAGCCGCGGCTGCAGTCGCTGCCGCCAAGTACCCGCCATTCGGCGTTCGCTCCTACGGACCGATGCGCTCGCAACTCCGGGTCGGACCTATCCCCGCCGACGCGAACCGCGACACAGTTGTCTTCGCGATGATCGAGACACCACAAGGCCTGGCGAACGTCGAAGAAATCTGCGCAGTGCCCGGATTGGACGGCGTCTACGTCGGCCCGTCCGATCTACGAATTGCCGTCGGCGGCAAGCATTCCAACGATCCGGATGTGTCCGAGGAATTCGAAGCTGCGCTCACTCGGGTCCGCGAAGCCGCTGCCGCGGCCGGTGTTGCCGCCGGAATCCACACCCCAGCCGGGCAGATAGCAGCGCAGCGTCTCGGAGAGGGCTACACCTTCGCGACGGTTGCCTCCGACCTCACCCACCTGGCAAACGTCTCGGCTCAACACTTGGAAGCCGCTAAATCCTGATCCAGGTACAGAAATGGCGATGCACCCGTACTAGGAGGTACGGGTGCATCGCCATTTCATCCGACTAACGCTGAATTGCCTTGATCTCGAGGAACTCTTCGAGCCCGAACGTGCCTGCTTCACGTCCGATGCCCGACTGTTTGTAGCCACCGAACGGAGCATTCGTGTTGAAAGCTCCGCCGTTCACTTCTACCTGACCCGCCCGCAACTGCCGTGCGACGCGATCCGCCCGATCGGGATCACCCGACCAGACACCGCCGGCCAGACCGTACTCGGTACCGTTGGCGATCCGAACTGCGTCGGCTTCGTCCTTGTATCCCATGATCGAGAGGACCGGCCCGAAAATCTCCTCGCGCGCAATCGTCATGTCCTCGGTGACATTGGAGAACACCGTCGGCCCGACAAAATATCCACTGGCCAAACCTGTTTCGCGGCCATCGACTACAGCTGTGGCGCCCTCAGCCACTCCCTTCTCGATGTACCCTCGAACGCGTCCGAGCTGATTCGCGTTCACCAACGGCCCAAGCACGGAAGTGGGCTGCGTCGGATCTCCCACAGGGAAATGCGCGGCGACCGCGGCAGCGATTGCAGCGGCCTCATCCACCTTCTCCGCCGGAACCAACATACGAGTCAGCGCTGAACACGTCTGGCCCGAGTTTATGAAGCACTTTGCGACGCCATCCGTGACGGCCTTTTCGAGGTCTGCGTCATCGAGAATCACGTTTGCGGACTTACCACCCAATTCGAGTGAGACCCTCTTGATAGTGTCTGCTGCCACGATGGCAACGCGCTTGCCCGCACGCGTAGAACCTGTGAACGAGACCATGTCCACCTCGGGATGGCCGGCGATTGCCTCACCGACAACCGGTCCGTAGCCACTCACGAGGTTGAATACACCTGCAGGCAAACCGATTTCATCAAAAATATCGGCAAGCGCATACGTGATCAGAGGCGCAACTTCGGTTGGCTTGAGAACAACGGTGCAGCCGGCTGCCAATGCGCCGCCAACCTTCAGGACCACCTGATGCAAGGGGAAGTTCCAGGGCGTGATCGCGCCGACAACGCCGGCCGGCTCACGGACGATCAACGAGTTGCCAACCTCATGAGCGTCGAAGTCGTAGGTTCGTGCGAGTTCCGCGAACGCGTTCAGGTTCGCGAGCGGCATACCGATCTGTACAGGCTTCGCGAACCCCAGCGGCATACCCATGTCCGCAGACACCAACGCAGCGAGTTCGTCGGTTCGCTCGGCGATCAGCGCCGCAGCTTTGGACAGGTACTCTGCGCGCTGAGCACCGGTCAACGCCGACCACTCGGGAAAAGCTTTTCGTGCCGCAACCGCTGCGGCGTCAACGTCGTCTGCAGTACCTTCTGCGACCTGAGCGATTACTTCCTCAGTTGCGGGATTCAGCACGTCGATACGGCCGCTACCTGCCGATTCGATCCAGGATCCGTCGACATAAATTTTGGTGCGGTCGAGAATATCGGTCATCGAAGCCTCCAAAGTCATCACTCATGCGTTGGTGAGGGCCCGCGCTCTCCGCGCCGGGAACCTCCTCCGAGCCTAACCACGCATGGCACGTTCCGTGGCAGGTTCATTGCCATGGCGGACTGCGACTGGTGAAACTTGTGACCGATACAGGTTTTTGGGGTGAAACGAGAAAAGCCCCCCAACAATGTTGGGGGGCTTTCTCAAGTTGTGTTCGGCGGTGTCCTACTCTCCCACACCCTGTCGAGT
>NZ_RKMA01000008.1:0-5493 GCF_003797085.1 Rhodococcus sp. WS3
GAGAGTAGGACACCGCCGAACACAACTTGAGAAAGCCCCCCAACATTGTTGGGGGGCTTTTTCGTGTCCCCGAAACATAAAGCTCACATACAGACAATTGTAGTTTTGTAATCGAATGTAAGAATTCGGATATATCTATTCATTAATTGCAAATAGAACAGTCGAATGTACTTATATGTCTGAGTTCGCTGGAAATATTCGAGAATTCTGAAATTGTTTCTCAAATCGTGTATTCGTGAATTCTTTTGATGTGTACGTTTCCAGGTATGAAAAGACTGGTAGGCGCATCAATAGTTGCAGTGGGATCCGTCTGTGCACTTGTCGGGGTGGCGAGTGCTGCCGCGCCTGGGGCGTCGTCGATACCCGCTGGCAACCCGCAGCATTTCATCTCCTACGACGTGACTCCCCGCACGCCGGTCGCAACGATCGACAGCTTCCATTACACGGTTGCGGTGGACACCCCGTTGTCATCCGATTATGTCTACTATGCGCAGTATCAGACATTTGAGAAGGGCGGCGGCTACTACTCGGGGATTCAGCCGCACCCGAACGGCACCGCCGGTGTCCGTTTCTCGCTGTTCGGTGCCGGTGGTGTGCCGCTGTCTTCGGAATGTCGGTCGGGCGCTGACGGGGGCAATGGTGTCACCTGTGCCATTGATGTTCCCTATTCGCGCGGAACGGCATATTCCTTCGACATCACGAAGTCGGGTTCGTCGTCGACGGCAACAACGTGGTCGGGAACGATTACCAATGATTCCACCGGAGTGGTCACAAAGATGGGGTCATGGTCCACTCCGGCCGCATTCGGTGGACTGAAGAGCACGACTATCGGCTTCATCGAGAAGTTCTCCGGGATCAAGACGTGTGGCGACATTCCGGATGTGAGCGTGAAGTATTCGAATGTGTCGTTCGGCAACGACAACCCGTCGTCTGGAGCCAAGATCTGGCCGAGCTCGAATGGTGGCAGCGGTATTTACACTTGTCTCGGTGTTACGCCCGCGAAGTCGGTGTCCACCGTCGGTCAGTTCAACATCGCCAGCGGTGACAGTACGGTCAGCCCGGTATCCCCAGAACCCGATCCGTCAACGTCGATACTGAATCAACTGGGGGACATTTTCGGCTCGTAACCGGATTCAGTCCGTCGGCGGAACAGGGGTTGATATGAGGCCTTCCGCCGGCTCACGAGGAATCGCAAGTTCTGTCTCTTCGAGGCGACCGCGCAGTGTGATGCTGTCGGTGATCTGCCACTGGTCGGCTTCGCTGTTGTGTGCCGCCGCAACAGCGCGGCCTGACGCTGCCAGATTTCCCGGTACGGTCTTGGCCACCTCGGAGAGACGGGCTGCCTCGTTCACAGGATCACCGATCACGGTGTACTCGAATCTTTCACGCGCACCGACATTTCCGGCAACTGCGATACCTGACGCGACGCCGATGCCGGCATTGATTTCAGGCACTTCGGCGCACAGACGGATCTGGATCTGTCTGGCCGCTGCGAGTGCGCTGCCCGCGTGGTCGTCGATCCGGTTCGGCGCACCGAAGATGGCAAGTGCTGCGTCGCCCTCGAACTTGTTGACAAATCCGCCGTGCCCGTCGACCTCGTCGACGATGACGTCGAAGAACCTGTTGAGGAGTGCGACAACGGCGGTGGGGGTGTTTGTCGAGGCGATCGTGGTGGAACCGATCACGTCGACGAAGAGAACCGATACATCACGTTCCTCGCCGCCGAGTTCGGGATTCTGACGCATCGCGTTGGCTGCAACCTCATGCCCGACGTGTCGTCCGAACAGGTCGCGAATGCGTTCACGCTCCCGAAGTCCTTCCGCCATACGATTGAAACCGGTTTGGAGCAAGCCCAATTCGGTACCGTCGTAGACAACGACGTGAGCACTCAGATCGCCGCGGGTGACTTGCTCCATACCTCGCCGAACGGATCGGATCGGCGCCGCAGCCGATCGAATGTTGATATAGGTCAGCCCGAGTCCGACGCACAGAGTGATTCCGCCGATTACGAGGATGGCGATTGCGAGAGCCTGCCCGGAGGCTGGACGGATGAAGCTGAAGATCGCGATCAACATCAGACCGGTGACAGGGACTCCACTGCCGAGCATCCAGACCAGGATGGTGCGCCCCGTGATGCCGAGCACCGCGGATTTGCGGGGTGTCCCGGATTCGAGGGCGCGGGCTGCGATGGGACGAAGTGCGAACTCGCTGAGGAGATAGCAGAACGCGCAGGTCGTGATTCCGCTGAAAGCTATGGTGAACAACACTTTCGGGATGGTGTTGGCGTCGACGATCCCGTACATCGTGGTGAACGTGGCCAATGCCACCGTCCACAGGATGGCTTGAACGCGGGTCAATCGCCATGGTCCACGCAGCGCGGCACGCTGATTCTCAGGTGTCGGCGGGACGTTGTCCGTTGCCCACTGAAGATCATGGATGAGGCGTGTAGTTCCCCAGAGCAACCCGACGACGAAGACACACCCAGTGAATATCGGCACTGCGATGAAGTTGATCCACGCGAACTCCGATCGCATGATGCTCGGGCCTGGAACAACAACTCCGATGAGAACGACGGCCAGTGCAGACCCGATCAGATTGGTGACCAGGAGCGGAGCAGTGAGGAGGGCTTGGACGCGAACGCGTCGTCGGCGGGGACTCTCGTCTGTGGATCCGAGCAGCCACGACCCTAGGGGCGCGCTCGGGACATTGCTGGGCTGCATAGTGTGTCGAGACTAGTCGCACCGATCCCTTAGGGTGGTGCAGTGCGCTTAGTTATTGCTCGTTGCCGTGTCGACTACGTAGGTCGATTGACCTCCCATCTCCCTACCGCCAGACGCCTTCTGTTGGTCAAAGCGGACGGTTCCGTCAGCATCCATGCCGATGACCGGGCGTATAAGCCGCTCAACTGGATGAGTCCGCCGTGCTGGTTGGTCGAGACCACCGGTGACAGCGACGACATTCTGTGGGTCGTGACCAACAAGGCCGGCGAAGAGCTGCGGATCACCCTCGAAGAGGTCGAACATGATTCGTCGTACGAACTCGGTATCGATCCTGGTTTGATCAAGGACGGCGTCGAGGCGCACCTGCAAGAGCTTCTCGCAGAGCATGTCGAAACGCTGGGTAAGGGCTACACCTTGGTACGACGCGAATACATGACGGCCATCGGGCCGGTCGATCTTCTGGTTCGTGATGCCGATGGTGCTTCGGTTGCCGTCGAGATCAAGCGTCGCGGGGAGATCGACGGTGTCGAGCAGTTGACGCGCTATCTCGAATTGCTCAACCGTGATCCGCTGCTCGCTCCGGTAACGGGAGTGTTTGCGGCGCAACAGATCAAGCCGCAGGCCAAGACTTTGGCAACCGACCGCGGGATTCGCTGCCTTGTCCTCGACTACGAGGCGTTGCGTGGGACCGAGAGCACCGAGTTCCGGCTTTTCTAATGCCTCGCCGGAAACCGATGCCGAAACAATCTCGTCGTACTGACAGTCGACGAGGTCCGGCTTCGGATGAACCGCGTGGTGTGCTTTTTGGCGGGGCAGTGGTCCGGGAGGAGCCCGGTCCGGGCGGCGAGCTGTACATGGTTCGGCCGATTCCGGGAGCCAATGCCACGAAGTTCTATCGATGCCCCGGCTGTGACCACGACATCAGGCCGGGAGTTGCGCATGTGGTGACGTGGCCGTCGGAGCCCGGTGGGGCCGCGGAGCGTCGGCATTGGCATACCGGATGCTGGTCAGGCCGCGGCACCCGCGGCCTGACCAGACGGTGGTCGTGACGGATCAGTTTCGGGACTGCGCCCGCTGTTCGACCTCGCGGGTGTCGATTTCGGCTGTGTTGGTGTTTTCGACGTCATCCGAGTCGTCAGTTTCCGGTTCGGATTCTGTGTAGCTCGTTTCCTCGTACTCGTCGTCGGTGAATTCCGAGGACGGCGGAGTGGTCGGAGCGTCGAGCAATTCGCTCTCACGGTTGACGGAGGCGAGCATCGCGGGCACCGAATCGAGCTGACCTCGGATTCCCAGGAGTTGCGCAAGGATGCGTCCACGTAGAACGCGCAGTTCTTCGGCAAGTTCCTTGGCGTGAGCGATCTTTCGCTCGGACTGATCTGTCGCAGCCTGTAGACGACGCTGCGCTTCGCGCGTGGCGTCGGTCAATCGTCGTTCGGCTTCTGCCTTGCTTGATGCTTCGAGTTCGTCGACTGCGGCAACAACCTTGGCGCGTCGTTCCGCCATCGAGATGTCGAAATCTTCGCGAATCTGAGTTCGCTTCGCCTCGGATTCGGCGGCCAGACGGTCGCGCTCGGCCTGCGCGGCTTCGACGATGCGCGCCGCTTCGGTCTTGGCCTGCAACATGGTCTGCTCGTGCATGGTTTCCATCGCGTTGCGACGGTCGTCGAGCTCCGCGATCAACGACTCGTAGTGCCCGCGTAGGCGGGCGCCGTCCTGTTCGGCGATGGAGGTCATCTCTGCTGCGTCGGCCTCGGCCTTGGCACGAACCTCGGATGCTTCGTCGGACGCCAGTCGGAGCATGCGGCTGATGCGATCGCTCATGCCCTCCGCAGTGGTGGGCGGAACGGACAGGCGGTCGACGTCCTTACGGAGATCGTCGATGTCGTCGCGGGCATCGTCCAACTGCTTGGCAAGGTCACGGGCTTGCGCGGCTGCGGCATCGCGATCCGCAGCCGTCACACGCAGTTCTACGTCGAATCGCTCGAAGTAGTTGCGTACCTCGTCGCGGTCGTATCCCTTCCGTGCGATCTGAAACGGAAGTTGAATGGAACCGCGGTCCTGCTCGTATGCCATGGCGACAATCTACCTGGCATATCTGCAGGAGTCGGGCCTACTAGTGCGACGCGGCCGGTTCGACCAGTTCGACGAGTACACCGCCGGCGTCCTTCGGGTGGATGAAGTTGATGCGTGAGTTCGCGGTGCCGCGCCTCGGTGCGTCGTAGAGCAACCGGACGCCGCGTGCACGGAGCTCGTCGGAAATAGCTTCGATGTCGGTGACGCGGTAAGCGAGCTGCTGCAGTCCGGGGCCGCTGCGGTCGATGAACTTGGCGATAGTCGAGTTCTCGTCGAGAGGTGCGAGCAACTGAACGGCCGTGGAGCCGGCGGGCGCACCGACGACGGAGAGCATGGCTTCGCGCACGCCCTGTGCTTCGTTGACCTCTTCGTGAGTCGAGACCATGCCCAGGTGCTGGGTGTACCACTCGATGGCGACATCGAGGTCGGGAACGGCAATTCCGACGTGGTCGATGGCGACGACGAGGTCGGAGGACAGCGCTGCGAGAGCGGGACTGGGGGAGGTCTGTGTCATACCGTTCACGGTAGCGCTACCGTTTAAGTAGTACACGTCGGGATGTGACTTGGCTCGTATACCACGTGCGCCCGAAGACTATGTCTCTTTTTGCAGCCGGAGGAAATCGTGACCAGTTCTGTGATTGTTGCCGGAGCCCGTACCCCGATGGGTCGACTCATGGGTTCGTTGAAGGACCTGTCCGGG
>NZ_RKMA01000009.1:0-3703 GCF_003797085.1 Rhodococcus sp. WS3
TGTTGGACGCGGGCGTCACGCCACGAGATATCGAGACCATGCTTGTGGATAACCCACGGGAAATATTCGCGGCTGGGTCGTCCGGTGGTAACCAGCGGCTATCGATTGATGAAGCGGCACGGCAGAACATGGGATAGCGCGCCGGAAGAATGCACTTCACGGTGAAATGCTTCGGGGGAGCTCTGTGCCGGCGACGAGAGGAGCATCTTCGCGGCGGTGGGTCGAAGCACGGACCAGGAGCGCAGGGGAGGGTTCCCCGTGAGATTCAGGGTCTGTCGACGAAGCGGCTCTGCAGTTCTTGCTGGCAGTGTGACAGGTCTTGCTTCCTCATTGGCTGGTGGACAACATGATTCACAGTCCAGAACCATTGAGCCTTCGGGAACTGCCACCTTGGGGATTCACACCACCTTGTGAGACTGCGTGGAATTTCGCTTGAAGTAGAAGGTCGGTGCCAGCTCCTGGATGTGTGTCTACAACCACGACTACCCGGATTGCACGGTGCCGGCGGCAACTTCTTTCGGGGGTGAGACAGTCTGGGCATTCGTGTCGTTCTGCTCAACGTCACCCAACACCAGTGCGACGAATTCGGCTGCGATATTCCCGATCGGCACGGCAGGGCCACTCCTCGTGCGCCGCTACGACGAGTCACCGCCGTATTTGTGCCCCTTCTGGATGCAGGTAACTACTTCGCGCCTGGCATGGGTCTGTCCGAGAAAAGGGGTAGCTGGTAGGTCTCATTTCAGGTTCTTCGGATTGGATCTGCTGTTGACGAGCTGTGGTGGGCATGCGGTCACCGAACGTGATCGCGAACGCGTTTAGCGCCGGCTGCCAGCGCATGGTCCATCGTTGCTGACCAGTTCCCTTAGGATCCAGCGACCTGGTGACCAAGTACAGGAACTTCAACGCGGCCTGCTCCGTCGGGAAGTGTCCGTGGACGGTGACCGCACGCCGATAGCGCGCGTTCAAGCTCTCGATCGCGTTGGTGCTGCACAGCACTGTTCGGATCTCGACGTCGAAATCCAGAAACGGCACGAACTGTTCCCAAGCGTTGCGCCACCGTTGGCCAATCGCTGGGTAGGTCTTGCCCCACTTGTCCTCGAACTTCTCGAACGCCGCCCACGCGACCTCCCGCGACGGGGCCCGGTAGATCGGCTTGAGGTCCTCGGCGATCTCACCCCAGAACTTTTTCGAGGCGTGTTTGAACGTGTTCCGGATCAGATGGATCACACACGTCTGGACTGTTGTTTGGGGGAAGACCGCTCCGACCGAGTCCGGGAGTCCCTTGAGGCTGTCACAGACAATGAAGAACACGTCCTCGATGCAGCGGTTCTTCAGTTCGGTCAGAACCTGCATCCAGAACTGCGCTGATTCCCCAGCTCCGGTACCCGCCCACAGGCCGAGGACGTCTTTGTGTCCGGCCAGGTCGACACCGATCGCAGCATAGAAGGGCTGGTTGGCGACCTGCCCATCGCGGACTTTGACGTAGACCGCGTCGATGAACACCGCGGCGTAGACCTTCTCGAGGGGACGGGCGGCCCAGTCGGCCATCTCGGTAAGGCCCCGGTCGGTAATCTTGGAGATGGTGTCCTTCGACAGCGACGCACCGTAGATCTCCTCGAAGTGGGCAGAGACCTCTCCGGCGGTCAGTCCTTTGGCGACCAACGACAGCACGATCGTGTCGACCCCGCCTAGGCGTCGTTGACCTTTCTTGAGGATGGCCGGGTCGAAAGTGCCGTCGCGGTCCCGCGGGACGTCGATTTTGACGGGGCCGACGTTGTCGGTCAGTACCGTCTTGACACGGGTGCCGTTGCGGGAGTTTCCGCTGTCGCGGCCGGTGGGGTCATGCTTGCTGTAGCCGAGGTGCTCGATCATCTCCTCGTCCAACGCGGTCTCGATCACCGTCTTGGTCAACGCCTTCAGTATCCCGTGCGGTCCGGTCATCGCGACGCCGCGGGCACGAGCCGAGCGGACGAGTTCCTGCGTGATCGCCAGCTCCTCGACTGTCAGCTCGGCGTTGGTTGGATCGACCCGAACTTTCGGTTCGTCGGTGCTCACCACGCGATCCACCGCTGGACCTCGTTGAGGCACTGGGCAAGTGGCCGTCCTTCAGGAGCGACGCAATCGCCCGTGTTGACCATCTGATGAATGGCGACGTTACTGCGGGGGAGCGTGGAACGAGTTTTTGACTTGGGCATTTGACCCACCCTTCCTGGGCGGTCGCCATGAAGGCAACGCCCGATCAACCATGCCTTGTTAGAAAGACTGTACGACCTGTCTACCAAGAAGACAATGCGTTTTCGCAACTCATCGGAATGCTTGCATGGAGCGGACTTTTCGCCCGATGCGTTTCGTTCCCATACCAATTGGGCTGACGGGGCTTCGGGCGGAGGTGATACATCGCGCGCAGTCGCACAAAGGAAGACGCGGACACTCCGCTATCGCCGCTGCAAGCTGACGGTCGGCGGTGTCGACTGCACGGACACCAGTCAGTGAGCGTAGGTCAGTCCTGAAGCCCCGCCTCTAGGCGATCGCGTCGACGATCGTTGTACTGACAAATAAGTACAGGCAGGGCGTAAGCCGCCGCCAAGCCCTTCAGTTTGGATTGCTCGTGCGCATCCGGTGATAAGTTAGTGAAACCGGTTATGCCTGCATCTCGCAATGAAGTTCTAGGATCCTTGGGAAGAAATCAGGCTTCGTGACCTGCTGTCGTGGCCGGGGGCACGGTGGGCGGACAGACAGCTTTCACGCAGATATCAGCGAGCATTTTCACGAGTTGGTCGTTGGTTAGCCCGGATGAGGACAGCCATGTCCGATTGAGCATCAAGGCCATCAGGCGGATTCGTGCGCTCGCCTCGGATCGACGTTCGGACGGCCAGTTCGACATGAGCAACGGCATGCAGTCGCTGAACTCGACTGGGGTGTTGAACAAGGTTGTGTACTCGGCTCGCTCGGTCGCGAGGACCTCATCGAGTACGAACATCAAGGTTCGATTTTTCTCGAAGTACGTCAATCCGTCGCGGACCCAGGCTTCGACGCCCGCTGTATCTCCGGTGGCGAACGCTAGATCGGCCCGCTCGAAGTATGACAAGATCTCGGGTGTCGCATCGGTCATGATCGCCTGCAGGAGATCAAGTTTGCTGCGAAAGTGAAGATAGAACGTCGCCCGACCGACACCCGCCGCGATCGCGATCTCGTCAACAGTCGCCGCGGGGTACGTCGTATCTGCAAAAACATCCATAGCGCCGGCCATCAGCCGGGTCCGGGTTACCGCTCGCTGCGCATCGCGCAGCGAGACTCGGGCGGGCCGGTTCGGCGTTGTCGTGGGTGGCGCAGCATTGGCTCCCGCGGACTTGGTTGAAAGTTTCGCTGATTCACCTTCGAGCAGTTCGATTGGTGCGGGAGCGCTGTCCGACCTCCCGGCCGCAATTCGCTTCGCCATGCCAAGAAGCCTACCTTGGCCCGTGTGTGCCTTGAGGTCGTAGCGCAAACCGCCTTGGGTAGGGCGTTGCGCTGCAGCGAGTCTGAACCCTGGCTGGCACCGAGGTCGAAGCCGGTGGGCGCGCAGCCGGATCGTGTTCCCGCTGTGGAGTACACAGTGCCACTTGTCGTTACCGATCGTTTTGTGTCTGCTCCACTACCCACGCTGCGATCTGTGCGCGGGATGTGAATCCGAGTTTGGTGAGCAGGTGCTCGACATGTCCTT